>NZ_CP107852.1:5530653-6261306 GCF_036346875.1 Nocardia sp. NBC_00508 | reverse complement strand
CCGTTCGGCGACCTCGGCGCACATCGGGTCGACACGATCGTGCCCGCCGTGATGATGGTGGCCGTCATGTCCACCGCGTTCACCGGACAGGCCATCGCGGTCGGGTTCGACCGCCGTTACGGCGCGCTCAAGCGGCTCGGCGCGACGGCGCTGCCGCGCTGGGGCGTCATCACGGGCAAGAGCGCGGCCGTGCTCATCGTCGTCGTGTTGCAGGCGATCCTGCTCGGCGTGATCGGCCTCGCGCTGGGCTGGCGACCCGAACCCGTGGGGCTGCTGCTCGGCGCCGCGGTGATCGCGCTCGGCACCGCCACGTTCGCTGCGATGGGCCTGCTGCTCGGCGGCACCCTCAAGGCCGAGGTGGTGCTCGCGCTGGCGAACATCCTGTGGTTCGTGATGCTCGGCGTCGCCAGCACCGTGTTCGCCGCCGACGACCTGCCGACCGCGGTGAACGTGCTGGCCCGGCTGGTGCCCTCGGGCGCGCTGGCGGTCGCCTTGGAGGACGCGATGGGCAACAGCGTCGACTGGTTCGGCTTGGCCGTGCTCGCGGGGTGGGGCGCGGTGTCCGGGGTCCTGGCGACCCGCCTGTTCCGCTTTCACTGAGCCATCCAACGACGGAATGTAGTAGACCGGGTGCGGCTGCGGGATCCGGCCGGGCTACCATTTTCGACGTGCTGTATCGCGCGTTCCTGCGACTCGTCGACAAGCTGCCGCTGCCCTCGCTGCGGGTGCAGCGCCTGATCGCAGTCGCGGTGATCCTCTCCCAGGCGGGTATCTCGGTCACCGGCGCTGTCGTGCGGGTCACCGCATCCGGTCTCGGTTGCCCGACCTGGCCGCAGTGCTTCCCGGGCAGCTTCACGCCGGTCGCGGTGTCCGAGGTTCCGGCCATCCACCAGGCCGTGGAGTTCTCCAATCGGCTGCTCACCTTCGTCGTCTCGCTGTGCGCCGGGCTGATCGTGCTCGCGGTGACGCGGGCGCGCCGTCGCCGCGAGGTGCTGGCGTACGCGTGGCTGATGCCCGGCGGCACCGTCGTGCAGGCGATCATCGGCGGCATCACCGTGCGCACCGGACTGCTGTGGTGGACCGTCGCGACGCACCTGCTCGCGTCCATGGTGATGGTCTGGCTCGCCGTGGTGCTGTACGCGAAGATCGGCGAACCCGATGACGGCATCGACACCGTGCAGGCGCCCGCGCCGCTGCGCTGGCTCACCGGATTCACCGGCGTCGCGCTCGGCGCGGTCTTGATCGCGGGCACGCTGGTGACCGCGGCGGGTCCGCACGCGGGCGACAAGAGCATCGAGCGTCCCGTCGCGCGGCTCGAAGTCGAGATCGTCACGCTGGTGCACCTGCACTCGCAACTGCTGGTCGGATATCTCGCGCTGCTGGTCGGCCTGGCGTTCGGCCTGTTCGCCGTCGGCATCACGCCCGCGGTTCGCACCCGGCTGCTGGTGCTGCTCGGCTTGGTCTGCTCGCAGGCGCTGGTCGGCGTCGTGCAGTATTTCACCGATGTGCCCGCGGCTCTGGTCGTCGTGCATGTGGGCGGGGCCGCGGCCTGCACCGCCGGGACCGCGGCGCTCTGGGCCGCGCTGCGCACCAGGGAGCGGGTCGCCGCGCCGACGCCCGACCCGGCGACACACGCAGCCTGAGCGAGGCGCGCCGGTAGCGTGGTCGTTCGTGTCCCCGCCCGACCCGGAACCCGGAGCGCCCCAGCCGTTTCCCGACCTCGAGCCGTACGCCCACGGGCTGCTCGACGTCGGCGACGGCCAGCGGATCTACTGGGAGACCAGCGGTAATCCCACCGGCAAACCGGCGCTGGTCGTGCACGGCGGCCCCGGCGGCGGAGGACGGCGAGGCGCGCGGAAGTCGTTCGACCCGGAGATCTATCGGATCGTCCTGTTCGATCAACGCGGCTGCGGGGAAAGCCTGCCGCACGCCTCCGATCCCACGGTCGGGCTGGCGGACAACACCACCGACCATCTGATCGCCGATATGGAACGGCTGCGCGAGCACCTCGGGATTGATCGGTGGCTGCTGTTCGGCGGTTCCTGGGGTTCCACGCTGATCCTCGCCTACGCCCAGCGCCATCCGGAGCGGGTCAGCGAGATCGTGCTGGTCGGGGTGACGATGACCAGGCCCGAAGAGATCGACTGGCTCTATCGCGGCGTGGCGAGGCTGCTGCCCGAGCAGTGGGCGCTGTTCCGCGCCGGCGTTCCGCTCGGCGACCGCGACGGCGATCTCGTCGACGCCTATCGCAGGCTGATGGAAAGCCCCGACCCGGCGACGCGGGCGCTGGCGGCGCGGCGCTGGTGCACCTGGGAAGACGCCGTGATCGCCCACGAAAACCTCGGCAGCCCAGGGCAATACAGCGCCAAGCCGGATGCGGCGCGACTGGCCTTCGTGCGGATCTGCACGCACTACTTCGCCAACGCCGCGTGGCTGGAGGACGGGCAGCTACTGCGTGACGCACACCGGCTCGCGGGCATCCCCGGCGTGCTGATCCACGGCAGACTCGACCTGAGTGGCCCGCTGTACACCGCCTGGCAGCTGGCCGAGGCGTGGCCGGACGCCGAACTGCAGGTCATCGAGGATTCCGGGCATACAGGCAGCCCAGCGATGCGCACCGCCGTCCTGCAGGCGATCGACCGGTTCGCCCGCTAGGGCTCGACAGCGGCGCGGTACCGCGAGGCCATCGGCTCCGGGGTGAGGAATCCCTTCCCGGCGGAACGCCGGGTGGTCCGGAGATGAGGTCTTTGGTCCCTAGCATCAGTGCCCGCTGACCCCGTTGCGGGCAGGCGAGTGGCTGCGACTGTGAAAGAGCCACGTCGCAGCTATCGACGGGAGAACAGATGAGCACGCTCGCCGACCGGCAGTCGATCGTCGTCGGAATCGACGGCACCGCCACCGCCCTGGCGGCCGCGCGCTGGGCCGGGGCCGTCGCGAAGCGTCAGCATGCCCCACTCGTGTTGCTCGGTGTCGCTCCCACCCTCGACTACCCGCTGACCTCGTCGACGGAGATCAATCTGGTGCCCGAACTCCGCGCGGCGGCGAAGAACAAGCTCGACGAGGCGTTCGAGACCGTGCGCGCCGATCAGCCAGAGGTGGAGATCCGCCAGCTGGTCGAAGACGGCATGCCCGCACGCAGACTGATCGAGCACAGCGCGGTCGCACGCATGATCGTCGTCGCCGCGAACCTCGGTGACCGGCTCAGCACGCTGCTCCTGGGATCCACCGCGCTCACGGTCGCGAACAAGGCGGCATGCCCGGTGACGGTATGGCGGGGCAGCGTCGACCGGCCGCTGCCGGACGGGCGGCCGGTGCTGGTCGGCGTGGACGGCAGTCTCAGCAGCACCGCCGCGGTCGCCGAGGCGTTCGAGCTGGCGGCGGCCCTGGAGGTCGAGGTGATCGCGTTGCACGCCTGGAACGACCCCGACCTGCTGCAGTGGACTCCGGTGCCCGACGCCTGGGAGACGCTGGCCCAGCAGGAGGAGGAACTGCTGTCCGAGCGCTTGGCCGGATGGAGCGAGAAGTACCCGGACGTCACCGTCACCAAAGTGATCCGGAAGAACACGCCCGCGCAGGCGTTGCTCGAATTCGCCGAGACCGCGCAGCTGGTGCTGACCGGCAGTCGCGGGCACAACCGTCTCACCGGACTCCTGGTCGGATCGACCAGCCAGAACCTGCTGCACCACGCGCCCAACCCGGTCGTCATCTGCCGGGAAAGGTAGAACGCGAGAGGAGCTCCACCGTATGTCCGACCAATCATCCCCGAACAACCGGGACACGGACCTGGCACCGCTCGCGCCGATCGCGCTGGTATTGGGCCTGGCGATGATAGTCACCGCGCTCGCCACGGTGGTCAGAATTCCCGGCTGGGCTGTCGATTACGGCATCATGGTGCTCGCCGCCGGTTTCCTCTACCTCGCCCTCGCCACGTGGCTGGTGCACTGGGGTGTCGGGCAGCTGCGAAATCACTCCGGCGACGCCTGATCCGGCGAGTGCGGAGGTCTTGCGGTACAACTCGTCGAAAGCACTCAGCAATTGACCAGCGTCGACGTAAACTGACGTCCATGCCGGCTGATGTCAGCCCTGGGCATACGCGGCTGCTGGTGGCGGAAGATCACCCGATGGTGGTGACGGCGCTGGACTCCGCCTTCGAACTCGTCGACGACATCGAGGTCATCGAAATAGCGAGGTCGGTCGCGGACACGATCGGCGCCGCAAGCCGATACCGCCCGCACGTGATCCTGCTCGACCGTCGACTGCCCGATGGCGACGGGATCGATGCGATCGGGCGGCTGCGCACGGTGTCCCCGGAGACCAGAGTGCTGGTCTTCACCGGGGACGCGAACCAGGCCATGGTCGATCGGGTGATCGCGGCGGGTGGCGCCGGCCTGGTGCTCAAGACCGGAATGTTCGACGACCTACTGGACGCCATCCGGCGGGTCGCCGCCGGAATGGATTGCTTCGACGTCGACCTCGGACATTGATCGTCGACCTCGGACATCGACCGGCCGCAGAGGCGAAGAGTAGGTAGGTACACGATGGTCCAGGACATCGCGACCGTCGATGGGGTCAGCAGCAACGACGACCGTCTGCAGCCCTTGCTGGACGGGCTCAAGGCAGTACGCGCCGGCGACTTCCGGCGGTATCTGCCCGAGGTCGGTGACCCGCTGCTGGACGAGATCGCCACCGTCTTCAACGGCATGGTCGACCAGCTCTCGCTGTTCACCACCGAGGTCACCCGCGTCGCCAGGGAGGTGGGCACCGAGGGCAAACTCGGCGGCCAGGCTTCGGTTCCCGGGGTGTCGGGCACCTGGAAGGATCTGACCGACTCGGTGAACGCGATGGCGGACAACCTCACCTCGCAGGTCCGCGACATCGCCGGGGTGGCCACCGCGGTGGCGCAGGGCGACCTGTCGCAGAAGATCACCGTGGATGTCAAAGGGGAGTTGCTGGAGCTGAAGAACACCATCAACACGATGGTGGATCAGCTCTCGTCGTTCGCCGACGAGGTGACCCGGGTGGCCAGGGAGGTGGGCAATGAGGGGCGGCTGGGCGGCCAGGCGCAGGTCCCCGGGGTGTCGGGGACGTGGCGGGACCTCACCGAATCGGTGAACATCATGGCGGGCAATCTGACGGCGCAGGTCCGGTCGATCGCGGAGGTGACCACCGCGGTGGCGAAGGGCGACCTGTCGCAGAAGATCCAGGTGGACGCCCGGGGCGAGATCCTGGAGCTGAAGTCGACGATCAACACGATGGTGGACACTTTGTCCTCGTTCGCCGACGAGGTCACCCGCGTGGCCCGCGAAGTCGGCACGGAAGGGCAGCTCGGCGGCCAAGCCCAGGTGGTGGGAGTCTCGGGCACCTGGAAGGGCCTGACGGAGTCGGTGAATTTCATGGCCGACAACCTCACCGACCAGGTGCGTTCGATCGCCCAGGTCGCCACCGCGGTGGCCCGCGGCGATCTGTCGCAGAAGATCCAGGTGGACGCCCGAGGCGAGATTCTGGAAGTGAAAGACACCATCAATACGATGGTGGACACTTTGTCCTCGTTCGCCGACGAGGTCACCCGCGTCGCGCGCGAGGTCGGTACCGAAGGACGACTCGGCGGCCAAGCCGACGTGAAAGGCGTATCCGGCACCTGGAAAGGGCTGACCGAATCCGTCAACGTCATGGCCGACAACCTCACCGACCAGGTGCGTTCCATCGCCCAGGTCACCACCGCGGTGGCCCGCGGGGACCTGTCGCAGAAAATCCGGGTGGACGCCCGAGGCGAAATTCTGGAACTGAAAGACACCATCAACACGACGATCGATACCTTGTCCTCGTTCGCCGACGAGGTCACCCGCGTCGCGCGCGAGGTCGGTACCGAAGGACGACTCGGCGGCCAAGCCGACGTGAAAGGCGTATCCGGCACCTGGAAAGGGCTGACCGAATCCGTCAACGTCATGGCCGACAACCTCACCGACCAGGTGCGTTCCATCGCCCAGGTCGCCAGTGCGGTGGCCCGCGGGGACCTGTCGCAGAAGATCACCGTCGAAGCCAAAGGCGAGGTCGCCGCGCTGGCGCAGACCATCAACACGATGGTCGACACCCTGTCCTCGTTCGCCGACGAGGTCACCCGCGTCGCGCGGGAGGTCGGCACCGAAGGCATGCTCGGCGGGCAGGCGCGCGTGCCCAATGTCGCGGGCACCTGGAAGAGCCTCACCGACAATGTGAATTCGATGGCGGGCAACCTGACCAGCCAGGTCCGCTCCATCGCCCAGGTCACCACGGCGGTGGCGCGCGGCAACCTGTCGCAGAAGATCGACGTCGATGCTCGCGGCGAGATCCTGGAGCTCAAAACCACCATCAACACCATGGTCGACACGTTGTCGGCGTTCGCGGCCGAAGTGACCAGGGTTGCACGCGAGGTGGGCAAGGACGGCCGGCTCGGCGGACAGGCCGAGGTCGAGGGCGTCTCCGGCACATGGAAGCGTCTGACCGAGAACGTCAACGAGCTGGCCGGCAATCTCACCCGTCAGGTGCGTGCCATCGCCGAGGTCACCAGCGCGGTGGCCACCGGAGACCTCACCCGGTCGATTGCCGTCGAGGCGCAGGGTGAGGTCGCCGAGCTCAAGAACAACATCAACGCGATGGTGCAGTCGCTGCGCGAAACCACGCTCACCAACGAAGAGCAGGCATGGCTCAATACCAACTTGGCCCGGATATCCGGGCGCCTGCAGGGACACCGGGATCTCAGCGCTGTCGCCCAGCTGATCATGAACCAGGTCACCCCGCTCGTCGGCGCCCAATACGGCGCGTTCTTCTTCATGGAGTCGGAAGGCACACGCGTCCAGTTGCGGCTGATCGCGGGCTACGGGCGCAATGAAGACGAGACCGCGTTCGACCTCGGCCAGTCGCTGGTCGGCCAGGTGGCGTTGAGCAAAACGGCGATCGTGGTCGACCAGACGCCGCCGGACTACGTCCAGATCTGCTCGGGTCTCGGTGCCGCGCGGCCGGCCAACCTGATCGTGCTGCCGATAGTGTTCGAGGATCAGGTGCTCGGCGTGATCGAGTTGGCCTCGTTCAGCCGGTTCACGATGGTCCAGAAAGACTTTCTCGAACAGCTGATGGAAAGCATCGGCGTGAACGTCAACACGATCATGGCCAACGTGCGCACCGACTCTCTGCTAGAGGAATCGCAGCGACTCGCGGGTGAACTGCAACAGTCCAATGCGGCGCTGGAAGAAAAGGCAGAATTGCTCGTCCGCCAGAACCGCGATATCGAAATGAAGAACTTCGAAATCGAACAGGCCCGGCGGGAGATCGAGGAACGAGCTCAACAGCTCGCACTGGCGTCGAAGTACAAGTCGGAATTCCTCGCGAACATGTCGCACGAGCTGCGCACGCCGTTGACCAGCCTGCTCATCCTGGCGGGCATTCTGGCCCAGAACACGACCCGGAATCTGACCGCGAAGCAGGTCGAGTTCGCCAGCGTGATCCAGTCCGCGGGCAAGGATCTGCAGCAACTGATCGATGACATTCTCGACCTGTCCAAGGTCGAGGCGGGGAAGATGGACATCCAACGGGAGCTCGTTCCGCTGCGGCAGTTGCTGGAGTACGTGCAGACCACGTTCCGGCCACTCATCAGCCAGAAGGGCCTCGTGTTCGACGTCGATGTCGAACCGGACGTTCCCGCCCACCTCAACACCGATGAGCAGCGGCTGCGCCAGGTGCTGCGCAACTTGCTGTCCAACGCGGTCAAGTTCACCGAGAAAGGCACTATCCGGCTCCGGGTGCGGCGGCTGGACGACCACATTGCGTTCTCCGTCAGCGACACCGGGATCGGTATCGCCGAGCAGAACTTGGAGACCATCTTCACCGCGTTCCAGCAGGCGGACGGCACGACCAGCAGGCGCTACGGCGGCACCGGACTCGGCCTGTCGATCAGCAAGCAGGTGGCGAATCTGCTCGGTGGCGAGCTCCAGGCCGAAAGCCGGCTCGGTGTCGGCAGCACCTTCACGCTCTACCTGCCGGTGGCGCCGCAACCGGACGTGACCGCCGAGACGCGGACTCGGTCGAAGCCTTCGGATCGTTCGGTGCTCGTCGTGGAAAACCAGGACAACAGGCCACTGACCGGGCTCGTTCGGGAGGTCGTCGGGGCACTCGCGGACACCGCGGGACCGGTCCACATCGAGTCCGTCGGTACCCCCGACAAGGCACTCGAGATGTTGCCCACCTGTCGGTATCGATGCGTCTTGCTGGACGCGAGCCTGCCGGGCGTGGCCGCGCCGGAGTTCCTCGGCGCGCTGTGCGAGGGCACTCGACCGAGAAGTATTCCGCTGCTTGCTCATCCGGTCCAGGAGCCGGCTCGGGACCAGGAACGGCTTACCGAGGCGGATGCCCGCAACCATCAGGTCGAACTGCTGACTTCGCCTGACGAGTTCCGCGAACGGTTCGTTCTGCTGCTGACCCATCCTCACCGCACGCAGCTCGAAACACCGGTCGAGCGGACCGGGCAGCTCAGGCTGGAGGGACGCAAGGTCCTGATCATCGACGACGATGCGCGCAATGTCCTGGCGATCGCCGGAGTACTGGAACTGAACGGGATGTCCGTGGACCACGCGCCCAACGGACGCAAGGGCATCGAGACGTTGCAGGCCAACCCGGACGTCGACGTGATCGTGATGGACGTGATGATGCCGGAGATGGACGGATACGCCACGACCGCGGCGATACGGCAGATGCCCCGCTTCGACCGCCTCCCGATCATCATGGTCACCGCGAAGGCCATGGCAGGCGATCGCGAGAAGAGCCTGGCATCCGGTGCCAGCGACTACATCACCAAACCCGTCGACCCCGACGAACTCCTGAACTGCATCGACCGCTGGTTACACGACGCGGACCAGCCGGTGCCGCACCAGATCTGGTAGCGCATGCGATAAGTGTGCAGCTACAGCAGAGGGTTCGGGCGGCTTTTCGGTGGCGTGAACCCGCCTGGCCATCGTGTGGTGTCGCTGTAGAAGATGTTGGTGAAGTTCGCGCCGGCGAGGTAGGCGCCGGTGAGGTTCGCGCCGTCAAGGTTGGCGTCGGTGAAGTTCGCGCCCTGCAATATCGCTTCGGTGAGGTTCGCGTTGACCAGGTAGGCGCCGGTGAGGTTCGCGTAGGAGAAGCCTGCGCCGGTGAGGTTCGCGTCGCCGAAGTAGGCGTCGGTGAGGTTCGCGAAGTAGAAGATGGTGTCCGCGAGGTTCGCGGAGTCGAAGGATGAGCCGGTCAGGTTGGCATATCTGGGCCGGTCTCGGGCGTCGTAGCGGGCAGGTTGAAAAAATCGCATGCCGGCCAAGCACGTCCCAGCGAGGTCGAGTGGGCGTGCGTTGTCGCGCCTGCCGATCACTTTCACCACTGCGTAGGCATCGACCGGTGCCGGTGCGGTCCGGGTCGGGGGTTCGCACGCCGACGCGGTGGTGTGGGTGCGCAGGAACGCCGAAAGCACCGTGAACACCGTCTCGTGATCGGCAGGTGAGTCCTTCGCGAGCCGTTCCAGCAGGTAGATACCGCCCAAGCGGATATCGACCTTGTCGGAGGTCAGCTGCTCGATCGCCGTCTGGAAACGGTTGGTGACCGCCACCTGCTGGGACAAGGCGTACTGGTTGTCGGTGGCTCGCAATGACTGGCTGGTGAACCAGAGAGCAGCGATCGCGGCGACAGTGGTGGTCATCGCCGCGAGTTTCGGCCAGCCCGGCCACTCGACAAGACGGTGCATCGTACGCCTGACCCGAGATGACGGCGCCAATGGTGGTGTGGGTGGTCGCAGTGAGCGGCCACGGCCGGCGACCGCACCACGCCGTCGCGGCGATGGCGTGCCCCGCATCGACATCGGTACCTCCCTCGAAAAGTACAGGTCCGCGGTCGTATCACCTTATGTACCGGCGCGGTCGGCCTTCGATCAACTGCTACAGCTCGGCGCGTCCGGCTGAGTCCGCGCACGTCTTGTACACCGTCCACTGCGACACGCCAGCAGCCGTGCGACAGAGGAGACGATCACCTCAGGGCAAGTACGGATGGCGGACCTGACCGATCTGTTCAGCGGCGATGGACGATGGTCGGCCAAGTCGTCACCTGCGGGCACGGGCAGCGGCCAGGCCATCGGTGGCGAGCGCTCACGGTGGCAGGTACAACCTCTCGTTGGGCAACCGGGGCAGGCCCGTCGGATCGCCGGGCACCACGGTGACCGCGTGGTGATAGTGGCGGGCGCGCCACTCCTGCACGAACAGTCCCGCCGCGCTTGCGCACGCCGCGAAATCCATACGCACGTCATGGAATTGAATGGACAGGTGGACGTCCTTCTCGTCCGGGCGCGGAGACTGCTGCCGCACCGTCACCTCCGGCGCCGCGCGCAGACGCGAATCGCGGCGACCACGATCGCGCCTGATGGCCGGAAGGTGTCGCGGGGCGGCTCGACCCACACCCGGAAGCAGGGCGGCCGGTCGGCGGGCGAGGGCAGCGCGATCTGCGCACCGCCCCGGGCGATTGATACGTCCAGCCGGAACAGCTCGGCGAACAAGCGCACTTCGTCGGGCAGATCCGGCCGCACCAGGTAGGTCCAGCGCCGTGAGCGCGGATGCGAGATGATCGGCCCGAGCCCGGATCGCCGAACCTGCATCAGCGCCTTCACCTCCTGACCGAGGCGCGCGGGCATGGTGATCGCACCAACTCTGTCCGCGCGCACCACGATTCGCCCGTGTTCCGGCTCCACACCCGCCGCGAGCCCGCATTGCCGGTAGAAGCGGCACCGGCTGACCGGGGTATCTGCCACCAGATCAGGTGTCTCGCTCACCGTGCCCTCCACTGCGCGGCGCTCGGATACGCGACACGACCAGGAAGTATCTGCTCCGAGGTGACCAGATCGCGGTAGCCGCGCAGCACTCGTTGCGTCATCGCACCAAGGTGCGTGAAGTTAGGAACGATCACTGCCGGGACACGATTGGTGTGCACCCGTTGCAGCAGCCATAGCGTCGGACCAGGGTCGATCTCCGCGCCAGGCAGATACGCTACGACCAGGCCATACCCATCCCTCGCCGCGATCGCCCGGACCACGGGCCCGTCACCGTCCGGGTCCACGGACCTGTCGCGCCGCACGAACCCGAATGTCTTTCCCCGCATCATGTTTGGCTTCTCCCCTGCTCATCGCGTTGTGAGCATCGCCAAGGCATGCACCGGCCGACTTTGCCGCGCGTCGCTGTGCTGCCGCATGGATACGCGTGGCTCCATCGGCGAATGCTCGGGATAGCTTGGCGGGTTGATGGGCGCGCTTGGTCCCGCTGCGGGACACCTGATAGCGCGTCTAGCATGGGGTTTGATCAGCACCCGTCGAGGGGAGAGCCGATGAGCAATGACCTGGGGCATGACGACGGCCGGTACATCGGCCGCCAGGTGCGTGCTATCCGTGCGCGCCGCGGGATCTCTCAGCAAGTCTTGGCCGACCGCGTCGGTGTCAGCCGGGGCGCCATCGCCAAGTACGAGAACGGCGAGCGTCCTGTCGATTCGCGCAGGACGCTGCACGCGCTCGCACAGGCACTCGGCGTAGCGCTGGGCGACCTGACTGGAGATCACCGGGATCGACTGGACCCGATCTCTGCCGGATTCCATGCTGCGGTCTCCGACATCGAAACCGCGCTTTGGACGCACGGAAATACCACGACGACACGCGCACCACGAAATCTCGATGAACTGACCGCCACCACGAAGTACGCGGCCGACCTGCGGCGTGCCTGTGACTATGCAACACTCGGGCCGTTGCTTGCCCCGCTGCTCAACGACTGCTATCGCCACACTCGCGACGCGACCGGGGCCGCTCGGGACCGGACCTGGGACGCGCTGGCCGCGGTTGCCTACATTACGGCTCAGTCGGCGGCGCGTCGCGGCTACCCGTCGTTGGCGTGGACGGCGGCGCAGGAAATCGAACGCGCGACCGAAAACATCGGCGGCACAGGCGGTCCGGCCGCGGCCGCATACATACGGAGCCAGATACTCCTCGCCCGCCCCGGCTCCTTCGCCGCCGCATTCGACAACGCCAGGACGGTCGACCGACTCGCACCGGACGTGCGCACGCTCGGCGAAATCGAGACCTACGGCATGCTGCACCTCCAAGCCGCACTTGTCACAGCCGCACTAGGGGGTGACCCGACGGATCACCTGGACGAAGCAGACGAACAAGTCGCCCGGCTCGAGCAGGCAGGCCCGGACAGCACCCTCCTCCGCAACCCCACCTTCGACGCGGCGAACGTAACCTTGTGGCGCATGTCGGCCGCAATGGAAAGACGCGAACCGGGCCAAGTGCTCGAACTGGCACCGACACTCGCCCCGGAAACCATTGCCGCAGAAGGCCGCCGGGCACAGTACTTCGTCGAAATCGGCCGCGCACACGCCCTACGCCGCGACTACCGAAGCTCCCTGCACGCACTGCTACGCGCCGAACACATCGCCCCCCAACAGGTTCGCGGCATGACCCACGTCCGCGAACTGGTCGGCCACATGATGCGCTCGGCACGCCGCGACTTGACCACCGGCGACCTGGGCCGCTTGGCCAAACGCATCGGCGCGGTCCCAGCATGACTTCTTGGTTCGGGTGAACGGGTTCTCGTCGAGGCAAGCCCGAACGATCGCGTATTGGGTGTCGGCTCGGCCGCAGACGACCCTCGTGCCGAAGACCATCGGCGAATCCCAGCGCAGTTCCGGTCGGGGTATGTGCGACCTGACACGATGATCCCATGGACGCCAACGGAAATCCGGTGTTGTACGCCCTCGTGACCGGTTCGCCCGCTGCTCGCGATGTCGGCAAGCTGGTCGCCATGGCTCAGGCGGACGGCTGGGTCGTCTGCGTGATCGCTTCACCCTCCGGTACCAAGTTCATCGATGTCGAGGCAATCGCGGCGCAGACCGGTTACCCCGTGCGCAGCGAGTACAAGGAGCCTGGCACGCCGGATGTCCTGCCGCCGCCGGACGGCATGATCGCCGCACCGGTCACCGGTAACTCGGTCGCGAAGTGGGCCGCCGGGATCTCCGATACGCTGCCGCTCGGGCTGCTGGTCGAAGGGCTGGGCAAGGGGCTGCCGATCGTCGCGGTGCCGTACTCCAATCGCGCGCAGATGAGTTTTCCCGCAATTCAGGACGGGTTGCGCAAGCTGTCCGAGTGGGGCGTCACCGTGCTGATGGGCGACGGTGAGCCCCACGAGCCGCGCAGCGGGGAGTCGCTCATCCCCCGCTTCCCCTGGGATACGGCCTGGCAGGCGCTGCTGGCGCATCCGCGCCGGACGAACGTGGACCGCCCGGCGTCCAACTGAGCGACGTCCCTGCCCCGCGGGCCGCGGAAGTGTCGGACCGAGAGGTCAGGCGCTGCTACTGCCCGCTGCGATCGACGCCTATCCGACCCCAGCGCTTGCAGATCGGCGATCCGCAAGCGCTGGGGTCGGTGGAGTCCGATCAGTACCGGTCGACGGCGGGCGGCGTCAGCGTCGAGTCGCGGAGCGGACCGATCGTTGCCTCGAACGCCTTCTGCCAAGAACCGTCGGCGAACATTGCCTCGATCGCGTCGTTGATCTTGGCGCGGGTCTCCTGATCGCCCTTCTTCAGGCCGATGCCGTACTTCTCCACGGTGAACGTGTTGCCGACCAGCTTCAGTTCGCCCGATGCCTGGCCCGCGTAACCGGCGAGGATGATGTCGTCGGTGGTCACCGCGTCGACCGAACCGCTGCGCAGCGCTTCGATGCACTGCGAGTAGTTGTCCACTTCCACCAACTTGACGTCCTTGGCGTAGTTGTCCTTGACGTTCTGCGCCGGGGTGGAGCCTTTGACCGAGCAGAGCTTCTTGTTGCCTACCAGCGACTCGACACCGGTGATCTCGGTGTTCTCCTTCTTCACCAGCAGGGCCTGCCCCGCCACGAAGTACGGCCCGGCGAAGTCGACCTTCTCCTTGCGGCCGTCGGTGATCGAGTAGCTGGCGACGATGAAGTCCACCTCGCCGTTCATGATCATCGTCTCGCGTTGCGCCGACGGCGCCTCCTTGAAGGTGATCTTGTCGGACTGAACGCCGAGCTTGCCTGCCACGTATTTGGCGATCTCGACGTCGTACCCTTGGTACGCGCCGTCCTTGTCGCGAAAGCCCAGGCCCGGCTGGTCGAACTTGATGCCGATGGTCAGCTTGCCCTCCTTCACGTGATCAGCGGTGCTCGCGGTTTCGCTGCCGCTACCGCCACCGCAGGCGGTGGCGGCGAGGGCGACGGCGATCACCCCGATGCCGAGGCGGAGTGTGCGGTTGATCCTCATCGAATTCGGTTCCCTCTCACGCTGAGCCGTCAGGCCAGATCGCAGGCCCGGGTGCTAACGACACGTCATCTTTCCCCGGGAATCCCGACGCCCGTATCGAGCGCATTCCCGCCGGTGGGAAACCGGATCCGGCTCGCCGAACGGCGGACCATCGGCTTCCCCGAGCCGGTTGCCGATCTCGAGGAACCCGGTCAGCGCTTGCCGGCGCGGATCGGCCGCATCGGGCCCAGTCCCGGTCAGTTCCCGCACTATGCCCAAGTGGGTGAGGGCGTTTGACCTCCCCTCGCCGATCGGCGATGCGGCGGCAATGTATTTCGCGCTGGCGCAATCAGCCGATAGAAGCGTTCGGCCCGATCCACTGGTCGAACAGACGGTCCACCGCACCGGTCGCGAGCTGGGTCGCCAGGTGGGCGTTGAGGGCGGTGGCCAAGACCGGATCGTTCTTGCGGACCAAGAGCACCTTGCCGAACGAATCGAACGGCGCTTCCGGGTGCAGCACTTGGAGGTCCGGGTGCTGGCGAACGCGGTAGCGGCCCTCGACCGCGTCGGTGACGAATACGTCGGCGCGGCCCGCTTCGATCTCGCCGAAGATCGTCAGGTTGTCCGGCCACAAGGTGAGCTGCGCCTCCGGGAAGTTCTTGCGCGCGAATTCCTCGTTCGTGCCGCCGCGATTCGCGATGACCCGGACGCCGGGACGGTTGATCTCGTCGATGGTCGAGTAGGCGGTGCCGTTCGAGCCGCGGGTGATCGGGGTCTTGCCGTCGGTGCCGTAGGTGATCGAGAAGTCGGCGAAAGCGCGGCGGGACGGCAGGTCGGAGATGCCTCCGACGGCGATATCGCAGTTCCGCTCGGCGAAATCCGTTTTCAGCGTCGCCCACGTCACGGGCACGAACTCGATCGGACGGTGCAGCGCGGCGGCGAATCCGCGGGCGAGATCCACGTCCACGCCGCGGTAGCCGCCGTCCGCGACCGAGTACGGCGGATAGTCGCCAGGCGTACAGGCGCGCAAGGCATTCGATGTGTCCTGCGCCGCCGCCGGAATCGTCACCGCGACAAGGGCTGTCCACCCGGCGGCCACAATCGCGCCGATGCGGCTCGACAGCCGCGTCATCCGGCTACGCACCGATCACTTCTCGTTGCGTGCCTTGGGGAAACGGGTCTGTTTGGCCACCCAGCCCGCCATCTTGGCCCAGTGGCCCTTGCGCGGGGTGACGATCGAAGTGAGCTCGCGATCCCAGTCGTCGGCCTCGGTGAGCCCGTCGATGGTGGCGATCAACTCCTTGGCGGTGTCGAGGTCGGGGACCACGCGGTCGCCGAGGACGCCGTCGGCGCCGACCAGGGTGAGCCGGACGCCGCTGCGCCCGATCGGCTGGAGCACGGCCGTGGCGGAGCGGCCGTGCTCGGCGACGAATCCCTTGACGGACTCCACGAGGGCGCCCGACAGCTTCGCCGGGACCGTGACGGTTCGATCACTCATGGCAGGCAGTTTACCGACCGGTAGGATGCGGTCCAGCCCCTCGGGTGTACAACTGGATCTCATGCGCGCCATTCAGGTTTCCGAGCACGGTGGTCCCGAGGTCCTGAAGTACGTGGAGCTGCCCGATCCGCAGATCGGGCCGGACCAGGTGCTGGTCGATACCCAGGCGATCGGCGTCAACTTCATCGACACCTACATCCGCACCGGGCGCTATCCGCAGGATGTCCCCTACATCCCGGGCGCGGAGGGCACCGGCGTCGTCGCCGAGGTCGGCGCGAATGTCACCGAGTTCTCGGTCGGCGACCGGGTCGCCTGGGCCGCCGCACCGGGCAGCTACGCACCGAAGGTCGCGGTGAACGCCGCCGTCGCCATCGCGGTGCCGGACGGCGTCGACCCGCCGGTGGCCGCGTCGGCGCTGTTGCAGGGCATGACCGCGCACTACCTCATCGAGTCGATCTACAAGCCCGATCCCGGGGAGACCGTGCTGGTACACGCGGGTGCGGGTGGTGTCGGGCTGATCCTGACCCAGCTCCTCACGGCACGCGGCGTGCGGGTGATCACGACCGTGTCCTCCGACGACAAGGAGACCCTGTCCCGCGCGGCGGGCGCGGCCGAGGTACTGCGCTACGGCGACGAGCTCGCCGACCAAGTGCGCAAACTCACCGACGGGATCGGCGTGGCCGCGGTCTACGACGGCGTCGGCGCGGCGACTTTCGAATCGAGCCTGGCCTCGCTGCGCGTGCGCGGCATGCTCGCCCTCTTCGGCGGCGCGAGCGGGCCGGTGCCGCCGTTCGACCTGCAGCGCCTCAGCACCGCCGGGTCGCTGTTCGTCACCCGCCCCACGCTCGCGCACTACACCCGCGACCGCGCCGAACTCGCCTGGCGCGCGGGCGATGTCCTCGACGCCATCGCCAACGGCACGTTGAACATCCGGATCGGCGCGACCTACCCACTGGCCCGAGCCGAGCAGGCCCACCGCGACCTGGAAGGCCGCCAAACCACCGGTTCCATCGTTCTGCTGCCATGAATCCGAGCGGTGGGCGGCTCGACGGGCGGCCCGCCGTCAGGGTTTCTTCGGCAGCGCACCACCGAGAGGGATCGCGAATCGCGGCTGGATGCTGTACGGCAGTAGGCATAACTCGGTTGTCGACGCGGCGCAGTCGCTCGGTGAGGTGCGCAGGCACCGAAATCTCCAGACCTCGACTCTGCCGTTGTCGAGCCCGACCTTTGGAGTCGCCAGTTCCTCCGCCGGGTGTGGTCGAGGTCGGACGTGTGGCGCGCCGGTGATCGGCGACGCTCAATCGGGTGCCGCGATATCCCGCCCGGTCAGCCCGCGGTACACGAAGCGGGTCAGGCCATCCACCGCCTGTTCGTCGGTGAGCGCGACCGTGCCGTCCTCGACCGCGACCAGCAGGCTCTGGGTAAGCAGGAACATCATCGCCAGACTGGCGTCGGGGGTGCTCGGCAGCTGTAATCCCTTGTCGGCGAAGCCGGCCACGTGGTCGGCGATGTCGGCGCGCTGCTGGATGGCGAAGCCTGCCACCATGCGCGCGAATTCGTCGTTGACCAACGCCGCCTGATTCACCGCGCGCAGCACCGCCGCGTGTTCCCGCGCGAAGGTCCAATACCCGGCGACGTGGTAGCGCACAGCCTCCGGGTCGCTGAAATCCGGGTTGTGTTCGGGTCCTTCCGCGCGCTCGTCTCCCGCGGCGGCCAGATCGTTCAGCAGCGCCTGGAGCAATTCTTCCCTGCTCGCGAAGTGGTTGTAGAACGATCCGGCCGCCCGGCCCGCGGCCGTCGTGATGTCGGCGATCTTGGTGTTCAGGTAGCCGCGCTCGGCGAACAACCGCAGCGCCGCGGCCTTCAATGCCTGTTCGGTTTCGGCCGACTTCTCCTTGCGACTCAATGACATCCACCTCACCTCCTTGACAGGGAAGGTACCAACCCACCACACTGAATTTACATTCACTGAATATAAATTCACTAGGAGTAGTCGTGTCACAGCTCGTTCTCGTCGCGGGCGCAGGCCCCACCGGCCTCACCCTCGCTCTCGACCTCGCCCGCCGGGGTATCCCCGTGCGGATCGTCGACCGAGCGGCGTCGTTCTTCGCAGGCTCCCGCGGCGACGGCATCCAGCCACGCACCCTGGAGGTCTTCGACGACCTGGGGGTCCTGGACGCGGTGCACGCGGCGGGGATGCCGACCCCGGTGATGCGCGTCCACCTCGACGGCGAGTTCGTCACCGAGCGCAGGATGGCCGAGCCGGTCGAGCCGACCCCCGCCATCCCCTACCCGAACCTGTGGGTGCTCGGCCAGTCCGGGACCGAGGCCATCCTGCGCGATCGGCTCACCGAGTTCGGCGTGCACGTGGAACTCGGCACCGCGCTGGTCGATGTCACGCAGGACGGCGACGGCGTCACCGCGACCCTGGAACGCGACGGCACGCGCGAGCGGGTGCGAGCCGCCTACCTGGTCGGCGCGGACGGCGGCAAGAGCACCGTGCGCAAGACCTTGGGCATCCCGTTCGAGGGTAGTACCGACGAGTCGATCCGGATGTTGCTCGGCGACGTGCGCGCCGACGCGCTCGACCACGAGTACGGATACTGGTTCGCCGCCGCCGACCGGCCGATGGAGGGAATCGCGTTGTCCCCGTTGCCCAGTGGAGGTCAGTTCCAGTTCGCCGCGCCGCTGACCGGCGACGCGCAGCCGAGCCTCGAACTGCTGCAGGAGTACGCGGACCGCTACTGCGGGCGCGACGACGTCGTGCTCACCGACCTCACCTGGGTGACGGTGTGGCGGCCGAATGTCCGCCTCGCGCAACGGTTCCGCGACGGCCGGGTCTTCCTCGCCGGTGACGCCGCGCACGTGCACCCGCCCACCGGCGGCCAGGGCATGAACACCGGCATCCAGGACGCGTACAACCTCGGCTGGAAGCTGGCCGCCGCCCTCGCCGGTGACGACGCCGTTCTGGACAGCTACGAAGCCGAGCGCAGGACGGTGGCCGCCCGGGTGCTCGGGATGAGTTCCGAACTACTGGACAAGCTGGTCGACGGCGACGAGGACGCGATGCAGCGCGGACCGGAGACCCAGCAGTTGGACATCAGCTACCGCGACCCTGCCGTGCGCGCGGCGCTGGCCGTCGGCGACCGCGCGCCGGACGCGCCCTTGAAGGACGATGCGGGACGACCGGTACGGCTGTTCGACCTGTTCCGCGGGCCACACGCGACACTGTTGTCGTTCGGCGCTCCCGCCGAGCTCGAGCCGGGTGCACCCGCGTACGCGGTGGTCCGCCCGGGAGCGGCGGTGGCGGGACCATATGTGGTGGATATCGACGGCCACGCACACGCCGCCTACGCCGCGACCGAGGGCACGCTGGTCCGGGTCCGGCCGGACGGCTATGTGGGCGAAATCAGCTGAAGAAGCTGCCGATGGTGTCCCAGCCGAGCACCGAGTCCACCGCGAGGCCGCAGAACACCACGGCCAGATAGTTGTTCGACTGCAGGAACAGCCGCAGCGGCTTCACCGATTCGCCGCGCCGCACGCCCGCGTACAGCTGGTGGGCCATGAGCAGGAACCACGCTCCGGCCACCAGCGCGACGGCCGCGTAGATGACGCCGGTCGCCGGCACGAGGGCGAGCGTGGTGAGCACGGTCAGCCAGGTGTAGATGACGATCTGCCGGGTGACGGTCTGCTCGGTGGCCACCACCGGCAGCATCGGCACGCCGGCCGCACGGTAGTCCTCCTTGTAGCGCATGGCCAGCGCCCAGGTGTGTGGCGGCGTCCAGAAGAAGATCACCCCGAACAGGGCGACGGCGGGCCAGCCGATGCCCCCGGTCACCGCCGACCAGCCGACCAGCGCGGGCATGCACCCCGCCGCGCCGCCCCACACCACGTTCTGCGAGGTGCGGCGCTTGAGGCCCAGCGTGTACACGAAGACGTAGAACAGGATCGTCGCGACGACGAGCAGGCCGCTGAGCAGGTTCGCCTGCCACCACAGCCAGGCGAACGAGCCCGCGCCGAGTACCACGCCGAAGACGAAGGCGTTCCTGGTCGGCACCGCCTCCCGGGCCAGCGGACGCTTGGCGGTGCGCTTCATCATCTTGTCGATGTCGGCGTCGGCGACACAGTTGAGCGTGTTCGCGCTCGCCGCGCCCATCCAGCCGCCGAACAACGTGGCGAGGATCAGGCGGATGTCGACGGTGCCGCGGTCGGCGAGCAACATTGTCGGGATGGTGGCGACGAGCAGCAGCTCGATCACCCTCGGCTTGGTCAGCGCGACGTAGGACAGTACTCGCCGCAGCAGCCGGGACGGCAGGCCGGAACCAGTGAACCGGTCGGCCAGCGCCGTCGCGGAGGAGCCGTGCGCACCATCGCCACCCGGCTGTTGCCCAATCCGCACTGTCTCTCCTCGCACGCTGTGCATCGCATCCGGCATGGACCAGCAGCGCTCGTCCCGCTGGTACAGATGTGCCAGTACCGGATCCCTCGTCCGCCCCGGCGCCCTCTCCGACCGGTACGGCGCGATTACTACTACACAGGATGGTAGACCCCTGCCGCCCCCGGCCTTCTCCGCGCCCCCGCGCAACGGCACCGGAATGT
Source organism: Nocardia sp. NBC_00508 (assembly GCF_036346875.1). Lineage (NCBI taxonomy): Bacteria > Bacillati > Actinomycetota > Actinomycetes > Mycobacteriales > Nocardiaceae > Nocardia > Nocardia sp. NBC_00508. The sequence goes on along the minus strand of NZ_CP107852.1, from coordinate 6,240,926 downwards.
GACGGATCAGACCGGCCATTCCGAGCGCTCCAACCGTCCGCATTCGAGTGGTCGCACTCATCGGACTGTGCGACCGGGGCGAGGCCCTCGCGGCTCTCCGCTGCCCCGGTGAGCGCATGCGGCGGTGTGCCTCGGACACAGCGTCCCACCGGACCGTCCGCTCTCAGCCGGAGGCCGTGCAGTCGCCAACTGGAGGGCGATGCGGACGCTCGACCGACACGCCCAGCGCCGATGCGAGTCTTACGAGTCCCGTTCATGCGGCTTACATCCGGATGCAACGAGCACTTCCGATGCGAGTCGCAAATCCTGCATGCTCGGAAGGGGCCGCAAAGTGGGCGCGAATACGCAGCACGCGGCGCGGCGCGGCACGGACGCGTCCCCGCAGCAGCGTTTCCGGCCACTCACGCCGAGGCTCCCGCGCGCTTGCTCGGTCAACGCACGCCAGGCCGCCGGGTGCGAGACAGCGGGTCACCGTTCGCGGCCCAGCCCGCGTCCGAGGGGCGAAGCGTGTGTGACGTGATCCCGAACCTCGGCTGCTCCGGCACGAGCCGCAACGTGGGCGCGAATACGCAGCGCCGCAGGCGCCGCAGAACAGCATGGCAAAACAACACAGGGTTACTGCTGTGCCGGTCACCGGGCACATCTAGGGTAGTTGGGTAAACCGGTATGCACGCCGTAGCTGCCGCGCGATCATCGCCGTCAGAAACCCACCCGCCGTCGACGAACCAATGTCAGGAGAACCTCGGTCGTGTCGATCACAGACGACATCCGCGCCCTCACTCAGCCGAACCACCCGGACGACTGGACGGATCTGGACACCAAGGCTGTCGACACCGTTCGGGTCCTCGCCGCCGACGCGGTGCAGAACACCGGAAACGGTCACCCCGGTACCGCGATGAGCCTGGCGCCGCTGGCGTACACGCTCTACCAGCGCGCCATGCGTATCGACCCGAGCGATCCCAGCTGGGTCGGCCGGGACCGGTTCGTGCTGTCGTGCGGCCACTCCAGCCTCACCCAGTACATCCAGCTGTATCTGGCGGGTTTCGGCCTGGAACTGGATGACCTGGAGAACCTGCGCAAGTGGGGCTCGCTCACCCCGGGCCACCCGGAGTTCCGCCACACCGACGGCGTCGAGATCACCACCGGCCCGCTCGGCCAGGGCCTGGCCTCGGCGGTCGGCATGGCGATGGCGGCGCGGCGCGAGCGCGGTCTGTTCGACCCGGACGCCGCGCCGGGCACGAGCCCGTTCGACCACTTCATCTACGTGGTCGCCTCCGACGGTGACCTGGAAGAGGGCGTCACCTCCGAGGCGTCGTCGCTCGCGGGCACCCAGCAGCTGGGCAACCTCGTCGTGGTCTACGACGACAACAAGATCTCCATCGAGGACGACACCACCATCGCCTTCACCGAGGACGTCGCCGAGCGCTACGCGGCCTACGGCTGGCACGTGCAGGTGGTCGAGGGCGGCGAGGACGTCGTCGCCATCGAGGCCGCGCTCGCCTCCGCCAAGGCCGAGACCGAGAAGCCCTCGATCATCGTGCTGCGCACCATCATCGGCTACCCGGCGCCCAGCAAGATGAACACCGGCTCCGCCCACGGCGCCGCACTGGGCGCCGACGAGGTCGCCGCCACCAAGAAGGTGCTCGGCTTCGACCCCGAGCAGAGCTTCCAGGTCGACCCGGCGGTGATCGCGCACACCCGCAAGGTCGTCGACCGCGGCAGGCAGGCGCACGCGGAGTGGCAGAAATCGTTCGACGCATGGGCCGCGGCCAACCGGGAGAACAAGGCGCTGTTCGACCGCCTCGCCGCGCGTAGGCTGCCGGAGAACTGGGCCGCGAATCTGCCCACCTACGAACCGGATCCGAAGGGCATGGCCACCCGCAAGGCGTCCGGCAAGGTGCTCGCCGCGCTGGCTTCGGTGTTGCCGGAGCTGTGGGGCGGTTCGGCCGACCTGGCCGAGTCCAACAACACCACCATGCCCGACCAGCCCAGCTTCGGGCCGGAGTCGATCTCGACCGGCATGTGGAAGGCCAACCCGTACGGCCGCACGCTGCACTTCGGTGTCCGCGAGCACGCGATGGGCGCGATCCTCAACGGCATCGCGCTGCACGGCCCCACCCGCCCCTACGGCGGCACCTTCCTGGTGTTCAGCGACTACATGCGCCCCGCCGTCCGCTTGGCCGCGCTGATGCGGGTGCCCGCGATCTATGTGTGGACCCACGATTCCATCGGCCTCGGCGAGGACGGCCCGACGCATCAGCCGATCGAGCACCTGGCCGCGCTGCGCGCCATCCCCGGCCTGAACGTGGTCCGTCCCGGCGACGCCAACGAGACCACCTACGCCTGGCGCACCATCCTCGAGCGCGACAGCAGCGAGCACACCTCGCATTTCTCGGTGTCGGAGCCGCCGCACCAGGACGGCCCGTCCGGGCTGGCGCTGACCCGCCAGGATCTGCCGATTGTGGAAGGCACCAGCTACGAGGGCGTGTCGAAGGGCGGGTACGTGCTGGCCGAGGCGTCCACCGGCACCCCGCGGGTGATCCTGATCGCCACCGGTTCGGAGCTCCACCTCGCCGTCGCCGCCCGCACTACGCTGGAGGAGCAGGGCATCGCCACTCGCGTGGTGTCGATGCCGTGCGTGGAGTGGTTCGACGCGCAGGACAAGGCTTACCGGGACGAGGTGCTCCCGCCCGCGGTCACCGCTCGCGTCGTCGTCGAGGCCGGTATCGCGATGCCGTGGCACCGGTTCGCCGGTGACGCGGGCGAGATCGTGTCGATCGAGCACTTCGGCGCCTCCGCCGATCACAAGACCCTGTTCCGCGAATTCGGCTTCACTCCGGAAGCCGTCGTTGCCGCCGCGCAGCGCACGCTCGAGAACGTGAAGGGATAGCGCTCATGGCTCAGAACGAAAACCTCGCCGCCCTGTCGGCGGCGGGGGTGTCCGTATGGCTCGACGATCTGTCCAGGGACCGGATCCGGTCCGGCAACCTGGCCGAGCTGATCGCCACCCGCAGCGTCGTCGGGGTCACCACCAACCCGACGATCTTCCAAGGTGCGCTCAGCAAGGGCCACGCCTACGACGGCCAGGTGAAAGAACTTGCCGCCCAAGGCGCCGACGCCGATGCCGCGATCCGCACCATCACCACCGACGACGTCCGGGCGGCCTGCGACGTGTTCGCTCCGGTCTACGAGGCGACCGGCGGCGTGGACGGCCGGGTCTCCATCGAGGTCGATCCGCGCCTGGCGTTCGACGCGGACAAGACCGCCGCGCAGGCCGTCGAGCTGTGGAAGATCGTCGACCGGCCGAACCTGTTCATCAAGATCCCGGCCACCGAGGAGGGCCTGCCCGCGATCAGCGCCGTGATCGCCGAGGGCATCAGCGTGAACGTCACGCTGATCTTCTCGGTGCAGCGCTACCGCGCGGTCATGGGCGCCTACCTGGACGGCGTGAAGAAGGCGAAGGTCGCGGGGCACGATCCGGCCAAGATCCATTCCGTCGCTTCGTTCTTCGTGTCCCGGGTGGACACCGAGATCGACAAGCGGCTGGAGGCGATCGGCACCGAGGAGGCGCTCGCACTGCGCGGGAAGGCCGGTGTCGCCAACGCCCGCCTGGCCTACGCCGAGTACCAGGACGTGTTCGACGGTGGCAAGCACACCTCCACCTACACGACCTTGGCCGCCTCGGGCGCGAATCGGCAACGGCCGCTGTGGGCGTCGACCGGCGTGAAGAACCCGGACTACTCCGACACGATGTACGTCACCGAGCTGGTGGCGCCGAACACGGTGAACACCCTGCCGGAGAAGACCCTCGAGGCGGTCGCCGATCACGGCGAGATCCGCGGCGACGTGGTCAGCGGCACGGCCGCGGCGGCCAAGGGCGTCTTCGACCAGCTGACCGCCGTCGGCGTCGACCTCGACGACGTGTTCGAGGTGCTCGAGCGCGAAGGCGTGGACAAGTTCGAGAAGTCCTGGGAGGAGTTGCTGTCGGCCACGGCCGAGGAGTTGAGGTCGGCCGGCGCTTCCGCCTCCGGGAACAGCTGACCGATGGCCGGTACAGCGTCGACGGGTCGACCAGCCGCCAACGATTGGCAGAGCCCGCTGCGCGACAAACGGGACAAACGGCTTCCGCGCATCGCGGGACCGTGCAGCATGGTGATCTTCGGGGTCACTGGTGACCTGTCCCGGAAGAAGCTGATGCCGGCCATCTACGACTTGGCGAACCGGGGGCTGCTGCCCGCGGCTTTCGGCTTGGTCGGCTTCGCCCGCCGCGACTACGCGGATGAGGACTTCGCCGCCGTCGTCCTCGACGCGGTGAAGACGCACTCGCGCACCCCGTTCCGCCAGGAGGTCTGGGACCAACTCGCGGAAGGCATCCGATTCGTCCAGGGCACCTTCAACGACGACGCGGCGTTCGACCGGCTCGCCGACACCCTGGCCACCCTGGACAAGGAGCGCGGCACCGGCGGCAATCACGCCTTCTACCTGTCGATCCCGCCGAAGACGTTCCCCGTCGTGCTCGATCAGCTCTCCGGGCACGGCTTGGCCCAGACCAAGGGCCTCGACGAAGCGGGACGCAGGCCGTGGCGCCGAGTGGTGATCGAGAAGCCGTTCGGGCACGACCTGGAGAGCGCCCAAGAGCTCAACGAACTGGTCAACCGGGTGTTCCCGGAGGAGACGGTGTTCCGCATCGACCACTACCTGGGTAAGGAGACGGTGCAGAACATCTTGGCGCTGCGCTTCGCCAACCAGTTGTACGAGCCGATCTGGAACGCGAATTTCGTCGACCACGTGCAGATCACCATGGCCGAGGACATCGGATTGGGCGGTCGCGCCGGCTATTACGACGGCATCGGGGCCGCGCGTGACGTGATCCAGAATCACCTGCTGCAACTGCTGGCGCTCACCGCCATGGAGGAGCCGATCAGCTTCGAGCCCAAGCAACTGCAGACCGAGAAGATCAAGGTGCTCTCGGCGACCAAGCTCCTCGAACCGCTGGACGAGACCACCGCGCGTGGACAGTACGCGGAGGGCTGGCAGGGCAGCGAGCACGTGGTCGGCCTGCTGGACGAGGAAGGGTTCGATCCGAATTCGCGGACCGAGACCTATGCCGCGATCAGTCTGGAGGTCGACACCCGCCGCTGGGCGGGCGTCCCGTTCTTCCTGCGCACCGGAAAACGATTGGGGCGCAGGGTGACCGAGATCGCGGTGATCTTCAAGCGGGCGCCGCACCTGCCGTTCGACCAGACCATGACCGAGGAACTCGGGCAGAACGCGCTGGTCATCCGGGTGCAGCCGGACGAGGGCATCACCACGCGGTTCGGCTCGAAGGTGCCGGGCTCCGGTATGGAAGTGCGCGATGTCAACATGGACTTCAGCTACGGCGAGGCGTTCACCGAGTCCTCTCCCGAGGCGTACGAGCGCCTGATCCTCGACGTGCTGCTCGGGGTGCCGTCGCTGTTCCCGGTCAACGCGGAGGTCGAATTGTCCTGGCGCATCCTGGACCCCGTGCTCGAGCACTGGGCCGCCGATGGCAAGCCGGAGCCGTACGAGGCGGGCACCTGGGGTCCGTCGTCGGCCGAGGAGATGCTCGCCCGCACCGGGCGAGAATGGCGGCGGCCGTGATCGTCGACATGCCGGAGACCAAGACCGGCGAGGTGACCAAACGCCTCGTGCAACTGCGCGAGAGCAACGGCGTGATCACCGTGGGCCGGGTGCTCACCCTGGTGGTGTGCACGCTCGACAGCTCCGAAGCCGAGGGCGCGATCGACGCCGCGAACGATGCCAGCCGCGAGCATCCCTGTCGCGTGGTGGTGCTCGCACGCGGTGACCGGGAGGCCGCCACCCGGCTGGACGCCCAGATCCGGGTGGGCGGCGACGCGGGGGCGGCCGAGGTGATCGTGCTGCGGCTGCAGGGCGAACTGATCAACCACGAAAGCAGCGTGGTCATCCCGTTCCTCCTGCCGGATACGCCGGTGGTCGCCTGGTGGCCACGCGGAGCCCCGGAGTTCCCGTCCAAGGACTCGGTGGGGCGCCTGGCGACCCGGCGCATCACCGACGCCACATTCGCGCCCGATCCGCAGGCGGCGATCAAGAAGCGACTCGGCTCCTTCGCAACCGGCGATTCCGATCTGGCCTGGAGCCGGATCACCTACTGGCGCGCACTGCTGGCCGCCGCTATGGACGAGCCGCCGTTCGAGCGCGTGGATTCGGCGACCGTGTCCGGACTGCGCAACGAACCCGCCCTGGACATGCTGGCGGGCTGGCTGGCCGCCCGGCTGGGTTGCCCGGTACGCCGCCGCACCGGTCCCCTGCACGTGGAACTGCACCGCCGAACGGTCTCCATCGCGATCGAGCGACCGCAAACCGGTCGCACCGCCACGCTCACCCGCACCGGCGACCCGGTACAGCGGATCGCGCTGGCGCGCAGGGAGACTCGCGACTGCCTGGCGGAGGAACTGCGCAGGCTGGACGCCGACGAGATCTACGCGGAGGCGCTGGCCGGAATCGAGAAGGTGATCTATGAGTGACCACACCGATTCACCCTTTCCCAGCGACACCGTCGAAGTCCACCTCGACACCGAGTCACTGGTCGCCGCCGCGGCGGCCCGCTTCGTGTCGATCGTCGTCGCGGCCCAGGCCGAGCGCGGTGCGGCGTCGGTAGTGCTCACCGGCGGCGGCACCGGCATCGCCCTGCTGGAGCAGGTGCGCAAGGCGCCCGGCGACATCGACTGGTCCCGGCTCGACGTGTTCTGGGGCGACGAGCGTTTCGTGCCCGCGGGCGATCCGGAGCGCAACGATCTGCAATCCAGGCAGGCCCTGCTCGACCACGTGCCGGTGGACCCGGCACGGGTGCATCCGGTGGCCGCCTCCGATGGCGAGTACCCCGACCCGGTGGAGGCGGCCGCCGAATATTCCGCGGCCGTGCACGCCTACCTCGCCGAGCACGGTGCGTTCGATCTGCATCTACTCGGCATGGGCGGCGAGGGCCACGTCAACTCGCTGTTCCCGCACACCGACGCCGTCCGCGAGGAACACGAACTCGTTGTCGCCGTGACGGATTCGCCGAAGCCGCCGCCGGTGCGGGTGACCCTCACCCGGCCCGCCATCCGCCGAGCTCGCCATGTCGTGCTGGTGGTCGCCGGCGGGGCCAAGGCCGAGGCGGTCGCCGCGGCGATCGGCGGCGCGGACCCGATCGACATCCCGGCGGCGGGCGCGACAGGCATCGACTCCACCACCTGGCTGCTCGATCAGGAGGCCGCGTCCGCGCTGCGTTGAGCGCGGCGGCTGTCGCTCGAGGTTGCGGATCGGCTGGGATCGAACTCGGTGGTGCCGGACGCTGCTGCCGATCGTCGAGCGCAGTCGATGGTCGGGTCGAGAACGAGAGGCCCCGGACACCAAAGGACATCACGCGAGTCACCGACAGCATGAATGACCGTCGCCGATGGACCTTCCGGCGCGGTCGATGGCTGATCCGCCGCCTCACCGGAGCGACTGAATTTTGTCCGTAATTTTCGGGTGACTACCGGAAGAATGCCGACCGATATTGCATCCAAACGGCGAGTTCTACGGGATGATCGTTCGGTGACCGAGCAGGTTGTGGATCTGGACGAGCGGTTTCGCACCGCGATCGCCGGGCTAGAGCCGCGGCCGGGCCGTCCGGCGAGTCAGCCGATCGCGCCCGGCAGCGCGATCACCGGCGCGGCGTGCCTCGAGCTCTTCGAATCGCAAGCGACGAGCAGGCATCTCGATCTCGCGGCACGGCGCCTCGGCAGCGCCCGGCGCGGTTACTACAGCATCGGATCGTCCGGCCACGAGGGCAACGCCGCGATCGCGGCGGCCCTGCGGACCTCCGATCCCGCTTTGCTGCACTACCGGTCAGGGGCGTTCTTCGTGCACCGGTCTCGGCGCGTGCCCGGTCTCGACCCGATCCGGGACGTGCTGCTGGGCGTGGTCGCCGCGGCGGCCGACCCGATCTCAGGTGGGCGGCACAAGGTGTTCGGGAGCGCGGCGGCGAACGTCATCCCGCAGACCTCCACCATCGCGTCGCATCTTCCGCGTGCGGTGGGGTTGGCCTTCGCGATCGATCGTGCCGCGCGACTGGGGGTTTCCGGCCCGTGGCCCCCGGATTCCGTGGTGCTGTGCAGTTTCGGCGACGCCTCGGTGAACCACTCCACCGCGGCCGGGGCGATCAACGCAGCCGTCCATACCGCCCACCAAGGCATTCCGATGCCGATACTGTTCGTCTGCGAGGACAACGGCATCGGGATCAGCGTTCCCACTCAGCCGGACTGGATCGAGCAGGCATACGGCCATCGTCCCGGCCTGCGGTACTTCAGCGCGGACGGATGCGACGCCCTCGACGCGCTGACCACCGCGAGCACCGCCGCGCAGTGGGTTCGGGACAATCGGGCGCCTGCGTTCGTGCGTCTGCGGACCGTCCGGTTGCTCGGTCACGCGGGTTCGGACGTGGAGGCCGCCTACCGCCGCCCCGCCGATATCGCCGCCGACCTGCTCGGCGATCCGGTACTGGCGACCGCGCGGCTGCTGGTCGACTCCGGCGTGGCCACGCCCGCCGACGTGCTCGACTGCTATTCCGACCTGGGCCGCCGCGTCGCGGCGACAGCCGAAATCGTTTGCCGGGAACCGAAACTCACCTCTGCCACAGTCGTGACCGCACCGATCGGCCGGTCCCGTCCCGGTTTGGTGCGCGCGGACGCACTCAGAGCCGAGCGCCTACCGGACGACCGCCGCTGGGCGTCGCGGGACCGGGCGGGCACCGATCAGACGATCTCACGTACCGATGCGTCACACCTCTCAAGCGCGAACGGCGCTGCCGCGCAAGGTGATCCGATGACCCTCGCGCAGGCGGTCAACAACACGCTCGCGGATCTGCTGGCCCGCGACCGCGATGTACTCGTCTTCGGGGAGGACGTCGGCCGCAAAGGCGGCGTGTACGGCGTGACAAAGGGACTGCAGAAGATGTTCGGCGCGCGCCGTGTGTTCGACACCCTGCTGGACGAGCAGGCCGTCCTTGGCACCGCACTCGGCGCGGCGCTGGCCGGTTTCGTGCCGATCCCGGAGATCCAGTATCTCGCCTACCTGCACAATGCCGCCGACCAGATTCGCGGCGAAGCGGCCACGCTGTCGTTCTTCTCCGACGGCCGCTACCGCAACCCGATGGTGGTGCGGATCGCCGGATACGCCTACCAGAAGGGCTTCGGCGGCCACTTCCACAACGACAACTCGATCGCCGCGCTGCGCGACATCCCCGGCGTGGTCCTCGCCTCCCCGTCCCGCGCCGACGACGCCGCGGCGATGCTGCGCACCTGCGTGTCCGCCGCCCGAGTGGACGGCAGGGTGTGCCTGTTTCTGGAGCCGATCGCGCTGTATCACACCCGCGACCTGCACACTTCCGGCGACGACGGCTGGCTGGCGCGCCCGTCCCGCACTGAGCACGTGGAGATCGGCCGAGCCCGCGTCTACGGCGACGGCACGGACCTGACCCTGGTCAGCTTCGCCAACGGCGTGCCGATGAGCCTGCGCGTGGCGCGACGCCTGGCCCGGCGCGGCATCCATGCCCGGGTGCTCGACCTGCGCTGGCTGGCTCCGCTACCGGTGGACGACCTGCTGGCACACGCGTGCGCGACCGGCCGCGTCCTCGTCGCGGACGAGACCCGCCGCAGCGGGGGCATGTCCGAGGCGGTCTGCGCAGCCCTGATCGATGCCGGTTTCTCGGGCCGTCTCGCGCGCGTCACCAGCGAGGACAGTTTCGTGCCGCTCGGACCAGCCGCGGACACGGTGCTGCTCGACGAGAACCGGATCGACGCCGCGGCCCGAGCACTCGTGGCGGAAGCGACCGCTCCGGATGCGCGGCGCGCCGAAGCGCGGCAATCCGGGGAATCCGATTCGGGCAGGGAATAGTGGAAATACAGTGAGATGACGGTGACCAGCAGCGGAAGGACACGGCGATGACCACGATGTCCATGCTCGGCGAGGTACGGCCGGAGCACGAGCACACGACCGGCGACGATCTGGTGCTCCTGCACTACCTGCGTTCCTTCCGCAAGCCGGTGCTGGACGTGTGGTCGGCGGCCACCGAGCGCGGCCAGCTCACCCGCTGGCTCGGCGCCGTCTCCGGAGGCAACGGCAACCTCACCATCGAACTGTTCGACGGTCCCGCCCCCGGCCCGGTCGCGGTGCGCGTCGACCACTGCGAGGCTCCGCACGAGCTGGTGGTGCACATCGACGGCTGCCTGCTCGAAGTCCGCATGAACCAGGTCGGCGTGGTCACCACCGTCGAACTGACCCGCCGCCATGTTCGTCCCGCCGACGCGGGCGCCATCGGCCCGCGCTGGCAGTACCTGCTCGACCGTCTCACCGCCTACCTCGACTACCAGCCGCTACCGCGGTGGTCGGACTACCCGAAGCTGAGCGAGGAATACCGCTGAGCCCGTCAGGCGGTCAGTAGAAGAACCCGGCGATGCCCCAGCCGGGACGCGCCTGCGCCGCACGGATCCATTCGACGCACGACTCGATGGCCGCGAGCACCTCGTGGTCGACCTCCTCGCGCTGCGGCGGCGTCGTGGACTCCCACTGCACCAGCGCCTCCGCGCACTGCTCGGGCGTCCATTCGCCGTAGCCGGGCAGATCGTCGGGTTGGGGCAGCGCGGGCGGCAGCGAGTGGTACATGAAGTCGCGGACGCTGATCGCCTTGATGCCGAGCGCGGCGAGTCCGTCATCGATGTGATCCAGCCACCGGCCACGGAACGCCGAGAAGTAGCGGTTGTCCACGAACCGGCCGTAGAACTGGCAGATCGTCTGGTAGGCGTAGCCGTATTGGAAGCCGTAGGACGGGTCGAACGGGCCGCCGTCGATGACGGCGCGCACCGCCTCGTAGCGGGTGGGCGCGCCGCCGGCGATCTCGTCGGCGAACCAGTCGTCGTCGTGGGTCAGCTGGGCCTTGAACCGGCCGCCGATCATCCGCCGGAGCTTGTCGTCCCTGGACCCGATGGCGGCGGAGACCCTGTCCAGTTCGACGACGTAGATGCTCAGGCTATAACTCATTCACCAGACATTAGCGGTGCCCACCGACAGCGAACGGCGCTGGGCCCGAAGATGTTTCGCCTCAGGTCGAAATCTCGGACGAGCGCTCCGTCAGGTGGCGCAGATGCGCGGTGAGCAACGCGTTCACCTCCGCGGTCCGCTCCAGCTGCACGAGGTGGCCCGCGTCGGCGATCTCGGTCACCGCGCGCAGGTCGACGACATGCTCGCGCATGGTGGCCAGTGGATCACGGCCGCTGAAACCCTCCATGTCGGGATCGCGATCGCCGTACAGGAAATACACGGGCACAGTGACTTTCGCGTCTGCGTAATCGGCGGTGAGTGCCCAATTGCGGTCCAAGCTGCGGTACCAGTTCAATCCGCCGGTGAATCCGGTGCGTTCGAAATCGCCGGCCAGGATGTCCAACTCGCGTTCGCTCAGCCAGCGCCACGGCAGCGCGGGCGCCTGCGGCAGCACGTCGAGGTAGCCGGTGCCTTCCGCCGGGAAGCGCCACGTGTCCAGGTAGTGGTAGTCGGCGCTGAGCGCGAAGTACACGCGCGCGAGAAACTCCCGCGGACACCCGCCGAGTTCCGCGTCAGCGACACCGGGGGTCTGAAAGTAATGCAGGTGCAGGAAGTGACGCGCGGCGGCCTTTGCCCACAGCTGCGACGGGGAACGCGGTGGACGGGGCGCGAACGGATTGTTCAGGACGATGACGGCGCGCACCCGCTCCGGGGCGCGCAATGCCAGTTCCCACACCAGCGCGGCGCCGAAGTCCAAGCCCACGAACACCGCCTGCTCGGCGCCGATGTCATCGAGCACACCGAGCAGATCGGCGCAGACGGCGCGATTTGTGTACGCCTCGAGGTCGGCGGGCGCGTCGGTCCGTCCATAGCCGCGCAGGTCGGGTGCGATGGCTCGATACCCCGCCGCGGCGACCGCGGGGAGTTGGCGGTGCCAGACGTACCAGGTATGCGGAAAGCCGTGACAGAAGATCACCGGCTGCCCCTCCCCCTGCTCGGCGACGTGCATGCGAATACCGTCGGTCGTCACGAACCGATGCGTCAGCTCCACTCCGGCCTCCAGAACGATGTACTAGAACACGTTATCGCTTCACGGTAATGTTCCGGTTTCGTGAGCGGAATACCCGACGGACTCGAAGGCAAGATCGCGGTGGTCACCGGCGCCAGCCGCGGCATCGGCAAAGGGATCGCGCAGGAACTGGGCGCGGCGGGCGCGACGGTGTTCGTCACCGGGCGCTCGACCGCGCAGGGACGCTTGCCCGGCACCGTGCACGCGACGGCCGCGGAGATCGATGCGGCGGGCGGGGTAGGCATCCCGTTCGTGTGCGATCACCGTGACGACGACGCGGTGGAGCGGCTGTTCGAGCGGATCCGCACCGAGCACGGCAGGTTGGACGTGCTGGTGAACAACGTCTACAACTCCCCTGCCGCGGCCCGCTGGCTCGGCAAGCCGTTCTGGGAGGTCCCACCGGCGGCCTGGGACGAGACCTTCGACGTGGGCGTCCGGTCGCATTACGTGGCAAGCGTTTTCGCCGCGCCGCTGCTGATCGAGTCGGGCGGGCTGATCGTCAACATCTCCTCGCCGGGCGCGCGCAGATACATGCACAACGCGGTGTACGGCGTCGCGAAATCCGCGCTGGACCGGCTCACCGCCGATATGGCACACAATCTCGCGGGCACCGAGGTGACCGTAGTCTCGCTCTGGCCGGGCATCGTGGATACCGAACTGCTGCAACTGGTTCCGGCCGACGCGCACGGGCACCGGCTGGTCACACTGCCCGGCGAGGGCACCTTCGATCTCGCCGAGGCGCAGACGCCGCGCTTCACCGGCCGCGCGGTCGTCGCGCTGGCCACCGACGCCGGGCGGCGCTCGCGCACTGGATTGTCGTGGCGAGTCGCCGATCTCGCGGAGTACTACGGCTTCACCGACGTCGACGGGCGGGTTCCGCACACAGATTGACCGGTCAGAGCACGCCCAGGAAGCGCTGCACCGAGCTCGGCGGGCCCGGCCGGGCGCGCCAGGCCAGGTAGACGTGCGAGGGCGGTGCGTCGGGAAGGTCGAGATAGGCGACACCCGGGTGCGGCGGTCGGGTGCGCGCCAGGTCGGGCACGACGCCGATGCCACGGTTCGCCGCGACCAATTCGATCCACTCGTCGAAATTCGTACATGTGACGATCTCCCGGACCGGGTGGGGAATCGTCATGCCGGCGATGCGCGTCGGCGCCGAGCTGACCGGCGGAGCCCGCGGCGGCACCGCTGACCGCCGGGTATGGCGCGGGACAGATCCTCGGCCCACTGGTGGTCGCCCCAGCGCTCGGGACGAGCTATCCCGCCGCGATCGTGCTCGGTGCGGCGGCGCTCACGGCGGCCGCGGTGACGCGGATCAGGCGAACTTGATCTCCAGGCCGATGCCCAGGATGGCGATCAGCCAGATGACGCCGGTGAAAATGGTGACGCGGTCGAGGTTCTTCTCCACGACCGTGGAACCGGACAGACTGGACTGCACGCCGCCGCCGAACAGGCTGGACAGACCTCCACCCTTGGCGCGGTGCAGCAGCACCAGCAGCACCAGCAGCACGCTGGTGATGATCAGGAGGATATCCAGGAACATCCGCATGCCGGACAGTCTATGCGGTCGGTCCGATCCCACCGAATCAGGCGCCCGGCATCGTCGGGGCCCCGGTCTAGCGCCGGTCGATCGCCACCAGGTGGGTTACCCGGTCGCCCTCGGCGGTGGTGAACTTCGCGACGGCCTGCTCGCGCAGCTCATCCTGTGCGGTGAGGCGAACCTGGTGCTGGTGCATGTGCTCGGCCCAGGACCGCACGACAAAAGCCTCGACATAGCGGTCGATCACCCCGACGTCGCGGTAGAGCCGCCATTCCATCGCGCCGGTACGCTGCCGGGATCGGCCTACGAAGGCCATGGCGGCGAGGAACTCCTCGACATTCTCCGGTGGTACGTCGTAGTCGCGCAGGATCAGCACCGGGCCGTCGTCGGGATCGGGTTCGACCACCAACTGGGGCTCCGGCCAGAACGCCGACGGGGTCAGGTCGACTTGCTCGGCGTTGTGCCGGATCGGCAGCCACAGGGTGCTCACCGCGCATAATCCGAGCAGCGCCGCGGCCCACAGCAGCGCCGACACCGACCCGATCGCTTCGGCGACCACACCCCAGACCAGCGAGCCGATCGCCTGGCCACCCATGAACACCAGCAGGTACACCGACAGCCCGCGCGCACGCACCCAGGTCGGTAGCAGCAGCTGCATGGTCGCGTTCATCGTGGACATCGCCAGCAGCCAGGCCAGGCCCGCGAAGACCAGCAGCACCAGCACCACGGGCACGACATGGAGCAGCGCGGTGCCCGCCGCCGCGAGTCCGAACAGGATCGCGGCCGTGCTCAGCCGCTGGGTAGGGTTCAGCAGCCGCCGCAAGCGCGATAGCGCCGCGGCGCCGACCACCGCGCCGAGTCCCAGCGCGCCGAGCATCAGACCGTATCCCGACGACGACAGTGCGAGCCGATCGCGTGCGATCACGGGCAGCAGTGCCCACACCGCACTGGCGGGCATGATGAATAAGATCGAGCGCAACAGCACACGGCGGATCGCCGGCGCGGCCCGGATGAACCGTGTGCCCGCCTGCAACGCCGCCAGCGGACGCTCGGTGGGTAGTCGCCGATCCGTCGCCGGCCGACGCCAGACCGTCAGCGCCGCCACGATTCCGCCGAAGGACACCGCGTTCAGCGCGAACACCACCGTCGGCCCGGACAGCGCGACCAGCACACCCGCCAGCGCCGGACCGACCGCCCGGCCGATATTGATATTCATGCTGCCCAGCGCCGCGGCCGCGGGGATCTGCTCGCGCGAGACCAACTCCGGCTGAATCGCCTGCCAGGCGGGCGCGGTCAGCGCCTGACCGCAGCCGAGCAGGAACAGCAACGTCAGCAGCACCGCGGGCGTGGTGTGCCCGGTCGCGGTCGACACGGCGAGAATCGTCGCCAGCGCCGCCATCGTGGACTGTGCGCCGAGCAGCAGCCTGCGTCGATCCACCAGGTCGGCGATCACGCCGGACGGAATGGCCAGCAGCATCACCGGCAGCGTGACCGCGGTCTGCACGAACGACACCAGGGCCGGTGCGTTGGGCAAGTCCACCAGCATCCACTGCGCCCCGACCATCTGCATCCAGGTGCCCAGATTGGACACCAACTGGGCCACCCACAGCGCCCGGTACACCGGTGAACGCAGCGGCGCCCATGTGGAGCCCGGGGTCGTCGCGGCAACGGTCACGCGCCGAAGCTTAGTCCCGGAAGCGGCAGATATCGGTCGCCCTGTCCTGCCATCGGACCCGGGAACGCCCGGTGGTCGCGGCGAGCAACAACGCCACGACGAGCAGCGCGGCGCCCAGCAGTCCGGGGGTCGTCAGGCGTTCACCGAGCACTACCGCCGCCAGCACGGCCCCGGTGAGCGGTTCGAGGAGAGCGAGTACCGCGGCGATGCCGGGTCCGGCATCCGAGAGCCCGCGAAAGTACATGGTGTAGGCAACCGCGGTCGGCGCCAGCCCCAGCAGCAGAACCAGCGCAATGCTGCCCACGGTCGGGTCGAAGGCGAGACCGCTCGTGGCCGCCAAGGGAATCAACAGCAGTGCGCCGCCGGTGAACCCGAGGCCTGTGGTGGTCATCGCGTCGAGGCCGGGCGCAGGCGCCGCGTTGATCACGGTGACCATCGCGAACGCCGCGGCGGCCACCGATGCCAGCGCCGCGCCCACCAGCAACCCGCCCGCGCTCGCGCCGGCGGACGGCACCCCGACCAGCAGAGCCAGCCCGCACAGGGCGATGCCGATCGTGGCCGCGCGGCGCCGGTCCACCGCACGCCGTCCGGTGACGTGCTCCAGCACCGCGACGACCACCGGCGACATACCGATGGTGATCAGGGTGGCGAGGCTGACCGACGCGGCCGCGACCGCGCCGAAGTAGGCCGCCTGGAAGATTGCCGCGAGCACGGCCACCGCACCGATGCGACGCCACGCCAACGGATCTCGTGGCCAGGGCTGTCGTCTGGTGGCGAGCAGGGCTACCAGCAGTAGCCCACCGACGGCGAGCCGGCAGGTGGCGACCGAAACAGGGGAAAGACCGGTGGCCCGGTGCAGCAGCATGCCGAGCAGACCGCCGGTGCCCCAGAGGATTCCGGCGCCGACGAGGTAGACCAGCCCGGAACGGCCGGCCGTGGATACAGACGTGGACATAGAAAGATCGCGCTCCTGCGACTGAAAGGGATGGGGTCGCGGAAGCGAGGTGCACAGCGATGCCGAAAAGGGCGCGTACACCGTTCGGTGACGCGCTGGATACCTACACCTCGCTCAGGAGGCGGGCGGCGGGGTGATGGGGAAGCATCGGTGCACGGCACAGATAGTAACGCATGCCGATCGAGTCATCCCATGTATCCGGCTTATTGGCTCGCGTGACCTCGGTGGGTTTCGCCGCTGGCGCGATGGCCCGAGGCACCGCATCGCAGCCCGGCAGGCGTCGCAAGCCGCGAAATCCGAGCCGCTCACCGCGGCATCGGTAGCATCGGCGCATGGCGGCACACTTCGCGCGACTAGCCCTCGCTGTCCTACTCGCCCCGTGCGCGATCGCGGCGTGCTCGAGCGACCGGCCCGAGCAGGCTCCTGACGAGCCGAGCCCGGTGGGCCACACCTTCCTCTCGACCGGCGTCGAGGGCACTCCGATTCCCGGCGGCGGTCCGCTGACGGTCGGCTTCCCCGACGGCCGCATCACCGCGGACGCGGGGTGCAACAAGTTCACCGGTGCGGTCACCCTGGATGATCACGTTCTGCGCGTCTCCGGCCTGTCCGCGACCCTGATGGCCTGCGCGGATGATCGCAGCGGCGCCGACGAATGGCTCAGCGGGCTGCTGAACTCCGAGCCCAGCTGGCGACTCGACGGTCCGAGACTCACGCTGCACAGCGACGACCGGACCGTGACCCTGGTGGACAAGGAGGTCGCTCAGCCGGATAGGCCCGTCAAGGGCACCCCGTGGCTGGTCACCGCCTATATCGCCGAGAATGCTCAGGTCCGCTCCCGCGCCCTCGACGAGGCGAAGCCTACGCTCACCATCGCCGAGGACGGCGGTGTCTCGGGCAGCACCGGGTGCAATCGCCTGACCGGCAGTGCCGACGTAGCGGGAACCGAGATCACCTTCCGGGTCGCCACCACGCGAATGGCGTGCTCTCCCGAGGTGATGGAAGTGGAGCAGGCAGTCTTGAAAGCGCTGGACGGCAAGGCCGCCGCGACGGTGGACGCCGACGCACTGACCCTTCGCAACGACAACGGCGCCGGCCTGGTCCTGCGGGCGCAGTGAGCCGCTTCGAGTAGCCACGCACCTTGCATAGCGTCACGAAAGTCCTTGTCGGACCGGCGAATCGAAGCTCCGCGATCATCGCATGAGCACCGGTCGCCGAGCATCGGCGAAGCCGCGACAGCCCGGTATCGCTCGTCGCGATACCGGGCTGTCGAACGTAGTCCCTGGACGGGTCAGGGCAGGGGGCCGCCCGCGGCGATCGCCGAGAGGGTGGCGAACTCGTCGCCCTTGAGCGAAGCACCGCCGACCAGAGCGCCATCGATATCGGTCTGGGCGACCAACTCACCGACGTTCTTGGCGTTCACCGAACCGCCGTAGAGGACGCGGACCTCGGCGGCGACCTCGGGCGAGGCCAGCAGCGCCAGCTCCCCGCGGATCGCGCCACAGACCTCCTGCGCGTCGGCGGGGGTGGCGACCCTGCCGGTGCCGATCGCCCACACCGGCTCGTAGGCGATAACGATCTTCGAGATATCCTCCGCCGTCAGGCCTTTCAGCGATCCGCGCAGCTGCTCGAGGTTGTACGCGACGTGCGTGCCCGCCTCGCGGATGTTCAGGCCCTCGCCGATGCACACGATCGGGGTGATCCCGTGCTTCAGCGCCTGCTTGGCCTTGGCCAGCACGGTGGCGTCGTCCTCGTTGTGGTACTGGCGCCGCTCCGAGTGCCCCACCACGACGAAGGCACAGCCCAGCTTGGCGAGCATGCTCGCGCTGATCTCGCCGGTGTAGGCGCCCGACTCGTGCACCGAGACATCCTGCCCACCGTAGGTGAGCAGGAGTTTGTCCCCCTCGATCAGCGTCTGCACGCTGCGGAGGTCGGTGAACGGCGGGAGTACCGCCACGTCGACCTTGTCGAAGTACTTCTCCGGCAGGGCGAAAGCGATCTTCTGCACCAGGGCGATGGCCTCGAGGTGATTGAGGTTCAGCTTCCAGTTGCCCGCGATGAGTGGTTTGCGTGCCATGTTCAGTCCTCCAACACCGCGATGCCGGGGAGTTCCTTGCCCTCGAGGTACTCCAGCGAGGCGCCGCCGCCGGTGGAGATGTGCGAGAAGCCGTCCTCCGGGAGGTCCAGCGCGCGCACGGCCGCGGCCGAGTCGCCACCGCCGACGACGGTGAACGCACCCTTGCCGGTGGCGGTCACGATCGCCTCGGCGACCCCGCGGGTACCCGCGGCGAACTTCTCGAACTCGAATACGCCCATGGGCCCGTTCCAGAAGACGGTCTGCGCCTCGGTCAGCAGCGCCGCGAAACGGTCCACCGACTCCGGGCCGATGTCCAGACCCAGCCAGCCGTCCGGGATCTCGTGCGCGGGCACCACTCCCGACTCCGCGTCGGCGGCGAATTTGTCGGCCACCACGATGTCGCGCGGCAGGTGGATCACGTCGGCGTACTGCTCGAGCAGGTGCTTGCAGGTGTCCACCATCTCCTCCTGCAACAACGAGGCACCCACCGAGAGGCCCTGCGCGGCGAGGAAGGTGAAGCACATGCCGCCGCCGATCACCAGCGTGTCCACCTTCGGCGCGAGCGCCTCGATGACCGCGAGCTTGTCGGAGACCTTGGAACCGCCGAGCACGACCGCGTAGGGCCGGTCCGGGTTCTCGCTCAGCTTCGCCAGCACCTCGACCTCGGCCGCGACCAACGTGCCCGCGTAGTGCGGCAGCGACTCGGCCACGTCGTAGACCGACGCCTGCTTGCGGTGCACCACACCGAAACCGTCGGAGACGAATGCGCCGTCGTCGCCGACCAGCTCGACCAGCGCCGCGGCGAGCTCGGCCCGTTCGGCGTCGTCCTTGCTGGTCTCGCGCGGGTCGAACCGGATGTTCTCCAGCAGCAGCACGTCGCCGTCGGTGAGGCCCTCGGACCGCGCGAGCGCGTCCTGGCCCACCACGTCACCGGCGAGCTGGACGTTGCGGCCCAGTTCCTCGGCGAGCCTGGCGGCGACCGGCGCCAGCGAGAGCTTCGGGTCCGGCTCGCCCTTCGGCCGACCGAGATGCGCGGTCACGATGACCTTGGCGCCCGCTTCGGCCAGCGCCCTGATGGTCGGCGCCGAGGCGATGATCCGGCCGGCGTCGGTGATCTGTCCCTTGTCGTCGAGGGGGACGTTCAGGTCGGAGCGCACCAGCACGCCCCGACCCTCGACGCCCTCGCCGAGCAGGTCCGCGAGTGTCTTGACAGCCATACGCGTCAGAGCGACTTGCCGACGAGGCCGATGAGATCGGCGAGACGGTTGGAGTAGCCCCACTCGTTGTCGTACCAGGAGACGACCTTGACCTGGTCGTCGATCACCTTGGTCAGCGGCGCGTCGTAGATCGACGAGGCCGGGTCGGTGACGATGTCGCTGGAGACGATCGGGTCGGTGTTGTACTTGAGGATGCCCTTCAGCGGGCCCTCGGCGGCCGCCTTGTACGCGGCGTTGATCTCCTCGATCGTGGCCGACTTGCGCAGCGTGGCGGTCAGGTCGGTGACCGAACCGGTCGGGACCGGCACGCGCAGCGCGTAGCCGTCCAGCTTGCCCTGCAGCTCGGGCAGCACCAGGCCGATGGCCTTCGCGGCGCCGGTGCCGGTGGGTACGATGTTCAGCGCGGCGGCGCGGGCGCGGCGCAGGTCGCCGTGCGGGCCGTCCTGCAGGTTCTGGTCCTGGGTGTAGGCGTGGATGGTGGTCATCAGGCCGCGCTCGATGCCGAACTCGTCGTTGAGCACCTTGGCCAGCGGGCCGAGGCAGTTGGTGGTGCACGAGGCGTTCGAGATGATGTTCTGGCTGCCGTCGTACTTGTCGTCGTTCACGCCCATCACGATGGTGATGTCCTCGCCCTTGGCCGGGGCTGAGATGACAACCTTCTTCGCGCCTGCGGCGAGGTGGCCCTTGGCCTTGGTGGCATCGGTGAAGATGCCGGTGGACTCGACGACCACGTCGACGCCCAGGTCGCCCCAGGGCAGCGCGGACGGGCCTTCCTTGATGGCCAGCGCCTTGATCCGCTGGTCGCCGACCACGATGGTGTCGTCGCCGTCGAGCGAGACGTCCTGCGGCAACCGGCCGAGGATCGAGTCGTACTTGAGCAGGGTCGCGAGGGTCGCGTTGTCGGTGAGGTCGTTGACCGCGACGATCTCGATGTCGGTGGTGCCGAGCGCCTTCTGCGCCTCCACCGCCCGGAAGAAGTTACGTCCGATACGACCGAAGCCGTTGATGCCTACCCGGACAGTCACGTTATCGCTCCTCAGCTTTCCAGCGGGTCATTCCGATGCCCTACTCACACTAACGCCCTGCCGTGACCTCTCCGACACGCACCTGGCGTTCGTGAGGACGGCATGCCTGGTCAGACGACCGACCAAGAAAAGTTCCGAAATCGGCACGCCACCATTCCGGAGCGGGGCGTCGGCGGAAATCGAACTTCAGGCTTCGTCGAGCAACTCGGCCGTGACGGCGGATTCGGTGTCGGGCACGCCGAGTTCCTTCGCGCGCCGGTCGGCCATCGACAACAGCCGCCGAATCCGGCCCGCCACAGCGTCTTTCGTCATCGGCGGATCGGCGAGCTGGCCGAGTTCCTCCAGCGACGCCTGGCGGTGCTGCACCCGCAGCCTGCCCGCGGCCGCCAGATGGTCGGGCACGTCGTCGCTGAGGATCTGCAGCGCGCGTTCCACCCTGGCCGCCGCGGCGACCGCCGCCCGCGCCGAGCGGCGCAGGTTGGCGTCGTCGAAGTTGGCCAGCCGATTCGCGGTCGCGCGGACCTCGCGGCGCAGCCTGCGCTCCTCCCAGACCATCCGGGTGCCGTGCGCGCCCATCCTGGTCAACAGCGCGCCGATCGCCTCGCCGTCGCGCACCACGACGCGGTCGGTGCCGCGCACCTCGCGCGCCTTGGCCGCGATCCCGAGGCGCCGGGCCGCACCGACCAGCGCCAGCGCCGCTTCCGGCCCGGGGCAACTGACCTCGAGCGCGGAGGAACGTCCCGGCTCGGTCAGCGAGCCGTGCGCGAGAAACGCTCCGCGCCAAGCGGCCTCGGCGTCGGCGATGCTGCCGCCGACCACCTGCGCGGGCAGGCCGCGCACCGGACGACCGCGGACGTCGAGCAGACCGGTCTGCCGGGCAAGCGCCTCGCCCTCCTTGGACACGCGCACCACGTACCGGGAGGTCTTGCGCAGCCCACCGGCGCCGAGCACGTGCACGTCGGAGCCGTAGCCGTAGAGTTCGAAGATCTCCCGGCGCAGCCTGCGCGCGATGGAGCCCATGTCCACCTCGGCCTCGACGATCACCCGGCCGCCGACGATGTGCAGGCCGCCCGCGAAACGCAGCAGTGCGGACAGTTCCGCCTTACGGGAACTGACCTGTGCGACGGTGAGCCTGCTCAGCTCATCCTTCACATCGGCTGTCATCGCCACGAGACGCGCTCCTTTCCACCCAACCCGGAACGCACATCCTGACCCATGTGCCGTCCCTCGACTCGAAGCCCTGCCATTTGCGGCCGAGGTTGCCGGATCACTTGATCCAGTGCGGCGGCAAGTTTTCCGGGGTGATGCCGGTCCGTTCCCGCTTCGGCGACATCGGAGAACGTTACTCGCGCCCGCAACTGTTCGGCAGCCCTGGCCACATGTTCCCGCTCGCGTCCTTCCGGCACCGAGCCGGAGTCCACCAGCACCTCATCGACCACGAAATCCGGTGCGTGCTGGGACAATACATGCAAATGCCGCTCCGCGGAGAACCCGGCGGTCTCCCCCGGCTCGGCGGCGAGGTTGAGCACGAGGACTTTCCTGGCCCTGGTGTACACCAGCGCCTCGCGCAGTTCGGGCACGAGCACGTGCGGAATCACGCTGGTGAACCACGATCCCGGGCCCAGAACGACGACATCGGCGTGTTCGATCGCCGAGGTGGCCTCCGGACTGGCCGGCGGGTCGGATGGAATCAGCCGCACCCGCCGCACCTTACCCGGCGTTGTCGCGATGGCAACTTGGCCGCGAATGCATCGGCTCACCCGCGGATCCGCTTCCAGCCCAGACACATCCGCCTCGATGTCGAGCGCGATCGGCGACATCGGCAGCACACGTCCGGTGATGCGCAACATTCTGGCGACCTCGTCGAGTGCGGCGACCGGGTCGCCCAGCACTTCGGTGAGCCCGGCGAGGATCAGGTTGCCGACCGAGTGCCCGGCCAGAGCGCCGGTGCCGCCGAAACGATGCTGGACGGTTCGGGTCCAGACCCCGTCGGCATCGGCGGCCAAGGCGGCCAGCGCCATGCGGAGATCCCCCGGCGGCAGCACCCCCAGTTCGGCGCGTAGCCGGCCCGAGGAGCCTCCGTCGTCGGCGACGGTGACCACCGCGCAGATCTTCCTGGTCAGCCTGCGCACCGCGGTGAGGGTCGCGTACAGGCCGTGGCCGCCACCCAGCGCGACGATGCTGGGATTGGATTCCCAACCGGTCATTCGCGCCCCAGATCTCGATGCACAACCCGGACCACGTCGGCGGATTCCTCCGACCCGCCGGTGACCTCACCCATCAATTCGCCCAGTGCTTCAGCTATCGCGACGCTTCGGTGCTTGCCTCCGGTGCAGCCCACTGCGACCGTCATGTATCGCTTCCCCTCTTGGCGGTAACCATTCGTCGTCAGCTCGACCAGGTGGTGGCAGGTGCGCAGGTAGTCGTCCGCACCGGGCCGCGACAGCACGTACTCGCTGACCACCACCTCTTGACCCGTATGTTCCCGCAACTCCGGTATCCAATGTGGATTAGGTAGAAAACGCACATCCAACACCATGTCGGCGTCCAGCGGAACCCCGTACTTGAAGCCGAAGGACTGCACGGTGAGCTGCAGCGCGGCGGGCGCGCCACCGCCGTAGGCCTCCTCCAGCTTGCGGTGCAGCTGGTGAATGGACAGCTCGGTGGTGTCGATCACCAGGTCCGCGGCGGTCTTCACGGGCGAAAGGCGCACCCGCTCGGCGGCGATGCCCGCGGACAGGGTGCCGTCCTTGCTCTCGCTCTGCAGCGGATGCCTGCGCCGGGCGAAGCCGAAGCGACGGATCAGCACGTCGTCGGAGGCCTCCAGGAACAGCACCCTGGTGCGCACGCCGAGCGGCCGCAACTGCTCGGTGACCACCGAAAGATCGCCGGTGAAGAACCGGCTGCGCACGTCCATGACCAGAGCCAGCCGCCGGATCGGCGGCTTCGCGGACGCGCCCAGCTCGACCATACGCCCGAACAGCTCCGGCGGTAGGTTGTCGGCGACATACCAGCCGAGGTCTTCGAGCACGCGGGCCGCGGTACCGCGGCCCGCGCCCGAGAGCCCGGTCACGATCACCACTTCGACCTGCGGGTTCACCCCGGCGATGGTGCCGGACGAGCCCGCTCGTCCCGCGCTCGTCGGCGCAGAGCCCGCACTGCTGTTCGATTCGACGCGTGTCATGTCCTACCGGATCCGTCTCTCGGGTGCCTTCCGATCATCGCGCACCGTTCTCGGTATCGGGCGCAGACACACAACGTACGCGAAACCGAATCTTCCGGTGCACTGTCGACTGACTATTCGGACCGGAGGGCCGAAAGGACCGCTTTCGCGGTAGCCACGCCGATGCCGGGAACCTCGGTGATCTCTTCGACCGTGGCCTGCTTCAGCTTGGCCACCGACCCGAAATGGGTGACCAGCGCGGTCCGCCGCGCCGTGCCGAGGCCGGGCACCGAATCCAGCGCCGAGGCGATCATCCGGCGCGAGCGTTTGCTGCGATGGAAGGTGATGGCGAAGCGATGCGCCTCGTCACGGACCCGCTGCAACAGATACAGCGCCTCGCTGTTGCGCGGCAGGATCACGGGTTCACTCTCCCCCGGCACCCACACCTCCTCCAACCGTTTGGCGAGGCCGATCACCGCGACGTCGGTGATGCCGAGTTCGTCGAGCACCTCGGCGGCCGCCGCCACCTGAGGCGCGCCGCCGTCGACCACGTACAGGTTGGGCGGATAGGCGAATTTGCGCGGGCGTCCGGTGTGCGGATCGATACCGGGCCGCGAGGTGAGGTCGAGCGCGTCGCCGTCCTCGCCGGCCGCGGCGAGATCGTCGCGCTCCACCATGTCGCGTTCGCGGCGCAGCTTGAGGAAGCGGCGGCGGGTCACCTCCGCGATGCTGCCGACGTCGTCGGAGCGGCCTTCGCCCGCGGCCTCCTTGATCGCGTAGTGGCGGTACTCGGATTTGCGGGCCAGACCGTCCTCGAAGACCACCAGCGAGGCGACCACATCGGTGCCCTGCACATGACTGACGTCGACGCATTCGATCCGCAGCGGCGCGCTATCGAGGTCCAACGCGTCCTGAATTTCTTGCAGCGCTTGCGATCTCGAAGTGAGGTCGCCGGCTCGCTTGAGCTTGTGCTGGGCCAGGGCCTCCATCGCGTTGCGCTGTACGGTCTCGGCGAGCGCCTTCTTGTCCCCGCGCTGCGGCACCCGCACTTTCACCGCCGAGCCACGCAGCTCCGACAGCCACTGCTGGACCTGCTCCACATCGGCGGGCAGCTCCGGCACGAGCACCTCACGTGGCACCACGGTCGCGGGCTGCTCCTCGGCACCCTGCTCGGCCACCGCGACCTGCTCGCCGTAGAACTGGGTGAGGAACTGTTCGACGAGGGCGGCGAGTTCGCCACCCGCGCCCGGGACGTCGACGGCGTCGCCCGACTTGTCGACCACCCAGCCGCGCTGACCGCGCACCCGGCCGTCGCGCACGTGGAAGACCTGCACCGCCACCTCCAGCTCGTCGGTGGCGAAGGCGATCACGTCGGCATCGGTCCCGGTGCCGAGCACCACGGCCTGCTTCTCCAGCGCGCGGCGCAGCGCTTGCACGTCATCGCGCAACCGGGCGGCGGCTTCGAAGTCGAGGTCTTCGGCGGCAGCGTGCATGCGCCGTTCCAGCTCGCGGACCAATCGGTCGGTGCGGCCGGCCAGGAAGTCGCAGAAGTCCTCGACGATCGCGCGGTGCTCCTCGGCGCTCACCCGCCCGATGCACGGCGCCGAGCACTTATCGATGTACCCGAGCAGGCAGGGGCGTCCGATCTGGCCGTGCCGCTGGAAGACTCCGTTGGAGCAGGTGCGCGCGGGAAACACCCGCAGCAGCAGGTCGAGGGTCTCGCGGATCGCCCAGGCGTGCGCGTACGGGCCGAAGTACCGGACACCTTTGCGGCGCGCCCCGCGGTAGACGAACAGCCGCGGGTACTGCTCGTTCAACGTGACCGCAAGCACCGGGTAGGACTTGTCGTCCCGGTAGCGGACGTTGAAGCGCGGATCGAATTCCTTGATCCAGTTGTATTCCAGCTGCAGCGCCTCGACCTCGGTGGAGACGACCGTCCACTCGACGCTCCCAGCCGTGGTGACCATCTGCCTGGTGCGTGGGTGCAGATTCGCCACGTCGGCGAAGTACGAGTTCAGCCTGCTGCGCAGGCTCTTGGCCTTGCCGACGTAGATGACCTGCCGATGGGCATCCCGGAATTTGTAGACACCGGGTTCGACGGGAATCGTGCCCGGCGCGGGCCGGTACGTCGCTGGATCTGCCACCCATCCAGCCTAGCCACGGTGACCGACAGCCCCACACGGCAGCGTCGCGGCCGGTCAGGGTTCCCGGACGCCGAACCAGGCCTTGGCTTCCGGTTGGCACAGCAGGTGCACGACCACCGCCGACGTGCCGAGCGAATAGGCCGCGGCGACGATCCCGACCAGGGGCGGGACGGTCTCCAGGTCGCCGAGCGCAGAGCACCCGAGGGCGGCCTGCATGATCGCCAGCGCGATCGCCAGGCTGCGGATCGTGCGCGCGCCCTCGGCGAATCCGAAGACGAGCAGGCCGAGCGCCCAGGCGACGCAGAACTGAGTGGACGCCGCGGCTGCCGCGTCGCCGCCGCGGGTCAGGTTCATCAGCACCGGATACGCGATCGCGAATCCCGCCAATCCCGCGACGGCTTCCCGCACGTCGCGAACCGCCACCGGCATGGCCGTTTCCACGCCGACGGATGGCTCCTCACCCGAAAACGCCATGCTCACAGCCGTACCCCCGTTGGTACCCAACGAACCGACGCACCTGACGACCACGCCGATTCGCACGGTAACACGGTGGCGACCCGGGCAACTCGGACTTCGGCAATCGGAGCGGGCGCGTGCGGAATGCCGGCTACTCCACGAGGCCGTGCCGACGCAGAGCGGTCAGCAGCGCGTCCGGGCGTTCGGCGGTGGGCAGGGCTTGTACCAGGGCGAATCGGCTGCCGAGCGCAGCGGCGCCGCCGTCGGCCTCGGCGCTGTCGCCGATCATCAGCGCCGCGTCGGCGGGCACACCGAGTTCGTCCAACGCGGAGTGGAAGATCTCCGGGTCGGGCTTCATCACGCCGACCTCGTAGGAGAGCGTGAACGCGCCGACCAGGCGGTCCCAGCCGCGCGCCGCGAACGACGGGCGGATGTCGAACGGGATGTTGCTCACCACCGCGACCGGAACATCCTGTACCGCGAGCAGATTCAAGACGACTTCGCTGTCGGGATAGGGCGTCCACTCCAGCGGGTCGAGCAGCCGGGCATACAGCCGTTCGGCGTCCGCGTCGGTGGGGACACCCGACTTGCGCAGCACCTCCATCATCGCGATGCGATGCAGCGCGGGATCGAGGTCGCGGTTGTCCCACGCGTACTTCGTCTCGGCGTCGAATTCCACGATCTGGTCCACCGGCGCCGTCATCCTGCGCATGATCTCGGCCTTCTCGTGCACGTCGAACGCCCGCCCATCGGACCAGGTCAGATCCTCGTACCAGGATTCGTCGTCCTCCAGCCGAAACAAGGTCCCGGAAAAGTCGAACAGCACCGCCTCGATCGCCACCCGGCCAGCCTACCGACGGCACGCCCGGCGCCGCAGGGCCGCGCGGCTCGGCCCTCCGTGCTCGACACTCGCTGCCGCCATGACGATTTCGTCCGTGGGAAGGAAAGCGGCGCAGGCGGTCGGTGGCTGGCGCTAGAGTCCCCCGCATGTGGCGCAAGCAAGGAACCTGGGTGGCCGCGGTGGCGGCGTTCGTACTCACCGTCGGGATGGCCACGGCATGTTCGTCCGGCGAGGACCACGCCCACGGCGTCTGCGAGACGGTCCCCAACGGCACGCCGGTCACCGCGACCGCGACCGGGCCGGCGGGGAGCGGCACCAAGGACCTGAGCACGAACCCGGAGATAGCGAGCGGCTATCGCACGGGCATGACCCCGGTGCGCACGCACACGTTCGCGGTCTCGACCGCCAACCCCCTGTCGACCAAGGCCGCCTGCGAGGTGCTGCGCGACGGCGGGACGGCGGCGGACGCCCTGATCGCGGCGCAGACGGTGCTCGGGCTGGTCGAACCGCAGGCCTCCGGCATCGGCGGCGGCGCGTTCCTGCTCTACTACGACGCGAACACGAAGACCGTGG
Organism: Nocardia sp. NBC_00508; assembly: GCF_036346875.1. Taxonomy (NCBI): domain Bacteria; kingdom Bacillati; phylum Actinomycetota; class Actinomycetes; order Mycobacteriales; family Nocardiaceae; genus Nocardia; species Nocardia sp. NBC_00508. Next base: position 6,213,130 of record NZ_CP107852.1, on the reverse strand, counting down.
ACGCCTACGACGGCCGCGAAGTCGCACCGGCGGCCGCGACCGAGAACTATCTGCGCTGGGTCAGCGACACCGATCGCACCGAGCCCAAGCCGAACGCACGCGCCAGCGGCCGCTCGATCGGAGTGCCCGGAGTGCTGCGCATGCTCGAGCTGGCGCACCGCGACCACGGCAAAACCGCGTGGGGCGAGCTGTTCGACCCCGCCATCGGGCTGGCCGACCGCGGGTTCCCGATCAGCCCCCGCCTTGCCGGTCAGATCGCGGAGTCGGCGAAGGACCTCGCGGTCGACGAGGGCGCCAAGGCGTACTTTCTCGAGCCGGACGGCAGCCCGAAGGCCGTCGAGACCGTGCTCACCAATCCGGCCATGGCGAAGGCGCTCGGCGCCGTCGCCGCCGAGGGCGCGCAGGCCTTCTACACCGGCGCCATCGCCCGCGACATCGTCGAGGCCGCGGGCCGGTCCTCCGGCGGGCGCACGCCGGGCCTGATCACGACCGAGGACCTGGCCGGTTATCAGGCGAAGAAGCGCACGGCCTTGTGCACCGGGTACCGCGAGCGCGAGATCTGCGGCATGCCCAGTCCTTCCTCCGGCGGCATCGCCGTCGCCGCCACGTTGGGCATCCTGGAGAACTTCGATCTGGCCACCATGCGGCCGGACAATATCGATCGCAACGGTGGACGGCCGAACGCCCAAGCGGTGCACCTCATCTCGGAGGCCGAGCGGCTCGCCTACGCCGACCGCAACAAGTACGTGGCCGACACGGATTTCATTCCGCTGCCGGGCAATTCCGCACAGACCCTGCTGAACAAGGACTATCTGCGGCAACGCGCCGGGCTGATCGATGCCAACCGCAGCATGGGCACCGCACAGCCCGGCGACTTCGGCCCGGTTCCGCTCGGCGTCGGCCCGCAGCCGCCCGAGCACGGCACCAGCCATATCTCGGTGGTCGACGAATACGGCAACGCGGCGGCCATGACCACCACCGTCGAGTCCGCGTTCGGTTCGTTCCACCTGGTCGACGGCTTCGTGCTGAACAACCAGCTCACCGACTTCAACGCCGACCCGCTGGGCGCCGACGGCGTGCCGGTGGCCAACCGCGTGCAGCCGGGCAAGCGCCCGCGCAGCTCGATGAGTCCCACGCTGGTGTTCGACAGGGCCCCCGACGGCGCACGCGGCGAGCTCACCCATGTCGCCGGTTCGCCCGGCGGTTCGGTGATCATCCAGTACGTGCTGAAAACCCTGGTCAACATGTTCGATTGGGGTCTGGACCCGCAACAAGCGGTCTCCGCAGTCGCCTTCGGCGCCGGGAACAGCCCGTCCACCGGCGTCGGCGGCGAGCACCCGGCGATCAACGCCGCCGACAACGGCAACCACGACCCGCTCGTGCTCCGGCTCCGCGAACTCGGCCACCAGGTGTCGGTCGCGCCGCAAACCAGCGGCCTCAGCGCCCTGAAACGCGACGGCGCGGACGGATGGATCGGCGGCGCCGACCCGCGCCGCGAGGGTGCGGTCCTCGGCGACACGCGCTGATCCGAGAGTCAGTTCGCCCGCACCATCGGGTACACGACGAGACCGTGGTCGATCGTCAACTCACCGTGTGGTTCGAACCCGAAGCGCTGATAGAACGGCACGGTGCCGTGGCTGTCCGAGATCAGGAAGCAGGGCTGCTCGGCCGACGACAGCCGCCGCTCCAGCAGTGCCGTCGCCAGTCCCTGCCCTTGCGATCCGGGCAGCGTCCCGATTGCGGCCAGATACAGGTGGGGCGTCGCCGGTCGTGCCCGTTCCAGCTGGCGCCCGGCGGCCAGCGCCCGGATCGTGCTCCTGCCCGTGGCTCGCAGCATCGTCAGCGGCTTCGCCATCGGCGACACCACACCGGCGGGTTCCCACAGCGCCACGCAGGCGAGGTTTCCTTCCGCGTCGTGCGCGAGGTCGACCAGCCCGTTCTGCCTACGCGACGCGATGCGTGCATCCCAGAACAGCGGCAAGGCTTTCCGCCGCCGTCGCGAACGCGGCCAGAAGTAGATCATCAGCGGATCGTCGGCGAAAGCCGCCGCGAGAACGCACGCACCCGGCTCCATACCGGCGAGGCTAGACCAGCGCCGAGCACCGCGCGAGACGGACGAACCCGGGGTTGCACGCCTCGGTCGACGCGCCCCGAGTGATCAGTCGTTCCCGGAGTACTTCGCGCCGAGTTCGCGCAGCCGGGCCATCGCCCGCGCGGCGTGCTCCTTGTCGTTGGAGCGGATCGCCAGCATCGGCACGTAGTCGTCGCCGACCAATTCCAGACGCGCCCAGGACTTCCGATCCGGGAACGACACGCCTCGGACGTACTCCCACGGGAAATCGTTGTCGCCCAAGACGTTCCGCACGGACACACCGCGCGAGCCCACTCGCACCCTCGGTCTGGTCAGCAATAGCACCGCCGCAGCGCCGAGCAAGCCGATCCCGATCATCGCGATCTGGTCGGCCACACGGAAGTTGACGCCGGTCGACCCGCTGCGCAGCCAGATACCGCCCGCGGTGAACGCGGCAGCGATCAGCACCGCCACGACCCAGGCCGACCGCACCGCGCGCCGCGGGCGCACCTCGAACTCCCACTCGGGCGTATCGCCGGGCGCCGCGGGCGAGCCCGCGTTCCTCCGGAAGATACGTACCACCGGCATCGCTACGCGGACTGCCGCAGGGCGCGCAGCGTCAGCGCGGCATCCAACGCCGCGGCAGCCGCCTGCTCGCCCTTGTTCTCGTGCGACTCGGGCAGCCCTGCCCGATCCAGCGCCTGCCGCTCGTTGTTCGTGGTGAGCACACCATTCGCGACCGGCGTGCCCTCGTCCAGCGATACTCGGGTGAGCCCGGCGGTCACCGCGTCGCAAACGTACTCGAAATGCGGTGTGTCACCGCGGATGACCACGCCGAGCGCGACCACCGCGTCGTGCGACCTGGCCAGCTCCTGGGCAACCACCGGCAGCTCCATGGCGCCGGCGCAGCGCACCAACGTGATGTGCTGGACGCCCGCGTCCTTGGCCACCCGCTCGGCATTCGCGACCAGCGTGTCGCAGATCTGGGTGTGCCAGCGCGACGCGACGATGCCCAAGGTGAGGTCCTTGGCATCCTCCAACGCGAAAGTCGGTACCCCGGTACCGCTCATCAATGTCCGCCTTTCCGGTCGGCTCGCAGTTCAGTGCGCCGTCTCGCCGAGATCGAGTTCGTCCAACCCGATCAGGTCGTGTCCCATTCGGTCCCGCTTGGTGCGCAGGTAGTGCAGGTTTTCCGCATTGGCGCGCAACGGCATCGGCACCCGCTCGGTGATCCGCAGGCCGTAGCCGTCCAAACCGACCCGCTTGGCCGGGTTGTTGGTGAGCAACCGCATCGAGCGGATGCCGAGATCCACCAGGATCTGTGCACCGGTGCCGTAATCGCGGGCATCCGCGGGCAGCCCGAGCTCGAGATTCGCGTCGACCGTGTCGTGTCCGGAATCCTGCAGCTGGTAGGCCTGCAACTTGTGCATCAGGCCGATGCCACGCCCTTCGTGACCGCGCATGTACAGCACCACACCGCGCCCCTCGTCCGCGACCATCTCCAGCGCGGCGTCCAGCTGCGGACCACAGTCACAGCGCAGCGACCCGAACACGTCTCCGGTCAGGCACTCCGAGTGCACGCGGACCAGGATGTCCTCGCCGACGCTGATATCGCCGCGCACCAGCGCGACATGCTCGACCTCGTCGTAGATGCTCTGATAGCCGACGGCCTTGAACTCGCCGTGCGCGGTGGGGATGCGCGCCTCGGCGACCCGCACCACATGCTTCTCGTGCTTGCGCCGCCAGGCGATCATGTCGGCGATGGAGATCAGCGCGAGCTCGTGTTCGTCGGCGAAAACGCGCAGTTCCTCGGTGCGGGCCATATGGCCCTCGTCCTTCTGGCTGACGATCTCGCAGATCACGCCCGCGGGCCGCAGACCGGCCATGCGCGCCAGATCGACGGCAGCCTCGGTGTGACCGGGACGACGCAGCACCCCGCCGTCCTTGGCGCGCAACGGCACCACGTGACCGGGGCGGGTGAAGTCGTCGGCCTTCGCGTTGGCGTCCGCCAGCAGCCGCATGGTGGTGGCGCGGTCGGCGCCGGAGATGCCGGTGGTGATGCCTTCGCGCGCGTCCACCGAGACGGTGTAGGCGGTGCCGTGCTTGTCCTGGTTCATCGCGTACATCGGTGGTAGGCCGAGCCGATCGCAATCGTCGCCGGTGAGCGGGACACAGATGTACCCGGAGGTATAGCGGATCATGAACGCGACCAGCTCCGGGGTGGCCTTCTCCGCCGCGAAGATGAGGTCGCCCTCGTTCTCGCGGTCCTCGTCGTCGACGACGACGACCGCCTTACCGGCTGCGATGTCGGCGACTGCGCGCTCGATGCTGTCGAACCTGGTCACGTCTGCTGTGCTCCATCTCGAAATAGGTGCCTCACCACAGTACTGTGCTTGTTTTGCCGCGCCTGCGGCACGGCGTGTTCGCGGCTGTGCTTGTTCGGCCGCGACTCCGTCGCGGCGTGTTCGCGGCCCCCTTGTGGCTCGGGCCGCGAACGGGGAATGCTCGGTCTCGCTGCGCTCGAAAACAGGAGCTGGGCCGACGTGGTTGCGTCCGGTAGCAGGCGCGGGACCTGGCGTTCGCTCCATGCCGATGGCTCGCGGACAAACGAATGCCATTGGCTGTCTTGCTGCTGACGCGGTCGCGCCCGAGACCGAGCAGATCGGAGCAGGCAGGCAGGCCGCACTGAGACGTGCAGAGAGGAACCGTGGCGACGTCGCATTCGATTCGGCCGCCCTGACGGGTGCGCGGCCACGGACGGTGCTCCCGGTCTCGCGTCTTCTTCTTGTCAGGACGAGCGGGTGGGACACGGCTAGCCGCGCTGTTGGAGGCGTTCGACGTACTTGGCGATCACGTCTGCTTCCAGATTCACGGTGGTGCCGACAGTGGCGGAGCCGAGATTGGTCAGCGCGAGTGTGGTGGGGATGAGCGAGACCTCGAACCAGTCCCGGTCGCCGGTCTCGGTGGGCTCGTCGGCGACCCCGAGTCCGGAGACCGTGAGCGAGATGCCGTCGACGGTGATCGAACCCTTCTCCACGACGTAGCGGGCGAGGTTGTCGGGAAGTGAGATCCGTACCACGTCCCAGTTGTCCGACGGGGTGCGCGAGAGCACGGTGCCGGTGCCGTCGACGTGGCCCTGCACCAGGTGGCCACCGAGCCTGCTGTTCAGCGCGGCGGCACGCTCCAGGTTCACCCTCGCGCCGATGTCCAGCTTGCCGATGCTGGAGCGGTTGAGCGTCTCGGCCATGACGTCGGCGGTGAACGAGTCGCCGCCGACCACCTCCACGACGGTCAGGCACACTCCGTTCACCGCGATCGAATCACCGTGCCCGGCATCGGAGGTCACCAGCTCGCCCTTGATCGTCAGCCGCGCGGCGTCGGCCAGCTGCTCGCTGGCGACGATCTCGCCGAGTTCCTCGACGATGCCTGTGAACATGTGCCCTGACTCCCTGTGTCGTTGTCGTCCGGTTGGGCCAACAGCGTGGGCACCGGCCGCTATTCCCGCGCCCGCTCAGCCTAACGACGCCGGATCGTAGGAGACAGCGGGCGTTCCGGTTCGCGGCAGCGGCACCGACGACCGGACCGGAAGCAGACCGGCCGCCAGGCCCACGCGCCGCGAACAAGCTGATGTCATCGAAAGTGGAACAAAATATGTCCAGACGTTCGGAAATTACCTGCCGTACTAGAGTGTGATAATTGTTCCAGGCAATTTCCGATACCGTGCGAAGCCATTCATCCGAGGTCGTCGACCGCGTTCATTGATCGGTACCCCATCGCGACACGGTTATAAACGATAATTTGCACGCGGACGACCCGGGGGCGATATCGTTATCCGGCTGACTTCTCCCGTTCAACTTTCCGTATGAGCAGTTCGATGTGACGGATCGACCAGGCGTCGGGCCCAGGCGCACGAAGCCCGGCGCCGAGGTCCCTACACGAGAAAGCCGGAAGAACAGTGAGACAAATCGAGTCCGACAGCGCTGGGGGCGCGATGTGACCACATTTCTCGATGCGACGCCGGAAATTCGCTGCGTGCGGTATCGCCGCGAATTCCAACTGCCCGCTTCGGTAGATCCCGGCTCGCGCCGCATTCTGCTGCATATCGGCATCGATTACGGGGCCGTCAGCATGCCCGACGAACTCGGCGAACAGGTGCTGCGACGACTCGGCGAAGACGGAATCGCCGGTCCGGTCGTCGACCATCCGCGCGCCCGGCGCTGGACCTTCCTCACCGGCCCCGCCCAGCCCGGCGTGCTCGGCACCGCGGTCTCGGCCGCATTGTTCCGGCTGTACGTGACGGTGGCCGGTGCGGGCAGCCAGGTCGTGCTGCCGTCGCCGGAGGACGAGCGCACCGGCTATCGCATCTGGATCCGACCGCCCGAGGCTGCGGCGCGCCGACCGCCGCTGGACGCGGCGATCACGGCGATTCGCAGCATCGCCGCGACGAAACTCCGAGCCAGGTAGCGCTTTCAGCGCGCTTGCGCCGAGGCCGCCTGCCTGCGCAAGGCCTGCACGGTGGCTCCCGGGTCGGCGGTGCCGTAGACCGCGGACCCGGCGACGAAGCAGTCGACGCCCGCCGCCGCGGCCGCCTCGATGGTGTCGGTGTTGATGCCGCCATCGATCTCGACCAGCAGCCGAAGCTCACCGGCATCGACCAGGTTGCGCACGATGCGCGCCTTCTCCAGCACCTCCGGGATGAAGGACTGTCCGCCGAAACCCGGCTCCACGCTCATCACCAGCAGCGTGTCGAACTCGCGCAGAATCTCCAGATACGGCTCGATCGGTGTGTTCGGCTTCACCGAGAGCCCCGCTTTGGCGCCGGCGGCGCGGATATCGCGCGCGACCGCGATCGGGTCGTCGGTCGCCTCCGCGTGGAAGGTCACGTTGTGCGCGCCCGCCTCGGCGTACGGCGGCGCCCAACGGCCCGGGTTCTCGATCATCAGGTGGCAGTCCAGCGGGATGTCGGTCGCCTTCAGCAGGCTCTCGACCACGGGAAGGCCGATTGTGAGGTTCGGCACGAAGTGCGCGTCCATCACGTCGACGTGCAGCCAATCGGCGCCTGCGACGACGTCTGCCTCGTCCGCGAGGTGCGCGAAGTCGGCGGACAGGATGGAGGGAGCGATCATCGGCGCGGCCGGACGCGGGTAAATCGGGTTGGACACAACGCCGCAGTCTAATGGCCGCGAGGGTTGTCCAGCGCGGGAGTGGGTAGCCTGCATAGGGTGATCAATTTTTCGGCGGAACAGGGGCTCTACAGCACCCCGGTGGAGATTCGGGTGGCCGCGTCGGTGACACAGCTGCCCATCGTGCGTGGGCTCGCCGAAACCCTCGTCCTACTCAGCGATTTCACGCTGGACGAGGTGGCCGACGTCCGGCTCGCCGTCGATGAGGTCTGCTCGACGCTGATCGCGGTCGCGGCCCCGGAAACGAGCCTGAACTGCCGATTTACCGTCGGTGACACCGAACTGCTCGTGCGGGTCGACGGCATCGCGGAGAAGCCGGGACTACCGGACCAGCGCAGCTTCGGCTGGCACGTCCTGCGTACGCTCACCGACGCGGTGGAGGCGACGCAGGATTCGTTCGACACGACGGTTTCCGGATATCCGACGACGGTGGAGTTCCGTCGGGTCCGGGGGAAGGCGTAGTGGCGGACGAAGACACCGTGTTCGACTCCCAGCACGACGACGCCGACACCCTGACCACGGAGGACGACGCCGAGGACGTCGAGGAAAGCGAAACCATCGAAGCCGCGGGCGCGGTCCCCGGATACGACGATGTCGGTCTGCTCTTCGAGCAGCTTTCGGCCAGTGAGCCCGGCTCGGCCCGGCACACGGCGCTGCGCGCGGAACTGATCAGCCGCTGCATTCCGCTCGCCGATCACATCGCGCGCAAGTTCAGCGGCCGTGGTGAGCCGTTCGACGACCTGACCCAGGTGGCCCGGGTCGGTCTGGTGCACGCGGTGGACCGCTTCGACGTCGAGCGCGGTTCGAATTTCCTGTCGTTCGCGGTGCCGACCATCATGGGCGAGGTCCGCCGATACTTCCGGGACAACACGTGGGCGATGCGAGTCCCCCGGCGGGTCAAGGAGACTCACCTACGCATCGGCGCGGCGATCGACTCCCTATCCCAGACGCTCGGACGCTCGCCGACCGCGAAGGAGATCGCGGCGGAGCTGGACGTGGACCCGGACGAGGTCACCCAGGCCGTCATCGCGGGCAACGCCTACCAGCCCAGTTCGATCGACGCGGCCACGCTCGGCCGCGACACCGACGCCTCGCTGCTGGACACCCTCGGCGAGGAAGAGTCCCAGTTCGACCGGGTCGAGGAGTACGTCGCGATCCGGCCGCTGCTGGCCGGGCTGCCCGAGCGGGAGCGGCGCATCCTCACCATGCGGTTCTTCGAATCGATGACCCAGACCCAGATCGCCCAGCAGATGGGCATCTCCCAGATGCACGTGTCGCGCATCCTCGCGAAAACCCTTGCCCGCCTGCGCGAACAGTCCAGCCGGGAATGACCGGGCTCACCGGGCTTCGCGGTCGCGCAGTCGGCGCGACTTCGCCGGAGCGGTGAGCCACCAGGCGTCGTCGAGCAACTCGCGCAGCTGATCGGGCGCGACGCGATCCAGATCGATCAGGATGTAGGCGTAGCCGTCGTAGTGCGGCGTGGTGTAGAAGGCCGGATCGCCGGAGGCGAGCAACGCCTCCTTTTCGGCCGGATCGCAGGCCAGTACGAGCCCGCCCTCCGCCTCGCTGCGCAGCCGGGCGAACCCTTTGCCGCCGACCTTCAACCCCGGACTGCGCCACCAGGTCGATTCCTCGACCTCCGGGAGTTCGGTCGCAAGCGCCACCACGTCCTGCCAGGTCATCGTCATGAACCGAGTGTGCGGCATGGCCTGGGGTCCGGCTTGGACAAATGGAATGTCGCGGCGGCTCAGCGTGGTTTGCGCAGCGCGGCCAGGTACATCGCGTCGGTGCCGTGCCGGTGCGGCCACAGCTGCGCACCCGGTCCGTCCCCGACGTCGGTGACGCCGGGCAGCAGATCGCGGGTGTCCAGTTGTTCCGCGCCGAGACGGCGCACCGCATCGGCGACGATCGACACGGTCTCCGGCAGATGCGGCGAGCAGGTCGAGTACAGCACGACACCACCGGGACGCACCAGATCCCAAGCGGCGGTGAGCAATTCGCGCTGCAACACGACCAGATCGCGAACGTCCGCGGGGGTGCGCCGCCAACGCGCCTCGGGTCTGCGCCGCAGCGCCCCGAGGCCGGTGCACGGCGCGTCCACCAGGATTCGGTCGTAACCCGGGGGCAGTCCGCTGGCGCGACCGTCGGCGACATGGACGTCCACGGGGAGGTCGCGCACGGCCTTGCGCACCAGTTCGGCGCGATGCGCGGCCGGTTCGACCGCGTCCACCCGGAAGCCATCGATCGCGGCGATCGCCCCCAGCAACGCGGCCTTGCCACCGGGTCCCGCGCACAGGTCGAGCCAGCGGCCGTTGTCCGGCCCTTCGAGCGCGGCCCGGGTCAGCGCGAGCGCCACCAGCTGGCTGCCTTCGTCCTGCACGGCCGCCATACCTTCGCGCACCGGCTCGAGCTTGCCGGGGTCGCCTCCGTCCAGATACACCGCGTACGGCGACCACCGGCCTTCCGCACCGCCGGTGACCAGCGCGAGTTCCTCCGCGGTGATGTCGCCGGGCCGGGCCACCAAGTGCACAAGCGGACGGGCGTCGTCGGCGGCGAGCATGTCGCGCAGCTCCCCTGCTCGCGCGCCGAGCGCATCGGCGAACGCCTGCGCGATCCACGCCGGGTGGGCGTACTCGAAAGACAAGCGCCCTACGGGATCGGCGGGTGCGAGCGCATCGACCCACTGCTCGATGGTCTTCTCCGCCGCCCGCCGCAACACAGCGTTGACGAAACCGGCCTTGCCCGCGCCGAACTCGGCGCGGGCCAACACCACCGAGGTGTCGACCGCCGCGTGCGCGCCGATCCTGGTCCGCAACAGCTGGTAGACGCCGAGCCGGAGCACGTCCAGCAGCGGTCCGTCGATCTCCTCGATCGGCCTGCCCGCTCCCTTGGCGATCACCGCGTCGAGCAGCCCCAGCGACCGGCAGGCGCCGTAGGCGAGTTCGGTCGCCAACGCCGCGTCCCGCCCGGATAATCCCCGTTCCCGCAACAGCGCTGGCAGGACGAGATTGGCATAGGCATCGCGTTCGCGGACCGCTCGCAGCACATCCCTGGCGACCACCCGAGCCGGGTCGGCCGGTTCTTTCCGGTCCGATCGACCGGTAGCCCGGGAGCCTTGTCGCGCAACGGCTTTCGATCCGCTGCGGTCCGGGCGTCGCTGGGGGGAACGGTCCGCCCGGCCCGCGCGCTGTGCCGCGGAGGTGCGCTGTTCGTCCCGATCACGACCGCGGCTCTCGCCTCGGGCAGGCTGTTCGGCCGCCCGCGGCCGATCGGCGCCGTTCCGGTCCTGCTGCCGTCCGGCGCTGGACGGCGCAGGCTGACCGGCGGTCGGTCCGGTCTGATCGGACCGATTCGGGCGGCCGGATCGCTTCACACGCTCGCGCGCGGCATCCCGTTCGTCACGCCGCCGATCGCGGCCGTCGTCCTCGCGCGGGCTCACTCGACCACCGCGCCGGGCCGCAGGCGGGCGCCGCGCGCCCAGTCGAGCGCGGCCATCATCCGCTTGCCTTGCGGCTGAACCTGATCGAGCCGCACGGCGGTGGTGGCGGTGCCGACGAAGACGCCGGACTTGCGGACCTCGATCACCCGCTCCGGCAGCACCTCCTCGACCAGCTCGACCGGACCGAGTTTCAGCCGGGTGCCGTCGACCTCGGTCCACGCACCCGGGGCGGGGGTGACCGCGCGAATACGCCTGCTGATGGCCAGAGCGGGCTGGTCCCACCGGACATGCCCCGCCTCGACGGCAACCTTGGGCGCGTACGACACGCCGTCGGTGGACTGCGGCACCGCCTCCAGCGTGCCGTCCTCCACGCCGTCCAGCGTCACTTCCAGCAGCCGGGAGCCGCTGTCGGCCAGGCGCTGCAGCAGCGTACCCGCGGTGTCGGTGACGGAGATCTTCTCGGTCACCATGCCGAACACCGGTCCGGTGTCCAGTCCGGCCTCGATCTGGAAGGCCGACGCGCCGGTGACCTCGTCACCCGCGTCGATCGCCGCCTGCACCGGCGCCGCGCCACGCCACGCGGGCAACAGCGAGAAATGCAGGTTGATCCAGCCGAAGCGCGGTATGCCGAGCACCGGCTGCGGCAGCAGCGCGCCATACGCCACGACAGGACAGCAGTCCGGCGCCAATTCGGTGAGATGTGCGACGAACTCCGGCTCCGACGGCCGCGCGGGCGTGAGCACCGGGATGCCGTGCTCATCGGCCAGCCTGCCGACCGGCGACCTGGTCACCTTCCGTCCGCGCCCGGCCACCGCGTCCGGTCGGGTCACCACGGCGATCACCTCGTGGCGCGACGATTCCAGCAAGCGCCGCAACGACGGCACCGCCGGTTCGGGGGTTCCCGCGAAGACGACGCGCATCAGCGACCCAGCCCGAACGGGTTGGGCCGGCCCGCACCGCTGATCGACCGGGCGGGGCGCACCGTCGCACCCGCGGCGAACCAGTCGGATTCGCGGATGACCCGCATCGCCTCCTTACGCTGAGCCGGGTCGAGACGATCGATGAACAGGACGCCGTCCAGGTGATCGGTCTCGTGCTGCACACACCGCGCCAGCAGTCCCTCGGCCTCGAACGCGACCGGCGCGCCGTCGAGGTCCACACCGGACGCGCGCACGCGCAGCGCCCGCCGCGTGTCGTAGCGCAGGCCGGGAATCGACAAGCATCCCTCCGGGCCGACCTGTTCTTCGTCGCCGACGACTTCCCACTGTGGGTTCACCAGATGTCCGGCCGCATCGCCGGTGTCGTAGACGAACACGCGCAGCCCGACTCCGATCTGTGGCGCGGCCATGCCGACCCCGCCGTCGTCGTGCATGGTCTCGGTCAGGTCGGTCACCAGCTGCCGCAGATCGCGGTCGAACGCGGTGACCTCCGCGGCGCGGGCACGCAGGATGGGATCACCGAACAGGCGAACGGGCTGAATGGTCACGGCTGGCTCCCGGGAGCGGACGAACAGGTCGATTCATTCTAGTGAGACGACCGCAAAATCCCCGATTCACCAGCCAGGAGCTGGTAGAACTCCTATGCGGTCCGGGCGGGGTGTCGATCCCTCCGCCCGGCCGCCCGGAAAATGGCCTGGTCAGCGACCGAAGATGACCTCGACCTGCTGTTCACCTGCCGATTCACGACACGTCGTTGCATTTCACAACAGAACGCGGTCGGGCCGCAGGCTCTGGCGAATCCGGGCAGCTACGGCACCGGCGTGCAGGCCGGTTGGAATACCGGTGCCGCGCAGCAGGCGGCGGCCATCTTCAAGTAGCCGATTACCGGACGTCGGGTATCACCGTGGCCCCTGGTCGCCGGGCGTGGCCTTGTGGTTGCCATCCAGGATGTGCCGGAGCCCGTGGTCGTCGATCAGCGGGTCCTCGAAGTCGACGACGACGCGGCTGCGACCCAGCAGGCGCGGTGTTCCGCCGATGCGGGTTTCGACCGCGCGCGTACTCCCGACGGTCGTGTCGGCGGTCAGTGTTCCGGTGAATTCGGTTCCGTACGGCGAAATCGCGCGCACGGTCGTGCCGACGGCGATCTTCTGCCGGTGTCGCAACCAGGCCAGCAGAGCGGTGGTGCCCGTGCCGGTCGGGCCGTAGCAGATGACGGAGGGCTCCATGTACACCGCGACGCGCACGACCCACCGCCCGGCGTCCGCGCTATGCACGGACCCGGCCAGCATGCTCAGCCGCAGCGGTGGCATGGCTCCGAGGACCGGATGCGTCATTCGCGATACCGGTGCCGCGACCGTGTGGAAAGCGTCGAGGAAGCGCCTCAGCTCCGCAATGGGCGTTCGTGTCAGGTCCATTCCGATGGCATCGGCGTCGACCAGGGCATAGCAGGTGCCGCCGTATACGAGGCTATAGCAGACAGTTCCCCATTCCCCGACCTCGACGCTGCAGTCGTCCGCGGCGACAAACCCGGGCAGCGCGTCGTAACTCACCGATTCCACGGTCGTGCCCTGGCCCGAGACCCTCAACGCCGATACCCCGGCGGGGGTCTCCAGCAACAGTTCCCGGCTGCCGCCGGGCAGTGTCAATCGCCCAACTGCTGCCAACGCGGCCACCGCGCACATGGCGTTGGATCCGGAGAAGCCCGGATACCCCATGGTCCCCATGATGATGAGGCCGAATTCAGCGCCCGGCGCCGACGGTGCGACAACAAGATTCACGCTCACCGTCGGGTCGCCGTGCGGCTTCCCGATCAGCATCCGACGCAGTCCATCGGCGGTGCCCTCGAGAAACCGGGCACGTTCGGCCACCGACTCACCGGGCAGCCGCACCACGCCGCCGACGATGACCCGACCGACATCACCACCGGCATGCGCATCAACGATATCCAATATCGGCAGGCCGCCGAACCCCTCGAGATCCCACACGCTCACAAAGCTCTACCACACCAAGACCGCTGCCATCCAGTCGACCCGACGGGGATCACCGTCCGATGCGAAGCACGAAACTTGCCCCCGGCACAGGGCTCAACAGCTCGAGGGTCGGGGAAGGTCATGGACGCTCGACTATCGCTGTCGCGGTGTTTGAGGCGTTCAAGCACACTTTCGGGCGTGATCGACCAATCCGAGCACGAGCCGGCTGCCGCGGCCTTCTATGCCTTGTTGATCCGCACCGCTCCCGTCTCGGGGTCGATGTCACGGACCAGCAATCACCGACTTCACTCGGCCGCTCCCTGAAGCCGGGCGGGCGTCGATCCCTCCGCCCGGCCGCCCGAGTTCAGGAGTTCCCGGCGATGATCACTTCCGGGATGCCGGTGCCGAGCGGGACCGGCCTGCACACCGGGGCGGGACTGCTCGGCTCGAGCACCGTGAGCAACAACTCCTGCACGAACAGGTCGTACACCATGTGGAAGTGTCCGGTGAGATCGGACGGGCAGAGATCCTGCAGTGCGATGTTCCGCGCGCCGGGCCCGCGCAGGGCGATGTTGTCGAACGGCTGGATCATCTCGTCGACCCGGCTGCCGATGGTGACGTACCGCACTTCGGGCACCGTATCGCCGCCCGCGTTGAGATCGAGCATGATCGGTGAGCCTTCGGCCTGCTGCACGGCGGCGAGCGACGTCACCCGGGCGAAGGCGTCCAGAGCGCCGGGGATCGACTGAGCGATCGGCACCAACCCGTACATCACACCGCCGTACGTGGGCGAGGCCAGGCCGATCCATTGCCCGACCTTGGCCGCGCCGCCGAGCTTGTTGACGTAGTAGCGGGTCACGTTGGCGCCTTGCGAGAACCCGACCAGATCGACCTCGCTCGCGCCGGTCGCCGCGAGCACTTGGTCGACGAACACGCGGACCTGGTGGGCGCTCAGCACCAGATCCTCGGTACCGTAGCTCTCCGCGCCGGGGCTGCCGCCGTAGTTCAGCGCGAACACGCAGAATCCGGCCGCGGCCAAGCGGGGCGCGATGGCCGACCAATCGGAGTAAGCGGTGGAGTCGGTCCCGTGCGCGAGTACCACCGGCCGGGGGTGGGCCGTGTTCGGTACGCAGCCGAAGTCGTTCGTGCCCATCGGCGTCACGTTCGGATGGCTCTTCTGGTACCACGCGGCGGCCAGATGGTCGGGCTGCGGAGGCGCGGCGTGCATCGGCACGTCGGCCGGGCGGAAACCGGCCGGCTCGGCCGTCGCCACTCCGGAGCCCAGGACGGCGGCTCCAGCGATGACAAAGACCAGCACCACCCTCCGCAAGTGTGAATAACCCCAAGCTCTCAAACCACTCGGCTGTCGCATATCACAATGATCTCTCCGATCGGCTCGAAATGCCCGCCGTATCGGGGTGTTTCGCCTCCCCTACTTCTCGGGGGTCTCGTCTTCGGCGAGAATCCGGTAAAGGGACTTGCGAGTCTCCGTGAGCAGCTCCGCCGCACGCGCCGCCTGTTGCGGCGTGCCGGCGGCTGCGACCTGCGCGACCGCGCCCATCAGCTGTCCCACGAGTGCGCGCAGGTCCATCGCCTGGGCTCCGACGTCCTGCTTGACCTCCGCCCACGGGTCGCCCAATTCGTCCCGGTGAGCCGTGACGTACTCGGTGCCCGTCTCGGTCAGCTTCGCCGTCTTGCGCCCGGCGACCTTCTCGATGAGCACGAGACCCTCGTCCTCCAGCTGCGCCAGCGCGGGGTAGATCGACCCCGGGCTCGGTCGCCAGATATCGTCGCTGCGCTCACGAATCTGCTGGATGAGTTCGTAACCGTGCATCGGCCGCTCGGTCAGCAGCAACAGGACGGCGGCGCGCACGTCACCGCGTCTACCCCGGCCGCCGCGACCGCGACCGAAGTGCGGTCCGAATCCGGGTCCGAAACCCGGCCCGAACTCGGGTCCGAAACCATGCCTGCCACCACGGCGGAATCGCCGCCCGCGGTCGAAATCCTCATGGTCCGGCCGCGGCCTGCGGCCGCGTCGTCCGAACTCTCGATGTTCCCTGTGTTCCATGTCGGCCTCCCAAGGCTCTCGTGTGTGATTCATTTTATCGACGATATATCGGCAATGCATCGAGCGCAAGGAGTGTGCCAAGTCGAAGGTCAGCCGGCACAGACTCGGACGCACACCATCTGCGACCTTGTGCCGCATCGCGGGAAGGACGTGATGAAGGGCGAGATCCCGGTCAGGACTCGACGCGATCGGGTAACTCCTCGGTGTCACCACATGACCGAGTCGCGCTCGGCCCAGCTGATGAGAACATGACGCCACCGCCGACACGAAGTCCCCGGCGTGAGCACAAACGAGCGCACCGGCCGATCAGTGGAGAGCGCCTTCGCGCTCAGGAAACGAGCGAGTCGATCCAGCGCTCCAGCCGACGCCCCTCGGCGACCATGAGCTCGGGTTCATGGAAGGTATTGGTGAGCAACGAGATCCCCTGATATGCCGCGATCAACGCCACCGCGAGCTCATCGGCGTCGCCGCTACGCATGCCCGCGAATTGCCGCTCCACCCAGTCGATCAGTTCACGCAGTGCGGCCGCCGCCTCGCGGTCGAGCCCGTCGGCGCGCTTGCCCAGCTCCGCCGCCAAGGTCCCCGTGGGGCAGCCGAACTGCGCGGCCACGTCCCGCTGATCCACCCAAGTGCGCACCAACGCCTTGAGCCGGTCCTGCGGCGCCTCGTGCTGCTCCAACCTGGCGATCAGGTCCCGAAGACCACGCCTTTGCGCGCTGATCGCGGCCTCCACCAGCTGATCCTTCGTTTTGAAGTAGTAATACACGTTGCCCACCGGAACCTCGGCGGACCGGGCGATATCGGCGATCGTGGTCTTCTCGACGCCCTGTTCGTGAAACACCCGAGCCGCTGCCGCGGCCAACCGCTCCCGCTTGCCCGCTTGTGCTGTCGCGTCGGATGAGTTAGTCACACAACTAACTATAGACACGGCGTCCACGATCGGCTACGTTGCTTTTAGTCAGTCAACTAACTCAGGAGCTGCACCATGATCGTTGTCACCGGAGCGACCGGAAATATCGGCGCACCGCTCGTGCGCCTGCTCGCCGATGCGGGCGAGGAGGTGACCGCCATCTCGCGGCGGGGCACGGACCAGCCGCTGCCCGACGGCGTCCGTTCGGTGCGCGCCGATCTCAGCGACCCGGACAGCCTCTCTCCCGCCGTCACCGGAGCCGACACGCTGTTTCTCTTGGTCGCGGGCGAGCAACTGGTCGCAGGCCCGGAGCCCGAACAAGTGCTGAAAGTCATCGCGGCGGGCGGCGTGCGGCGGGTCGTCTTCGTGTCCTCGCAAGGTGTGGCGACCCGACCCCAAGCCGCGGGATACGCCCGGCTGGTCGCCTACGAGCAGGCGATCCGAGAGTCCGGGCTGGACTGGACATTCCTGCGACCGGGAGGGTTCTTCTCCAACACCTACGCATGGGCGGAATCGGTGCGCACCGAACGAGTGGTCGCCGCGCCATTCGGCGATATCGGACTGCCGTCGGTCGATCCGGCCGACATCGCCGCGGTCGCGGCGGCCGCGTTGCGCGACGACCGGCATGCCGGACAGGTCTACACGCTGACCGGACCCGCGCTCGCCACACCGCGGGATCAGGCCGAGGCGCTCGGCGCGGCACTCGGGGAACCGCTGCGATTCGTGGAATTGACCAGGGCACAAGCGCATGCGGCAATGCTCCACTTCATGCCCGAGCCGGTGGTCGAGCACACGCTGACCATCCTCGGTGAGCCGACACCCGCCGAACAGCGAATCAGCGCCGACATTCCGCGTGTACTCGGGCGCCCCGCCACGGACTACGCCGCCTGGGCCGCACGCAGTCGAGCGGCATTCGCCTGATCGACGTACCCGGCACCGATCGTTCCGGGGTGGATTCGAGATGAGCGGAGCGATCCTCGGCCGCGGTCACGCGTGGCCGCGGCCGAGGGACCGGTCTCCCCGGTAGGCGACACCGCCGGAGGTGGATACGACGCGATCTCTCGCGACCGAGCGATGCGGTCGCCTGGTCAGCCGATGTCGATCGGATCGATCTGGACGCGCAGCGGTGCGTCGGAGCGGTGCGTGCTGCGGACCGCCTGGGCCGCGCGCAGAGCACCCGCCAGCGCCGCGCCGTAACCGCGTTCGACCCGCAGCAGGATGCGCTCGACCTCGACGGGGGAATCGCCGGAGGAGAAGGGCTTGCGGGCGCCATCCGGGAGCGGCACCGGCCCGAGCTGGTCGACGATGTCGGGAAGCTCGGCCGCGGCGAGCAATTCGGCGATGGTGGCAGCGGTGCCGTCGACGGCCGCCAGACGGACCGCGGGGGGGAAGCCGACCTCGGCACGGGCGGCGACCTCGGCACGGGCGGCGCCCACCGGGTCCCAGCGGACCAGCGCCTGCACGGTGGGTATCGAGGGCTCGGCCATCACGATGACCTGCCCGTGCGCGCGGACCAGCGCGGCGGCGGCCATCCAGCGGCGCAGCGCGTCCTCGGCGGCCCGCAGGTCGGCGCGGCCGAGCAACGCCCAACCGTCGAGCAGCAACGCGACGCCGTAACCGCCGGGTACGACAGGCTCGGCGCCCACCGTCGCGACAACCACTTGCGGTCCCGGCTCCACGGTGTCGAGCACCGCACCACCGCCGGAACCACGAATCGTCACATCGGGAAACGCGCGGCCGAGTTCTTCCGCTGTGCGGGCCGCGCCGATCACCACCGCGCGCAATACGCGCGACCCACAGCTGGTGCAGCGGAACGCGGCTTCGGTGATCCCGCACCAGCGGCATGCGGGACTCTGGACGGCCGCGCTGGACTCGGCAGACGGGCCGCGCTGCCGATGCGCTTCCGGCAGCGCGAGCGGCCCGTTGCAGTGCCTGCATCGGGCGGGCGTGCGGCATTTCGCGCAGGCCAGTGCGGGAATGTAGCCGCGACGCGGCACCTGAACCAGCACCGGCGCCCCCTCCTTCAGCGCGGCACGGGCGGCCGCGAACGCGACGCCGGGAATCCGGACCGCGCGCGCGACCGGATCGCGTTCCAGTGCGATGTCGCTGTCTCCGGGGGCACTGATCCGCGGCGCGGCCTTACGCAGGACGGCTCGGTCGGCAACCAGGTCGTGCGCCCAGCCGGAATCGACCACAGCCTGGACCTCCGCGGTCCGCGCGAAACCGGCCGCCACGAACGCGGCCCCGGTCTCGTGCGCTCGCAGCATCGCCACCTCGCGCGTGTGCGGATACGGAGCGCGCGGTTCGGCGTAGGTGTCATCGCCGTCGTCCCAGAGCCCGATCAGGCCGAGATTCACCGCCGGTGCGAATACCGCGCTGCGCGTGCCGACCACCACGCGCGCCGAACCACGCAGCACCGCGAGCCAGCGCCGGTACCTGGCCGCCGGTCCGAGACCGGCCGCGAGTCCGACCGCCGAATCTCCCACCAGCCGAACGCATTCCGTCAGTACTCGGTCGAGATCGCGTTGATCGGGCACCATCAGGATCGCGCTGCGCCCCTGCGCCGCCACCACAGCGGCGAGTTCGGCCAGCCGCCGTGGCCAGTCTTCGCCGGGCAGTGCTTGCCACGCCGCCCGCGCCCCCTTTCCTTGCGCGAGCGCGGTGACGAACGCCGGGCCGTGCACGTACCGCTCCCATGAAGCGATCTCCACCTCGACGCCGGAAGGTGCCGGTGACCGCGGCGGATCGGCAGGAGAGAGCTGGTTCGCGGGCCGATCTTCGACGACGGCGTCCCATTGTTCGCCGCTCACCGCGTCGACCGCGCGCGGCCCATCCTCCTCCGAAGACCCATCACCACCGGACGCATCGGCCTGGTCCGTGGTCCGCGGGTAGGGTCGCTCGCTCGCCGGACGGGGCTCGTCGGGTTCAGTCGCTCGAAAAGATCCGGTGCTCGCCCCTCGTGCGGGCTCACTCACGTCGGCAGGAGAAGCCGACACACCATGCGCCTCAGCGGAATCCGGGAATGGTATGGATCTCGACACGGTAGCGGAGACGTCGATCACATCATCTGTTCGGGCCGAAGATGTTGCGACGCCGGCAGTCTCAGCGACGGCTCCGCTGGCTTCGCCGTCTCCCGCCAAGCGTTCGACCGAAACAGCCTGTGCCGCAGCGGGCTCGGCGGACTTCTTCGTCCCGCCGGATTCGGTGCGGGCGTGGCGCGGCGGAATGGCCAGCCGCAGGACGTCGGCGCGGGTCCCCGCGTAACGCGCGGCCACCGCCGTGGCCAGCTCGAGGATTTCCGGCGTCAGCACACGCTCGCCGGAGACGACGCGTTCGAGCTTGACCAGCTTGCCTTCGTGGTCGCTGCGTGCCAGCCGCGCGAGCAGGTAACCGTCGACGAGGCGACCCGCGAAACGGACGCGCACCCGCACCCCCGGCTGGGCGAGCTCGTCCAGCTCGGGGGGCACCAGGTAGTCGAAGTCACGGTCCAGGTGCGCCGGTGACAGCAGCGGAAGCACTCGGGCGATCGGCTGCTCCACGGCTGCGGGACCCGCGGCCGGACGGTCCGCCGGGGTGGCGGGGTTGTCCGCCGCGGGTTCGTTCACTCCGACCCGGTCGGGCTAGAGGCCGATGGCCGCGCGCAGCTTGTCCGCGCGGTCGGTGTGCTCCCACGGCAGGTCGACGTCGGTGCGGCCGAAGTGGCCGTACGCGGCGGTCGGCGCGTAGATCGGGCGCAGCAGGTCCAGGTCGCGGATGATCGCGCCGGGACGCAGGTCGAACACCTCGGTGATCGCGGTGGAGATGCGAGCCGGATCGACCTTTTCGGTGCCGAAGGTCTCGACGAACAAGCCGACTGGGGCGGCCTTGCCGATCGCGTAGGCCACCTGGACCTCGACGCGCTCGGCGAGGTCGGCCGCGACCACGTTCTTCGCGACCCAGCGCATGGCGTACGCGGCCGAACGGTCCACCTTCGACGGGTCCTTGCCGGAGAAGGCGCCGCCGCCGTGGCGGGCCATACCGCCGTAGGTGTCGACGATGATCTTGCGGCCGGTCAAGCCCGCGTCGCCCATCGGACCGCCGAGCACGAACTTGCCGGTCGGGTTGACCAGCAGCCGGATGTCCGAGGTGTCCAGGCTGGGCACTTCCAGTTCGGCGAGCACCGTGTCGACGACCTTCTCGCGGATATCGGGCGCGAGCAGATTGTCCAGGTCGATGTCGGCGGCGTGCTGGGTGGAGATGACGACCGTGTCGAGGCGGACCGGGCGGTCGCCGTCGTACTCGATTGTTACCTGGGTCTTGCCGTCCGGACGCAGGTAAGGCAGCACGCCGGACTTGCGCACCTCGGTCAGCCGGCGCGACAGCCGGTGCGCCAGCGCGATCGGCAGCGGCATCAGTTCCGGGGTGTCCTTGGTGGCGTAACCGAACATCAGCCCCTGGTCGCCGGCGCCCTGCCGTTCGATCTCATCGGCGGCCCCGACGACGCGCGCCTCGTGCGAGGTGTCCACACCCTGCGCGATATCCGGCGACTGCGCGCCGATCGCGATATTCACACCGCAGGAATTCCCGTCGAATCCCTTTGCGGAAGAGTCATATCCGATTTCCAGGACCTTCTCCCGGACAATTCGCGGAATATCGGCGTACGCCGATGTGGTGACCTCACCCGCGACATGCACCTGACCGGTGGTCACGAGAGTTTCCACCGCGACCCGGCTGCGCGGATCGTCCGCAAGCAATGCGTCGAGGATGGAATCGCTGATGGCATCACAGATTTTGTCCGGATGACCTTCGGTCACGGACTCACTGGTGAAAAGGCGGCTGCCGGACGTGCGCACAGTTCTTCCCTCTCCCTCAACGGGTTACTCGTATCGGCTTGCGACAGTAACGCGGTGTCGCCACTGCGCAACCCTTATATCTCAGACTATTCCAAACCACCGACGCGGCGGACCCCTATGCGCAGCCCTCCCAGACAGCTGAACCCACGGTGTCGCGGCGGTGATGCCGATATGACGGCGGCGCGAACACCGGCCGATCAGGTGGCAATCCTGGCAGGCGCACAGCCCAACTCAGCGCAACAACACACTCAGCGCATCGAGTACCCGGCTCGCGAGCAATGCCTTGGAGCCGTGATCGAGCGCCTGCTCGGTGCCGTCCGCGCCGAGCAACCAGCCGTCGTTGGTGTCCACCTCGAACGCCTTGCCCTCGCCGACCGCGTTCACCACCAGCAGGTCACAGCCCTTGCGGGCGAGCTTGGCCCGCGCGTGGGTGAGGACGTCGCCGTGCTCGTCACCGGTCTCGGCGGCGAAGCCGACGATCGCGGTACCGGGCAACTGTCCGTCGCGCCGCGCCTGCACCAGACCGGCGAGGATGTCGACAGTCTTGGTCAGCGGAATGACGTCGGGCTCGCCCGCGCCCTTCTTGATCTTGGCCGCGGCCACGTTGGTCGGCCGGAAATCGGCGACCGCCGCGGCCATGATCACCGCGTCGGCACCGACCGCGTGCTTGTCGACTGCGGTCTTCAGCTGGTCGGCGGTGGTGATGTGCACCAAGTCGACGGCGGCGGGTGCGGCCATCTCGATCGTGTTGCCCGCGATCAGCGTGACGTGGGCGCCGCGCTGGGCCGCGACCCGAGCGAGCGCGTAGCCTTGCTTGCCGGAGCTGCGGTTGCCGAGGAAGCGCACCGGATCGAGCGGTTCCCTGGTGCCGCCCGCCGTGATGACCACCCTGCGGCCCTCCAGGTCACGTGGGATCGCGTCGGTGCGCTCCAAGAGCAGCGACGCGAGGCCGAAGATCTCCTCGGGCTCGGGCAGCCGTCCCGGACCGGTGTCGGTACCGGTGAGCCTGCCCGACGCGGGTTCCATGACGATCGCACCGCGGGCGCGCAGCGTCGCGACGTTCGCGACGGTCGCCGGATGCTCCCACATCTCGGTGTGCATCGCGGGCGCGAACAGGATCGGACATCGAGCCGTCAACAACGTGGCGGTGAGCAGGTCGTCGGCGCGGCCGATCGCGGCACGCGCCATGAGGTCGGCGGTCGCAGGGGCGATGACCACCAGGTCCGCCTCCTGGCCCAGCCGAACGTGCGGGACCTCGGGCACGTCGGCGAACACGCCGGTGTGCACCGGGTTCCCGGAGAGCGCTTCGAAGGTCGCCTTACCGACGAACTGCAGCGCCGACTCGGTGGGGATCACCCGAACCTCGTGTCCGGTCTCGGTGAATCGCCGGACCAGAGAGCATGCCTTGTAGGCGGCGATCCCTCCGGATACGCCGACGACGATCCGTGTGGTCACTACGCCTCCGGGTGGCTGATCCCCGTGTTCGCGGGGAGATCGATGACGCTCACTCGCCTTCGGAGTGCTCGAGCAGATCGGCGTGGATCTCGCGCAGCGCGACCGACAGCGGCTTCTCCTGCAGACCCGGCTCGACCAGCGGGCCGACGTACTCGAGGATGCCGTCGCCGAGCTGGTTGTAGTAGTCGTTGATCTGACGGGCCCGCTTGGCCGCGTAGATGACCAGGGCGTACTTGGACGAGGTGCGCTCGAGCAACTCGTCGATCGGCGGGTTGGTGAGGCCGACCGGCGTGTCGTAGGCGGGCGCGGTCTTGGTGTCCGTACTGCTCACTAGAGGGACTCCTGCTGTCTAGGATGTCGCATGAACGAGGGGCCCTGCATTGGTGACGCAGGCCGCCTGCTCCGGGCCCTGAGTCACTCATGCGCAGGTGGGTATCACGAACTCGAATTCGTGCTAACGAACAACGATACCAACTGCTCACAGGCGCTGGTCACGTCATCGTTCACTATGACGATGTCGAACTCGTCACAGGCTGCCAGCTCGATCCTGGCGGTTTCCAACCGGCGTTCGATCACCTCGGGCGACTCGGTGCCGCGCGAGGTCAGCCGCGCCACCAACTCGTCCCAGCTCGGCGGGGCGAGGAACACCAGGATCCCCTCCGGGATCGCCTGGCGCACCGAGCGGGCGCCTTCCAGATCCACTTCGACGAGCACGGGGAGGCCCTCCGCCAAAGCGGCGCGCACCGGCCCTGCGGGGGTGCCCGAACGCTGCAACCCGCCGTGGATGTCCGCCCACTCGAGCAGTTCGCCCGCCTCGATCATCGCGTCGAACTCCGCGCGGGACACGAAGCGATAGTCGAGGCCGTCGACCTCCCCGGGCCGCGGGGCCCGGGTCGTTGCCGACACGCTGAAGACCAGTTCGGGCAGTCGCTCGCGGACGCAGCGGACCACGGTGGACTTGCCCACGGCCGAGGGGCCGACCAGTACGACCAGCCGACCCTTCCGCGTGTGTTCGATCACCCTCGTCGTCAGGCGTCGAAGTCGAACCGGGCCAGCAGCGCCTTGCGCTGCCGGTCGCCGAGTCCGCGCAGCCGCCGGGTGGGGGCGATCTCCAGCTCGCTCATGATTTCCGCCGCCTTGACCTTGCCCACCTTCGGCAAGGCCTCCAGCAGGGCTGAAACCTTCATCTTGCCGTAGACCTCGTTGGTCTCGGCGTCAGCGAGGACCTGCTTCAGGTTGGTGCCGCCACGCTTCAAGCGCTCCTTGAGCTCCGCCCGAGCGCGGCGAGCGGCAGCCGCCTTCTCCAAAGCAGCGGCGCGCTGCTCGTCAGTCAGCTGGGGAAGGGCCACGGTTCCTCCGTCTCATCGTTCATTGCATCAACTCCTACCGGTAACCCGGCAGTCTCAGCGACCGTACCCACGACGTCCGCCGATTGCGAACCCACCCCCCAGGTCAGCGCATGATTCCTCATGCGGTGGACGCACCTGCGGCGGACCGCGCAGCGGGCCCGCGCCACCGTGTGGATCGTATCTCCGAATCCGCGAAATACCCCGCGAACAGGGCTTTTTCGACAGACCAAATGGTTTGCGGAAGGGTTGCGACACCGGCTCGCATCGATCCAGCAACCCCTCACCCGCCCTACCAGGAACTTTCTCGAAATTTTCCGCGTGTCGCGAGTTTTTTCCGCGTGTCGGGCGTCACACTGGGCCCCCACGGGAACCCGATACGCGGCATTCTGTGCCGCAGATACGGCCTGGACGCCAGTCCAGGCCGACCGGGCGATCGGAGTCCCATCCGGCGCCGAAACGGGCGCAGAAACGCGCACAGACCCCGCTATGGACCACGTGTGTGTGCATCTGCACGCCCCGCCGCCGAAACGACGAAGACCGGCGCGGGGTGCGCCGGTCTTCGTGGTCATCGCTGCAGAAACGCGAACACGTCCTGGAGCGCGCGCACTCTGGCACGCAGTGCCGGGACCGTCGGCCCGTCCCGCAGCACCTCGCGCGAGACATTCGGGACAACGGCTCCCAGCGTCGGCTCGGGAACGAGGTCCCGAATCGTTTCCGGGCCACCGCCCTGGGCGCCGACACCGGGCATGAGAATCGGGCCGTTGAGCGCGGACAAGTCCGGCGCCTGGGTCAGCGTGGCGCCGACCACCACGCCCACCGACCCGAACTCGGCGCCCGCGTTGCGGGCCGCGGCCTCGTCGACCATGGTCTGCGCCACCGTGCGCGCGTCCGCCGTGACCGCCCGCTGCACTTGCTCGCCCTCGGGATTCGACGTGGCCGCGAGCACGAAGATGCCGCGCTGGTTGGCCTCGGCGAGTGTCAAAGCCGGTGCCAGCGAACCGAATCCGAGATACGGCGACACCGTGACCGCGTCCGACCCCAGGGGACCGTCGGCCAGCCAGGTGCGGGCGTAGGCATCCATGGTCGAGCCGATGTCGCCGCGTTTGGCGTCGGCGAGCACCAGCGTCCCCGAGGCACGCAGCACCTCGATGGTCCGCTCCAGCACCGCGATCCCGCCCGAGCCGTAGGCCTCGAAGAAGGCGACCTGCGGTTTGATCAGCGCGACCAAGCCGTCGAATGCCTCCACGCAGATCTCGGCGAACTGTTCGAGTCCTTCCACGTCCTCGGTGAGACCCCAAGACCGCAGCAGTTCCGGGTGCGGGTCGATGCCGACGCACACAGGGCCGAAATGTCGCATCGCGTGCCGCAGCCGGCCGCCGAAGGTCTTCATCTCGCCCGCTCCGTCCAGCCGAAGCTCAGCCACGCAGAGCCCAATGCAGTTCCTGCAGGGAGCGCACGCCGATCCCGCCGTTGATGCTGGCCTCGATGCCCTGCACCGCGGCCGCCGCGCCCTGCACGGTGGTGATGCACGGGATGTTCACTCCGACCGCCGCGCTGCGGATCTCGTAGCCGTCCACGCGAGGACCGGAGTTGCCGTACGGGGTGTTGAACACCATGTCGATCTCGCCGTCGCGGATCTGCTCCACGATGGTCGGCTCCTCGGCCGGGCCTTCCTCGGAGTGCTTGCGCACCCGCTCACACGGAATGCCGTTGCGACGCAACATCTCCGCGGTTCCCTCGGTGGCGAGGATGCGGAAGCCGAGGTCATGGAGGCGCTTCACCGGGAAGACCATCGCGCGCTTGTCCCGGTTCGCGATCGAGACGAACACGGTGCCCTCGGTGGGCAGCGAGCCGTAGGCGGCGGTCTGGCTCTTGGCGAACGCGGTGCCGAAATCGGCGTCGATTCCCATCACCTCGCCGGTGGACTTCATCTCCGGCGACAGCAGCGAATCCACCCCGCTGCCATCGGCGCGCCGGAACCGGTGGAACGGCAGCACGGCCTCCTTGACCGCGACCGGGGCATCCAGCGCCACGTGGCCGCCGTCGCCCTCGCTCGGCAGCATGCCCTCTTGGCGCAGCTCGGCGATGGTGGCGCCGAGCATGATCCGCGCGGCGGCCTTGGCCAGCGGCACCGCGGTCGCCTTGGACACGAACGGAACCGTCCGGCTGGCCCGCGGATTGGCCTCGAGCACGTAGAGCACGTCGTCCTTGAGCGCGTACTGCACGTTCAGCAGGCCTTTGACGCCGATGCCCTTGGCCAGCGCGACCGTGGAGCGGCGCACCGCCTCGATGTCGCTGCGGCCCAGCGTGATCGGCGGCAGCGCGCACGCGGAGTCGCCGGAGTGGATGCCCGCCTCCTCGATGTGCTCCATCACGCCGCCGAGGTAGACCTCCTCGCCGTCGCACAGCGCGTCGACGTCGATCTCGATCGCGTCCTCCAGGAACCGGTCCACCAGAACCGGGTGCTCCGGGCTGAGCGCGGTCGCGCGGGAGATGTAGCCCTCCAGGGACTTCTCGTCGTAGACGATCTCCATGCCCCGCCCGCCGAGCACATAGGACGGGCGCACCAGCACCGGGTAGCCGATGCCCGCGGCGATCTTCTTGGCCTGCGCGAAGGTGGTCGCCGTGCCGTACTTCGGCGCGGGCAGCCCGGCCGTGACCAGCACGTCGCCGAACTCGCCGCGATCCTCGGCCAGGTCGATGGCGGCCGCGCTGGTGCCGACCACCGGCACGCCCGCCTCGGTGAGCCGCTGCGCGAGACCGAGCGGGGTCTGCCCGCCCAGCTGCACGATGACGCCGGCGACGGTGCCCGATTCGCATTCGGCGTGATAGACCTCGAGCACGTCCTCGAAGGTCAGCGGCTCGAAGTAGAGGCGGT
Source organism: Nocardia sp. NBC_00508 (assembly GCF_036346875.1). Classification (NCBI taxonomy): domain Bacteria; kingdom Bacillati; phylum Actinomycetota; class Actinomycetes; order Mycobacteriales; family Nocardiaceae; genus Nocardia; species Nocardia sp. NBC_00508. The sequence goes on along the minus strand of NZ_CP107852.1, from coordinate 6,186,037 downwards.
CGGCGGTGTCGTAGTCGGTGGAGACGGTCTCGGGGTTGCAGTTGACCATCACCGTCTCGTACCCGGCCTGGGACAGCGTCTGCGCCGCGTGCACGCACGAGTAGTCGAATTCGATACCTTGGCCGATCCGGTTCGGACCGGACCCGAGGATGATCACCTTCTCCCGTTCGCGCTGCGGCGCGACCTCGGACTCGGCCGCCGGGTCGAGCTCGTATGCCGAGTAGTGATACGGGGTCTTGGCGTCGAACTCGGCGGCGCAGGTATCGACGGTCTTGAAGACCGGGCGGATCCCGAGCCGGTGCCGCAGCGCGCGCACGCCGCTCTCCCCCGCCAGCTCCGGGCGCAGCGCGGCCAGCTGCCGATCGGACAGGCCGTAGTGCTTGGCCCGGCGCAGCAGCGGCTCGTCCAGCACGGGCGCATCGACGACCTCCTGGCGCAGCTCGACCAGACCGGCGACTTCCGCGACGAACCACGGGTCGATGCCGGAGGCGGCGGCGACGGCCTCGATGCTCGCGCCCAGGCGCAGCGCCCGCTCGACCTGGTAGATGCGGCCCTCGGTCGGGGTGCGCAGATCCTCCAGGATCGCTTCGACGTCGGTCCACGCACCGTCGTCCTGGGTCCAGAAACCGGTGGCCTTGGTCTCCAGCGAACGCAGCACCTTGCCCAGTGCCTCGGCGAAGTTGCGGCCGAGCGACATCGCCTCGCCCACCGATTTCATGGTGGTGGTCAGCGTGGCGTCGGCGCCGGGGAACTTCTCGAACGCGAACCGCGGCGCCTTGACGACGACGTAGTCCAGGGTCGGCTCGAAGCAGGCCGGGGTTTCCTTGGTGATGTCGTTGACGATCTCATCGAGCGTGTAGCCGATGGCCAGCTTCGCGGCGATCTTCGCGATCGGGAAGCCGGTCGCCTTGGACGCCAGCGCGGACGAACGCGAGACGCGGGGGTTCATCTCGATGACGATCAGGCGGCCGTCGCGCGGATCCACCGCGAACTGGATATTGCAGCCGCCGGTGTCGACGCCGACCTCGCGCAGGATGGCGATGCCGAGGTCGCGCAGCTTCTGGTATTCGCGGTCGGTGAGCGTCATGGCCGGGGCGACGGTGACCGAGTCGCCGGTGTGCACACCCATCGGATCGACGTTCTCGATCGAGCAGACCACCACGACATTGTCGCGGCCGTCGCGCATCAGCTCGAGCTCGTATTCCTTCCAGCCGAGGATGGACTCCTCGATGAGCACGTTCGCCGTGGGCGAGGCGGCCAGGCCGCCGCCCGCGATGCGGTCGAGGTCCTCCTGGTTGTAGGCCATGCCGGAGCCGAGACCGCCCATGGTGAACGACGGGCGCACCACCACGGGGAAGCCGAGTTCGGCCACCGTGTCGCGGACCTCGTCCATGGTGAAGCAGACCCGCGAGCGCGCGCTCTCCCCGCCCACCTTGGCCACGATGTCCTTGAACTTCTGCCGGTCCTCACCGCGCTGGATGGCGTCGAAGTCGGCGCCGATCAGCTCCACTCCGTACTTCGCCAGCACACCGCGCTCGTGCAGCGCGACCGCGGTGTTCAGCGCGGTCTGCCCGCCGAGGGTGGCCAGGATGGCGTCGGGACGCTCCTTCTCGATCACCTTCTCGACGAACTCCGGCGTGATCGGCTCGACATAGGTCGAGTCGGCGAACTCCGGGTCGGTCATGATCGTCGCCGGGTTCGAGTTGACCAGCGACACCCGCAGGCCCTCGGCCCGCAGCACCCGGCACGCCTGCGTGCCGGAGTAGTCGAATTCGCACGCCTGGCCGATGACGATCGGGCCAGAACCGATCACCAGGATGTGCTCGAGATCCTCGCGGCGAGGCATCAGGCTCCTTCCATGAGACCGGCGAAACGGTCGAACAGATATGCGGCGTCGTGGGGTCCGGCGGCGGCCTCCGGGTGGTACTGCACGGAGAAGGCGCGGCCGTCGACCAACCGGACGCCTTCGACCGTGCCGTCGTTGGCGCACACGTGACTCACCTCGGCCGTGCCGAAGGGGGTGTCGAACCGCTCGCCCCGCTCGCCTTCCAGCGCGAACCCATGGTTCTGCGCGGTGATCGAGATCCGGCCGGTCTCGTGCTCGACCACCGGGATGTTGATACCGCGGTGGCCGAACTTCATCTTGTAGGTATCGCGGCCGAGCGCGCGACCGAGGATCTGGTTACCGAAGCAGATGCCGAACAGCGGCAGGCCCTTCGCCAGCACGCCCCGGGTCAGCTCGACCGCGCCGTCGGCGGTGGCCGGGTCGCCGGGGCCGTTGGACAGGAACACTCCGTCGGGCTTCAACTCGAGGATCTGGTCGAGTGTCGTAGTCGAGGACACCACGTGCACCCGCATGCCGCGCTGTGCGAACATGCGCGGGGTGTTGGTCTTGATGCCCAGGTCGACCGCGACGACGGTGCGCCGGTGCTCGCCGTCCGGCTCGATCGTGTAGATCGCGTCCGTGCTCACTTCGCCCGCCAGGTCGGCACCGAGCATCGACGGCTGGCCGTTGACCCTGGCCACCAGCTCGTCGGCGGCGGCGAGCGCGGCACCGGAGAAGATGCCCGCCTTCATCGAGCCGCGGGTGCGCAGGTGGCGCACCAGCGCGCGGGTGTCGATGCCCGCGATGCCGACGATCCGCTGGCGCTCGAGTTCGTCGGGCAGGGTCGTCCTCGCGCGCCAGTTGGACGCGCGCCGCGCCGGGTCGCGCACGGCGTACCCGGCGACCCAGATCTTCGCGGACTCGTCGTCCTCGTCGTTCCAGCCGGTATTGCCGATCTGCGGCGCGGCGGCCACCACGATCTGGCGGTGGTAGGACGGATCGGTGAGGGTCTCCTGATACCCGGTCATCGCGGTGCAGAACACCGCCTCACCGAGTGTCTGGCCCACGGCGCCGTAGGCCCGGCCGCGGAACACCCGGCCGTCCTCCAGCACGAGTGCTGCGCTGGTTCCGCCCGTGTCTCGTGTCATCCCTCGTCATCTCCCGTCATCGTGCCGGTCTGATCCGCCGTCGAAAACCGCCGCCAGGCCGGGTAGACCGACTTGTCGTCGCCACGGAAACCGGTATCGATCTCGGTTCCGGTCGGAAGTTTCCAGCGAATGACCAGCACACCATCTTCTGTCATCACTTTGCCCGCATGGCCGCGTTCGGTGCGCACCGCGGTGATGGATTCCTGCGGAATCCAGATCACCGTCGCGCCGTCGCGTTCGAGCAGAATCCCCCGTTCGAACCGCGTGAGTTCCGCGGTGGCCCGGAAACCCAAGTCGCTCACCGTGATCCGGTCCTGCCAGCTGGGTGCGATGGTGCTGCCCAGATAGAGACCGGTGGTCGGTTCCAGGACCTGCGCACCGAGTTCGGCGGGCACGGCGGGCAGGACGCCGATGCGCTCCACCTGCCGCGCGGCACGGTTGCGCCAGCCTCGGTACATCAGCCACAGGCACAGCACGAACAGGACGAGCAGCCCGACAACCCAGAGCGTTCTTTCCACCTACGGACCTCCTGTACTGGATGTGCGGCGCTCCCGGAGCCCTACGTGGTCACGCTCCGCGACCGCCTCCGGGCTCGTCGCCCGCGCCGCGGTACCGGATGTGCGGCGCTCGCTCATCTACGCCTCCGCACGGCTGCGCACCGCCTTGCCGTCGCGGGCGGTGACCCGGCCGCGCAACAGGGTCGCCGTGACCCGGCCCGGGAAGGTCATCGCCTCGAACGGCGTGTTGTGCGAGATGCTGGCGAGTTCGCTGCCGCGCACCGTCCAGCTCGCGTTCGGGTCGACCAGCGTCAGGTTCGCCGGCTCGCCGACCTCGAGCGGCCTGCCATGGTCGTCGAGGCCGACGATCTGGGCCGGACGCTCGCTCATCACCCGAGCGACACCGCGCCAGTCCAGCAGCCCCGGCTGCACCATGGTCTGCACGATGATCGACAGCGCGGTCTCCAAGCCGAGCATGCCGGGACGGGCGGCGGCGAACTCGCAGCACTTGTCCTGCTCCGCGTGTGGGGCATGGTCGGTGGCGACGCAGTCGATGATCCCTTCGGCCAGTGCCCGCCGGAGCGCGGCGGCGTCGGAGGCTTCGCGCAGCGGCGGGTTGACCTTGTTGACCGCGTCGTAGGTCTCCAACCGCGAATCGTCGAGCAGCAGGTGGTGCGGGGTGACCTCGGCAGTGATCGAGATACCCTGGGATTTCGCCCATTTCACCAACTCCACGGTGCCCGCGGTGGAGGCGTGACAGATGTGCACCCTGGCGCCCGCGTCACGGGCCAGCAGGGCGTCACGCGCCACGATGGACTCCTCGGCCGCGCGCGGCCAGCCCGCCAAGCCGAGCCGAGCGGCCGTCGGTCCCTCGTGCGCGATCGCGCCCTTGGTCAGCCTCGGCTCCTCGGCGTGCTGTGCGATCAGCACGCCGAGCGAGTTCGCGTACTCCAAGGCGCGGCGCATGATCAGCGGGTCGTAAACACAGTGGCCGTCGTCGGAGAACATGCGCACCGCCCCGACACCCGCGGCCATGGTGCCCATCTCGGCGAGCTGTTTGCCGTCGAGCCCGACGGTGACCGCGCCGACCGGGTACACGTCGACCAGGCCGACCTCCCGGCCCCGGCGCCACACGTGGTCGGTGACGACCACCGAGTCGGCGACCGGGTTCGTGTTGGCCATCGCGAACACCGCGGTGTAACCGCCGAGCGCGGCGGCCGCGGAACCGGACTCGATGGTCTCGGTGTCCTCGCGGCCCGGCTCGCGCAGATGGGTGTGCAGGTCGACGAGGCCCGGCAGCAGAATCTGCCCGTGCGCGTCGATGATCTCGCCCCCGACCAAGCCCAGGTCGGTGCTGATCTCGCGGATCTCGCCGTCGGCGACGAGCACGTCGACCGGCTGGCCCTCGCCGTAGGGCAGTACGCCCTTGATCAGGACGGTGGAGTTGTCACTCATGCCACTGCCTCCTGGGTGCCGACGAGCAGGCGGAACAGGACGGCCATCCGCATGTGTACACCGTTGGTGACCTGTTGCAGCACTGCGGCTTTCGGGGAGTCCGCGACCGAGGACGCGATCTCCATGCCGCGCAGCATCGGGCCGGGGTGCAGCACGACGGCGTGGTCGTCCAGCAGGGCCATCCTGCGCTCGGACAGTCCGTAGGTGATCGAGTATTCGCGGGCCGACGGGAAGAACCCGCCGTTCATCCGCTCGGCTTGCACGCGCAGCATCAGCACCGCGTCGGCGCCGATCAGCTCGGCGTCCAAGTGGTGTGAGACACGGGCGGGCCAGGTGTCGACGCCGACCGGCAGTAGCGTGCGCGGGGCGACCAGCACCACCTCGGCGCCGAGAGTCGCCAGCAGGAAGACGTTCGACCGCGCGACTCGGCTGTGCAGGATGTCGCCGACGATGACGACCCGCTTGCCCTCGATGTCGCCGAGCCGCTGCCGCAGGGTCAGCGCGTCCAGCAGCGCCTGGGTCGGGTGTTCGTGCGTACCGTCACCGGCGTTCACGACGGCCGGTCCGGAGACGCGTCCCGCCGAGACCGCCCACTCGTCCATCCATCGGGCGATCTGGTGCGCGGCGCCAGAGGCCGGGTGCCGGACGATCAACGCGTCGGCGCCCGCGGCGTGCAGGGTCAGCGCGGTGTCGCGCAGCGATTCACCTTTGGCGACCGAGGAACTGGTCGCGCTGACGTTGATCACGTCCGCGCTCATCCATTTGCCCGCGACCTCGAACGAGACCCGGGTGCGGGTGGAGTTCTCGTAGAACACCGTCATCACGGTGCGGCCGCGCAGCGTGGGCAGCTTGTGCACCTCGCGGCCGAGCAAGGCTTGTTCGAACCGTTCGGCCTCGTCGAGCAGTTCGGTCGCGGTGGCGCGATCGAGGCCGGCGACGGACAGGAGATGCCTCACGCGCCCGCCTCCTGTTCCTCGCCGTGGTGCAGGTAGACGCCGTCGCGGCCGTCGTGCTCCGCGAGCAGCACCGAGATGTCCTCGGACCGGTTGGTCGGCACGTTCTTGCCGACGTAGTCGGCGCGGATCGGCAGTTCGCGATGACCGCGATCGACGAGCACCGCCAATTGCACGGCGCGCGGACGGCCCAGATCGCGCAGACCGTCGAGAGCGGAACGGACGGTGCGGCCGGAGAACAGGACGTCGTCGACCAAGACGACCAGTGCGTCCTCGATGCCGCCTTCCGGAACGGAGGTGCGCTCCAGCGGCCGGTGCGGGCGGCTGCGCAGGTCGTCGCGATAGAGGGTGATGTCGAGCGAGCCCAGCGCCGGGCGGACCCCGGAGAATTCCTCGATCTTGTCGGTGAGCCGGGCGGCCAGCGTGGTGCCCCGGGTGGGAATGCCGATCAGGACGACGCGCGGCGCGTCCGGATCGCCCGCGTCCAACGCGGTCTTCTCGATGATCTGGTGTGCGATGCGCGCGATGGTCCGCCCGACATCCGAAGCCGACAACAGCTCTCGGCCCGCCGCCACCCACTCCGGGGCATGTCGCTGCGATGTCTCGGCAGCGCCGGACTTGGCGGCCCGTTCTTCGGGCACGGCCATGCCGACCTCCTTCCCCGCCTCGCCGGACGGTCCGTTAAAGGATGTCTTACGGCAAGCAGACTAGCAGCGCCTCCGCCCTCGCTTTCACCAGCCATATCGGGCTGTGAGCTGGGCCACGGCTCCTCGCGCGCGGCAGCCGTGCCACCGGTTCGCGCACCGCGAGCAGCCGCGGTCCGGATCGTGCACTAATCGACGACTTCGACCGAAAACCGCTAGCACATATGTTCGATCAGCAGTACGCTCGGCGACATGTCCACACCGCTGCAGGGGTCGCTGCTCGACGGGTTCGGTGAGACCGAATTCGGCTCGCTGCGCGATATCCGCCGTACCGCGCTCGACCGTGGTGCCTGGGTGGATCTGTTGCCCGGATGGCTGTCCGGCGCGGCCGCGCTGTTCGACCGGCTGGCCGAGTCCGTGCCGTGGAAGGCCGAACGCAGGCCGATGTACGACCGGGTGGTCGACGTGCCCCGGCTGCTGAAGTTCTACGAGGAGCACGAACCCCTGCCGGATCCCGCCCTGGCCGACGCGCGCACCGCCTTGTCCGAGCACTACCGGCGCGAACTCGGCGAGCCGTTCCGCACGGCCGGACTGTGCTACTACCGGGATGGGCGCGACAGCGTCGCCTGGCACGGCGACACCTTCGGCCGCGGCGCGACGCACGACACCATGGTCGCGATCGTGTCGATCGGGGCGCCGAGAGCGCTGCTACTGCGTCCGCGCGGCGGCGGGCCGAGCCTGAAATACGTTGTGGGACATGGCGATCTGCTAATCATGGGCGGCTCCTGCCAGCGCACCTGGGAGCACGCGGTGCCGAAGACGCGCAAACCCACCGGCCCGCGGATCAGCATCCAGTTCCGTCCGCGCGGCGTGCGGTGACCTACCGGCCTGCTGTGCGCCGCCCGACAACGCGACACACTTGACCTGAACCGTCCTCGAGGTTGAAAGCTCGTCCGCATGAGCACAACAGCATTCACGCCGCCCTTGGTCGAGGACACGACGGTCGACCACACCGCGGACATCGCCGCGATCCGTCAGATCGTCGCCAACGCCGAGACCGCGTTCAATACCAACGATGCCGATCTGTTGACCGGTGACTTCACCGCCAACGCGGCTGTCGTCAACGCGGCGGGAATGTTGATCACCGGATTCGACGCGCTGCTCGACGCGAACCGCCGTGGTCTCGCCGGGTTCCTGAAAGACCAGTACGCGCGCTACGAAGTCGCCGACATCACGTTCCTGCGCCCCGACGTCGCGATCGCTCACAAGCGTGCGTGGGCGACCGCGGCCGACGGAGCACTCCTCGACAACGACCACGCCATGATCGCGCTCTACGTTCTGGTCAAGCAGGGCGAGCGCTGGTATACGGCGGCCAGGCAGAACACCTTGGTACCCGAGGACGAGTGATCGACCCACGGCACACGAACCCGCGGAGGCGCCGCTCAGCTCGCAACCGCGCACTGGGCGGCGCCCACGCGGATCGGTCCCGCGTCATGGCGTATTCGGCAGCGAGTGCGAACGGACCGTTTTCACTTGTCACCTGATCCCATTAACCTGGCACTATGAGCAATCCAGGGGCGGGGGTCTTGGCCGTGATGCCGCTGCACACGATCAGCGAGGTCTACGGCGAGGGTGGACTGCGCGAACGACTCTTGCTGGAAATCGCCGAGCTGCCCGACACACCGCGGCTCGCCGCGGCGCTCGATCTCGCGGCGGACCTGCATCGCGACGATCGTTATGGGCGCGAGCCATACCTCAGTCATCTACTGCGTGTGGCGATTCGGATCATCAGCTACTACGAGGTCACCGACCCCGACGTGGTCGTCGCCGGCCTGCTGCACGACTCGGTGGAGGATCATGCGGCGGAGCTGGCCGCCGACCGTCCCGGCCCGGCAATGGACGCCGCGCTGGGCGCGCTCACCGATAGGTTCGGGGAGCGAGTGGCCGACCTGGTGGCCGCCGTGACCAATCCGGAACCCGACCCGGCGCGCGACCGACAGACCCAGTATCGCGAGCACGTCGCGACCAACCTGGACCGCGATCCCTGGGCCCGTGTCATCAAACTTTCCGACTTCACCGACAACGGCGTCGGCATCCTCTACGCCACCGGTCCCGCAATGCCCAGGCTCGCCGCGAAATATCGCCCGCTCACCGCGGTGTATCGCGACCTGGTCACCCGGCCGGACACGCCTCTGGCCGACCACGTCCGGCAGCACATCCTCGCCCAGCTCGATCGCGCGGACGAGCGCTTCGACGCCATTCTCGCGCACGACTGATCGCCGCTCCCGCCCGCTGCGCAGGAAAGCTGCTCATCGGCGCAGCGGAAGATCGTGCGGCACAGGCGAATCGAACAGTTCGCCACACTGCCGGCAGCGGGGCTGCCCATGGTCGCGTTCCTTGCTGCTGTTCATCTGACACGGCGTGATCAACACGCCGATCGCGACACCGGGCGCCCTCGGGTGAGCGCTCACGTACCGCGCAGCACCGACTCGACCAACTCGCGGACCGCGGCCAGCAGCCGATCGGTCTCGCCCGCGCGGACCATGCGTGGCACCAGCTCGCCACTGAGTGCGCCGAGCAGCAGACGGCCCACCACGTCCGCGTCCAGGTCGGGCCGGGCTTCGCGTAGCAGCGTCGTGATGTGGTCGTCCCAGAACGCGTGGAACTCCGCGGTCCGCGGATGCGGCGGCACGGTCCGATAGGCGACCATCAGCTCGGAATTGTCGATCACCAGCCGCGTCATCGCGTCGAAGTAGGCGATCAGGCGAGCGCCCGCGGGCGCGCCGGGCCCCAGCGGCGGCAGGCCGCTGGTGATCGCGTTCATGAGCGTGAGTGCGCTCTCGGCGATCATTTCGTGCAACAGCCCGGCCCGGTTGCCGAAACGATGGAAGATCGTGCCCTTCCCCACCCCGGCGGCGGCTGCCACGCGGTCCATGGTGATCGCCTCGGCGCCGTGCTCGGCGAGCAGAGCGGCGGTGGCGTCCAGGATCGCACGCCGGTTGCGGGCCGCATCCGCCCGTTCCTTCGGCCGTTCGTCGCCCATCGGACCCACTTTCCTGGACAACTTGACCGGCGGTCCATATCCTCGGAGAGGCAACTGGACCGACAGTCAAGTTATGGAGTTCGTAATGCAGGCAATCGTAATGACGGACATCGGAGGCCCGGAGGTGCTGGTCGCCAGGGAGGTGCCCGCACCACAGGCGGGCCCGGACGAGGTGGTGATCCGTGCCGAGGCGATCCCCGTGCTCTACCCGGAGACCAAATTGCGCTCCGGGGACTTTCCACTGGGCGCGCCGCCACCACTGATCTTCGGTTTTCAGGCGGCAGCCGTCGTCGCCGAGGTCGGCAGGCAGGTCGATCCCGCGCTGATCGGGCAGCGCGTGGTCGTGGCTACCAAGGGTTTCGGCGCCTACGCCGAATTCGTCGCCGCCCCAGCGGATTCGGTGGTGTTCATTCCGGACGGGCTGTCGTCGGTAGACGCGGCGGCCGTACTGATGAACGGATCGGTGGCGATTCCGCTCCTGGAAACCGCCACGCTGACCGGAGGTGAGACCGTCCTCATCCAGGCCGCCGCCACGGGCATCGGTAGCAGCCTGACCCAGCTCGCCAAGGAATACGGCGCGGCCCGCGTCGTCGCGACCGCCGGCGGTCCGGAAAAGGCGGCGCAGGCACGCAATCTGGGCGCCGACGAGGTGATCGACCACAACGACCCGACGTGGACCATGCGGTTGCGCGAAACCCTCGGCGGCGCAACCGTGGACGTGGTCTTCGATGCGATCGGCGGCGCGACCGCCGCCGAACTGCTCGATCTCATGACTCCCCTGCGCGGCCGGATGCTGGGCTATGGCTGGCTGTCCGGCGCACCCGCGCAGGTCTCGGCGAGTGATCTGATCATGCGCGGGCTCACCTTCACCGGCTGCGCCGGACCCGACTGGCTGGACCGGGTTGCCAAGGCGGGCAGCGCCGTTCTGGCCCGCGCCGCCGCGGGCGGGCTGGATCCGCTGGTCGAGGCGGTGCTGCCGCTGGACCAGGCAAGCCGCGCACATCGGCTGCTGGAGGATCGGACGCCGCTGGGCAAGATCGTGTTGCGGCCGGCGCCCGGCGTGTCGTAGGCACGAGGCGACGCCGACGCCGCCGCGGATAGTGTGGGGTCGTGCGGACTTCTCTGGAACTCCATGTCGGGGCCGCGAACGCGCTCACCGCTCGATGGTGCGCGGAGGTGAGCCAGCGGGACTTCGTCGTGTCCGGGGCGGGGGTGTGGCCGTTGCTGGCCCTGCTCGCTTCCGCGGCGGAGGGTTCAGCACGGGACGAACTCGCGGCGGCGATCGGAGTGCCCGGGGCGAACGGGCAGGACGCAGGGTTGCGGCTGCTGCGCGACATCGAAGGCGCGGAGGCGGTATCAGCCGCGCTCGGGGTGTGGGTGCGCCACGATCTTCCGCTGCACGAGGAGTGGTCGGGGCGACTGCCCGCGGGCGTCCTCGCGCGATTGGCCGGGCAGGCCGAACTCGACGGCTGGGCGGCCCGGCACACCGACGGGCTCATCGAGCGATTCCCCCTCTCGGTGAATCCCGACACGCTGATGGTGCTCGCCACCGCGCTTGTCGCGAAGACCCGGTGGCGCGTGCCATTCGAGGTCGGGATGCTGGCCCCGAAAGACGGCCCGTGGCAGGGACATCGCGGGCCCGGGTTGTCCCGGACGAGCACCGGCCTCACGAACGCGGCGATTCTGGACGCCCCGCAACCGGTTACCCGAGTCATCGTCGAAGGGGCCGCCGATCTCGACGTCCACCTCCTCCTCGGCCCGAGCGCGCCCGGCACCGTACTCGGAACGGGTTTGGCGGCCCTGTCCGACGCGGTGCCGATCCGTACCGGCCTGCCGGTCGGGACCGAAGGGCCGGGGCTCACCGTGCGCACCGAGGAGGTCCCGGCCAACGCCGACCAGCTGCGACTTCGGCTGCCACCTTTCGAGGTGCGATCCACCCACGATCTGCTCGCCGGGCCCGGATTGTTCGGCCTGACCGCCGCGACCGACTGCACCAGTGGTCATTTCCCCGCGATCTCCCCCGTGCCGCTGTGCGTCGGCCAAGGAGCCCAAGAGGTTCTGGCCCGGTTCAGCCACGATGGTTTCGAAGCCGCCGCGGTGACCGCGTTCGGCTTACGCGCGGCGAGCGCGGCACTGCGGAACTACCAGGCGACCGTCATGTCGGTAACGTTCGACCGGCCCTTCGGATTCCTCGCCGTACACCGCCCGACGGGATTGGCAGTCGTCGCGGGCTGGATTGCCACCCCACCCACCTCACCTCCCGCCGGCTCGGCGTAACTCCTCCGACAGACGAGCTGAAGGCGCTGCACCTCACACACAGCGCGCGAAGTGTGGTGCGTGTTCGGGTCGCACGCCGCGGGCGATCAGGAACGGTGGGACGCTGCGCAGCACCGGAATTCGGCGCAGGATGCGCACCGGCAAGGGTGCGCGAGGGGAACCGGCGATATCGATGCGCCCCTCGAGGGCCGGGGTGATGGCCCAGGTGTGCAGGAACCGTTGCACCGCCTGGGTCACCACGGTCGGGAACCTCCGCCGTCGCTGCACCTTCGCCAGCTCCCTGGTTCCCACGGTTCCCGAGAGCAGCGGCGCGGCAAGAATTCTCGCCGCGGCAACGGCATCCTGCACCGCCAGATTGATGCCGACGCCGCCGGCCGGGGACATGGCATGGGCGGCGTCGCCGAGGCAGAGCAGGCCGTTGGTGTACCACTTGGTCAGGCGGTCGAGCTTCACATCCAGCAGTTTCACCTCGTCCCAGCTGGTCAAGGCGTCGAGGCGGTCGCGAAGCCACGGGGCGGCATCGGCCAGGGTGCGCATGATGTCCTCGACCGGCCCGCGGCGGGCGGACTCGTCGGCGCCCTTGGCGATCAGGGTCGCGCACTGCCAGTAGTCGCCGCGGTCGAGCAGGACCGCCACTCGCCGGGCGGTGACGATCGGCAGCGCGCCCGCGGGATCGATCTCGTTGCGCGGCAGACGAAACCACCACACGTCCATCGGCGTCGACCACTTGCGGGTCGGCAGTCCCGCCGCCGACCGCAGCAGTGAACCACGGCCGTCGCAGGCCACGGTGAGGTCGGCCTCGATCGCGCCGGTCGCGCCGTCCAGGGTCCGGTAGGCGACACCGCCGACCCTTCCGTCGATCCAGATCAGGTCGGTGGCCTCGGTGTTCATCCGGAGCCGGAAGGTCGGCTCGGCCTCGGCGGCGCGCGCGAGCAGATCCAGCAGATCCCATTGCGGGACCATGGCGATGTATTTGTGCTTGCCCGGCAGATTCTTCAGCGTGACGAGGGTCTGCACGCCGCCCGCGACCGGCAGTTGCACCTGATCCACTTTGCGCGCGGGCAGTTTCGCGAACTCAGCGCCGAGACCCAGTTCGTCGAGCAGGTCGAGGGTGGTGGGATGCACGGTGTCGCCGCGGAAGTCCCGCAGGAAGTCCTTGTGCTTCTCCAGCACCGTGACCTCGACGCCTGCGCGGGCCAGCAGCAGTCCGAGGATCATTCCGGCCGGTCCCCCGCCGACCACCAGGCAGGTCGTGCGCTCCATCGACTGTCCCTTCCTCGGTCGCCGCATCGCCGCAAGGTGTCGCCTGTCTGCGCAAATCCTAGTGCGGGGCGGGCGGCGCCGGACCGGGATCGGCAACGGTCGTCCGGTTCCGCGGCGACCTCAGTCGAGTTTCCCTGCGCAGGACGAAGAAATACGGTTCGGCCAAGCCGCGCAGGTCCATCACGCCGAGCAGGGTGTGCTCGTCGGCGCGCCGGAAGTGATCGATGATCGGGAGATGGTCGTAGATCATCCCGGCACTGGTCACGCCGCGATACTCCACCTCGCGCAGACGCGCGGTCGGGGCGTGGGTTCGCAACGCGGGCCTGAGGATCGGCAGCATCTTGCGCATCGCGCGCACCCCGGACAGCGGAACCCGGCCGGCCAGTGCGAGCGGAACCCGGCGCGGATCGACCGGAAATACCGCACCCCCCGCGGTGAACAGCAGCGGATGCACGCTGTCGGGACCATCGAACTGCTTGCCGTACCACCCGGAGGCTCCGAGCACGCCGTCGAGTGAGTGACCGGTATGCAGTTCTTCGCCGCGCCAACGTCCTGTCGTGATCTCCGCGACCCGTGCCGCGGGCAGGCGGTCGAACAGCGCCAACGCCTCCTCCGCGCTACGGATGTCCGTCACGGTCGGCTCGTTCGCGCCCATATCATCCCTACTTCCGCATCGACGCAACTTTGCGAGAGATACACTATCTTTCTCTCACCAAGGGCGTCCATCGCCCGGCTATCGGCATCCGTCGTCGGTACCGATCTTCGCAGTCGTCCACACTCGGACGCCGCGCCGCGGCTTCCGGGCGTTCAGTAGGCCGCCATCAGATAGATGCCGGTAATGATCATGGCGCACGCTGCGACGCGCTTGGGGCTCACCGCCCGCCGCGGGAAGCCCATCAGTCCGAAGTGGTCGATCGCGAGGGCGCCGAACATCTGCCCGGCGATGATCAGGGCATTGAAGGTGCTGGCTCCGACATCGGAAGCCACGGCGATCATCGCCAGGATGGCCGCCCCGCCGAGTAGCCCGCCGAACGGCGCCCACCGGGGCATGCTCCGGATATCCGCCCTGCTCGGCCACGGCCGGTCGGCGGAAACCACCAGCGACACCACCAAGAAGATCGCGAAACCCGTGAAGGCCACGGCGTAGGAGATCACGCCGCACAACCAGACATTTTTCAGCGCGAGCTTCAGCGAGTTCTGGCAACCGGCCTCGACCGACCGGAGCGCGCCGCCGACGAGGATGAACACGAAGATGAGTGCGGTCGTGACAGGCGGCAGCGCGGTACGGGTTTCGGCGGTTCGAACCGTCATCGAGGATCTCCGGAGGATGCGAAGGGCGGACAGGCAACCGGCAGCAGGGTGTCAGTACTCTGCGGTCAGGTCACGCTGGCGCTGCGCTCGCCCGCCGCGGGTTCCTCAGCCATCAGATAGATCGCGAGCGTGATCAACCCGCATGCCACGAGACGGGGAAGGCTGGCGGACCGCTCCTCGAATCCCATGAGTCCGAAGTGATCCATGATCAGGGCGACCACCATCTCGCCGATGATCACGAGTGCACTGAACGTCGCCACGCCGACGTATCGGGCGACGGCGATCATGCCGATCACCGCCGCTCCGCCCAACAGGCCACCGAACGGCGCCCACCACGGCATGTTCCGCACGTCGTCGAGACTCGGCCACGGCGTCTTCGAGGACAGTGCGAGGAAGACGGAAAATCCGGTCAGCGCAACGGCATACGAGATCACCGCGCAGAGCCACATGTTCCGGATGTGGTTCATCAAGGTGTTCTGGCAGCCTGCTTCGGCCGACCGTAGGCCACCGCCGACCAGGATGAAGAGAAATACCAGTCCAACCATGATGGTCATGGGCCACATCCTTGGCTTGGCGGAATCGCCTCGGACACAACCACTTCGGCTTCTTGAATGGGCCGATCGGCATCCGAGTACACCTGATGACCCAGGCAACGTACCATTATCTAACGGCACGATCAATATAATGACATGATGGCAGCCGATGCCCGAACTGGTCGATTCCTCCCCGCGGAACCCAGCCGCGCGTGCGACGACACAGGCGACCTCCCCCGGATTCCGGCTGAGCATCCCGGACGTGGTCCGGCTGGGGTTGTTGGCGGCCGGTCTGCTGTGCGTGCTCACCGGGCTGCTGCCCCGCGATGAGGCCGCCGCGAACATGCGCCGGATCGGCCCGCTCCTACTGTTTCTCGGCAGCGTCATCGTGCTGGCCGAACTCACCAGGAAGGCCAAGGTCTTCGACGCCATCGCCCATCGCTTCGCGATTCTCGGTCGCGGGCGCTACCCGGCGTTGTTCGGCCTCTGCGTGCTGTTCGCCTCGGCCACCACGATCCTGCTGAATCTCGACACCACGGCCGTGCTGATCACCCCGGTCATGCTGGCACTCGCGGCGCCCGCCCGGATTCCGCCGCTGCCGCTGGCCATGACCACCCTCTGGCTCGCCAACACCGCGAGCCTGCTGCTACCGGTCTCCAACCTCACCAACCTGCTCGCCGCCGATCGGGTGGCACTCACCGCGACCGAATTCGCGGCGCGGATGTGGGCGCCGCAACTGGTTTCGATCGCCGCGACGATGGCGTGCCTCTGGCTGTGGTACTGGCGGCGCGAACGACGGAAAACCGACCGCTATGTGCCACCCGAACCGATCCGCCCGGCGAATTCCCGGGAGCGCGCGCTGTCATCGACCACGGCGGGGGCCTGCCTGCTGTTCATCCTCGCGATTCCCCTTGTCGGTGATCGGATCGGCATCGCAGCCACCCTCGCAGCCGCCATCGCGGTGACGGCGTTCGCCGTCTTCGACCGCAGCGCCTTGCGCCTGTCGCTGGTCCCATGGCGGCTGCTCGTTTTCGTGGTCGGCCTGTTCCTGGTCGTGCCCACTCTGAGCCGATTCGGCCTCGCCGATTCGATGCACGCTTTGATCGGCACCGACTCCGGTGCGTCCGGTGCATTCCGGGCCGCCGCGGCGGGCGCCACCCTCGGCAATCTCGCCAACAACTTGCCGGCCTACACCGCGGGCGAAGCGGTGATTCCCACGCAGAACGGCGACCAGCTTCTCGCACTGCTCATCGGCACCAATATCGGCCCGATCGTCACACCGTGGGGCTCGCTCGCCACGCTGCTGTGCCTGGAGTTCTGCCGTACACACGGCGTGCGCGTCCCTATGCGGCGTTTCGTCGTGACCGGCCTCGTCCTCGCCATCGTCGCCACCGCAGGCGCCGTCGCGGGGCTGTTGGTCACGGGCTAGCCATCGCATGGCTCTTGGCACGCAGTTCGCTGGACGGGTCCAGGATCTCCGAGGCGGGCGGCCCGGCGTGGTACACAGCACGTTCCATGCCCTTGACCTCGAGTGAGGTCAAGGTATGAGGATCGGGCGTGGAACCACCCGGTTCCGGCCGTGCTCCCGCTGGTCATCCGTACACCCACCAGCGGGAGTCACGAGCGCCGAAATACGTTGCGGCACCATAATTCCCGAGCGATGCACTACTCGAAGGACCGACCCCGCGACAGGGGCGGCACGGTCGAGCAGGCCGCTGGAGCCGCCGAGTCCTGCGCTCGTGCGCCGAAATCCGGAGCGCGTCACCGGAGCGTGTGCGACACCACCGAACTCAGCTCGGCGCGGTGATTTCCCACTCGTGGACGGTGAGTTCCGAGGCGCCCGTTGTATGCACGGGATCGGCGAACGCGATTTCCCGTGCGGCGTCGAGGTTTTCGGCGTAGATGACATATGCGCCACCGGTGCCGTCGGTGAAGCGGCCGCTCTCCTGCAGCTGCCCGCGCTCGTGCAGCCACTGCAGGAACTGCCGGTGCGGTTCGATGACGGCGGCGTCGAACCGCGGCGTGCGCATCACCAGGACGAGGTACTTGTTCACGCCTCGGGCTCCCGGCGCGGTGCGCGGGTGGCGGCCGCCGCGGCGCGCACCTGCGGCGCCACCAGGACGACCTGACCGAGCACCCCGTTGACGAAGGACGGAGAGTCGTCGGTGGACAGCTCCTTGGCCAGCTCCACCGCCTCGTCGACGGCGACGACCGGTGGGACGTCGGTCGCGTGGAACAACTCCCACACCGCGATGCGCAGAATCGCCCGATCCACCGCCGGAAGCCGCGACAGGGTCCAGTCCTGCAGGTAGGACTCGATGGTGCCGTCCACCCGGTCGAGGTCGTCGGCGACGCCCTCGACCAGGATGCGGGTATAGGCGTGCACCGGCGCGACCGCCTGGTCGCGGGTGGCCAGCTCGGCGCGCTCGTCGAGCAGGTCGGCGGCGTCTATGTCCCTGGCCTCCGCCTCGAACAACAGATCGACCGCACGGCGGCGGGCCTTGTGCCGCGCGCCGAGCTTCTTGTATGTGGACTTCTTGTCCCCGGGCTGGTCCGCCACGATCACATTATCCCCGGATCACCTGGCTCGGGGATCAGGCGTTGACCCGGCCGAGGTAGCTGCCGTCGCGCGAGTCGATCCGCAGCTTGTCGCCGGTGTTGATGAACAGCGGAACCTGCACCTCGGCGCCGGTCTCCAGGGTGGCGGGTTTGGTGCCGCCGGTGGAACGGTCGCCCTGCAGGCCGATATCGGTGTGGGTGACCTCGAGCTCGACCGAGACCGGCAGCTCGACGTACAGCGGCGCGCCCTCGTGCGTGGCGACCTGCACGGTCATGTTCTCCAGCAGGAAGCGGGCGCCGCCGCCGATGGTCTCCTCGGCGATGGAGATCTGGTCGAAGGTCTCGCCGTCCATGAAGACGTAGTCGGTGCCGTCGTGGTAGAGGTAGGTCATGTCGCGGCGGTCGACGTTGGCGGTCTCGACCTTCACGCCGGCGTTGAAGGTCTTGTCGACCACCTTGCCGGACACGACGTTCTTCAGCTTGGTCCGCACGAAGGCGGGGCCCTTGCCCGGCTTGACGTGCTGGAATTCGATGATCTGCTGGAGCTGACCGTCGATCTTCAGCACAAGGCCGTTCTTGAAGTCGCTGGTGTCCGCCACTGTCTTCGGATCTCCTCGTTCTACCGCTTGGTCTCGGGCAGACCGGCGTCAGTCGACGACGGTCAAGTCTCTGTTGGTGTGGGTGAGCAGCTCCGGGCCCCCTTCGCGCACCACGAGCGTGTCCTCGATCCGGACCCCGCCGCGGCCGGGAAAGTACACACCTGGTTCGACGGTCACCGCCACGCCAGACAGAAGTGTACCGGTTCCGGTTTTCGCGATTCCGGGCGCTTCGTGGATCTGCAGCCCCACCCCGTGCCCGAGACCGTGCACGAACAACTTGCCGTGCCCGGCGGCCTCGATCACCGACCGCGACGCCGCGTCGACGTCGGCCACCGGAACCCCCGGTCGCAGCGCGTCGCACCCGGCGCGCTGCGCCTGCTGGACCAGCGCGTACACCTCCCGATGCCAGTCGGTCGGCGCGCCGAGCACGTAGGTGCGGGTCATGTCGGAGTGGTAGCCGCCGACCACCGCGCCGAAGTCCAGCTTGACGAAGTCACCCGCAGCCAGCACCGTATCGGTCGGTCGGTGATGCGGGACAGCCGAGTTCGCTCCGGTCGCCACGATGGTTTCGAACGACACCGCTTGGGCGCCGTGCTCGAACATGGCCCATTCCAGATCTCGCGCCACCTGACGCTCGGTGCGGCCGGGACGCAGTCCGCCACGCTCGAGCAGCGCGGCGAGACCGGCGTCGCCCGCCGCGCACGCCGCGCGCAACTGTTCGACTTCGTAGGCGTCCTTGACCATGCGCAACTGCTCGACCAGTCCGGGCGTCGCGACGAGGTCCAGGCCGGTCCGCTGCTCGAGAAAGCCGCGATGATGGTCGACGGTGACGGTATGACTTTCGAAGCCGACCCGGCCGAGCTGCCACTCCCCGGCCAATTGCACGATCCGGCGCGCGGTGGCCCGCGCGATCTCCGCGCGCAGGTCCGGGACCTGCTCGGCGACTTGCGTCCGATACCGGCCGTCGGTGCCGATCACGGTGCGGTCCTCGGCGGTGCGTGTGTCCCAGCAGTGCACGAGCAGCGCCGCGTTGGAACCGGTGAATCCGGTCAGATACCTGATGTTCACCAGATCGGTGACCAGCAGGGCGTCCACCCTGTTCTCCACCAGCAGGCTGCGGAGCGCGCCACGCCGCGCCGCATAGTCGGGCGCGTGGACCTGGTGATCAGCACACATGGGTCAAAACTACCGCCGACACGCCGCAGGCCGACACGCAACACGTGTTCGATGCGCGACCCAACCGGCGTGGTCGCAGGTCACACAACGAAATGCCGTGCCCTCCAGTATATTTCGGCTGCGAAGAGATGACTGCGGAGCACTCGCTGTTCACATTCGCGCATGTTGTGCACATTCAGGCCCGGTACGACTCCTGGGCGCCGACGCGGGGCGAAGGTGGAGGCATGTCCCCCTTCGTGTTCACCGCCCTCGCCACGTGGAGTGCGGCATTGACCGTTCTCGATCTCCGCGAACGACGCCTTCCGAACAGACTGACCGGTTTTGGAGCATTGGCGATACTCGGATATGCCCTGATCACAGGGCAATTCACCGTCGCGACGCTCGGTGCGGTGTTCCTCGCGGGGCCGTATCTGCTGGTGCACCTGGCCGCACCCACCGCGCTGGGCGCGGGGGACGTCAAACTCGCGCTCGGCCTCGGCGGGGCGGCCGCGCTCGGCGGTGCGCAGGCGTGGGTCTGGGCGGCGCTCGGCGCACCGGCGCTCACGGCGTGCATCGCGTCCGTGACGCTGGCCGTTCGGCGCCTGCGCACACCGGGCACCGGAGGCCCGGGTAGCAGCCGACTCACCCTGCCGCACGGACCCTCGATGTGTCTGTCGACGCTGCTGGCACTAATGCCGCCGACGATGGACACGAGCTGAGCTCCACCGTCGCCGCGCCGAAGAGCCTTCCTTCGAAGCCCGGGCAGGACTACCCGGCGAACGAATGGCGAAGCCGGCGAATAGAGCGCAATTCGTCGGTACCATCATTCGCAGGCAACGACTTCCCCGAGCAGCTGCTCGAGCTGCGGTAGCGAGGTGCGGCCCCTCGGCGAGTTGCCCTCGAGTGCGCCAGGACAGCGATGCAGCGTCGAGAAGGAGCCGCCGAGTGAATCCGAGGCATCCATCGCGGAGGCCGATCGTCGCGGGAACCGACGGGTCTGCCGAGTCGATCGTCGCGGTGCGCTGGGCGGCACAGACCGCCGCTCTGCACGACGCGCCCCTGCACATCCAGCTCGTCATGGAGTCGTCACTGGGCCCCGATACCGACGATCCGCCGCGCCCGGCCGCACTGCTGCGAGTGCGGGAAGCGGATGAGGCGATCGAACGCGCCGCCGAAGCCGCCGAAGCCGCCGCGCACGTGGTCCGTGATATCGCCATCGGCACCGAGATCCGCACGGCGCACATCGCCACCGCCCTGATCGAGCGCTCCAGGAACGCGGCGATGCTCGTAGTCGGCACGCGCGGCGTCGGCCGGATCCAGCGCGTGCTGCTGGGATCGGTGAGCACGGCCGTCGCGCGAGACGCGGACTGCCCGGTCGCGGTGGTGCCCGCCGAGACGCCGCTGTGGGACCGGGCGAGCACCCGCCCGGTCGTCGTCGGGGTGGACGGTTCGAGCGCCGAGCAGGCCGCCATCGAGGTGGCGGTGACCGAGGCGTCCCTGCGCGGGGTCGAGCTGGTGGCGGTGCACACCTGGGGCGAGATCGAGCCGCTGGCGGCGACCGGCACCGACTGGACGGCGCTGCGTCGGACCGAGGAAGCGGTGCTGGCCACGAGCCTGGCCGGATGGCAGGAGCGGTTCCCGGAGGTGGCGATTCAGCGTGAGGTCGTCCGCGACCGTCCGGAACGCCGCTTGCTCGAACGCTCGCGCGACGGCCAACTGCTCGTCGTGGGCAACCGCGGTCGCGGTGTCTTGAGCCGCCTGCTGTTCGGCTCGGTCAGCGAGGCACTGCTGCGGTCGGTGGATCGCGCCATCGTCATCGCGCGCTGACCGCCCGTGCCGCGCGCTCCGGCCTGCCGTCGGCGTGCGCGTCGTCACGCCGGGCCGAGTTCCGGAGCACGGGCGCCGACATGGGAAGATGGACCACGTGCTGCGTTGGATAACTGCCGGAGAATCCCATGGTCCCGCTCTCGTCGCCATCCTCGAGGGAATGGCGGCAGGCGTCGAGGTGACGTCCGAGGAGATCTCCACGCAGCTGGCGCGCCGCAGGCTGGGATACGGGCGCGGCGCACGGATGAAGTTCGAGGCCGACAAGGTCACCGTCGTCGGTGGTGTGCGGCATGGACGCACGATGGGCGGCCCGGTCGCCATCGAGGTGGCGAACTCCGAGTGGCCGAAGTGGGTCACGGTGATGTCGGCCGACCCGGTGGATCCGGCCGAACTCGCCGAGCTGGCGCGCAATGCTCCGCTGACCCGGCCCCGCCCCGGGCACGCCGACTACTCGGGCATGCTCAAGTACAACTTCGACGACGCCCGCAACGTGCTCGAGCGGGCCAGCGCCAGGGAGACCGCGGCCCGCGTGGCGGCGGGCACCGTGGCGCGCAACTTCCTGCGCCAGGCGTTCGGCGTCGAGGTCGTCTCGCATGTCGTTTCGATCGGCACCGCACAGAACACCACGGGCATCGTGCCGACCGCCACCGACCTCGCCGCGGTGGACGAGAGCCCGGTGCGCGCGTTCGACAAGGATGCCGAGGCGGCGATGATCGCCGAGATCGAGGCGGCAAAGAAGGACGGCGATACCCTCGGCGGCGTGGTCGAGGTGATCATCGAGGGCCTTCCGGTCGGCCTCGGCTCGTTCACCAGCGGCGAGAACCGGCTGGACTCGCGTCTCGCGGCCGCGCTCATGGGCATTCAGGCCATCAAAGGCGTGGAGGTCGGCGACGGCTTCGAAACCGCACGCCGCCGCGGCAGCCAGGCGCACGACGAGATGCGGCCCGGTCCCGACGGTGTGCTGCGCTCCACCAACCGCGCGGGCGGCTTGGAGGGGGGCATGACCAACGGCGAGGCCCTGCGCGTGCGCGCCGCGATGAAGCCGATCTCCACGGTGCCGCGTGCGCTGTCCACGGTCGATATGACCACCGGAGATGAGGCCGTGGCCATCCACCAGCGCTCGGACGTGTGCGCCGTGCCCGCCGCGGGCGTGGTCGCCGAATCCATGGTTGCCCTGGTCGTCGCGCAGGCCGCGCTGGAGAAGTTCGGTGGCGACTCGCTCACCGAGACGGTCGAGAACATCACCAGCTATGTCAAGCGCATCAGCACCCGCCCGCACGTGCCCACGGACAGTCGGTCGCAATGATCGTGCAGACCGATCCACGCGCCCCACGCGTGGTGCTGGTCGGACCGCCGGGAGCGGGGAAGTCCACGATCGGCCGCAAGCTCGCCAGGGAACTCGGCGTCGAGCTGTACGACACCGATGCCGGCATCGAGCGCGAGACCGGTCGCACGATTCCGGAGATCTTCGCCGAAGACGGTGAGCCGGAATTCCGCAGTATCGAGGAGCGGGTGGTGCGCCGCGCCATCCTGGCCGAGCGCGGCGTCGTCTCGCTCGGCGGCGGCGCCGTGCTGTCCGCGGACACCAGGGAGCTGTTGCGCAACCGCACCGTCGTCTACCTGGAAATCAGTGTGGCCGAGGGCCTGCGGCGTACCGGAGCGAGCACGCAGCGGCCGCTGCTCAACGGCGCGGATCCCGGCACGAAGTACCGCGAGCTGATGCGCACCCGCCGCCCGCTCTACCGTGAGGTGGCCACCGTCCGGGTGCGCACCGACGGCCGCAGCCCGGGCCGGGTGGTACGAATGATCATGTCCAAGCTCGGCATGGAACCGGCGGAGCCCGCCTCGGCCGAGCCGGATCTCCGGCTGCCCAGCCAAATCCCGCAGGGCAGAAGCCGATCCCGGGACCGGCGCCGCGCCAGAGCCAGAACGGCCGCCCGGCGCAGGGCCGCGGAGCAAGACGAGACCACCGATACCGCGTCCGATTCCGCGCCGGAACCCGGCCGCACCACAACCGCTCGTGTCGGTCGCGCCCGCAGGGGAAGCGCCACGAGCGAACCCGACGCCCCGGACGGGGCGGGTACCGGTGACCCGTCAGCAGGCGGCCGAACCAGGCGCGCCCGCACACGCCGTGCCCGCGCCAGGGCACGGCAGCAGTCGACAACAGCACCAACAGAATCGGAGCAAGCCACGTGACAGAGCCGAGTCGTCTCGAAGTCCGGACCGCCGACCCGTACCCGGTGATCATCGGCCGCGGGCTGCTCGGCGAACTCGTCGAATCGGTCGCCGGGGCGACCACGGGCGTGCGCACCGTGGCGATCTTCCACCAGCCGCCGCTCGCCGAGACCGCCGAGGTGGTACGGAAGGCGCTGGCCGACACCGGCATCGACGCCCACCGGATCGAGATCCCGGATGCCGAGGCGGGCAAGGACCTCGCCGTCGCCGGATTCTGCTGGGAGGTGCTCGGGCGCATCGGCTTGACCCGCAACGACGTCGTGGTCAGCCTCGGTGGCGGCGCGGCGACCGACCTGACCGGTTTCGTCGCCGCCACCTGGATGCGCGGCGTGCGCATCGTGCACGTGCCCACCACCCTGCTCGCCATGGTCGACGCGGCGGTCGGCGGCAAGACCGGCATCAACACCGAGGCGGGCAAGAACCTCGTCGGCTGCTTCCACGAACCCGCCGCCGTGCTGGTCGATCTGGCCACCCTGGAAACGGTGCCGCGCAACGAGATCGTGGCGGGCATGGCCGAGATCATCAAGGCCGGTTTCATCGCCGACCCGGTGATCCTCGACCTCGTGGAACGCGACCCGGAGGCCGCCATCGACCCGACCGGTGAGGTGCTGCCCGAGCTGATCCGCCGCGCGATCCAGGTGAAGGCCGACGTCGTCGCCGCCGATCTGAAGGAGTCCAGCCTCCGCGAGATCCTCAACTATGGCCACACCCTCGGCCACGCGATCGAGCGGCGGGAGCGCTACCGCTGGCGGCACGGCGCGGCGGTCTCGGTCGGTCTGGTGTTCGCCGCCGAACTCGGTCGCCTCGCGGGCCGTCTCGACGACGCCACCGCCGACCGGCACCGCGCCATCCTGTCCGCCGTCGGGTTGCCGACCAGCTACGACGCCGACGCCCTGCCCCAGCTGCTGGACGCCATGCAGACCGACAAGAAGACCCGCTCCGGCGTGCTGCGCTTCGTCGTGCTCGATGGCCTGGCCAAGCCCGGTCGCCTCGAAGGCCCGGATCCGACCCTGCTGGCGGCCGCCTACTCGGCGATCGCCCGCGAGGACAGCCCGAGCGGCGGCGCGGTCCTGCTGTAGATCCGCAGGGCCTCGGAGATACGACAACGGCGCGCCCGGGTACCGGGCGCGCCGTTTGGTTCGTTGGATCAGATCGCGCTGCCCGCGGCGGAGTACATCGCCGGCGGGGTAGAGCGTTTCTTGCCCTTCTGCCGCTCGGCCAGCATCCGGCCGATGCCGACGCCGATCAACGCGGGCACGAAGATCAGCAGGATGATGAACGACGCGCCCGCCGTGGCTTCGAAGAGCAGGCCGTTGTCACCGAGATCGAACCGGGGAACCAAGTCCAGGATCCAGGCGACCAGACCGCTGCCCACACCTCCCGCGACCGCGGCTTTCAGCCACAGCATGGTGAGATCGGCGCCTCGTTCCGCGTCCCCACTGGCCGCGCGGTCCCTGCGGCCGTCCAGCACACCCCAGGACACGATGGCCGCGACCAGCACGATCAGGCACAGGAGGCGCATCAGTGCCCCGTGTGTCGGCCAGTACACCATCGCGAACCCGAGCGCGGCACGCAGCGCCACCACCAGCGCGCCGAGCACGACGGCCCGCAACAACCAAGCATTCATGCGGAACACCATAGCTGTGTTTTTTGGCGGCGCCTATGGCGCTGGGTCTCAGTTGGACGGAACCCAAAGGTCGTACCGGCCACTACCGTCATTTCGCGGAACGCACCGCGCCCGATCATTCCAGAGCGGCGCGTCCTTCAGGCAGCTCGCCAGCGAGACGTTCGACGCCGAAGACACGCATTGGAACCCCCAGCTCGGCTGCGCCGATGCGCAGGCATCGGCTTTTGCCACTGGCTGTCCGCCGAACCCGAACCCGAACGCAGACGCGGCGATCGCCATCGCGGCGGCGACTCCGATTCGAATGAACATAATGCTCCCCTCCCGTTGAAATGCATTGGACGACAGCATAATACAGGCGGTCACGGCAGCGGAAGAGCATGGAGGCACCGGTGCTACAGGCCCTCGTCCAGCGCCTCCGCCATCTCCGCGCGCGGCGCAGGCCGCCCGGTGAACTGCTCGACCTGCCCGTATGCCTGGTTCAGCAGCATCTGCAATCCGCTGACGACGGTGTGGCCCGCACGTTCGACGGCCTCCGCCAGCGGGGTGGGCCACGGGTTGTAGATCGCGTCGAGCACCACCGGGGCCTCGGCCACCGCGGGGGCGACGACCGCGGCCGCTGTGGCGGGAATGGTGCTGACCACAGCGCCTGCCGCCGCACAGACCGCCTGCAGGGGCCCGGCCTCGAAGGCTGCCAATGCGGCGATCATTCCGAGCCGCTCGGCGAGTTCCAGCGCGCCGCGCGCCCGGCCCGGGTCTCGCGCGACCACGGTGACCGTCTCGGCGCCCAGCTCCGACAACGCCAGTAGCGCGGGCCGCGCGGTGCCTCCTGCTCCCAGCACCACGCCCTCGGTCAGCTCCTCGACCCCGGCGCCGCGCAGCGCGCCGAGCACGCCGTCTACGTCGGTGCAGTCGGCGCGCCAGCCGCTTCCGGTGCGGACCAGCGTGTTGGCCGATCCGACGAGCACGGCACGTTCGGTGCGCTGGTCCGCGTAGGCCAGTGCCGCTTCCTTGCCGGGCATGGTCACCGAAAGCCCGACCCATTCCGGCCCGAGCCCGTCCACCAACCCGGGCAGCTGCTGGGCCGAGCATTCGATGCGCTCGTAGCTCCAGTTCAGCCCGAGCGCGCGATACGCGGCCAAGTGCAGCTGTGGCGATCGCGAGTGCGCGATCGGCTTGCCGAGCACCGCCGCCTTGCGGCTATCGGCCACCGGGGTCCTTGGAACTGTCGAGAATCCCGCTGCGCTGCGCCCGTGCGATCAGGCGCAGATGCTCCTGATAGTCGTCGGTGAACAGGGTGGTGCCCTGCTTGTCGACAGTGACGAAGTACAGCCACGGCCCCTGCTCCGGATTCTCCATGGCACGCAACGCGTTCAACGACGGCGCGGCGATCGGGGTCTGGGGCAGGCCACGCATCGCATAGGTGTTCCATGCAGTTTCCTGGGCGCGGTCGGCGTCGGTGGTCGCCACCTCGGTGCGATCCAGGGTGTAGTTCACCGTCGAGTCGAACTGCAGCATCTGATCGACCCGCAGCCGGTTCACGATCACCCGTGCCACCTTGCCCATGTCCTGGGGTTTCGCCTCACGTTCCACCAGCGATGCGGCGATCAGCGTCTCATACGGCGTGAGTTTCGTGTCGGCGCCGGACTGCAGCAGTCCGGTGGATTCATAGCTCTTCGCGCTCGCGGCCACCAATTGCTTCAGGATCTGTTCCGGTGTGCCGCTGGGATCGAAATCCCAGGTGCCCGCGGCGATAAGGCCTTCCAGCTGCCTCGTCCGCTCCGGACAGTCCTTGACACCCTGCATCGCCCACGCGGGCACCCCGAGCGCGGACAGGTCCAGGCCCGCGCCCGCGGCATCGAGCTGTTCGTAGGTCACGCACTTCTGGTCGGCGCCGGTGCCGATGCAGCTGGCCTCCGCGATCTTGCGGTAGATGCCGTCATACCTTCCGCCGGTGCTCATGTCGTGCTGGTCGTGCAGCAGCCGTCCCTCGGAGACAACCAGGTTGCCGACCCTGGACTGCTTGCCGACCAACGTGGCCGCCGCCTCCGCGGCCGGGCTGCGGCTGGGGATGGCGTAGAAGCCGGGCTGCACCGTGCTCATGCTCGAATTGCGTACGGCCGCTTCGTAGAACGCCCCCGTACTCGCGACGACACCACGCTCGACCATGGTCGCGGCGATCTGCTGGGCGGTGTCACCCGGATGCACCTGCACCACCACCAGCGGTCCGGCCGGGCCGGCGTAGTCGTCCGGGGCGCCCAGGCTGTCGACCAGCTTCATTCCCGCGAAGACCGCCGCACCGGCGAACAGCAGAACGAAGACGCCTGCGAAGACCCATAGGTTCCTGCGCCGCCGCTTCCGCTCGGCCGCCTTGCGCGACGCAGCGCGGGAACCCCTGCCGCGCCGCGGCCGGGTGGTGCGCTCCGGTTGCCGGGTGGTGCGCTCTGGTTGGACGCGCTTCGGGCGGCGCGGCGTCTCCTGTCCAGCGGTGCTCGTCCGCTGACCGCCGCGCCGCGGGGCGGGCGGTGGCGGCGCGGGTGGCTCGTCGTCGTCATCGACGTAGCGCGGGATGACCGCGGTGTCGTCGTCGTAGTCGTCGTATGCGTCGTCGTGCCCGGCCCAGGCCCGCTCGTCTCTGCGGTAACGCCGATCAGCTTCGCGCTGTCGGAACAGTTCCTCGGCCCGCGCCCACCGATCCGTCATGCATCGTCTCCGGACGACGCAGAACGTCCCGCTTCCACCGACCTCAACACCGCACTCCGTTCGTCCAACCATCCTTGCAGGATCGACACGGCCGCCGCCTGATCGATTACCTGCCGCTGGCCACGCGCGCGAACTCCACTGTCCCGCAATGCACGTGCAGCTGACACCGTAGTCAAACGTTCGTCGGAAAGCCGGACCGGCACCGGCGCGACGGCGGCCCGCAATCGCTCAGCGAATGCGGTGGCCAGCGTAGCGGCGGTGCCCTTCTCCCCGCGCAATGTTCGCGGTAATCCCACGATGACCTCGACGGCTTCGTATTCCCGCACAATTTCGGCAATTCTCCCGATGTCGGGTGTAGGGGCCGTGCGCTGCCGCTGTTTCGCCCGCGGCACGGTCTCCACCGGCGTGGCGAGAATGCCGTCGGGATCGCATGCGGCGACCCCGATCCGGACAGAGCCGACGTCGACCCCGATCCGTCTGCCTCGACCGGGATCGGTGGCGGGATGCGGCCGGTCGGCGCCACGCCGCGCCGACCGCTCCGCTTCTTCGGGGTCGCCCATCACCCGGCTAGTTCAGCCACCCGCGCGCGGACCGCGGCCAGGCCCGCCGGAATGCCCGACGGATCCGACCCGGCGCCCTGCGCCATCTCCGGCTTACCGCCGCCGCGCCCCGCGATGCTCGGACCGAAGCTGCCGACCAGATCCCCGGCCTTGATGCCGAGTTCTTGGGCAGACTTGTTCACGGCGACCACGAACGGCACCTTGCCGTCGGCGTTGCCGAGCAGTACCACCACGGCGGGCTCACTGCCGAACCGGCCGCGGATATCGGTGGCCAGCGTCCGCAGATCGCCCGCGGGCACCCCCTCGGGCGCGGCGACGGCGACCAGCAGCAGGCGACCGATCCGCTCGGCCTGCTCGACGAACGTGCCCGCCGAGGACAGCACCGCGGCCATCTTGGTGCGCTCGAGCTCCTTCTCGGCCGCCTTGAGCCGCTCCACCAACTGCTCGACGCGCCCGGGCACCTCGTCCGAGGGCACTTTCAGCGCGGAGGCCACACCGGCCAGCAGGGCACGCTCCTTGGCCAGGTACTTGTAGGAGTCCAGGCCGACGAACGCCTCGACACGGCGCACGCCGGAGCCGACCGACGACTCACCGAGCACCGTGATCGGGCCGATCTGCGAGGAATGCTGCACGTGCGTACCACCGCACAGCTCCATGGAGAACGGGCCGCCGATCTCCACCACGCGGACCTCGTTGCCGTAGTTCTCGCCGAACAGGGCGAGCGCGCCCATCTGCTTGGCCTTCGGCAGGTCGGTCACGAAGGTGTTCACCGGGAAGTCGGCGCCGACCGCATCGTTGGACACGGCCTCGATATCGGCCTTCTGCTGTTCGGACAGCTGGCCCTGCCAGTTGAAGTCGAAGCGCAAGTAGCCCGGCTTGTTCAGTGAGCCCGCCTGCACCGCGTTCGGGCCGAGCACCTGCCGGAGGGCGGCATGCACCATGTGCGTGCCGGAGTGGCCCTGGGTGGCGCCGCTGCGCCAGGCCGGGTCGGCCTGCGCGAGCACCACATCGCCCTCGGTGATCTGGCCGTGTTCCACCGTGGTCTTGTGCACCCACAGCTTCTTGGCGATCTTCTGCACGTCGTTCACGCGCAGCTTCAGGCCCGAGGAGGCGGTGATGGAGCCGCGGTCGGCGATCTGGCCACCGGCCTCGGCGTAGAGCGGGCTGCGATCCAAGATCACTTCGACGTCCTGGCCCACGGTCGCGGTCGGCACCCGCACGCCCTCGGCGATCAAGGCGAGCACGGTGGCTTCGGAGGTGAGCTCGTCGAAACCGGTGAACTCGGTGGCGCCGCGGTCGACCAGTTCCTTGTAGATCGTGAGGTCGGCATGAGCGTGCTTGCGGGCCTGGGCGTCTTCCTTGGCCCGCTGGCGCTGCTCGGCCATGAGCGAGCGGAAGCCCTCCTCGTCGACCGACAGTCCGGCCTCGGCGGCCATCTCCAGGGTCAGATCGATCGGGAAGCCGTAGGTGTCGTGCAGGGTGAACGCGTCCGACCCGGCGATCGTCGTGCCGCCCTCGGACTTGACCGCGGCGGCGGTGTTGTCGAACAGGGTGGAGCCGTTGTTCAGCGTCTTGAGGAACGCCGTCTCCTCGCCGACCGCGACGGTCTCGATGCGGCGGAAGTCGGTGGCCAGCTCCGGATAGGAGGGGGCCATCAGATCGCTGACGACCTTCATGAACTCGCCCATCACCGGCTTCTCGGCGCCGAGCAGGCGGGCCGAGCGCACGATGCGGCGCAGCAGGCGGCGCAGCACGTAGCCGCGGCCGTCGTTGCCCGGGTTCACGCCGTCGGAGATCAGCATGGCGGCGGTGCGGGCGTGGTCGGCGATCACGCGGAAGCGCACGTCGTCCTCGTGCTGCACGCCGTAGGAACGACCGGTCAGCTCCTCGGCCTTGTCGATGATCGGGCGCAGCAGGTCGGTCTCGTAGACGTTGTCCACGCCCTGCAGCAGCAGGGCGATCCGCTCCACGCCCATACCGGTGTCGATGTTCTTCTTCGGCAGCGACCCGACCGGCGGGTGACCCAGCTTCGGGCTCAGCTCACCGCGGATGTCCTGCATGAAGACGAGATTCCAGATCTCGAGGTAGCGGTCCTCGTCGGCGACCGGGCCGCCGTCGCGGCCGTGCTCTGGTCCGCGGTCGTAGTAGATCTCCGAGCAGGGACCACCTGGGCCGGGCACGCCCATGTCCCAGTAGTTGTCCTTGCCGTCACGGAACTGGATGCGTTCATCGGGGATGCCCGCGACGCGCTTCCAGATCTCGGCCGTCTCCGGGTCGTCCTGGTACACGGTCACCCAGATCCGCTCGGGATCGAATCCGTAACCGCCTTCGTCCTGCGGCTTGGCGATCAGGTCCCAGGCGAGGGTGATCGCCCCCTCCTTGAAGTAGTCACCGAAGGAGAAGTTCCCCGCCATCTGGAAGAACGTGTTGTGCCGCGTCGTGACGCCGACCTCTTCGATATCACCGGTGCGCACGCACTTCTGCACGCTGGTCGCCCGCGGGTAGGGCGGTGCCTCCTGACCCAGGAAGTACGGCTTGAACTGGACCATGCCTGCGTTGACGAACAGCAGGTTCGGGTCGGCCAGGATCAGCGAGGCACTCGGCACCTCGGTATGGCCGGCACGGAGAAAATGGTCCAGGAAACGCCGTCGGATCTCGTGGGTCTGCACAGATATCCAGCCTACCGGTGCGGCGCACTCGAATATTCATCGACCGGGCGTGCCCGTGACCGGTCAGCGAACCCAGCCCTGCAGTGGCTCGGTGTCGAATGAGACCCCCACCGGATCCGGCAGCTCGACCGTCTTGCCGAACCGATACCGATTCGTACTGGTGTACACGCCGTCGTCAGGGTGGCTGAACACGACGGACTCACCGCTATCCCGGTCGATTAGCAGGTACACGGGTATGCCCGCTTCAGCGCATGCGGCCGGTTTCTCGACGCGATCGCGCCGGTCGGTGTCCCGGTCGTAGGAGGTGACCTCGACGACCAGCAGTATCGGCGCTGGATCGACCCAGTTTCCCTGTCCGGTGAAGGACCCGTCCGGTGCCAGGACACCGTCGGCTCGAGCACGGCCGTTGCGGTACCTCTCGACCTTCAGATCGATTTCCTGATACAGCCAGAACTCGCCTCGGAGTGGGAGAAGCTGTCGCGCGATCCAGCGAACGATCTCGCAATGATCCCCATCCGGCACAGCCTTGACCCCCAGCTTCCCGTACAGAAACTCCAGTGTGACCGTCTCACCCGAATGGCGGGCGAGATGTTCGAACTCCTCGACCAGCATTTGAGGTCGCTCCACCATGGCCGTCACCAGGTCCTCCCGTTCTGCTCGGCCGGACGGTGAATACACCGATCATGCAGCCGTACGCTACTCGTCGGGCATTCCCGATCCAGTTTGCCCTGGGACCAGCCGTATTCGGCGAACGCCGTCGCGCGGCTCCACGACCTCACGTATCCCGGACGATACGGCGAAGTTTCTGTACGCGGGGACCGATCTCGCGTTCGTGGCCGTGGTCGGTGGGGTGGTAGTAGTCGACGCCGACCAGTTCGTCGGGCGGGTACTGCTGGGCGAGCACGCCGTCCTTGTCGTCGTGCGGGTACCGGTAGCCCTGGGCGTTGCCGAGTGCGGCCGCGCCCGGGTAGTGACCGTCGCGTAGGTGCGGCGGTACCGCGCCCGCCTTGCCTGCCGCGACGTCGGCCATGGCCGCGCCGATCGCGGACACCACGGCGCCGGACTTCGGTGCGGTCGCCAAGTGGATCGTCGCCTGCGCAAGCGCGAGCCGCCCCTCGGGCAGGCCGACCAGCTGCACCACCTGCGCGGCGGCGGTGGCCGTCTGCAACGCCATCGGATCGGCCATGCCGATGTCCTCGCTCGCGTGGATCATCAGTCTGCGCGCGATGAAGCGCGGGTCCTCGCCCGCGCTCAGCATCCTGGCGAGGTAGTGCAGCGCGGCATCGACATCCGAGCCACGGATGGACTTGATGAACGCGCTGATCACGTCGTAATGCTGATCGCCTGCGCGGTCGTAGCGGACCGCGGCCTTGTCCACGCTGGCCTCGACCAGGTCCACGTCGACGGTGCCGTCGAGCGAGGATTCGGCCGAGGCTTCCAGCGCAGTGAGCGCCCGCCGGGCATCACCGCCCGCGATCCGGACGATGTGGTCGAGCGCGGCGTCGGTGACGGTGTACGCGCCGTCGAGCCCACGTGGGTCGGTGGACGCGCGGGTGAGCACCATGCGGATGTCCGCTTCGGTGAGCGAACGCAGTTGCAGCACCAGCGACCGCGACAGCAGCGGGGACACTACCGAGAACGACGGATTCTCGGTGGTCGCGCCGACCAGTAGGACGATCCGGTTCTCCACCGCGGCGAGCAGCGCGTCCTGCTGGGTTTTGGAGAAACGGTGCACTTCGTCGATGAACAGCACGGTCTGCTCGCCCGCCGACAACCTGCGCCGCGCCATGTCGATGACCGCGCGCACCTCCTTGACCCCGGCCGAGAGCGCCGACAGCGCCTCGAAACGACGGCCGGTCGCCTGCGAGATGAGCGAGGCGAGGGTGGTCTTACCGGTGCCGGGCGGGCCGTACAGCAGCACCGACGCCGCACCGGAGCCCTCGATCAACCGGCGCAGCGGAGAACCGGGACCGAGCAGATGCTGCTGCCCGACCACTTCCTCCAGTGTGGCGGGACGCATACGCACCGCCAGCGGCGCACCGGCGTCCCGGCGCACCACCGCATCGATCGAGTGCTCCGGAGACACCGTGGCGCCGGGCACGTCGAACAAGCCATCGCTCACGGAAAAGTACGTTACCGAGCCCCACCGACGCGTCCCATTCCGGAGCGGGGCAGTTCGGCCGATGACCACTTCAGAACTCGGCGCGGCCCGGACTACCGCTGTGGAGTTCGCGATCTTTTCGCCCCGTCCGGTCGGTGTGGGTCGGGCCCGGTCTCGGCGAGCCGAGTTGCGTGACGCCGGTCCTTCCGATGTGATCAACACCCGTGACTGAAAACATGGTTGTTTCAGATCCCGCGTCCCTCGGGCGATTCGCCAGGCGCGCCCTCCTGCGCGGCGGCGCGGCAGCCGCCACCGCCACCGCCGTCTTCGGCGCCGGACGCGCGGGCGCCGGGACACCGGTATTCCGGCACGGCGTGGCCTCGGGCGATCCGCTCCCCGGCGGCGTGATCATCTGGACCCGCGTCACGGTCTCCGACGACGCGACGCCCGGCTCCGGCCTGGGCGGCCCGGCGAGCGTGCGCTGGGAGGTCGCCGCGGACGAGCGGTTCGCCTCGGTCACCGCATCCGGCACGGCCACCGCCACCGCGGATTCCGATCACACCGTCAAGATCGACGTCTCCGGTCTCGCGCCGGGGGTCGAATACTTCTACCGCTTCAGCGCGCTCGGCGAGACCTCGCCGATCGGCCGCACGAAGACCGCGCCCGCCGCCGCGGGCTCCCCCGAACGCCTCAGGTTCGGCGTGGTCTCCTGCTCGAACTGGGAAGCCGGCTACTTCGGCGCCTACCGTCATCTGGCCGCGCGTTCCGACTTGGACGCGATCGTGCACTTGGGCGACTACATCTACGAGTACGCGCGCGGCAGGTACAGCAGCGGCAACGGCGCCGTGCGACCCCATGACCCGGCCAACGAAATCGTCAGCTTGGCCGACTACCGCATTCGTCACGCGCAGTACAAGACCGATCCGGACCTGCTCGACCTGCATGCGACTCTGCCGTTCGTCTGCACCTGGGACGACCACGAATCCGCCGACAACTCGTGGTCCGGCGGCGCGAACAACCACGACCCCGCGACCGAAGGCAGCTGGACGGACCGGCGAGCCGCCTCCGCGCAGGCCTACCTGGAGTGGATGCCGGTCCGCGCGGCCGGATCCGGCGCCGACGCGCGCATCTACCGCAGGTTGCGCTTCGGCACCCTGGCCGAACTGACCATGCTGGATCTGCGCAGCTATCGCGACCAGGAGGCGAAGCCGGGAGCGGGTTGGCGCGAAGTCGACAACCCGGCGCGCACGCTCACCGGGAAGGCGCAGATGGAGTGGCTGACCGCCGGCTTGGCGTCGGCGCCGGTGCAATGGAAGCTGGTCGGCAATTCGGTGATGGTCGCCCCGTTGGTCTTCCCGCCGTTGGAACCGGCCACCACGGCGGCGATCACCAGCACGATGGGTATTCCGCAGTCCGGCCTCTCGCCGAACGGCGACCAGTGGGACGGCTATACCGCCGATCGCACCCGCCTGTTCCGCGCGATCGTCGAGCAGCAGATCTCCGACGTGGTCTTCCTCACCGGCGACATCCATTCCTCCTGGGCGGCGGACCTGCCCGTCGACGCGGCGAACTATCCGGGCGGCGCCACGGTGGGCGCCGAGTTCGTCGTGCCGTCGGTGACCTCGACCAGCATCGGTGACATGCTGCGGGCGAACGCCACGCCGATTGCCGAATCGATCAAGTCGGTCAACCACCATCTGCGCTATGTCGAACTGGATTCACACGGCTATGGCGTACTCGAGGTCACCGCGGATCACGCGCAGATGGACTGGTACTACCTGCTGAACGTGGCCGACCCGAATTCCGCTGCGCGCCACGGCGCTTCGTTCGCCGTCCGCTCGGGCGGCCGGATCGAGCCGGGACAGATCCCCCTCGGCTGACGGTCGGTCCCGCGGCTCGATGCCAGCGGGGACATTCGCCTCTCCGTCGAGTGGTGGAGTCTTCCGGAGACCTACTCCGACCAGCGCTCTTCCAGCATCGCCGAGACGTCCTCGGCGAAGTCGCCGACGATGTCGTCGCCGATGCACCGGGCGTCCTCGGCGAGCGCGGCCCAGCGGTTGATCAGGGCCGCCGAGCGCGGCACGGACAGTCCGTGCTCCCTGGCGGCCGCGATACGCGTGTGGTCGGCGGGCAGGAACCAGTAGGTGGACAGCCATACCCAGATCAGCCGGGCTTCGAGGATGCGCTCGGCGAGCAGTTCGTCGTCGGCCAGCGCGGGCCACACGCCCACCACCTCCGAACGCCATGCCTCCACCATCTGCCCGGCGCGCTCGCGGGAGAGTTCGAGATCGCACAGGCAACCGGGGAAGGACACCAGCGCGTAGGCGATGTCCAGGGTGGCGTCGCGGAACCCGCCCCACTCGTAGTCGAGGAAGCGAGCACCCTCCTCGTTCAAGATCACGTTGTCCGGGCACAGGTCCGAGGGGCTGAACGCCCGGAACCGTCCCGCGGAGTACAGCCGGTTCCCGCGCACGATCCGCTCGGCGACCTCACCGGGTACCTCGATGCCCAGTTCGCGCTGCAGCAGCCCGGGCACCTCGGCGATCGCCGTCTCGGCCTGCTGCGCGATGCCGTCCACCCGGTGCACCACCTCGACCCGCCGCAGCAGCGCGACGAAGTCCGCCTCGCGGCCGACGGTGGCGGCGTGCATCCGGCCCAGCGCCTGCGCGAACGCCATCAGCGCGTTGCGGGTGGCCGGCTCGGCGCCGGACCGCAGCACGGCGGTCAGCAGGGAGTTCTCGCCGAGATCGCTGAGAATCAGCAACCGGTCGGGGAGGCTGTGGGCGATCAGGTACGCGCCCGGCCGCTGTTCTCGGCTGAGCGCTGTGGTGAACTGATAGGACACGGCCTCGCGGAGAAACGCGGAATCGATGCTGGCCACGCCGGGCGCCAGGCCGCCGGTGCGGCGATCCTGCGCAGACCCGCGGACCTGCTTGACGATCAGGGTTCGCGGCAACGAGAAGGCGTTCTCCGATACACGCACGCGTAGGACCGTCGTCCTACCACTACCGCTGAGTTCGATCGGATCGCTCAGCTTTACCGGAGCACCCATTCGCTTTGTGAGCAACTGTTGCGCTGCGGACACGACTTCGGCGGCGCGTTCGGCCAATAGTGCGGTCATCGCCTCTCAAGCTACTCGCATCGGGTCACTTCTAGCGAGCGGTTACACAACCTTTCCGCGTCGCTCGGCGTGTCTTCGTCAAGGTCGGAGGGCGGAAGCCGGTCGCTTGACACGTTTACACCCGTCAGGTTTTCTCATCGTCAACTGCCCTGCGCCACATCGCAAACCAGTTGAGTGGAAAGGTCTCCGCATGACCGAAACCCCGCCTCCCGCACCGAAATCAGCCGGCGGTGCCGCTTACCCCGACGACCAGCGCTTCACGGCACAGCCAGGGCAGCACGAGAGCCCGGACCCCCATGCACCGGGACCAGGGACCGGCCAGGCGCGCCACGAGATGGCAGGGCCGGCCGGATACCCGCAGTTCGAAGGCCCCGGCGCCGCGCAATACGGCAGCGAACCACTGGAACCGCCCCCGTCGGTGGGCGCACCGCACCCCAGCTATGGCCAACCAGGCACCGGACCGGGTTGGACGCCGTCCGGCGACGCGGCACCGCAGCAGCCGGTCTACGGCTACCAGCAGGCCCCCGCCGGTCCCGGCACACTCGACGTGGGCCAGGCGCTCAGCTACGGCTGGGCGAAGTTCCGGGCCAATCCGGGGCCGTGGGTCGGGGTGACCGCGGTGGGCCTGGTCATCTATCTGGCGTTCCTGCTCGTCGTGCAACTCACCGACCCGACGACGATGTTGCCGCTGCTGCTCATCTTCCTGGCCATCATGGCCGCGGTGTGGGTGCTGCAATCGGCCATGGTGCGCGGAGCGCTGTACGAAACCGACGGCACGCCACCGCCATTCGGCGCGTACTTCCGCTTCTTGAACGCGGGGAACGTGCTGCTCACCGCGCTGCTGGCGTTCCTGCTCACCTTTCTCGGCTCGGCGATCTGCCTGATCCCCGGTCTGATCGCCGGCTGGCTGTGCATGTTCTCGCTGCACTTCGTCGTCGATCAGGATCAGGGTCCGTTCGAGGCGCTGAAGTCCAGCTTCAGCCTGGTGGTCGCCAACGCCTGGCAGGTGCTGCTGCTCGCGCTGGCGGTGCTGGTGGTGACCTTCCTCGGGCTGCTGCTGTGCGGTCTCGGCCTGCTGATCGCGGGCCCGGTCGCCGCCGTCGCGGTGACCTACGCCTACCGCATGCTCACCGGTGGCGCCGTCGCCGCGCGGTGAACCGGCGCTCACCCGACCGGTGAGCGCATCCCGGTCCGGCGCTCGAGCACGATGCTCGGGCGCGGCCTCGCCGTCCGCGGGGCCGACGCTCGAGCACGTTGTTCCCGGCCACGACGATCGCCGCCGGGCCATCGCACGCTGACCCATTCCGCCGAAGTCGCTGCGACACAACGGCGAATCCGGCCTCCGGCTCGGTGCGATGGTTACTGCGCGGCGGTCGCGCCCTCGCCCTTCTGCCGGCCCGGCTCGACGTCCAGCCCCGCTTCTTTGCGCTGCAGCTCGGTGATCGCCGCGGGTGCGTCGGTCAACGGGTCGACGCCGCCGCCGGTCTTCGGGAACGCGATGACCTCGCGGATCGAGTCCTCGCCTGCCAGCAGCGCGGTGACCCGGTCCCATCCGAAGGCGATGCCGCCGTGCGGAGGGGCGCCGAAGGCGAAGGCGTCGAGCAGGAAGCCGAACTTCTCCTGCGCCTCCTCATGGTTGATGCCCATCACCTTGAACACGCGTTCCTGCACGTCGCGCCGGTGGATACGAATCGAGCCGCCACCGATCTCGTTGCCGTTGCAGACGATGTCGTAGGCGTAGGCCAGCGCGGAATCCGGGTCGATGTCGAAGGTGTCCAGCGATTCCGGCTTCGGCGAGGTGAACGCGTGGTGCACCGCGGTCCAGGCGGAATGGCCCACCGCCACGTCGCCGCTCGCGGTCGCCTCGGCCGTCGGCTCGAACAGCGGCGCGTCCACGATCCAGACGAACGCCCAGGCGTCCTCGTCGATCAGCCCGACCTTGCGGGCGATCTCGACGCGCGCCGCGCCGAGCAGTGCGCGCTGTGCCTTGGCCGCACCCGCCGCGAAGAAGACACAGTCACCGGGCACCGCACCCACGTGCTTGGCCAAGGCCTCGCGCTCGGCGTCGCTCAGGTTCTTGGCGACCGGCCCGCCCAGCGTGCCGTCCTCGTTCACCAGGACATACGCCAGACCCTTCGCGCCGCGCTGCTTGGCCCACTCCTGCCAGGCGTCGAGCTGGCGCCGCGCCTGGCTCGCGCCGCCGGGCATGACGACCGCGCCCACGTAAGGCGCCTGGAACACCCGGAACGGGGTGTCCTTGAAGAACTCCGTGCACTCGGTGATCTCGACACCGAAACGCAGGTCGGGCTTGTCGGTACCGAAGCGGCGCATCGCCTCGGCGTAGGTCATGTGCGGGATCGGTGTGGGGATCTCGTAGCCGACCAGCTTCCACAGCGCGACGAGGATCTCCTCGGCCAGCAGGATCACATCCTCCTGGCGCACGAAACTCATCTCGATGTCGAGCTGAGTGAACTCCGGCTGGCGGTCGGCACGGAAGTCCTCGTCGCGGTAGCAACGCGCGATCTGGTAGTACCGTTCGATGCCGCCGACCATGAGCAACTGCTTGAACAGCTGCGGGCTCTGCGGCAGCGCGTAGAAGCTGCCCGGCTGCAGGCGGGCGGGCACCAGGAAGTCGCGCGCGCCCTCCGGGGTGGAGCGAGTCAGTGTCGGCGTCTCGACCTCGATGAATTCGTGGCGAGCCAGCACCTCGCGAGCGGCCGCGTTGACCTTCGACCGCAACCGGATGGCGTGCGCCGGAGCCTCACGGCGCAGATCCAGGTAGCGATGCTTCAGGCGCGCCTCCTCGCCGGGCTGCT
Source organism: Nocardia sp. NBC_00508 (assembly GCF_036346875.1). Classification (NCBI taxonomy): domain Bacteria; kingdom Bacillati; phylum Actinomycetota; class Actinomycetes; order Mycobacteriales; family Nocardiaceae; genus Nocardia; species Nocardia sp. NBC_00508. The sequence continues at coordinate 6,147,119 of NZ_CP107852.1, read as the reverse complement.
CGTCCAGCTGGAACGGCAGCGGAGCGCTCTCGTTCAGCACCTCGAGCTCGGTGACGTTGACCTCGACAGCGCCGGTCGGCAGCTCCGGGTTCTCGTTGCCGCTCGGGCGCGGTTCCACGGTGCCGGTGACGCGCACGCAGTACTCGGCGCGCAGCCGGTGCGCGTGCTCGGCCGGTTCGCCTTCGCGGAACACCGCCTGAGCCACGCCCGAGGCGTCGCGCAGATCGATGAAGATCACCCCACCGTGGTCACGCCGCCGCGCCACCCAGCCGGTGAGAGTGACGGTCAGACCGGCATGCTCGCTTCGCAGCGAACCAGCCAAGTGGGTGCGCAGCACGGGATTCCTTTCGACGACTCCGGCACCGGCGCGGTGTGACCAGGTGCGGGTCCATCGTAGTGAGACATATTCGACGAGTGGAAACCGATATCACCACACCCGTGCCAAGCTGTATCCGGAGTGCAGGACCGCAGGCCCGTCTGACCGAGAATTACGGACAACGAGGAAGCGACGACGATGACCTTCAACGAGGGCATGCAGATCGATCCGGATCGGGTCTCGTCCGGCGGTGGCCCCGGCATGGGTGGCAAGCTCGCGCTGGGCGGCGGTGCGGGCGGACTCATCGTGCTGGTGCTGACCCTGCTGCTGGGCGGCGACCCCGGCTCCGTTCTCGGCAACTTCACCGGCGCGCCCGATCAGAGCCAGACGCAGCCGGGCACTGCGGGCACGCCGAGCCACTGCAGGACCGGCGCCGACGCCAACAAGTACCTCGACTGCCGGGTGGCGCTCACCGCACAGAGCCTGGACGCCGTGTGGTCGGCCGAACTGCCGAAACAGACCGGCAAGCGCTACGTGGAGCCGAACGTCGTGCTTTTCTCCGGTGCCGTTTCGACCGGCTGCGGCAACGCCACCAGCGAGGTGGGCCCGTTCTACTGCCCGGCCGACCGGACCGCTTACTTCGACACCAGCTTCTTCCAGGACTTGGTGGACCGTTTCGGCGCCAGTGGCGGTCCGCTCGCGCAGGAGTACGTGGTGGCGCACGAGTTCGGCCATCACATCCAGAACCTGCTCGGCGACATCGGCCGTGCACAACGTGATCCCCGCGGCCCGCAGTCCGGCGCGGTGCGCACCGAACTGCAGGCCGACTGCTATGCGGGCATCTGGGCGCATTTCGCGGACGAGCTGCCTGCGCCCGGAGGCGGCCAGCCGTTCCTGCGGCCGCTGTCGGACAAGGACGTCAACGACGCGCTCTCGGCGGCCGCGGCGGTCGGTGACGACCGCATCCAGCGCGCGGCGCAGGGCAGGGTGAATCCCGAAGCGTGGACGCACGGTTCCTCCGAGCAGCGGCAGAAATGGTTCCTCGCCGGCTACCGAACCGGTCGGGTCGACGCGTGCGACACCTACTCGGCGCCGGACCTGAACAATCCGCCCGCGCCGCGCTGAGCCGCGGGCCGTGACCTACGGCCGAACCCGCCCCCCTTACGGCAGGAGCGGATTCGATCGACGACCCAGCAGGCCGGTTCCCACGGCGGGGCGGCGCGCTGTCATGATCGACGGCAGTTCACCTGTGCCGCAGGCGAACATGGACAGCACCGGAAGATGGGATCGATGCGAGGAACGAAAGCCGTTCTGCTGGTTGTGATGCTGACACTCGGGGTGGCCGCGGGCACCGCCTCGGCCGACCCGGCGGCCGACCGGCCCAGCGCGCTACCGCCGATCGCGGCGCCGCTGGCGCTGTTCACCCTGACCACCATCCCGGACAGCTGGCAAATCCGGAGCGATCTACGCCCGCAGCTGGAGATCTTCGCCGACGGCCGGGCGGTCAGCAGTCCCGACGCCGTTGCCGCCGACCGTCGCCCGGAGACGCCGCCGCAGCGGATCGAGGGCCATATCCCACCCGAGGCGCTGAGAGCCGCAGTGGCCGAGACCGCCGCGCTGGCCACGGCGGATCTCGGTATGCCGAGGGCCGCCGACCAGAGCAGCCGGATCATCGACTACATGCCCGAGCCTGCGGGACAGGACGTGCACCTGATCGTGTACGCGCCCGAGACCACCGACGGGCTCGGCGCCGACCAGCAGGCCGCGCGCAAACGCTTCGCCGACCTCTACAAGAGACTGCTCGACGCGTTCGTCCCGGACAACTGACGACCGCACGCTGCTCGGCCCGAACCGATCGTCGCCGTCCGGGCCGAGTTCAGCGCGGTAAATCCTTGCACCGGGTTAGAACTGGTCCTGTTCGTAGTCGGAGCTGATGATCTCGTCCGAGTGCGTCGCGCCGATGACGTCTGGCGTGGACTCCCCCAGCGGACCGGTGAGATCGTCGTTGCCGGTGGGGCTCAGGTAGGGCTGTACCGTGCGCGAGTGTTCGTCGTCGTCGTTCCGTTGCCCCGCCGCGGCGGCCGGGCCACCCATGAAGCTGTTGGCTCCGGTCGCGGTGGTGCCCGGCGTGCCGGCGCCGAACGGCGTGCCGGGGATACCGGTGACCGGGCGGATCGGCGCAGCCGGGGTGCCGGGCAGGCCGGTGGGCTTGGGCACCGAGGGCGTGCTCGGGGTTCCCGGCCGTCCCGGGCTGCCGAGCAGTCCGCTGGGCGCACCGTGATTGGTGCTCGGGCTCGGCGTTGCGTGTACCGACGAGGGCGTGGTCGCAGGGTTCAGCGTTCCCGGCGCGGCGGAGTCCAGGCCCGCGGCTTTGGTCGCGGTGTCGGCCGCGGTCGACTGCGCCTGCTCCAGGATCGGCTGGCCGACGTTCTGCGCCAGCGCCTGCGCGGCCTCCTGTGGACCCGGTCCGACCAGCTGCTGCACCATGCCGCCGAGTTCGGCGGTCTTGCCCGCGAGATCCCCGCGGGTGGCGTTGACCACGCCGACGGCGTGGCCGAGGTGATCGGTGGCCGACGCGATCAGCGTGGCCTGCGCGGGCGGGGTGAGGATCACCGGGGCGAGCGCGGTCGCCTGGGTGGCGAACGAGGAGGCGATGCCGAGCAGCTGCGCGTTGCCCTGCTGCACCACCGCCGCGGCGCGCTGGGTGAGTTCGGAGATATCGATGCCACGCTGGCTGGTCTCCTGGCCCTCGACGTTCGCCTGCTGGCTGGTGGCCTGGGCGCTGCGGGCGGCCTGGCTCTGCCACACCTGGTCGACCGCGGCCATGCTGCCCTTGCCCACCTGCATGGCCATCTCGATGACTTGGGAGGACTGGCTGAGGATCGCGGTGGGATCCAACGCGCCGAGGATGCCGGAGCCGAAGCTGCCGAGCAGGTCCAGAATCGGCTTCATCAGCACGTCCACGCCGGGCAGTGCGGGCAGCGCGACGCCCTGCATCAGAGCGGCGACCGGATCGGCGGGCAGCGGTGGCAACGCGGCTGCGGCCTGGTTCACCGCGGTGGCGATCGAGCTCGGCGCGTCGCCGAGCCCACCGCTCAGCACGCCATCGGCTCGGTCGAGCGCGGCTCGGACCACCGGCGCGGCCGCGGCGTTCACGTCGCCGAGCAGCGCGGACACCTCGTGCGGCACGCCGGGCGGATCCTCGCCGCTCGGAACGCCGTTCAGTCCGGGCAGACCGGCGGGAACCCCGCCGAGCGACTGCTGATCGTCGGAGATCTTGCGCGACAACACGAATGCGGGCGGCTCGATCGGCGGCAGGTCCTCGGGCAGCTGCGGCAGCGGCAGGTCGAGCACCGCCTGAACCGGTGAACTCTGCAACGCGTCCAGCACGGTCTGCTGGCCGATGGCGACATTCTGCTCGGCCGCGTGCGTGATGGCCTGCTCTTCCGGCGCGATGACGCCGCTGTCCAGCGGTCTCATACCGCTCCCCCGATCTGGCCCGTAACCGACCCGAGTGCGCCCGCGTTGGACCAGTCGATGGCGTCGTAGGCCGCCGCGGCGCTGAAGGCCGATTCCGAGAGCTTGGCGTATTTGGCCGATAGATCGTTGATGTCCTTGGCCTGCAACACCTGCGCGGCAGCGAACATCGCCAGATAGTCCGCGCCGATCAGACCGAACACCGGAACCAGCGCGGCAACGTTCTTCAACGCGTCGAAATTGCCCGCCCCTGCCAGATCACCGGCGATACCCGCGTTCGTGGCGGCGAACGCCCGGACCGCTTCGGTCTCTACCGAGAGATCACTCATCGAGTTGCCCCCCAAATCGTCGTGAACATACGTCATGAACTTCGTCGTGACCGGTCCCGCTCCCTGCCGAATCGGCAAGGGCCGCTATCGGTTGCGCTCAATATAGCGGACGGTACCGGCAAGTTTCGAGCCCGAACGCGCAGCCCGACGCGGCATCGGCACCGAACTGGAACGTGTTGCAAATTGGAACAAGTTCTATATTCTCTCTGCCATGAAGGTCGCAGTGACCGGCGCAGCCGGCTACCTTGGCACCAACCTGCTCCGCCTCCTCACCGAGCACGGCCACCAGGTCACCGCCATTGATCGAGCGGTTCCCGGTGCGGCAACGGCGCCCGGCGTCACCTGGGTGCGCGGCGATGTGCTCGACCCGGCGTCGATGCGCACCGTGCTGGCCGGCGCCGAGGTCGTCTACCACCTGGTCGCGGTGATCACCCTCGCCGAGAAGAACGACCTGGCCTGGCGGGTGAACACGGAGGGCGTGCGCGTCGTCGCCGAGGCGGCGCTGGCCGTCGGCGCGCGCCGCATGGTGCACGCGAGCTCCATCCACGCGTTCGACCAGTACAGCTGCGGTGGCCGGATCGACGAGCGCGCCGCCCGGTCGACCGACCCGGCACTGCCGGTCTACGACCGTTCGAAGTGGGCGGGCGAGGTGGAACTGCGCAAGGTGATCGACCAGGGACTGGACGCGGTGCTGTGCAATCCCACCGGCGTATTCGGCCCGTTGGACTACAGCAAGCCGCTGTCCCGGATCAACCGGACCCTGAAAGACGCGGCACTGGGCCGGGTGCCCGCCATGATCGGCGGCGGCTTCGACCTGGTGGACGTGCGCGACGTGGCCCAGGGCCTGCTGCTGGCCGGCGAACGCGGCCGCACCGGCGAGAACTATCTGCTCGGCGGATCCATGATCTCGATGCTCGAACTGTGCCGCGTCGCGGCCGCGCACAGCGGCAAGAAGGGCCCGAAGTTCGCCATCCCACCCAAGCTCGTCTCCGGCGTCATCCCGGTGCTCGCACCGATCGGCAAGCTGTTCAACTCCGACATCGTCTCCAAGGCCGCGCTCGGCGCGCTGATCTCCGCGCCGATCGTCGACCACGGCAAGGCCGCGCGCGAGCTCGGCTACCAGCCGCGCCCGCTCGACGAGACCGTCCGCGACCTGGTCGCCTTCTTCGACGACCCCACTCGGCTCGCTCCGCCCGGTGCCAGGCGAATAGCTTGACAGCCCTTAGAACACATGTTCGACTGAAGGGGTGCGGTGGCATAGCCAAACCCTGGACGCCGAGGACGGCGCCCTGCCCGGGCTGTCCCGGGCGGGTCTGGTGCGCACCGTGCAGACTCCCGAGTTCGAGGGCGTCACGTTCCACGAGGTGCTGTGCAAGAGCGCGCTGAACAAGGTGCCCGAGGCCTCGGGTCTGCCGTTCCACTGGACCGTCAATCCGATGCGCGGCTGCTCGCACGCCTGCCGCTACTGTTTCGCCCGCGGCACGCACGAGTACCTGGACTTGGACGCGGGCCGGGACTTCGACACGCAGATCGTGGTGAAGACGAATGTCGCCGCGGTGCTGCGCAGGGAACTCGCCCGGCGGTCCTGGCGTCGCGAACCGGTCGCTCTCGGCACCAACACCGATCCGTATCAGCGCGCGGAGGGCCGATATCGCTTGATGCCGGGCATCATTCGCGCGCTGGCCGAATCCGGCACCCCGTTCTCCATCCTCACCAAGGGCACGCTGCTGCGGCGGGATCTGCCGTTGCTCACCTCGGCCGCCCGCGAGGTGCGAGTGAATCTCGCGGTGTCCATCGCGATCCTCGACGAGGACCTCCATCGGAGCCTGGAATCGGGGACGCCGTCACCACGTGCGCGACTGGACTTGGTGCGCGCCCTCACCGACGCGGGATTCGCGGTCGACGTCCTGGTCGCACCCGTCATCCCGTGTCTCACCGACAGCCGGGCGCACTTGGACGCCATTTTCGGCGCGATCGCCGAGGCCGGGGCGAATTCGGCCGTCGCGTTCCCGATGCACCTGCGCGGCAGCACCAGGGGCTGGTTCCTGGCCTGGCTGGCCGAACACCATCCGGCTCTGCTGCGCCGCTACCGCCAGCTCTACGGCCGGGGCGCGTACGTGACGCCGGAATACTCGGCCTGGCTGCGCGCGCGGGTCGATCCGCTGCTGACCGGGCACGGTTTGACGCCACGCAGGCAAGCCGAACCGGAGACACAACCCGAAACCGCGCACACGACCGACGCGCAGCTGGCATTGTTCGCCTGACGCCTCCGTCGCGGAATCTCGCCGGTCCGCGCATCGGCGGCGCACACCGCATTCGACGGAGTAGTTTGGCGATGGCACCTCTCAGCGACGAGGAAGTGAAGCAGGCACATGGTTTCACACCAAAATGATGTCGGCACAGCGAAATTGGAAAAGGTCGTCATTCGGTTCGCCGGGGATTCCGGCGACGGAATGCAGCTGACCGGCGACCGCTTCACCCACGAGGCCGCCGCCTTCGGCAACGACCTGGCCACGCAGCCCAACTTCCCGGCCGAGATCAGAGCACCGCAGGGCACCCTGCCCGGCGTCTCGTCGTTCCAGATCCAGATCGCCGACTACGACATTCTCACCGCGGGCGACCAGCCGGACGTGCTGGTCGCGATGAACCCCGCCGCGCTGAAGGCGAATCTGGAGGATCTTCCGCGCGGCGCCACGGTCATCGTCAACACTGACGAGTTCACCAAGCGCACCCTCGGCAAGGTCGGTTACGCGACCGACCCGCTGGCCGACGACACACTGTCGGACTTCGTGGTCCACCGGGTCCCGATGACGTCGCTCACCCTGGGCGCCACCGAATCGACCGGGGTCGGCAAGAAGGACGCCCAGCGCGCGAAGAACATGTTCGCCCTCGGCCTGCTGTCCTGGATGTACGGCCGCCCGATCGGCGGAACCGAGCGGTTCATGCGGGAGAAGTTCGCGACGAAGCCGGAGATCGCCGAGGCCAACGTGCTGGCGTTCCGGGCGGGCTGGAACTACGGCGAGACCACCGAGAGCTTCGCCACCACCTACCAGATCGCGCCCGCGAAGCTGCCGTCCGGCACCTACCGACAGATCACCGGCAACACCGCGCTCGCCTACGGCCTGATCACCGCCGGTCAGCTCGCCGGGCTGCCGGTCTTCCTCGGCACCTATCCCATCACGCCCGCCTCGGACATCCTGCACGAGCTGAGCAAGCACAAGAACTTCGGCGTCACGACCTTCCAGGCCGAGGACGAGATCGCCGGAATCGGCGCGGCGCTGGGCGCTTCGCTCGGCGGCGCCCTCGGCGTCACCAGTACCTCCGGGCCCGGCCTCGCGCTGAAGAGCGAGGCCATCGGCCTAGCGGTGATGACGGAGCTGCCGCTGGTCGTCATCGATGTGCAGCGCGGCGGTCCCTCCACCGGCCTGCCGACCAAAACCGAGCAGGCCGATCTGCTGCAAGCCCTCTACGGCCGCAACGGCGAATCACCGGTGGCGGTGGTCGCGCCACGCTCGCCCGCCGACTGCTTCGCCGCCGCCGTGGACGCGGCCCGGATCGCGCTCACCTATCGCACACCGGTGCTGTTGCTGTCCGACGGCTCTATCGCGAACGGTTCGGAACCATGGTCGATACCGCAAGTGGCGGAGCTGGACCCGATCGACCCGGCGTTCGAGCCGGAGGGCGACGACGGCGACCCCTTCCAGCCGTACACCCGCGACCCCGACACGCTGGCGCGCCCGCTCGCGGTGCCCGGCACCAAGGGACGCGCGCACCGCATCGGCGGACTGGAGAAGGCCGATGGCAGCGGCAACATCTCCTACGATCCCGCCAACCACGAGCTCATGGTGCGATTGCGCCAGGCCAAGATCGACGGCATCGCCGTGCCGGATCTGGAGGTGGACGATCCGGACGGCACGGCCGAGCTGCTGCTGATCGGCTGGGGCAGCTCCTACGGCCCGATCGGCGAGGCCTGCCGGCGCGCCCGCCGCCGCGGCGTTCCGGTCGCCCAGGCGCACCTGCGACATATGAATCCCTTGCCCGCCAACCTCGGTGACGTATTGCGCCGCTACCGCATCGTGGTCGCACCAGAGATGAACGGCGGCCAGCTGGCCATGCTGCTGCGCGCGAGGTATCTGGTCGACGTGCGGCCATGGACCAAGGTCGCGGGCACGGCGTTCTCCGCCCAGGAATTGGTCGGGGTCATCGACGCGGCGCTGGACGGGTCGATCGAGGAGATGGAACAGAACAAGGTCTTCGCCGCGCGGGCGCGGGCCACTTATCGAGCGCTGCCGGACGAAGTCCGTCCACAGCCCTGCGCCGGGCCGAGCGCAGGCGAGGCAGCCGCCCATCAAGCGCTGCCGGACGAAGTCCGTCCACAGCCCTGCGCCGGGCCGAGCGCAGGCGAGGCAGCCGCCTATCGCACGGCTGGGGGTAACGCATGACCATCGTGGAAACCTCGCTCGTCGGCACCGACCTGGGCCTCACCGGGGTGTCCGGGGTGCCGTCCGCGGACGGACCGCAGAAGGTGAAGGACTTCACCTCCGATCAGGAGGTCCGCTGGTGCCCCGGCTGCGGCGACTACGTGATCCTGGCGACCGTGCGCGGCTTCCTCGCCGAACTCGGATTGCGCAGGGAGAACCTGATGTTCGTCTCCGGGATCGGCTGTTCCAGCCGCTTCCCGTACTACTTGGACGCGTACGGCATCCACTCCATCCACGGCCGCGCGCCCGCGATCGCGACCGGGCTCGCGGTCAGCCGTCCCGATCTGTCGGTCTGGGTGGTGACCGGTGACGGCGACGCACTGTCCATCGGGGGCAACCATCTCATCCACGCGTTGCGTCGCAACGTGAACATGACGATCCTGCTGTTCAACAACCGGATCTATGGGCTGACCAAGGGGCAGTACTCCCCGACCTCGGAGCAGGGCAAGATCACCAAGTCCACCCCGATGGGTTCGGTGGACCATCCGTTCAACACCCTGTCGGTCGCACTGGGCGCGGAAGCGACCTTCGCCGCCCGTGCGCTGGACTCCGATCGCGCCGGACTCACCGAGGTGCTGCGCGCCGCCGCCGAGCATCGCGGGACGTCGTTCGTGGAGATCCTGCAGGACTGCCCGATCTTCAACGACGGCTCGTTCGACGTGCTGCGCCGAGAGAACGCCGCGGATCACCTCATCCCGCTGCGGCACGGCGAGTCCATCCGCTTCGGCGCCGACGGCGAATTCGCCGTTGTCCGGCGCGGTTTCGGGCTCGGGGTCGCCCGCACGGACAGTGTCGCTGAGTCCGACATCGTGGTGCACGACGCGTACGCCGAGAGCCCGGAGTACGCCTACGCGCTGTCGCGGCTGTCCGACCAGGATCTCGGCCACGTCGTCACCGGCGTCTTCCGCAGCGTCTCGCGGCCGACCTACGACGACGCGGTGCGTTACCAGACCGACGTCGCGCGAGAGAAGAAACCGATCGGTCCGGAATCGCTGCAGTCCCTGCTCACCGGGCCCGAGACCTGGACGGTCGGGTAGCGGGCCGACTCCGCGGGATGCCAGGTGCCCGCGCGGCCAGCGGCGGACCGGTCGGACGCGCCCGGCGAAGGCCGGCAACTGCGGGTCAGCCGAGGGCGGCGACCTCGGTGTCGGTCAGCACGATCGGCGACACCACGTCCTTGGCCCGCGCCAACTGCACGGCGCGATACAGCGGCCGCTCCTCCAGCCCCGCGTCGCGCGCCTCGGCCCGCAACTGATGCACCAGCAGCGCGGAAACCGCCACGGCCGCGGCCAATTGACTGGCTGCGAGCGCGTCGGCGAGCCTGCGCAGGCCGATCAGATGCAGCTCGCGGCCACTGCCCGCGTCGGTGTACATCGCCAGCGGGACGACCTGCGAGATCTCTCCCGCGGTCACCCGCAGGGCGATACGGCTCAACCGGGCCGGGAACACCAGCACCTCGACACCCGTCGCCGAGGACACCTCCACCTGCCGTTCCCCGAACAGCCTGCGGGCGTGCAGGATCGTCCCCGCCAACCACATTCGCCGCCGCCGCAACGCGATGGCGTACAAGACGGTGGGCGCGCCGACGACCACTCCGATGGCGACGGCGATCGGCCAGCTCACCACGGTCGCCGCCAGCAGCGCGGCGCCGAGTCCGATGCCCGACGCGGCCAGCGCGAGGCGGCGCAGCATCGGCGCGTACAGCTCGGGCGCGACCAGATCCAGCCCCACCGGCGCAACCGCTTGCTCGTCACCAGAATTCGTCGACACTGCTCCGCCCTCTCACAACCCCGGCACCGGTGCGCCGGTCACGCTACCGTGTCCACCGCTCGGCCGACGGCGGGTTCGGCGCAGAGTACCCCGGCCGCGGCGCCGATGCCGCGCAACCGGTGAACCGCACCCACGTCGCCGCGGCCTGACAATCACAGTCCGACGTGATCCGCCCTCAGCCCGCGCACGGCCACAGCGAAGCCGGAGGCACGCACAACGAGCGCCGCCGGACGTAGTCCGTCCTCAAACCGCGCACGGCCGGAGCGAAGCCGGAGGTACGCATAATAGGCGCCACCGGACGTAGTCCGTCCTCAAACCGCGCACGGCCGGAGCGAAGGCGGAGGTACGCCTATCCCGCCAGCGATTCGCGGATCACGCCGACCACTTCGGCCAGCGGGATCTGCCGCTGCTCACCGGTCGTCATGTCCTTGAGCCCGATGGTGTTCTCCGCGATGTCGCGGTCGCCGAGCACCAGGGTGAACGCCGCCCCCGACCGGTCGGCCGCCTTCATGGCACCCTTCACGCCGCGCCCGCCGTAAGCGAGATCGACCCGCACGCCTGCCGATCGCAGCTGAGCCGCGAGCACGACCAGTCGCTGCTTGGCGGCATCGCCCAGCGGCACCCCGAAGACCTCGCAGCGTGCCGGGTGGCCCGCCGACTTGCCTTCGGCCGCCAGCGCCAGCATGGTGCGGTCCACGCCGAGACCGAAGCCGATGCCCGACAGCGACTGTCCCCCGAGATCGGCCATCAGGCCGTCGTAGCGACCGCCGCCGCCGATGCCGGACTGCGCGCCGAGACCGTCGTGCACGAATTCGAACGTGGTCTTGGTGTAGTAGTCCAGACCGCGCACCATGCGCGGGTTCACCACGTAGGGCACGCCGAGCGCTTCCAAGTGGCCGAGTACCTGTTCGAAGTGCGCCTTGGCCGATTCGGAGAGGTGATCGATCATCAACGGCGCGTTCGCGGTCATCGCGCGCACCTCGGGCCGCTTGTCGTCGAGGACGCGCAGCGGATTGAGCTGGGCGCGCCGCGTGGTCTCTTCGTCCAGCGGCAGCTCGAACAAGAATTCCTGCAGCAGTTCCCGGTACTGCGGCCGGCAGGTCTCATCACCCAGCGAGGTGATCTCCAGCCGGAAGCCGTCGAGCCCGAGCCCGCGGAAGCCGGCATCGGCGATGGCGATCACCTCGGCGTCCAGCGCCGGGTCGTCGACGCCGATCGCCTCGATGCCCACCTGCTGCAGCTGCCGGTACCGCCCGGCCTGCGGCCGCTCGTAGCGGAAGAACGGACCCGCGTAGGACAGCTTCACCGGAAGCTGGCCGCGGTCGAGGCCGTGCTCGATGACCGCGCGCATCACACCCGCGGTCCCCTCGGGACGCAGCGTGACGCTGCGATCGCCGCGGTCGGGAAAGGTGTACATCTCCTTGGTGACCACGTCGGTCGACTCGCCGACACCGCGGGCGAACAGGCCCGTGTCTTCGAAAACCGGCAGCTCGATATGTCCGTACCCGGCCAGTCGGGCAGCGCGGATCAGGCCGTCGCGCACCGCGACGAACTCGGCCGAGCCGGGTGGCACGTAGTCCGGTACCCCCTTCGGGGCGGAGAAGCTGCTGGTCTTGGTCACGATGCTCCAGTTTCCACCACCACGCCCCCGCAAGTCCAACCGGTTCTCCGAACCGCCTCTGGAGGAAGGATGCGCCGGGAGTCTCAGGAAGAAATGGCACACTCTTATCCCGATGTCACCGGATACGGGAGGAACGTGGTAGTGCCGAGCAACGAACAGCGACGAGCAGCGGCGAAACGCAAGCTGGAGCGTCAGCTCGCCAACCGGGCCGAGCGGGCGCGCAAGCGCAAGGTACTCACGATCGCGGGATCGGTGCTGGGTGTCGTCGTCGTGGTCGCCGCCGTCACCGGGGTGTATTTCCTGACCCGCGGCGAGGACAACGGCTCCGACGCGGCGGATGCACCGTTGTCCAGCGCCCCCCCAACCGCCGCCGCGCCGCCCGCCGCGAAGGCCAAGCCCGCGACGGTGGACTGTGTCTACCGCGACAGCGCCAAGCCCGCGGACAAGCCCGCGAACAAGCCGAAGGCCGACGGCATCCCGACCACCGGCGTCGACGCCGAGGTCAGCGTCAGCATGGAGACAAGTCAGGGCCCGATCGGCCTGACCCTGAACAACGCCGAGTCACCGTGCACGGTGAACAGCTTCGTCAGCCTGGCCGCGCAGAACTTCTTCGACGGCACCGACTGCCACCGGATGACCGCGGACGAGGGCCTGAAGGTCCTGCAATGCGGTGACCCGACCGGCACCGGAATGGGCGGGCCCGGTTACGAGTTCGACAACGAGTACCCGACCGATCAGTACGCGCCGGACGACCCGAACGCCACCAGGAACCCGATCGCCTACAAGCGCGGCGCCCTCGCCATGGCCAACGCGGGTCCCGGCACCAACGGCAGTCAGTTCTTCGTCGTCTACGGAGATTCCCAGCTGCCACCGCAGTACACGATCTTCGGCACGGTGGACGAGAACAGCCTCGCCACCCTCGACAAGATCGCCCAGGTGGGCCAGGACAACTCCAACGGCCCCGGCGACGGCAAACCGCAGCAGCCGGTCACGATTCAGTCGGTGCGCGTCGACCGCTGAGTATCGAACCCTCGGGCCCGCCGCCGAACTCCGGCCGCGGGCCCGAGCCGGGTATGGAGCACTCCCGCCACCAGCGAGGATAGGTGAACCTTTCTTCGGCTAGGTTACCCTCAATCCGAAGATCATCCGGCGCGTTCCCCACGTATGCCTGAAATGTGCGAGATATGCTGAAAAGCGGCACGCTCGTTCGATTGTGCCGACCTTTGTCGGGTAACCTCGAACCAAGGAGTTCCCGTAGCGTAGTCACCCTCTCGACAGGACCGCCCTGGTAGAGAGTGTGCGCCACGCCGCGAGCACTCCGGGTGTCCACGTTTGCAGGCGGGACCCGCTGCACGGGACTACAGTTCGCGTGGCGGCGTCCGTGACGAAGCACCACACATCATCCATAGCGATCACTGCAGCATCGGGGAGCAGCCATGTCCGAGGAACTGGACGACATCGGCCGGGAAACCGCGGCCATGATGAGGACAATGTTGCAGCTTGCGACACTCGTTGCCTTGAAGACCCGCGAGCGTGGTCAGAAGGAAGTCGAAGCGCGAGTCAAGCTCACCGAGACCCGCATCAAAGAGGCCAGAGAACTGCAGGTCCGGGAGGCCCGCGACTCGAAGGCCAAGGATCCGCGCAACACCGAGCTGGCTCGGCTGATCGAGAAGCCGGTCGCGGAAAAGGGTGTGTCCCTGGAGAAGGACCGCTTCTCCGCACAAGCCGAGGCCTCGCGGATGGCCGCAAACGCGGCCGCCAACGCGAGGCCTGCCATGCAATACGACTCCGCGGAACGCCGGATGGCGATCGCGGCCCATCTCGCCAAGATGGGTGTCGCGCCGGAGCTGGCCGCGGTGCGGATGCTGATCGAAGTCGGGCAGGCACAACCACCGGGCGAGGCGGTGCGCGATCGCCCCGCTGAGGCGCCGACGGTCACCAGGGCGAGGGAACAGGAATCCCGCGGCCTGGAGCGCAGCCGATAATCGGACGAACAAACGCCCGCTGGTAGTTACCCGGCGGGCGTTCGCCTTTCGACGGGCAGCGGCGAGAAGCGCTGCCGCGCAATGGATCAGGTGCGGAAGTCACCGATCGTGGGATCGCCGAACATGCCGTGCTGCGGCGACTTCGTCGGCAGTGGGTTGAGCATGTCCTTATGGCCGTTGCGCACACTGCAGTACTTGAACGGTCCCTTCGGGTCGAACAGCTTCGACATGTGCGGGTCGGCGTGATCCAGGAACCAGACGCTCAAGCCGGTGCGACCGTCGAGGCGGTAGTGTTCCCAGGCCCGCCACAGCGCGTCCAGCCGAGCGATCGCCTCGGCGTGCTGCCACCACTCCGGGCACCACACCGTGTCGCTGAGATCGGTGACCTGTCGTCGGTAGACCACGCTGAGGTAGTTCTCGACGAAATCCACCACGCTCGCGTGGATCATCGGTTGTTGCTGCTGTTCGGTCACAGTGGCCGCACCTCCTCGATCGGTCCGTACTCCGGCGGCGGTGTCGACTTGTCCAGCGAAGGCGAGCCGATCAAGTCGGTGACCTCGGTCTTGCGTTCCGGATCATGCCGCGAGATGGACTGCTTCACGTCGGCGGCGTACTCGCCCTCCCACCACGGCACCGTGCGGAGCAGCACCGGTGGCGCTCCGGACGGGAACAGGATGGCCCGGCCACGCGGCAGTGTCGCCAGCGCGTTGACCGTGAACGTCTTGGACGAACTCAGCGAGCGCGAATAGCTTTTGCCGCCTTTGGATTCGGAGACCGATTGCGAGATCGCGTCGTATTCGCCGAGCACGTCCGAACGCTCCTGCAGGAACTTGGTGTCGTCCACGCCGCTGCCGAGCACCTTGATGTTCGCCGCCGACCACAGCGCGTTCATACCGCTCTCACCCCAGCAGCGAGCCCCCTGCGCCCAGGACTGCAGCACCGTCATCACGACGATGCCGCGCGAGCCGAAGTGGCTGTACTGCTTGGGCAGATCCTTCCAGCGCACCACGTTCGCGGCCTCGTCGAGCACCGCGAGCAACGGGATCGCCAGTCGCCCTCCGGCGGACTGCGAAGCCTTGCGCATAGCGACGTCGATCACCGCCTCGGTGAGTGCGCTCACCAGCGGCGCGGCCGACCCGCGCCCCTCCAGCGACAAGCTGTACAGCGTTCCGTTGTGGTTCAGGAACTCCATCTCGTCGAACTCCCTGCGGTCGCCGCCGCGGGTGATCCACGGGTGCACGTTCGACAGCTTCAGGCAGCGGATCATCTTCTTGGCGGTGCCGAAGATGCCACTGCGGGTCCGTGGGTCGGTGTTGTACTGCGAGGAGAGGCCGGAGGCCGTGTAGTGATGACGGGCCGCGCGCAGGAGTTCGATGGGCTCGGTGTCCTGCGGATTCGTCACCCACTCCCAGACCTGCACGATCGGGCGGCTGCCATTGCGGTCGCCGACGGCGGCGGCGAGGAACAGTCCTGCCAGCAGGTCCTCGGCCTCGGGATCGAAGAACGCGTCGGTGTTGGTGTCACGGCCGTCGTCACCGTCGGCGAAGTGCCCGGCCAGCCGCGCCGCACGCATCTCGCAGCCTTCGCTCTTGGCATCCACCCAGGACAACGGATCCCAGAACCAGGTCGGCAGTTCGCCGGCGACGCCCTGCGGGTCGAAGACGAAGGTGGGACTTCTCTTGGCCTCCCGGACGTCTCGGGTGGCGTCCACCACGTCGCGCTTGTTCGAGGTGGCCAGCACCGGCCCGACCGCGGTGAGGATCGCCGGAATCACCCGGGAGGTCGACTTGCCTTGCCGCGGACCCCAGATGTCCAAGTGCAGATCCTCGTAGGAGCCGTAGAGCATCACCCCGTCGGCCACGCCGACGCCGATCGGCACGCCCGGAACGCCGCCGTTCGGGAGTTTCACACCGAGCTGCTGGGCCTTCTCCCGGACGCCCGCCTCGGTGAGCATCGTGATCGCGCCGCCGTTACCCATCACGTCGGCCTTGTCGTCGACCGGCAGCCTGCCTTTGGACTGACGCTGTTGCAGCTGCTTGCGGATCACGAGATAGCCGACCACGCTCATGATCACCAGCAGGACGATCGCCGTCGCCGCGCCTGGCCACTGCAACTTTCCCCTGGCCAGGTCCGCGGCGATCGCGATCGGGTTGACCGGGACTTTCTGTGGGCTGCCCGCGAGCATGTTGCCCAGATGGAGCGCGAGCCACAGGGTTCCGAAGACCGCGAAGCCGGCGTAGATCAGGATCAGGCTGGCGTCGGGTCCGGGTATGGCCGGATCCGTCACCTTTTTCTTCTTCGCCATGTGTGCCTCCTGGGTCGGCGGTCCGGTGGGGAAAGCGGGTGGTCAGCGGAACGCGTCGAGCCGCCAGCCGTCGGGTGTGCGCACGACGGTGGCGATCACCGTGGCGGGCGGCAGCGGCTCCTTGCGCCCGTTCGGGTAGACGACGGTCTGCTCGACCCCGATCTTGAACTGCTGGACGTTCGGATCGGTGAGAGTCGGCGCCTTCTCGCCGGACGCGAAAGTGAACGCCTCCACACGCGCCCCTTCCCTCGCCCAATCCGCCCACTGCAGCGTCGACTTCGGGGTCTCCACCGCGGTCGGCGCCGCATCCAGCATACGAATCAAGCTGGGGCCGAGAAACTTCCGTGCCCGCGCCAGCGACGCGCCCTGCGTCTCGGTGGCGGGTTCCCAGCTGTAGACCGCCCGCAGCGCCGCGACCGCGACACCGTCGGGCGTCACCGGGTCCGGCGCGGGGACGCCCTCGAGCAGACGGGTCGTGGACGTAGCCGGCTGCGCCGCATCGGATCCCGTGTCCGCGCGGTCCGCGCGGCCACATGCCGCGCCCAGCACCGCGACGCTCAGCACCAGCATCACCACCAGTTTCGCGCGTGCACTTGCTTTGTCTTTCCAGGCTAGCCGCATCACGCCACGCCGCGGCAGCCCTGCCGGCGCGGGTTCGAGCCCCCGGGCCCTCACAGCACCCTCCGCGCTCGTCCGTCCCCCGGCACCGCGACTTCCGAGACGCCACCCGCGGATCGCGTGTCCGCCCCCGGCACCGACTGGATCATCCGGCCGTTTCCGGTGTAGATTCCGACCAGCGCCGGTCCGCGCGGCCCGAACGAACTGAACACCAGATCCCCCGACCGCACTCTGCTCATCGGCACCTCCACACCTGCCTCCCATTGCTGTTCGGCCGTGCGCGGCAGCGTCACCGTGCCGGAGGATGCCGCGAACACCGCCGCCGAGGTCAGACCCGGTCCGTCCAATCCGCCGCCGCTGGGCCCCTGCGGCCCACCGCCGCCCCAGACGTAGGGCGTGCCGAGCCATTCGTGCGCTGCTTCGGCGATCTGATCGCCTGACGAGCCCTGCCCCGGCGTGAACCGGCCGAGCGAGCCCGGCGCACGGTATTGCGCCTCCATCGCGAGGATGTTCCGCACATACGGCTGGGTCTCGGCGTAGTGTGCGGCAACCTGGTTCGGCATGCCGCCCGAGGCCAGCACCGCGCCCTCGCCTGCGTTGTACGCCGCCAGCGTCAGCGCGACGACGTCGCCCTGCACTCTGCCTTCGGACTGCCACCGCAAGATCCTGTGCGCGATCGCGCACATGTAGCGGCCCTGGCCGATGATCGCGTCGCCGTCGTCCCACACGCTGGCCATGCCGTTGCCGTCGGCATCGATCACGTAGGGCCGCCCATCGTCGGGATTGATGCTCACGGCGGTGGTCGGCAGGAACTGGGCCAAGCCCTGGGCACCCGCGGGCGAGATCGCGCCGCGCCGGAAACCCGACTCCTGCCTGCCCTGCGCGGCGAGCAGCGACGGCGTGACCTGCGGGCAGATCGAACCCGCGCGGCGGTACCAGATCTCCAGTTCCTGCGGCACCTTGCCCGCGGCGAGCGCACCACCGGCGGTGCCGAAGCCGAGGCTGCACCGTGGATCGCTGGAATAGGCATGCGCGCCACCGACATCCGGAGTCGGCGCGCCGTCCAGCCAGGGCAGCGGGTCGATCTGGCGTCCTCCGGTGAACCGGCCGCCCGGAACGATCTCGAAATGCAGGTGCGGACCACTGGATTCGCCCGCCGAGCCGACCGCGCCGATGTGCTGACCCGCGGTCACGGTATCGCCCGCGCGGACCAGCACACCCGAGTCCCACATGTGGCCGTAGACAGCCGAATACGAACGACCGTTGGTGTCCACCGAATCCACGACGATCCAGTTGCCGAATCCCGACGCCGGACCGGCGGCGACGACCCGGCCGTCGGACACCGAGAAAATGGGGGTGCCGTCGGCCGCGGCCAGGTCGACGCCCCTGTGCGCACCCCCACGCGAGCCGAAGATATCCGACAAGGTGAAGGTTCCGACGGCCATCGGCAGGGTGCGGCGCAGTGGACCGACGCCCGCCGCCAATGAAGGCGTCGCGGTCGCGGTCGGATTGGCCTGGGTCGCAGTGGGGTTCGCGGTCGCCGCGGCGCGCCGATCGCCCGGCGGGTAACCCCCTGGCGGCAGCGCCGACTGCGAACCGAGCACCGAGCCACCCTCGCAGGCGTCGTCCACCGCGGGCATGACGATGACCAGCACGATGGTCACCAGGCCGAGCACCGCGCCGAGCGCCGTCCACAACACCGACTTGCCGCTCATCGCCGCCGCACCTCGGCAGAATGCCGCGCGCAGGCGTGTTTCACGTCCGGCGCCGGGCTTCGTTGAGGGTGTCGGCCAAGGTGCGGTTCATCTCGGCGGCGGCGGCCAATTGCTGTTGCAGGAGAGCGACTTTGCGCCGCAACGCGGTCGCGTCCATGCGCTCCAGACCGGGGCCTTCGGCGGCCCGCACCCAATTCCGCACCGAATTCGTGTGCACTCCGATCTGTTCGGCGACCACGCGACAGGCCTCCGATTCGCTGCGTAGCTTGCCCGTGAGCGCGATGACCTGCGCGACCGCGGCATCGCGCACCTCGGGCGAGACGCGGCGGTAGGACCGGTGCGGCATCATGCGGCGCTCCCCGGCGAATCCGTTCCGCGTGAGGTCGATTCGGTGAACTCGCTGAACCGCTGGTTGGTGTCGTGTATCCCGCTTTCCTTCTCCGACAGCGTGAATTCCATGTGGAACGGGATGCCGGGCCTGCGGTCCTCGCCGATCTTCAGCAGGAACTTACCGGTGCCGGGCGGGGATGGCCGCTGCTGTCCCGGCTTGAGCGCCTCGCCCGTCAGCGCTTGCGGTGCGGACCATCCGGTCACCATCTCCTCCTCGGCCGATGTGAACGGAACCGTGCTGTCGAGTCGTTTGATCTCCTCGGCCGGGAGCGCGCCGAAGATCTTGGCGCGCGCACGCTCCAGGAAGCCGAGCGCCTTCGCGATGGCGGCTTCCGATCCGAGTGCTTGCAGGTCCTTGATGGTATGGCTGATCATGATCAGCGCGGTGGCGATGCCGCGCTGTAGTCGGGTCAACTCGTCGACACGGTCGACCATGAAGTCACCCAGACCGAGCACCTGCCACAGCTCGTCCATCACCACCTGGAAATAGCGCTGCGGGCCGAGCTTCGCGTCGGCCAGCACGTGCGCGGCCTCGACCGAGGCGAATCCGTCGGCCCAGCAGGCCAGCATGACCGCGGCCTTGAGCTTCTTGTCGCCGGTCGGGATGTGCGAGACGTCCATGCACACCGCGACCGCGCTGGTGTCGATCGGCACGGTGGTCTGCCCGTTGAAGACCGCGCCGAAGGGGCCCTGGGTGAGCGCGCGCAGCGAGCGGCGCAGCCCCTTGATCGCCTCCTGGTACTCGTCCGAGTTGTCGGCTCCGGCGTCCAGCATCAATTCCTCACCGCCGCCGACGATCACGTCGAGGAGGTTCTCCATGATCGGCGGCTTGTCCGGCGTGTACCCGCTGCCGGGCCGGTACAGGATGCGCAGAGCGGTGGAGATCAGCGTCTCCTCGTAGTCGCGGACGCGGTCGCCGCGCACCAGTTCGACCAGACCGGCAATCAGCGTCACCTGCCTGGCGCGCAGGTCCTGCAACACTTGCAACTGCAGGGCCGGGAACTCCTCCAGCCGCGGAACCACCGCGCCGAGCACACCCGCGGCGAGCGGGTTGAGCTTGCCGTGCCCGTACCCCAGGTCGATCACCTGACCGCCGACCAACTCGACCATCTTGCGGTAGTCCGGTTTGACGTCGGCCAGGATCAACGGCGTGATCCCCTGCGCGATACCGCCCAGCACGATCCGGCGCACCAGCGAGGACTTGCCGAAACCGTTGAGGCCGAGCACGAAGAGGCTGGGAGCGGTGATGAAGCTGCCGCGCATGAACCAGTTCATCGGGTCGAAGCAGACCGGAGCCCCGGTGTGCAGATGCGAGCCGAGTGGGGTGCCGATCAGCGGCGCACCAGCGCCGACCGACCACGGCCACAAGCCGGCGACCTGAGCGGTGGTGGCGCGGTATTCGACCGGCCGACCGACGACGTTCATCCGGCCGCCGCCCGGACCCGCGTAGCCGCGGTCGGTGAGTTGCGCTGTGCTGCGATCGAATCCGTCCTCGATCGTCTGCTCCGCCCTGGCCGCGTAGTTGCGGCGGCGGATGTCGTCGGTGCGGACCCGGAACTGCGCCCACGCCGCCCGCAGACCGCTGCCCTCGCGGGCGATCATCTCCAGCTTGGCGCGGGTGGCGTCGTCGAGCAGCGAAGGGCCGGACTGTTTACGCCGATCCGCCTTCGCCTTCGCGCGGCGGGCCGCCTTGTCCAGGTACGGGGTTCCCATGGCGCGGTCGGCCGTGTAGTCGACCTTCGCGGGCCGTGCCACACGTCCGTTCCTGGCACCGGTGCGATCCGGCCGTCGGGGGATTCGCTCGGTGGCCGCATCGCGGGGAACGCGGGAGCCGCGCTCACCGTGCGAGCGGTCGTGGCGCGCGCCGTCGGACCGGCCCGCGCCCGCTCGCGCGCGCCGCTCGGCTTCGCGCGCCGCGCGCCGGTCGGAGGTCTCGACGCCCGACCGGTCCTCGCCGCTCACCCGCGCCGAATCCCGTGCGGGGTGCCGCGGCCGCGACGGTCGCTGTCCCCACTCGTCCCGGCCGGATTGCTCGGGCCGTCTGCGGCGCGCGTCCTCGTCCCGTTCCCGTACGGGTGGCTCGTAGTCCCGTGCCATGAATCGCTCACCCCGCCAGTGCCTTCGGAATAGTCGCATGCTCCGGCAGGATCACCCCGCAACCGAGCGAAGCCGCGAAGGCCGCCGCCTGGTAGCGGTAACACCGCCGAATCTTCAAGCGCGCCTGGGTCGACAGGTCGCGCGTGATGGCTTCGATGCGCGGCAGGTCACCGCGCAGTGGCTCGGTGATGGTCACCAGCGCCCCGAAGCGGGTCACACCGTGACCCCTGGCCTGCTCCTCGCGGGCCTGCTGGGTCGCGCCCACTCGCAGCGTCGCCGCCGCGGACACGACCCCGCGTTCGCTCTGTTGGGCCACCAGCGCGTTCTTGAAATCGTCGTCGACGATTTCGGCGGCGTCGGCGGCTGAGTGCGGACGGTACACGATCGCGATACGTTTCCGCGGGACTTCGGGATTCGGCGCGAGCAACCGCTGCAGCACCCGCTCGTCGACCGCGCCCTCCGGCGCCGCGTCCATCTCCCAGGTGACCGACCGGCCACCGTCGTGCACCAGGTGATCCCACTTCTCGTCATGGGACACCGGACCCGCGTCCGCCCAATCCAGGCCGTGCCCTTCGGGTTCGCCCGCGGCGACTTCCAGATCGGCCTGCGAGGCAGGGTCGTAGCTGCGCCGGATGAACGCGATCACCTCGTCGGCCGACATCGGTTGCGCGCGCACACCGGCCTCGGCCAGCGCGGCGCAGATGCCGGGAAGGCGGCGGCCGATCTCGACGGCCTCCTCCGCCGGGTTCTTGCGGCGCTCGGCGGTGGTGGCCTTGAACGTGATCGCCACGCGCGGCAGCAGCTGCACCCGCTCCTGCGGCAGTTCGGTGGCCAGCTCGTACATCACCTGCTGGGCCAGTTCCGGCGCCTCCGGCCTGGTGATCGTGGAAACCTCGGTGAGCAAACGGTTTCCGGTCTCCGGCACGGTGTCGATGACCGGAACGACGGCGACGATGTCGCTGGTCTGGCCGACCGAGGCCAGGAAGGTGCCCCACGCCGACACCCATCGGTCGATCACGGGTTGGTCCACCGCCTCATGGCCTTGCGGCCAGGCCCGCAGCACCACCGTGTACTGCGCGAATTGCGGCAGGTGGATCATGCCGAAGCTGTAGCCGCCCGCGTCGATGCCCTCGTAGAGCTTGGAGGGCGCCAGCAGTCCCGGCAATCGGGTGACGCCGCCGGGGATCCGGGAGAAGCGGCCACCGCGGTACACATGCTCGCCGCGACTGCGCGAGCGCATCCAGTTGAACATCATCAATCCCGTCTCATAACCCGAACGACCTCCGGTCCGCCACACCAGGGGGACCATCACGACGACGCCCGTGCCGCCGACGATCAGACCCCACTGGAAGCCGCCGACCATCGCGGTGATCAGCGCCGTGATCACGACCGCGAAGCCGAGCACGGTCTCTTCCCAGCGCAGGCCGAAAAGACCCGCGCTGCGCGGCTTCTGCCAGAGCCCGTACGAGCGCCGCTCGTAGGTGTCGGTGACTGTCATCGCGGAATGGTGCTCCTCCCGAGGTCGGGTGAACGGTTCGTCCAGCGGTCGCCCGCGACGTCACCCATGGCTTGCTCGGCCCGGTTCAGCCCGCCGCTCGCGGCGCGCGCCGCGCCGATCCGGCCTGCCGTCCTGGCCGATCCGGACGCTACTCCGGCCGCGCCCGCAGGTCCGGAGGCGCGCGGTGCCGCGCCGCCCTGACCGCCACCGCCACCGCCACCGCGGGGCGTGGTGGGCCGCGGCACGCCGCCGCCACGCGGCCCGCCAGGACCGCCCGGCCGCGGCCCGGTCCCGCTGCCGCTCACGTAACCCGCGTTACCCGGCGCCGCGGCGCCCTTGACGCCAACGGCCTTGGTACCCATGGCTCCCAGGCCCGCCACCGCG
This sequence comes from Nocardia sp. NBC_00508, assembly GCF_036346875.1. Taxonomy (NCBI): domain Bacteria; kingdom Bacillati; phylum Actinomycetota; class Actinomycetes; order Mycobacteriales; family Nocardiaceae; genus Nocardia; species Nocardia sp. NBC_00508. Next base: position 6,124,133 of record NZ_CP107852.1, on the reverse strand, counting down.
AGCAGGGTGCCGCCGGTCGCGGTGAGGCCGGAACCACCGCTACCGACGATCGCGACGGCCGGGGTGACCAGCCGCATCAGCGCGGGCAACACGAACGCGACGCTGCACAGCAGCACGATCGCGACCAGCATGCGCTGGGCCTGTTCACCGTCGGGCAGGCCGCCGGTCGGGGTGAGCGAGTCGACGTGGCCCGCCGTGGTGAAGGCGATCATGTAGACGATCGCCGCCACCGGCTTCCACAGCATGAAGGCGATGATCCAGCCGATCAGCTTCTGATAGGACTGCTTGCCCATGTTCATGCCGGATGCCGCCGCCGCCAGCGGCAGCACTCCGGCCGCGATCACCAGCAGGCCCTGACGGACGATGGCGAGCACGATCTGCGCCAGCGCGCCGAGCAGGCCCACGATCGCGATGATCAGCACGAGGCCTGGGGAAAAGGCTTGCAGCTTGCTGGTTTTCACCATCAGCTCGGCGAGATCCTTGGCATTTCCGTTGGTCGAGTCGTTGATGATCCACTCCGCGAAGCGATCCGAGGCCTGAGTGCCGGCCACGATCACCGCGCCCAGCATCCACGAGCTGAACACCACCCGGGTGAACATCCGGAACGACTCGGCCGCCTCGTTCATCACGGCTCCGCGTCTGGCCTCGGCCAGTCGCGCGCCGGAAATGATCACCGACGCGATCAGCAGCAGGATCTGCGCCTGATAGGTGTAGTCGTTGATCTTCGTGAACAGCGAGCCCGAATCGCTGACCGCCTCGTTGGGCACCTTCATCCAAAAGGTCAACGCCAGGATGATGGCCTGGCCGAGGCCGTTCATCAGTGAGTCGACCACCTTGCCGAAGGTCGAGTCCCAGGCCTTGTCTTTGACCGCCGTCGCCGCCTGACCGGGATGCGAGGCGGCATTTCCCGCCTTGCACGCGGCGGAGGCCGCGTCACCGAGGGAGATGCCGGGCAGTCCCACATTGTCGAGCGTGTCGTGGATTTCGTTGCACGTCTCGTCGAAACCGTAGGTCTGGCCGTAGGCCACGGTCGGCGTCGCGATCATCACCGTGAAGATGACCGCGAATATTGTGACTATCCGCCTCACCATTGTGTCCACCCCTCGATGCTCCGCAGGGACTCGATCTGCACTCGTTCGTCGCCGGTCACCGTGGTGAGCTTCCAATCTCCGTCTCGCCACATGACCGCCAGGCGCATGCCCACCCATGTTGGTTGGCCATCAACTGTTTCTCGAGCCTTTCTCGCAAACTGCACTTTCGCGAAATCATCTGCATAGCTTTCGATTCGGAAGGCATCCGACGCGAACAACAAGGGCCGGAGTTTGTCGGGCAGACGGTCGGACACCTTGCCCTCGGCGACCAGCCGGTCGTAGTCGGCCAGATACTGCGGCGTCACGTCGACCAGACCGACCAGCAGACCACGATCCTTGGGATTGGCGTTGGTCCGCCAGTAGATCTGTTCGGCGGCCAGTGCGGCGCCTTGCGGCGTGTGCGCGAATCCCACCGCGGCGGAACCGTCGATCCGGGACGGTCCGTCGGAGGTCGAGAAGCGCACGACCGGACCGCCGAATATCCGCTGCCACACCCCTTCGCCGTTCGATGGCGCCGGCGCGGCGGCGGTCCATCCCGGCGTTCCCGGTTGCTGCCGCTGGTTCGGATTCTGTGGCAGAGCGGTACCTGCCGCGCCGACCGGGACATCGACGCGTCGGCCGAACATGTCGGTCTCGGGATTGCCGAATACCGCGGCGGCGGGGACCGCAGACGGTCCTCCCACTGCACTGGCCGACGCGGTGCCGGTCCTGGAGACCTGCTCCTCACCGGATGCGTTGTCCCGCGTGGCGACAACTGTGACCACCGCGGCGAGCGCGACGCTGAGCACCGCGCCCGCGCCGAGCAACGCCAGCCGCGGACGACCGGATCCTCGCGTGGTCACCACTTCGTCCACCCCCCCAGCGACTCGAGATACTCCGTCTGCGCGTTGTTGGACGTCGAAGGCTTCAAGCGCCAATCACCCGCGTCCCACACCATGACCAAGCGAGTCGCGGCCCACAACTGTTTGCCGTCCACCACCGGCCCCCTGGTGGCCAAGCGGACGATGGCGAGATCGTCGGCGTAATCGTCGACCTTGAACGCGTCGGAGGCGACGAAGTAGCGGGTCACCTTCTCCGGCTGCTGCTCCGGCAGGCGGTCGTCGGCCAGCGCCTTGTCGTAGGCGGCGATCTGCTGAGCGGACACCCGGACCTGCCGCACGTACAGGTCGCGATCGGCGGGGCGGGCGTTGAGCCGGTAGGTGATCTGGGCCGCCGCCAGCACCGCCCCCTGCGGGGTGTGCGAGTACCCGACGGCCAAGTCGTCCTCGATGCGCGTGGGCCCGTCGGACGTGGAGAAGGGCACCGAAGCGCCGTACACCCGCTGCCAACCGTGCGGCTCGGTGGTGCCCTCCGGCGCCGCGGTCAGCCAGTCCGGGTCGGTCGGCTTGTGCTGCCGCGACGGATCCTGCGAAAGCGGTTGTCCGGCGGCGTTGTTCGGAATGTCGACGCGCCTGCCCAGGATGTCCACTTCCGGTCCGGCGAACCCGGTGCCGCCGGAACCTTCCGTGACGGCGGGACCGCCGCCGACGCCTTGATCGTCGCGGCCGACGAAGACGAAGATGCCGACCACCACGATGAGTGCGAGCACGGCGGCAGAGGCGACGACACCGAAGGAGACACGGTCGCGCGCGTACGACTCTTTGTCGCTCACGTCGGTGCCTCCAATCTCACGATGTCAGTGGGTAATGCGTCGATCGAGTCAATGGGTCGTACGGCTGAGCCCGGGTCGGGCAGTCGTAATCTCCAGTCGTCGCCGAACCACTCGACGGCAGTGTGGTGCACCGCCTTGGAGCGATCGGAATACTCGGTGTACACATCGACGGTGGAGCTCTGTCCGGTGTAGCCGGTGATCTTGTAGCCGAGCAGCCGGGGCGCGAACTCGGCGCTCGCCGGGCCGGTGATCGACAGCTGCACCCGATTGGTCACCCACTCGTCCTTGGCGGGGCCCGGAACCAGTTCCTGCGCCGCCACTTTCGCCCACTGGGTGTCTGCGGCCACCGCCAACCGCACGGAGTGCGTCAATGCGGCGACGCCCGCGCCGCGCGGCGAATGCTCGAAACCGGTTGCCGCGCCGTCAGCTGTCGACTTCGGCCCCTGGTCGGTGACCGGCAGCGGCACGCCTTGGAACGGCTGCCAGCGAACGTTGGTCGGGACCGCGGTCAGGTCCGGTCCCGCCGTGTCGTCACCACCCCCGCATCCGACCGCCGCCACCAGCAGCGCGGCACCGACGAATCCGGCCGCAGGCAGGCGGAGCTCGCACCGCCGTACCGCGGAGTCTGTCGGCCGCATTACCGTGGAAATCATTCCCGCGTCGTCCCCATCCCGCTCCGGCGGCTCACGCGGGCAGGAACGCCAGGGCGATCCCCGACGCCGTGCTCGCCACCACAGCACCCAGCAGGCTCATCAGCACGCCGTGCGAGGCGTCGTTCATGGCCAGATCACTGCGGAAGGTCAACCACAGCTTTCCCGCCGACACGATCATCCAGGCCAGGCATACCAGCAGTACGAACCACAGTAGCCAGTTCAGCAGCTGCATCAGCGGTGCGAGGACCTCGGCGGGCATCCTCTTGTACGCCAGTACCTGGGCGGCCGGGATCTGCACGGCACTCATCGCGACCATCAGGTGCCGATGACGGCGTTCATGATGGTGCCCGCGCTGGTGGCGACCACGCCGCCGATCATCGCTCCCGCCACCATCTTCGGCGACTCGAGACCACCACCGGTCCACTTCTCCCACGCGAACCTGCCGCCCGCGTAGGTGATGCCGCAGATCCCGGACAACAGGACGAACCAGGTGAGGTACCGCACCAGCTGCAGGATCTTCTCCGAGCCAGGAGGCGCCTCGGGCGTCGGATTACCGACTTGCGCGAGTACGGTGCCGTACGTGTCCTGCACGGCGAGGAGGATCATGCTCATCGGGTGCCTTTCTCGAATAGTGGTGTGTTGTCGCCGATTCGATGCGTACGTTCACTGATCGGACGGCTTCCTGAGATCGGGAACCTGGCGGTCGAAGGTGGCCTCCTCCAGTGCCGTCCGAGCGGCCGCGACGATGTCGGCCCCGAGCTCCCGGACATCGAGCGGGACTTCCTCCAGCAGATCGAGCTTGCGTTTCTTCGGTGGCAGCGGATCGCCGGGCGACCACACCGGAAGCTGCTCCGGTTCGACCAGCGTCCATTCCTCATACCACGGCACCTGCCACACCTGCCCGGCCAGTGAGCCGACCACGTCCCGGTAGCGGCGGATCTCGGGCGCCATCCTGCCGGGGCGCGCGGCGACGGTGATCAGGCCGAGCACCTCGGACAGCCCTGCGAAGCCCGAAAGATGTTGGCGCAGAAGGTCGTGTGCACGGGACAGACCGGCGATGGTCTCCCTGGCGACGAGGACGACGAAAGGGCTTTCGCGGTCGAAGACGCCGGGCCAGCGGCGGCCCGAATCCGCCGCGGGCGCAAGCACATGCGCGAGGGTACTGGCTCCCGCACCGCCGTGCACACCCAGCAGCCAGACCAGCGGTGCCCGGCCGACGCCGGGCACCGGCCGGTCCCAGATGGCGGCGCGGCGGGCCTCCGGCGGTGCGATCACACCGGCGGGCGCGGGATCGGGCTGACGGGGAAAAATCATGGCGGCGGTCATGATGCCACCCCGGCGAGCAGGCGCCCATATGCCCGGCGCGTCTCGGCGGCCAGGGAGGTGTGCCGCACGAGTTCACCACGGGCGAGGTGGGGATCGTACGGAATCTCCCTGATTTCGCGGACCCACCCGGAGAGATGCTCTCGCAAATGATCCGCTACCCGGGAATCCCCGTCTGGGTACTGATGCGAGACGACGATGGTGGTGTCACCGACGATGCCGCCGTCATGCCCCTCGGTGGTGTCGCCGAACTGGTCGTCGAGCCATTCCAGCGCGACCCGCAACCGGTTGGCTGCGTCGTTGCGGGCCGGAATCGTCAGTACCAGAGCCACATCCGCGTCATCGAGCAAGGGAAGCAGTTGCCTGGCGGCAATCGGATGTCCTCCGTCGTAGACGGCGGTGTATCCCGCGTCGCGCACCGCGCGGGCGACCGTGAGGTAAGTCGCACGTCTGCGCAGCGGCGCGGCATCACGCCACAGCAGCCCGATGCCCGACGTCGCACGCGACAGGCATTCCTTCAACGGCGCGGGCTCGTCGGCCCCACGCCCGTACAACCAGGACTGCAAGCTGATCGGGTGCAGATGCTCGTCCGCACCGCGCAGTGCGAGATCGCTACCCGCCGAGGTCGCGTCCACCGCGACCGTCGGCGTCCCGCCCGTGCCGAGCTCACCCGCCAAACCCAACGCCGTCGTCGTGGTACCCGCGCCGCCGCACCCGCCGACCACCAGAATCGGTCGCTGCGCCGGATGATCCTCGGCCCCCGCATCGTTGCCGCGCCGCAACCGCACCACCGGAGCCTTGGAGCGCACCGGCTGGCTCGACGATTCGCCCTCCCCGGGCGTCTCGTCGAGCCAGCGGCTCCAGTCCTCTCCCATCGCCTCTGCTCTCCTTTTATCCGGCCGCGATACCTGTGATCATGGTGCGGCCGTCGATCACCGCGGTGGTGACCATCTGTCTGTTGTACGTGGCGGGCACACCGCCGGGCCGGTATTCGGTGACCTCGACGGAGTACCGGTGGTCTCCGATCGTCACGATCCGCACGCAATGTGTGGTACCCGCCGGGACCGTATCGATACCCCGTTGGATGACCCAGGCGGGCTGGACAGCGGCATCCGGCGCGACCGCCGCCCTGGCTCGCTCCCCGGACCGTTCGACGTAGTACGCGTACTGGAACAACAGCACGGCGTCCGGCCCGGAGGTCGTCCCGCCCGCCTCCGCACCGCGCACGATCGCGTCACTGCGTTCGGTCGGGCAAGCGCCCGCACCGGCCGCCTGGGCACTGCCGACGGTGAGCTGCACGGACGCGGGCCCCCGCGAGTCTCGTGGCGCGGCGGCAGGATCGGCCGCCGAACGCACCAGCATCAGCACGCACACGGCGGCCACGGCCAGCACCAGCACCGCCGCGATCACGATGATCAGCATGCGGGCCCTGCGCGTGGCGGGGTGCTCGCGGGCGGCTTGGCGCAGGGCTCGCGAGACGCGTGGACGCGGTCGCTCGACCCGGTCGTCGGACTCGTCACCGGCCCACGGGAACTGTGCGACCTCCGCCTGCCGCGGTGCGACGTAGTCGTCGTCGGGGCCGGGCGCCCGACCGCTCGCCACCCAATCCGACCAGCCGCCGGTGAATTCGCTGCGCTGCGCGGGCAGGTCCGCCGGGACGTCTTCGGGTCTGCGCTGCCGGGGCTCGTCGTTGTCGTCGTTGTCGTCGCGAATGTAGTGCCGGGAGCGCGCGGGTCCGTCGTCTTCCGGAGGGGTGATGGCGCTCGCCTCTGCTCCGCCATCTGCCTCCGGGGCACCGGTCTCCGGCTCCAATGCGCCGTACCAGCGGGAAAGCTGTTTGTACGACTTCAACATTCCCCCATTCCCGCAGAGCAGGGCGCGCAGTATCGCATCGTCGGACCCTCTCGGCGATCAGTTCGTGGAGAACGGGTAGGTGTTGGGCGTGCCGGGTCGGTCGGTGGGCGGAATCGATGTCACGCCGCCGGATGAGGCGCCATCGGCTCCTGTCCCGAACGGAAATTGTCCCGTACCGGACGAACTCGGCGTGGGCGACGCGCCGGAGCTGTCGCCGAAGAATCCGGGCGGCTGCTTCTCCAGCGCCGCCCGCGGCGTGGCATTCCCGCCGAAAGCGTCGGCGACGTCGCGGGCGACGGCCGCGAACCAGTCGGCGACGAAGTGGGTCGGTGCGGTACCGTTCGCCGAGACGGTCGCACTGTTGTAGGCGGTGTGCCGCTGGATGGTGTCCCAGTAGCGCACCCACGTGGTCGTGTTCAGCAGCTCGCTGTTGTCGGTGACGTTCTGCACCACCGCGTCGAACGCCTGCGTGACCAACCGGACACCGGTCGTCGGCGGAACCAGTTGCGGGATGGCGCCGAGCAGCTTCGCACCGAGCGACAGCAGCGCGGCGGGCGGATTGGACAGGCCCGCGGTGGCCAGTTCGGAGATGGCCGCCGGATTGATGATCGTCCTGACCACCGTGACCACAGCGTTCAGCCCGATCATGCCGATCTTCAGCATTGCCTGCAGCGCGCCGGGCAGATCCAGAGGAGCGCGCGGATCCGAGGCATCGGCGAGGCGCTGGGAGATCGACTTCTTCGGCGAGATCGACAGGGTCGCGAGCGAATTGCCCTGCACGTCCTTGCTGACCACATCGGTCGCGGTCTTGATCGAGGTGAACGCCAGCGCCTGCGCGATCGACACCAGTGAAGCGATCGGATCGCCGCCGCTCAACGTGGATTGGCCGACCAGGTTGGCGACCGCCTTCAGGATGGGCGCACCGCCCGGGGCGTCGCAGGCGAGATCGCCTGCCGCGCAGAAACTCGCCACGCGACCGGTGAGTGCGCCGAAGTTGGCGGCTTGGTCCCGTTCCGGTCCGATGCCGCCGCCGCTGGCCGGCGCCTGCGGAAGCGCCGCGAGAGATGCGAGCCGATCGGCCGAGGTTCCCGGCGCGGCATCCGGCGCCGCCTTGCCAGGTGCGCCGGGGAACAGCGGTGCGCCGGGGTTGCGGGTCGGGTCGCCGAACAACGCCACCGCAGCGACCTTCTCGGCCGGCAACACGCCCTCGCCCCGGCCGACCTCCTGGGCGAAGACCGACGCGACGTGCGCGCCCTGCGAGTAGCCGACCACCGCGAACCGGGTGTTCGGGCAGGTGTCGGCGACGGTCGCGGCCATGCTCCGCAAACGGTCGAGACCGCCTGCCACCGATTCCGAGTACGGCACCGCGCCACCGGCTGTCGCACCGCCGAAGCCGGATTCGTATGGCACGTAGGCGCGGTCGACCAAGCCGGTGTCGGGGGCCTTGGCCATCATCGGACGAAAGACCGTCGAGAGCATGCCGGTGTCGGTGGTGGGCGCCGCGTCCGGCGAGGACTCACCGGTGCCCTGAATCCCCAAGGCGTACAAGGCAGGACACGTAGCGATGGGGAGATTTGTCGAGGGGCCAGCGGGATTCGGCGGCTGCGCCGCGGCGGCTCCGGCGGTCGCCACAGCCACGGCGAATGCGACCAGCATTCCCGAGAGTCGTGCCGTGTGTCCAGTCATAGCGATCCGCAATCAAGTCGTTTGCCGCAACTACCCTCAGCGCCATGAAACGCAATAGACCGTAACAGATTCCGGCTATTACTGCCGCATCGGCGGAAATCTTCCGCGAAACGCCGATCGGCACGCGACACGCAGTGGCGCGTCCCGGGAAACAACCCGGCAAGTTTCCGAAAGCTCGCAGTGGAGGGCAACCCCGAGGGAAACGCGAGCACCGCCGTGCCGAAACCGCTTGGGACAATAGCTAGTTGACAGCAACTATCGGAAGGGCACGCGGACCGGTCAGGCCGCGGACGTCACCCGGTAGACGTCGTAGACACCCTCGACATTGCGCACCACATTCAGCAAGTGCCCCAGGTGTTTCGGGTCGCCCATCTCGAAGGTGAACTTGCTGATCGCCACCCGGTCGCCGTGCGTGGCCACCGACGCGGACAGGATGTTCACCTTCTCGTCGGCCAGTACCTTCGTCACGTCGGACAGCAGGCGGGTGCGATCCAGCGCCTCGATCTGGATCGCGACCAGGAACACCGAGGACGGCGACGGCGCCCAGGACACCTCGATGATCCGTTCGGCCTGATCACGCAGCGAACCGGCGTTGGTGCAGTCGGTGCGGTGCACGCTGACCGCACCGCCACGGGTCACGAAGCCCATGATCTCGTCACCGGGCACCGGGGTGCAGCATTTGGCCAGCTTGGCGACCGTGCCGGCCGCGCCGGGAATCAGCACGCCCGCGTCGCCGGTGACGCGCTGCCTGCTCGGCGTCGTGGACGGCGTGGAGCGCTCGGCCAGCTCGTTCTCCACGTCGCCGATGCCGCCGAGCTGAGCCATCAGCCGCTGCACCACGTGGTGCGCGGAGACCTGGTGCTCGCCGACCGCGGTGTAGAGCGTGGAGATGTCGGAGTAGTGCAGCTCATGGGCGACCGCGGTCATCGCGTCCACGCTCATCAACCGCTGCAGCGGCAGCCCGACGCGGCGGACCTCCTTGGAGATCTGCTCCTTGCCGCTTTCCAGGGCCTCTTCGCGCCGCTCCTTGGCGAACCACTGGCGAATCTTCGCCTTGGCCCGTGGCGACACCACGAAGTTCTGCCAGTCGCGACTGGGTCCCGCGTTCTGCGCCTTGGAGGTGAACACCTCGACGACCTCGCCGTTCTCCAGCTGGCGTTCCAGCGCGACCAGGCGCCCGTTCACCCGGGCACCGATGCAGCGGTGCCCGACCTCGGTGTGCACGGCGTAGGCGAAGTCGACCGGTGTCGACTTCTGCGGCAGGGTGATGACGTCACCCTTCGGCGTGAAGACGAAGATCTCCGGCGACTTCAGGTCGAAGCGCAGCGACTCCAGGAACTCGGCCGGGTCGGCGGCCTCACGCTGCCAGTCCAGCAGCTGGCGCATCCACGCCATGTCGTCGACCTCGGCGGTGTCGTTGGAGTGTTTGCCGCGGGTCTCCTTGTAGCGCCAGTGCGCGGCGATGCCGAACTCCGCGGTGCGGTGCATGTCCTGGGTGCGAATCTGCACCTCCAGCGGTTTGCCGTCCGGCCCGACCACGGTGGTGTGCAGCGACTGGTAGACGCCGTAGCGGGGCTGGGCGATGTAGTCCTTGAACCGGCCCGCCATCGGCTGCCACAGCGAGTGCACGACGCCGACGGCCGCGTAGCAATCACGCACCTCGTCGCAGAGGATGCGGATACCGACCAGGTCGTGGATGTCGTCGAAGTCCTTACCCTTGACGATCATCTTCTGGTAGATCGACCAGTAGTGCTTCGGACGGCCCTCGACGATCGCGTTGATCCGGGAGGCGGCCAGCGTGTTGACGATCTCGGCCCGCACCTTCGCCAGGTAGGTGTCGCGCGACGGCGCGCGGTCGGCGACCAGACGGACGATCTCGTCGTACTTCTTCGGATGCAGGATCGCGAAGGCGAGGTCCTCCAGCTCCCACTTGACCGTCGCCATGCCGAGGCGATGGGCAAGCGGCGCAATGACTTCCAGAGTCTCCTTGGCCTTCTTGGCCTGCTTCTCCGGCGGCAGGAAACGCATGGTGCGCATGTTGTGCAGCCGGTCGGCCACCTTGATCACCAGCACGCGCGGGTCGCGGGCCATCGCGATGATCATCTTCCGGATGGTCTCCGCCTCGGCGGCCGCCCCTAAGTTGACCTTGTCCAGTTTGGTGACGCCGTCGACCAGGTGTGCCACCTCGGAGCCGAAATCCTGGGTGAGCTGCTCCAGGCTGTAACCGGTGTCCTCCACGGTGTCGTGCAGCAGCGCGGCCACCAGCGTGGTGGTGTCCATGCCGAGCTCGGCCAGAATGTTGGCCACGGCGAGCGGATGGGTGATGTACGGGTCGCCGGATTTGCGGAACTGATGCTTGTGCCGGTCGTCGGCCACGTCGAACGCGCGCTGCAGCAGCGTGAGGTTCGCCTTCGGGTAGAGCTCGCGGTGCACGGTGGCCAGCGGTTCCAGCACCGGCTTGACCGCCGCTATGCCGCGCTGACCGGTCATGCGGCGGGCCAGACGCGCACGCACCCGGCGCGAAGCCGAGGTCGGGACGGCGGCGGAGGTACCGGGCTGACGGGCGGGCGAGGTGTTCGCCGCGGTCGGCTGCTGCGCGGCCTGCGTGGCGTCGGAGGCGGCCGCGGCACCGTTCGACTGCGGGCCCGACGTCGATTGCTCGACCTTCGCCTCGCCCAGATGCTGAGCCATGCCACCACCTCTCCGCGACTCGATCGGAACACCCTATCCGACCGGTGCAACCTCCCGGATCACCACTTTAGTCCGGCCGAAGCGGGCACGTCCCGCTCAGCTGACCAGGGATGCGCGCCGCGGTCGCCGGAACCAGCGACGGACACGGTCCCGGAGCAGGTCAGGCGGCTCGCGTAACCGTCACCCAACGGACACGCCCGGGCCGGCCAACCGGCGTGTGTACCGGAAAAGCGGCTGTTCAACGGCCGCTCCACCAGCTCGAACGGGACTTTTCTCCGCAGTGACGCCGCGTCTTCGAGCAGCCGCCGGGTCACGTTCGTGGTGTCGAGAGTCGCTGGCCCCGCAGTTCGTGCCGGGATTTGTCGCCGGCCAGGTCAGGTAACCGCGCACCTACCGAGTACGAGCCGTCCGCCGAAGGTCCTGACCGCATGCCTCCGAATGCCCGGGGCGGGGCGCACCCACCCGCCGGCGCGCGGCAACGTCACCGGACATGTCGAGGCAGTGCGGCCGGTGATCGCTCAGCGAACCGCGGCGGGCTCCGGTTCGGTGGACGGTGGCCGGATCGGCGCGGAGCCGGGGCGGAGGGAGCGGCCGTCGAGATCGGGGGACGCGGCGACGTCGAAGATGTCGAGCACTGTCGGGGTGATGTCGACCAGCGTAGCTCGGGTGCTGGTGGTGCCGGAGCGGAAATCGAGGCCGCGGGCGATGACGAAATTGGTTGTCTCATCCGGGGATTGGCCGCCGTGCCCGCCTTTCGGCAGGTGACCGTGATCGGCCGTGACGATGATGGTCCACCGCTCGGCCGGGTGGGCGGCGGCGCGGGCATCGACGGCGGCGACGATGCGGCCGACCAGGATATCTACCCGCGTCACGGCGTCGAGATAGGCGCGCGACGCGCCGCCGGACTCGTGACCGGCGCGGTCCACCTGGTCCAGGTGCGTGAAGATCAGGTCGGGTGCGAACTTGCCGATAGCGGTGACCACGGCGGCGGCGGTGGCGGCGTCGGTGCGGGACTCGTCCGGGTCGTGCGGTGCGGGCGCGGTGGAGACGACCACGTCGGCGCGCGGGCTGCCGCTGCCCGCCATGGTGGCGATCTGATCCCAGGTCGCGATCGACTGGGTCTTCAGCCCCGGGCGGGCGCGTTCGAGCTGGGTGAAGACCGTCGGATACCGCGCGAACGGCGCGGCGGTGAACTGGTTGTTCGTGATGCCGTGCTTGCGGTCCCAGACCCCGGTCAGCACGGTCGCCCACGACGGACCCGAGATCGTGATATGCGGAACGATCGAGGAGCGGCTCAGCAGGCCCGCGCCGGCGAGCCGCAGCAGATTCGGTGCCTGCGCCTGCTCGATCTTGCGGTACATCAGCCCGTCGATGCCGATCACGACGGCCTTGGCCACCGGCGGGTCCGCCCGGGCGACCCCGGCGACGACAGACGCCGGAAGGACCGTAGCCGCCAGGACGGCAACGGCTTTCGCCAGCAGCTGCGTTCGGCTCATACCGCGAACCATGCGGGTCCGAGCGCGGCGCGGGATAGCCCGCCGCGGCAGTGTTCATGGACGTTTCATCGGCGACGCAACCACCCGTCGCCTCCCTGAACAGCCCCTTAACGAGCCATCGCGGGAAGCTGTATGCCGAGCTCATCGCGGATGTCGTCGGAGTGAACGCCGGATTCCGGCGACCGGCTCGTGACACGTCGAAGGAACGGGTGCTCGGCCGGACTCACGCCGTCTACCGGGCCGTCCCCGGCTCGCCCCAGCCAGCGCCCGGTGGTAGGTACCGTACCCGCCATGACAGTCACCCGTTCGCTGCTCTTGTTCGCGCTCGCCGCGCTGGCCGAGATCGGTGGCGCCTGGTTGGTGTGGCAGGGCTGGCGCGAGCAGCGCGGCATCGTCTGGATCGCCGCGGGTGTGCTCGCCCTCGGCGCCTACGGTTTCGTGGCCACCTTCCAACCGGACCCGAACTTCGGACGCGTCCTCGCCGCCTACGGGGGTGTGTTCGTAGCGGGCTCGCTGGCCTGGGGCGTACTCGTGGACAAGTTCGACCCGGACCGCTGGGACTACCTCGGCGCGGCCATCTGCCTCGCCGGCGTCGCCGTCATCATGTACGCCCCACGCCACTGACCGAATCGCCTGCCACGCCGGATCGGCCGACGAGGGCCCCGAACCGCGGCCGCGCGCCGGTCAGCTTCAGACGCCCCGGCCGAAGGCGTGGCAGCACATCGCACCAACGCGACGGGCGGCGGTGGCGGCCCGCCGTCACTCCTCCGCGCCGAATGCCCAGACGGCGGCCGGTCGGCCGGTCGCTTTGACGCGACGCCGTTCAGTGGTGCGGGCCAGGCCCGGGATCGCCGCCAGGGTGCGGTTCAGGTTGGCCGGGTCGGGCCGCGCGCCGGACAGCGCGGTGGCGGCCTCCACCGCCCTCGTCGCGGGGAATTCCTCGCCGAGCAGGGCCCGGGTGAACGGCAGGTCCTTCCACAGCAAGCCCGTCAGCAGACGGCGAGCCACCTCGACGATGCGATTGTGGTCGAACGCCAATTCGGGCACCTCGTCGAACCCTGCCCACCGCGCCGGTCCCTCATGGAGACCCACCACCGCCCACATCGCGATCGATAGTGTCGGCCCACGCGGGTCGCGGTTCGGCTCGTCGAAGGTGACCAACTGCCCGACCGCGTCGATGGCGGCCTCTGGGACACCCAGCTTCGCGTGCACCGCCCGCCGCGCCGCGTCCGCCAGCCGTTCCCCACGTCCGAGCAGCACACCGGGCAACGCCAACTCCCCCGCGTACGGCTCCCTCGCACGAGGCGCGATCCCGATCCGCACGCCGCCGTCCTCGTCACAGAACCGCACCGCTACCACATCCACCGAAACAACGGATTGCTCCACGCCGACCCATCCTGCCCGACCACCCGCACCGATCGCGGACCACCCGCGATTCGTCCGCCAGATGTCCGCGGGCAGCGCGGCAACGCATTCCGCTCGCGGGTGTCGTTCAGGAGGAGGCGCCCTCGCCTTCGAGCCGATCGCCGATGAGCATGGTCCCGGGTCCCTGCTGCCCGCCGGGACCGGGCAGCCACCGCACATTGTCGGCGGTCAGCGGCTTTCCGCACTCCTGGCACACCACCACACCACGGGTCGGCCGGCCGCAGTCACGATGGACCACGACGGCAGGCGGTCCTCCGGCCCCCGCGAGCCATTTGTCACCCCAGGTGATCAGCATTGTGAGCACCGGATACAGATCGCGTCCACGTTCGGTGAGCAGGTACTCGTAACGGACCGGATTCGATTGGTACGCACGCCTTTCCACGATCCCGTGCTCCTGGAGGGCATCCAGGCGGGCGGCGAGCACGTTGGAGGCGATGCCGAGATCGCGGCGGATGTCCTCGAAGCGGGTCAGCCCGACGAACAGGTCACGCAGGATCAGCGGCGTCCAGCGCTCGCCGATCGCGTCGACCGTGCGCGCGATGGAACAGACGATGTCGGAGAAAGCAGCCTTGGGCACTCGATCAGGATAGTCCGTTGCTTTTTGCAAGTCACTTGGACTAGGTTCGGACCAGTCGACAACGAAGGGGTGACGCACATGTCCGACGCGATTGCCAGGTTCCGCACGGCAACCGAGACCGGCGACATCGACGCGCTGATGCACGCATTGGCGCCCGATGCCGAGCTGGTCTCGCCACTGTCGGGCCGGTTGGTGTTCCGCGGGAGAGACGACCTGCGGGTGCTGCTCTCGGCAGCCTACGGCAGTCTCACCGGGTTGCGCTGGACCGAGCAGATCGGCGACGGCGCACGCCGGGTCCTGCTGGCCGACGCCGCGATCGGACCGTTCCGGTTGACCGAGGCGCTGGTGCTCGGCCTCGACGACGAGGGCCGCATCCGCACGTTGCAACCCCACCTGCGGCCGTGGCTCACGCTCACCTACCTCGCGGTACGCCTGGCCCCAGGCTTGTTCAAGCACCCCGGAATCCTGCGGCGGGCGTCCCGGGCCGCGTGAACGCCGCCGTCGATCGCCTGCTCCGCATCCGGGCCGGCTGTCGCGAGAACGGCCACGCCGAGCCGGGCGCGACCACCTCGGTGTCCGGCGCCCGAAGGCGCGCAGCCGAACTGGTCGATGCCGAACTCACCCGGTTCTTCGTGCCGCCCTACGCCGGACACCGAGGCAGGCTCGGTGTGCGCCCCGACCGGGACGAGATCGTCGAGATCGTCCCGGTCGGCGACCGCACGGTGACGTCGAAACGGCTTTCCGCGCTACTGGGCTGAATCCTCCTGTGCGGACAAGGATTTCGTGCGTGACGCCCTAGGTGACGAGCGTCTCGACCAGACCGTCCGCGGTGAGCTCCAGCCGCCGAGCCACCCCGATGTCGTCGAGGAAGCGCGGGTCGTGGCTCACCACGATCAGCGCGCCCTCGAAGCCCGCCAGCGCCTGGGTGAGGTGCTCCAGACTGGGCAGGTCGAGGTTGTTGGTCGGCTCGTCCAGCAGCAGCAGCTTCGGCGCCGGGTCGGCCAGCAGCAGCATGGCCAGCGCGGCGCGCAGCCGTTCGCCGCCGGACAGCGCCCCCGCCGCGACGTCGGCGTCCGTGCCGCGGAACAGGAAGCGGGCCAGCTGGGCCCGGATCCGCTCCGCGGACGCGTGCGGCGCCGTCGACGCGACGTTCTCGAACACCGACCGCTGCTGGTCGAACACGTCGAGCCGCTGCGGCAACATGCGCCATGGCACTTTCGGACCCTGCTGCGCTATACGCCGCAGCAGGGTCGTCTTGCCGACACCATTGCGGCCGGTCAGCGCGATCCGCTCCGGACCGGACACGCGCAACGACACGGTCGGCCCGCAGGACAGCTCCACATGGTCCAGCACGATCACCTCCTGGCCGAGATACAGCCGCGTACCGGGCAGGTCCACCCGGATCTCCCGATCGTCGCGCAACAACTCCCTGGCCTGCTCGAGCTGCTCCCTGGCGGTGTCGAGCTTCTCGATGTGGTTGTTGCGCAGCTTGCCCGCCGACACCTGCGCCTGCCGTTTGCGTTCGGCCATCACGATTTTCGGCTCCCGCTTCTGGTCCCACATCTTCTGCCCGTAGCGCTGTCTGCGATCCAGTTTGATTCGCGCTTCGACGAGCTCGCGTGCCTGTTTGCGCACATCGCTGCGCGCGTCCCGGATCGCCGCACGAGCGGCTTCCTGCTCGGCGGCGATAATGCGCTCGTACTCGCTGAAATTTCCGCCGAACAGCCGCAGTTCGCCGGTACGCAGCTCCGCGATCGCCGACATCCGCTCCAGTAGCTCACGGTCGTGGCTGACGGTGAGCACCGTGCCGGAGAACTGCCCGACCACGTCGTAGAGCCGTGCACGGGCGACCCGGTCCAGGTTGTTCGTGGGTTCGTCCAGCAGCAGCACATCGGGCTCGGCGAGCAGCTCGGCGACCAATCCGAGCAGGACGGTCTCGCCGCCGGAGAGTGTGTCCAGCGTGCGATCGAGTTGTTCGACCGAATCCGCGACATAGTGCAGTCCGAGCCCGGCCAGCAGTGCCAGCGCCCGTTCCTCGACATCCCAATGATTGCCGATGATGTCGAAGTCGGATTCGATGCCGACACCGGATTCGATGCGGTGCAACGCTTTTCGAATATCAGCGATGCCGAGCACGGTGTCCACTCGTTGCCCCTCGGCGAGGCCGATGTCCTGCTGCAGGTACCCGAGATGTCCCGCAACCGTGATGGACCCACGCGCGGGCCTCAGCTGACCGGCGATCAACCGCAGCAGCGTGGACTTGCCCGCACCGTTTCCGCCGACCAGGCCGATGTGACCGGGGCCGAGGACGGCGTCGAGCCCTTCGAAGACGGGAGTGCCGTCCGGCCAGGAGAACGTGAGATCGGAAAAAGACAGATTGGTCATGCCAACTCCCAGAGGTTGCGACGGGTACACGGCGCGCGAACGCGGGCCGCCCGAGTGGCTACCTCAGATGAGCAACGGCATGACTCCGATCAACGGGGATAAGACGTACCTAGAGTAAACACAGTGCCCGCGGATGCGCCAGTGATATTCGGATCACATCCTTCTGGCTTCCGTGTGGGCCGGCATCGACCTTCCCGCACGGATGTTCGGCGTAGCCGCGAGCGGCTCTCAGACCTGCACGACGGAAGTCAGTGCGTAGTCACCCTGCTTCTCCCGCCCGCCGAGGAAGGTGAGCTCCAGCACCACCGCCGCGGCGACCACCTCGGCGCCGGCCTGCTTGAACAGTTCGGCAGCGGCGGCGAGGGTGCCGCCGGTGGCTAGGACGTCGTCGAGCAGTAGAATGCGGCGGCCCCGGAGCTCGACGCCGTCCGCGGGAATCTCCAACGCGGCGGTACCGTACTCGAGGCTGAATTCCCGGCTGATCACCGGTGGCGGCAACTTGCCCGCTTTGCGGACGGCGAGCACCCCGGTGCCGAGGCTTGCGGCCACACCGGCCCCGAGCAGGAAGCCGCGGGCGTCGACACCCGCCACGAGATCGGCGTCAGGTGCGCACGCGGCCAGGCAATCAATCACAGTACGGAAGCCCTCGGCGTCGGCGAACACCGGCGTCAAATCCGCGAAACGCACACCGGGCGTGGGGAAGTCGTCGTGCCAACGGGTCAAACGATCGACCACCTCAGCGGCTTTGATGGTCCGTTCGGCGACTACGTCCTCGGATTCGATCGCCGCGTGCTTGCTCATCGACACCTCTCCATGATCACATCACCCACACCATCTGTCACCGCTCGAGCACCCACCGGTCCATATTCCAGCCCGACCCGGCCTGGGTGGGGGCGGCTATTCCATTGCGCAGCCCCTTGCCGAAGGCGATCGTGCGCGGGGTGGCGAACAACGGGATGCTCGGCAGCTCGGCCCACAGCAGGTTCTCGGCCTCGGTGAACAGATTCAGCTGTGTGGCCGAGTTGCCGTCGGCCGCAAGCTGCTCGGTGATCGCATCGTAACGGCCGTTGCCGAACCGCCCGGCATTGAGCCCGTTACCGGTGCGCAAGGCGCTGGTCGCGGCCACTCCCTCGCTCGAGCCGGCGGGGCCGGGCGCCGAGGCGGTGCTGCCCAGAACCGCGTCGACTGTGCCCTCGGTGAGCCGCGCCGGGGTGAAATCGGGCGCACCGGCGTCCACCACGGTGATACCCGCCGGCTTGCAGGCGTCGGCGATCATCGTGACGGTCTGTGCGCGGCGGTCGTCGGGACCCAGATAGCCGATGCGGACGGTCGGGTTCGGCGCGCCGGATGCGGTGACCGCCTTGGTCGCGTTCGCCACGTCGCCGCCGGAGTACCTGTCCGCCGCACCGATGACCGCCGGATACAGCAGCGAATCCTGTTGAACGATATGCGCGTTCAACGGGCCGGAGCCGAGGCCGGACTTCGGCGCGTCCGGGACCTTGCCGAGTTTGTCGAACAGGGTCTGCCGCGGCAGGCACAGCGCGAACGCACGCCGGGCCTGAACCGAGGCGAACACTCCCCCGGTCGACAGCGCCAACTGCTCGGCGCCACGTCCCGGCACGGTGTGTACCGAAAAGCCGTTCAGATTCAGGTCTTTCACCGAACCGGTGGCAATATCGACCACACCGACGGCGTTGTCTCCGATCTTCTGCTTCAGGTCGAAGGTCTTGGGCCACACAACGATACGTCCGGTGGCCGGCTTGTTGCCCCACCAGCGCTCGTTGGCGACCAGCACCAAACCCTCCTCCTTGCTGAAGGATTCGATGCGGTAGGGCCCCGACGACGGGAACCGGGACAGATCCAGCTGACCGTCGGCCGGGATGGTCCAGCCGGAGTTCCAGAACTCCGCGAGCCTACCGACGGCGTTCGGATCACCGCCTTGGAAGGCCGACACCACGTTGGGCACGTTCGCCACGCGGGCCGCGACGTGCGCGGGCATCAACTCGCCCGCGGTGAACAGACTCCGCCACGGCAAGTAATGCCTGCCGGGCCGGAAGACCACCGTGGCATCCCGCGAGCCGGGCTGGCACTCGACCCGCTCGATGGCGTCGTAACCGGCGGTACTCGCGGCGTCGAAGAGCGGAACCGCCCCTCGGTCACCGGGTTTGGTGAACCGCCCGCTGCGGGCGGCCCAAGCGAGCACCAAGTCGTCACACGAGGTCGGTACGCCGTCGGAGTACACCCCGTCGGGGTTCAGGCGGTACTGGATGGTCTGCGATTCGCCGGGCACCTCCTTGGCGGTACCCAGGTCGGTGTCGGCGACCTGCTGGCCGTCCGGACCGGTGTAGAAGAACCCGGTGAGCACCCGGGCGAATACCGCGGTGGATCCGGAACTCGCACCGAGCGTGCTGCCGCCGTTGTAGCTGGCGATGGTGGCGTCGGTCGCGTAGCCGATAGACGGCACCTGGTTCTTGCTGGAGCAGCCCACCACCAGCCCGGCTGCCAAGGTGCCCGCGGCGAGTGCTCCGATCAGTCGTACCGTCGTGCCTGGCTGTCGCATGAAACCCCCTGCCTCGTGGTGGTCAGTGCCGCCTCTTGTGCCGTTTTCCGCTCGGTCGGGCACCCGGCCGCGGCGCCTGCCCGGCCGGACGCTGTCTGCGTGGCGTCTCGTCGAAGTTCCGGCCCGCCGCCACGCTCGCCCTGCGCTCGGCCGCAACGCCCGCGCGGGTGCCGGCCGCCCCGGCGCGCTTGGCCAAGACCTTCTTCGTGTGGGCCGCAACGGGTCCCCAGCGCTCCTTGATCGACACCAGCAGCGGTGTGCCGAAGAAGATCGAGGAGTACGTGCCGACCAGCAGGCCGACCAGCTGCACCAGCGCCAGGTCCTTGAGGGTACCGACGCCCAGCATCCAGACCGCGATCACCATCAACCCGACGATCGGCAGAATACCGATCAGCGCGGTGTTGATCGAGCGCATCAGCGTCTGGTTCACCGCGAGATTGGCCTGCTCGCCGTAGGTCCGCCGGGTCAGGTGCAGAATGCCGCGCGTGTTCTCCTCGACCTTGTCGAACACGACCACCGAGTCGTAGAGCGAGAAGCCGAGGATGGTCAGGATGCCGATCACCGTCGCCGGGGTGACCTCGAATCCGACCAGCGAGTACACGCCCGCGGTGACCGCGACGTCGAAGACCAGCGCGGCGAGCGCGGCGATGGCCATGTGCGTCTCGAAGCGGACCGCGATGTAGACCGCGACGAGCACGAGGAACACCGCCAGCGCGATGAGCGCCTTGCGGGTGATCTGGCTGCCCCAGGTCTCGCTGACGTCGGAGGTGCTGATCGCGGCCAGGCTCGGCTTGCCGCTGGCGTCCTTCGGCTGGAACTCGGCGAACAGCGCGTTGTTCAGCGCCTCCACCTGCCGCTGGTCCAGCGCCTCGGAACGGATCAGCATCGTGGCCGAGCCGCCGGTGCCGACGGTCTGCACCGAGACCGGGTCGGTGCCGATGGAGCCGCGGTAGATGTCCTCGACCTGGCTGGTGGTCGCGCTCCCCGCCGGGAACTGGATGCGCGAACCGCCCTCGAAGTCGATGCCGAAGTTGAAGCCGCGGAAGATCATGCTGCCCAACGAGATCAGCACGATGACGGCGGTGATGAGATACCACATCCGCCGCTTACCGATCACGTCGACGGCGCCGGTTCCGGTGTAGAGGCGGTTGAAGAAGCCGTGCTTCGGTGGCTGCGGCTCGGTGACCGCGGCGAACACGTCGGTGATCTCGGCCGCGTTCGCGTTGTCGAGCGAACGGGTGGTGTGACTGTTGGTCATCGCGTCCTCACGCCTTCCCGAGGGCGGTTTCGGCCGCCTTCCGCTCGCGGGCGATCTGCTGGATCGCGCCGAGGCCGTTCACCGACGGTTTGGACCAGAACGCCGTCCGCGAGGCGAGCAGCACCAGCGGCGAGGTCATCAGGAACACCACGACCACGTCGAGGATGGTGGTGAGGCCGAGGGTGAACGCGAAGCCCTTCACCTGTCCCACAGCCAGGATGTAGAGCACGGCGGCGGCGAGGAAGCTGACCGCGTTGCCGGACAGGATGGTCCGGCGCGCGCGCTGCCAGCCGCGCGGGGCGGCGGAACGGAAACTGCGGCCCTCGCGCATCTCGTCCTTGATGCGTTCGAAGAACACCACGAACGAGTCGGCGGTCATGCCGATACCGATGATCAGACCGGCGATGCCCGCGAGGTCGAGGGTGAAGCCGATCCAGCGCCCGAGCAGCACCATGATGCCGTAGACGGCGAGGCCGGAGGCCACCAGGGACAAGCCGGTGACCAACCCCAGCATGCGGTAGTAGGCGAGGCAGTAGAGCAACACCACCGCCAGGCCGATCGCACCGGCGAGCAGGCCTGCCTTCAGCGAGGACAGACCGAGTGTCGCGGACACCGTCTCGGCCTCGGAGGTCTGGAACGACAGCGGCAGCGAACCGTACTTAAGCGTGTTGGCGAGCTCCTTGGCCGTCGTCGCGGTGAAGTTGCCCGAGATCTGGGTGCGACCGCCCTGCTGTGGTCCCTGTTGCACGACCGGCGCGCTGACCACCTTGGAGTCGAGCACGAAAGCGACCCGCTTGTAGACGAATTCGCCGGTGAGGGCGGCCCACGCGTCGCTGCCGCCGGACTTGAAGTCCAGGTAGACCTCGTGCCTGGCCTGCTGCTGGTTCAGACCCGAGGTGGCGTCCTTGATCTCCTGGCCGTCGATGCGGCTCTTGTCCAGCAGGAAGACCTCGGTGCCGTCGGTCGAGCAGGTCACCAGCGGAAGGGCCGGGTCGTCGTTGCCCGCGAGCGGATCGGCCTTCGTGCAGTCCAGCGCGGCCATCGCGGCCTGCTGCACGGACGGATCGGTGCTCTGCCGCAGGGCTTTGGCCGCCTGGATCTCCTTGGTGGCCGCTTCGGTGGGCGTCAGGCTCGGATCGGCCGGCGGCTGGGTCGGCGCCTGTGCCGGGAACACGCGTTGTTGCGGAGAGACCGGAGCTTGGCCGCCGACCGGAGCTTGGCTTCCAGGGGTGGCCTCCGGCGCCTCCGGCGGGGTGGGTTGCGCTGCGGGTGCGGGCTGCGTGCCGGGCGCCGTCTGCGGTGTCGCACCGCGTCCCGCCGCGGGTACGGCCTGCAGCACCGGCCGGATGTAGAGCTTGGCCGTCGTCGCCAGCGCACGCGCCTGCTGCCCGTCGTCGCCGGGGACGGTGATCACGATGTTGTCGCCGTCGATGACGACCTCGGACCCGGAGACGCCGAGCCCGTTGACTCGGTTCTCGATGATGTCCTGCGCCTTCTTCAGGCTGTCCTCGCTCGGCTTGCTGCCGTCCGGCGTGCGCGCGGACAGCGTGACCCGGGTACCACCCTGCAGGTCTATGCCGAGCTTGGGTGTCGGGGACTTGTCACCGGTGAAGAACACCAGCGCATAGACCACGGCCAGCAGCGCGGCATAGACGCCGAGCAGCCGGAGCGGGTGCGCCGATCCCTGGGAAGGTGGCACAGTACGTCATCTCCTAGGCAGGAAGTCGAGGATGGAACAAGCGGGCACGCCCCAGTGACGCCGGGTGCGCGGATGGCAAGCCGCGGCGACATCCGGCGAATGGGACACGACCGGAAGAATCAGTCCTTGGTCAGCCGGGTCTCGGTCTGCTCGGCGGATTCCTCGATGGCGTCGGTCGCGTCCGAGCTGTCGGAGCTGGTGGCGTCCGTGCCGGTCTCCTCGGTGCTCACCGCATCTTCGGCGCGCACCTCCCGGATGGCCTGGCGCAGCCACGTGGTGACCACGTCCTCGGCGATCTCGAGGTCGACCGTGGTGTCGTCGAGTTCGACCACGGTGCCGTACAGACCCGACGTGGTGATGACCTGATTGCCGATCTTCAGGTTGTCCTGCATGCTCGAGACCTTCTCGGCCTCCCGCTTCTGACGGCGGACACCGAGGAACATCGGCACGAGCAGGGCTACCAGTAGCAGCGGAAACAGCAGTTCCATCGTCGAAGTCAGTCCCTAGTGTTGTGGGTGGGATGGACAGGTACCCACACAGTCTGCCAGTTCGCTGCGCGGGTGCCACACCCGCACACCCCGCTGGGCAGCTACAACGCCCGCATCACACACCGACTCGCCCGCCGGAACACGCTCCGGCGGGCGAGGTCGTGGGGTGCGGCGGATCAGGCGGTCTTGCCGTAGACGTAGTCGTCCAGCGGGAAGTTCACCGCCTCGCGGTGCGCGTTGAGGGTGCTGGTCGGCCGCAGCAGGGCGGCCTCGCCGTGCGGGTTGAAGTAGTAGCTGCGTGCGGTAGCGCAGTCGCCGCCGTAGAAGACCGAGGAACCGAGCTTGGCGGTGACTCGGTCCAGGAACTCGGCGTTGGCCCGATCGGTGACCTCGAAGGTGGTCTCGCCGCGGCGGCGCAGCTCGCCGAACAACCTGCCCATGTGCTTCATCTGCGCCTCGATGGTGGTGAAGTAGGACAGGCCACTGTAGGAGTACGGGCTGTTGAGGCTGAGGAAGTTGGGGAACTTCGGCACCGTGATGCCCTCATAGGCCTGGAAACGGTTGTCCCGCCAGAACTTTCCGAGGTTCACCCCGTCACGGCCGATGATCTCGATGGCCGGGAAGTTCACGTCCCACAAATTGAAGCCGGTGGCCAGGATCAGCGTGTCGATCTCGGTCTTGTGGCCGTCGGCGGTGACGATGCCATCGGGCTCGATGCGGTCGATCGAGTTCGTCTCCAGCCGCACGTGCGACTGATTGAACGTGGTGAAGTAATGGTTGGAGAAGGTGGGCCGCTTGCATCCGAAGTCGTAGTGCGGTGTGAGCCGCCTGCGCGTCTCCTTGTCCCGCACCGACGACCGAAGATGCGCCTTGGCCAGCAGGCCCGCGCCCTTGTTCATCAACTTGGCCTGTTTGAAGTGCAGCACTCCCACCACCATCAGCGCCTCGAGCAGGCTGGTGTTGATCAGTCGCGCGGCCTTCTGCGTCACGGGAACCCGCTCGAACAGCTTCCGCACCGGCGTGGGGATTGCGGTGTCGAGCTTCGGGACCACCCAGATCGGGGTGCGCTGGAAGACAGTGAGCGCCTGCGCCTTCTCGGCCACCTCGGGGACCAGCTGCACGGCGGTGGCTCCGGTGCCGATGATCGCGGCCTTGCGACCGCTGAGGTCGAAACCGTCCTCCCACGCGGTGGTGTGGATGATCTTGCCCGAGAACGCGTCGATGCCCGGGAACGGCGGCGTGTAGGGCTGGGACAGGAATCCGGTCGCGGTGAGCAGGTACCGGCCGGTGACGGTTTCCCCGCCCTCGATCGAGACCACCCACTGCTCGTATTCCTCGTCCCAGCGCGCGCCGTCGACGACGGTGCCGAAGCGCATCCGGCGGCGCAGACCGTATTTGTCGGCGACGTGCTCGGCGTATTTCTTCAGCTCCGCGCCGGGCGCGAACAGCCTCGACCAATGCGGGTTCGGCTCGAACGAGTACGAGTAGGTGACCGAGGCGATGTCGACCGCGAGGCCAGGGTAGTGGTTGACGTGCCACGTGCCGCCGAGATCGTCCTCGCGTTCGAGGATGACGTAATTGCTCAGGCCGAGCCGATCGAGCTGAATACCAGCCCCCATACCGCCGAATCCCGCACCGACCACGACCGCGTCGTACTGAGGCGCCACGCCGAACCTCCTGCTAACTGAACCACATATCAGGGAATGACACATCATTCCGTTGCTGACGACTGTATCATCGACAGGGTGACGAAGCCATCCACGCGTGCCGAGCGACGCAAAGCGGAACTGCGCCAGGAGATCATCGACACGGCCTTCTCCTGTTTCGCGGAGAAGGGCTATCACGCCACCGGCATCGCCGACATCGCGGGTCAGCTGGGCATCGGGCACGGCACCTTCTATCGCTATTTCAGCAACAAGCGCGACATCATCGACCACGTCATCGATGACCTGGCCGCGCGCATCATCGCCGCCCTCGGTACCGAGAACGCCCCGGACGCGGCCGGCACCCTGGACGAATACCGTGCCCAGATCGACCGTATCGGGGTCGCCCTCACCGAGATCCTGATCGCCGATCGCCGGGTGGCCCAACTGCTGCTGTTCCACGCCACCGGCATCGATGACGAGCTCACTCAGCGGTTGTACGGTCTGCTCGACACAGCCGACGCGCTGACGGCGGGGTATCTCGATCATGGTGTCGAACTCGGCTACCTGCGCGCGGACCTGGACGCCGCGAACACGGCGCGGGCGGTCACCGGCATGCTGATCGCCGGCATCGTCTACGCACTGCGCGAACCCGACGCAGCCTCGATCGCCGGGCTGAACGAGGCGATCCGCCGCCTGCTCGTCGATGGCGTCCGCAAGGACTGAGCAACTCGCCGGTCCCCCTGACAGGACCGCGGGCGCTAGGGTGAGACGCGCCGATCCGACGTTTCACCAGGGGGACGGCCCTTGTTCGCGATTGGCGGCGGAATTCCGAAATTTCGCTTTTGCGCGGTCCGGCGCGCCACGCCTGACAGAATGTCGCCCGTGATCCCCGAGGATGTGCGCCGGACCCGTTTCGCGACCCCGCCACTCGGGCATCGCGGTTACCACGCGGACGAGGTCGACGCCTTCCTCGAGCTCGTCGCCGCGACCCTGGCCGGACAGGGCGCGCTTGCCGCGGACGATCTCCGCCACGTCGGCTTCGACGCACCCCGCTCCGGCGAGCGCGGCTATCGAGCCGACCAGGTGGACGAGTATCTCGACCAGGTCCGGGTCGAGCTCGAGTTCCGCCAGCGCGGCGTTCGCCCGGTGCCTGCCGCGAACGGCAACGGACACATGCCGCTCACTCCGGACGATGTGCACCGGATGCGGTTCACCCAGGCGCCGGTCGGCCGGCGCGGCTACAACGAAGAAGAGGTCGGCGCGTTCCTCGACTTGGTCGCCGCGACCCTCGCGCACGGCGGGCCGGGCAGCCTCACCATCGACGACGTCCGCGCCGTCCGCTTCACCGAGGCCCGCCTCGGCACCCGCGGCTATCAACGCGACGAAGTCGACGCATTCCTCGATCTGGTCGCCACCGCGCTCCGCAATCGCCGCTGACCACCCGCCCGCTCGGGTTCGGTGTGCACAGCGGCTTCGCGGCCGGGGTCAGTCGAACAGGTCGAGGGTGGGGTGCGGCTCGCGGCCGCGCACTTCTATGGAGCCGAAAACCAGATCGGGCGGCGGGACGAGACCGAGGTGCTCCCAGGCCGCGGCGGTGGCGACCCGGCCGCGCGGGGTCCGCGCGATCATGCCCGCGCGAACCAGGAAAGGTTCGCATACTTCCTCGACAGTGGCGGCCTCCTCCCCGACCGCGACGGCCAGGGTGGACACGCCGACCGGGCCGCCGCCGAAACTGCGGACCAGCGCGCCGAGGACCGCGCGGTCCAGGCGGTCGAGGCCGAGTACGTCCACGTCGTAGACCTCGAGCGCGGCTTGGGCGATGGGCCGGGTGATCCAGCCGTCGGCGCGGACCTCCGCGTAATCGCGCACGCGGCGCAGCAGGCGGTTGGCGATCCGAGGCGTGCCGCGCGAGCGGTCCGCGATCTCCGCGGCCGCGTCCTCCTCGACGCCGACGCCGAGGATGTGCGCCGAACGCAGCAGAATGCGCAGCAACTCGCCGGGCTCGTAGAAGTCCATGTGCCCGGTGAAACCGAAACGGTCGCGCAGCGGGCCGGTCAGCGCTCCTGACCTGGTGGTGGCACCGACCAGGGTGAACGGCGCGATATCCAGCGGAATCGAGGTCGCGCCCGGCCCCTTTCCGACGATCACGTCGACCCGGAAGTCCTCCATCGCCAGGTACAGCATCTCTTCGGCGGGCCTGGCCATGCGATGAATCTCGTCGATGAACAACACGTCGCCTTCGACCAGGTTGCTGAGCATGGCCGCCAGGTCGCCGGCCCGTTCCAGCGCCGGCCCCGACGTGATTCGCAAAGCGGTGCCGAGCTCCGCGGCGATGATCATCGCCATGCTGGTCTTGCCGAGACCCGGCGGACCGGACAGCAAGACGTGATCCGGCGTGCCGCCGCGCTGCTTGGCACCGCGCAACACCAGCGCCAGCTGTTCGCGAACTCGGGGTTGACCGATGAAGTCGTCCAGCGACTTCGGGCGCAGGCTCGCCTCGATCTCGCCGTCGGATTTCATATAGCGCGGGCTGACCTGGGATTCGGTGGGTTCCTCCGGATAGTCCATGACGCCTTACCGGTTCTTGCCGAGCAGGCCGAGCGCGGCCCGCAGTGCGGCGGAAGTATCGGCGGCAGGCTGGTCGGCCAGCACCGTGTCGACCGCCTGCTCGGCCTGCTTGACGGCGAAACCGAGTCCGATGAGCGCCTCGACGACCTGATCGCGCACCGGCGTGAGCACCGCGGCGGGCGTCGATCCGGGCGGACCGGACGGCACCGGAACGAGATTCACCTTGTCGCGCAGTTCCACCACCATGCGTTCGGCGCCGCGCTTGCCGATGCCGGGCACCCTGGTCAGCGCGGCCACGTTGCTCTCGGCCAGCGCCTTGCGCAGCGCCTCGGGCTCGAGCACGGCCAACACCGCCATCGCGAGGCGAGGCCCCACGCCGGAGACGGTTTGCAGCAGGCCGAACAAGTCGCGGGCCTCGGTGTCGGCGAAACCGTAGAGGGTCATCGAATCCTCGCGAACGATCATCGCGGTGTAGAGCCTGGTTTCCGCTCCGCGGGTGAGCCCGGCCAGGGTGGACGGGGTGGCGTTGAGCCGGTAGCCGACCCCGGCCGCCTCGATCACCGCGTGGTCGAGGGCGATCTCCAGCACCTCACCGCGAACCGACGCGATCACCTGTGCACCGCCTTCCGTTGTTCGGCCAGTCGTTGCCGGTATCGTCGCTGCGCCTCGGCCGCCTTGGCCTCGGCCGCCGCCATCCGTTCCAGCAACGGCGCCCGCCAACAATGGCAGATGGCCAGTGCGAGCGCATCCGCCGCGTCCGCCGGTTTCGGCGCGGTCGGCAAGCCGAGGATGCGGGTGACCATGGCGGTCACCTGCTTCTTGTCGGCGGTGCCGTTACCGGTGACCGCCGCCTTCACCTCGCTGGGGGTGTGGAACGCGACCGGGATCCCGCGCCGCGCCGCGGCCAGCGCGATCACTCCACCCGCCTGTGCGGTGCCCATGGCGGTGCGGACATTGTGCTGGGCGAAGACACGTTCGATCGCCACGGCTCCCGGTTCGTGGGTGTCCATCCAGCGTTCGGCGGCATCGGCGACCGCGAGCAGGCGCTGGGCCAGATCCAGATCGGCGGGAGTACGCACCACGCCGACATCCAGGGCGGTGACCTGCCGACCCGACCCGCCCTCGACAACGCTGAGGCCACATCGGGTGAGTCCGGGGTCGACGCCCATCACCCGCACGACAACCCCTCTCGCAGACGCGAACAACTGTTCGAGAGTCTAGCGGAGGCTTGATCTTTCGCCGACCAGCGACACGACCGGCTACCCGCCGAGCGCAGCGGTGTCCCGCGTCGCTCCCGGTAGCCCGAGCAATTCCGGGCGGCACGCCCTCGTCGCCCACTGGTGTGCGGGATCGGCGACCAAACGCCGCGCGGTCAGGTCGAGCAAACCGCTGACGTTGGTCACCGTCGCGGCGACAACTCCGTCGCTGCGAGTGAGGACGTGCTCGACCCGATAGGTCTTGCCCTCTCCCCATTGCCAACTACAGGACACGTCCACGGCGTCGCCGCCGCGTAATTCACGCTGGAAACGAAGCACGGTCTCCAGATTGACCGGCCCGAGCCCCGCCGCGATCAACTCGTCGACCGAGACGCCCGCCGCTCGGACGCACGCGAAACGCGCGTGGTCGGCGAACTGGTGGTAGGCCGCGCCGGTGACGTGCAACTGCGGATCCAGGTCGGTCACTCGGACTTCGATGCGGGTACTGAACGACACGGGCCCGACTATGCCAGAGGGCACCGACAAGTCCGGATCGTCGAGGAAGGCCGACAACCCTCGCACGCGATCTTGCCGACGGCAGTCATCGAGGACGACAGAAATCCGGCGAGGATGTCGAAGGTTCTGCCGCGGTGTCAGCTGTCGGAGACCCGCTTCGCGAACGCCGCGTAAGCCGACTCGCCGAAGAGGACGAAACGGACTTCCGCCGCCCCGGTCTCGCTCGCGCGCACCGTCTCCACGGCGATCCGGGCGCCGTCGTCCATGGGCCAGCCGTAGATACCGGTCGAGATGGCCGGGAACGCGACCGTTCGCGCACCCAATTGGTCTGCCGCGCGTAAGGATTCGCGGTAGCAGGAAGCCAGCAGCGCGGAGCGGTCCTCGGCCGCCGACCATACCGGGCCGACCGTGTGGATCACCCACCGAGCAGGCAGGCGACCCGCCGTGGTGGCCACCGCCGCGCCGGTCGGCAGCCCCGCGCGGTAGCGCGAGGCGCGCAGTTGGCGGCATTCGGCCAGGATCTCGGGGCCGCCGCGCCGATGGATCGCGCCGTCGACTCCCCCGCCGCCGAGCAGCGACGAGTTCGCCGCGTTGACCACCGCGTCGACCGCCTGCTCGGTGATGTCGCCGCGCACGAGCACCAGTTCGGCCATGTCCGTATTCTGCCTGCTCGAACGGCCGCGGTCAGGCCACCGTTCGGCGCGGCACGGCGACCAGCGCACGGAACGTGCGCCGATAAGCCTGCGGTGCGACGCCGATCGACTCGGTTAGATGCTGCCGCAGCGAGGTACCGGTGGCGAAGCCGACCTCGCCCGCGATCCGGTCGACGGTCAGGTCGGTGGTCTCCAGCAGATGCCTGGCGCGGAAGACCCGCTGCTGGATCAGCCAGCGGCCCGGGCTCAGGCCCACCTCGTCGCGGAAGCGACGGGCGAAGGTGCGCTTGCTCATTCGCGCCCGCTCGGCCAACTCGTCGACGGTGATCGGAGAACGCAGGTTGGCCAGGGCCCACTCCCGGGCCGCCGCGGTCCCGGCCGATGTAGCGCGCGGAACCGGCTGCTCGATGTACTGCGCCTGACCGCCGTCGCGCCACGGTGGGACGATGCAGCGCCGAGCGACCGAGTTCGCGACGGCGCTGCCGTGGTCGCGGCGCACCAGGTGCAGGCACACGTCCAGCCCCGCCGCCGCGCCTGCCGAGGTGAGGACGTCCCCGTCATCGACGTACAACACATCCGGGTCGAGGCGCACCCGAGGAAAGGTGCGGCGGAACCGTTCGGCCTGGTTCCAGTGCGTGGTGGCCGGGCGCCCGTCGAGCAGTCCCGCGGCGGCGGCGATGAAAGCGCCGGTACAGATCGCGACGATCCTCGTCCCGGGCCGGATGCGTGCGAACGCGTCGAGCACCCGCCGCGGCAGCGTGCCCGAGAGGGTTGCCGCGATATCGCAGGCAGGCAGCACCACCGTGTCGGCTGTCTCCAGCGCCCGGCTGTCGCGCGCCACGGCGATCGCGAAATCCGCGGCGCTGCGCACCGGGCCTCCGTCGATCGAGCAGGTGGTCACGTCGTATCTGCCTGCGGCGCTGCCGAATACCCGATTCGGGATGCCGAGTTCGAAGGGGTACACCCCGTCCAGTGCGAGCACCACCACCCGATGTGGTGCGACTTCGTCCGCCACCATGGCACGATCATATCGAATAATGGCAATCGTGCCATTTTCTCCGCGGGTCGCGCCCGGCAGGCTGGCAGCCATGATCGATACCGACAGCACCGCGACCATGCGCGCGATCAGCCAGCACGTCCTCGGCGGCCCCGAGGTGCTCACCGAAGCGCAACTCCCCCAACCGGTTCCGGGTCCTGGCCAGATCCTCATCCGGGTGCGCGCCGCCGGACTCAATCCGACCGACTGGCTGCACCGCGCCGTCGCGGGACTGTTCCTGCCCGAGCCGCCGTTCGTTCTCGGCTGGGACGTCTCCGGTGAGGTGGCGTCCGTCGGCATCGGCGTCACCCTGTTCCGCCCCGGCGACGAGGTCTTCGGCATGCTCCCCTACCCGGGCGGCCACGGCGCCTGCGCCGAATACACCGTCGGTCCGGCTCGCGCTTTCGCGCACAAACCAGCCGTCCTGGACCACGCGCAGGCCGCGGCCATCCCGCTCGCCGCGCTCACCGCTTGGCAGGCGCTGGTGGACACCGCTCAGCTGGGCGCGGGGCAGCGCGTGCTGATCCACGCGGCCGCCGGCGGCGTCGGCCATTTCGCGGTCCAGATCGCCAAAGCGCGCGGCGCGTATGTCATCGGCACCGCCAGCGCGCCCAACCACGCGTTCCTGCACGGGATCGGCGCCGACGAAGTCATCGACTACCGCAACACCGATGTCGCCGAGGCGGTCCGCGATGTCGACGTCGTGCTGGACTCGATCGATGACGACAACAGCGTTCGCTCGCTACGCACGCTGCGTCCCGGCGGGCTGCTGGTGACGTTGCGCGCCATGGGCCCGCTCGACCTCGCGGGCGAGGCGGACGCACTCGGCGTGCGCGCGGTCCGGATGCTGGTGGAACACGATCACGCGGGCATGCGCGCGCTCGCCGGACTCGTCGAGTCCGGCGACCTGCGCCCGACCATCGCCGGAATATTTCCGCTGTCGGAGGCGGCCGAGGCGCACGCTGTGGGCGACACGGGGCGAACCGTGGGCAAATTGGTACTCGCCGTACCCTGAATCTGCCACGATCCGGGCCGTCTCGCTTCTACCATCCGAGGATGAGCAATGCGGTCAAGGCTTTCCTCGAGGGCGGGCCGGAAGGCTTGCCCCAGCGCATCGTGCCGATCACCCCGCCGGGGGTCGAGCTCAAGGTCGCGTATCGGGGCGGATACGAGCATTTCAAGGTCACCCCGCGGCACCTGGACACGCCCGAAGGGCAACTGCCCGTCTACGAGTGGTGGGAGCGCACCGAGATCGCGGAGTAGACGACGGCCCTGCCGCCGGCGGCGTGCTGCGCCGACCGGCGGTGCAGCGCTGATCGCATCAGCCGGCATCCAACGCTGGACAAAAGCGTAACCAAGTGGTTACGCTTTTTCCGTGGACGAGGTGGCCGGAGCGATCGCCGATCCGGTTCGGCGAGAAATCATGGAGTTGCTGCTCGGCGCCCGGCGCACCGCCGGGGAGATCGCCGGGCACTTCGCGATCAGCCGCCCTGCCGTCAGCCGACACTTGCGCGTGCTCCGCGAAAGCGGGCTGGTGCGTGACGAACTCGTCGGCAGGCAACGCTTCTACGTGCTCGACACCGGACCGCTGGCCACCTTGACCGAGTGGCTCGCGCGCTTCGACCAGCCGACGGCGTGGGCACACCACCTCGACGCACTCGACACCGAGGTCTACCGGACCAGGCGCGAGCGCCGTTCCGGCGGCCAGGACACGACCAAGGAGAACACGGCGTGAGCGGTCCGGCCCGAAACCCGCGGCGGAGCGCTGACCATGCAGGGTTCGCTCATGCCAGAAAGGACACAGCGTGATCAAACGACCCACCGGACGACTCTTTCCCGCGGAAACCGGCAAGGACCTGGTACTGGTCCGCACCTATCGCGCCCCGATCGAGGACGTCTGGGCCAGCGTCACCGAATCCGACCGCACCGCACGGTGGTTCGGTCCGTGGGAGGGCGAGGCAGGACCGGGACGAACCATCAAGGTGCAGATGGCTTTCGAAGACGAACAGCCGTGGATGGACATGCACGTCGACGCGTGCGAACCGCCGCATCGGCTGGCCGTCTCGGCGATCGACGAGCACGGTTCCTGGCGGCTGGACCTGGTGCTGAACGAGTCCGCGGGCACCACCGAGCTACGCTTCACCCATCACCTGCTGACCGACACCGAGATCGCCCAGATCCCCCAGGTCGGCCCCGGCTGGGAGTACTACCTGGACATGCTCGGGGCGGCCCGTGCGCAGACCGGCCGCCCCGATTTCGACGAGTACTACCCCGCCATGCAGGAGTACTACGCGCGGCTGATCGACTAGTCGTCGAGCTCGGCGAGGACCTCGTCCGGGATGTCGACGTTGGTGTAGACGTTCTGCACGTCATCGCTGTCTTCGAGGGCATCGACCAGCTTGATCACCTTGCGGGCACCGTCGGCGTCCACCGCGACCGACACCGAGGGCTGGAAACCGGACTCGGCGGAGTCGTAGTCGATCCCGGCGCCCTGCAACGCGGTGCGCACGGCGATCAGATCACCGGGCTCGCTGACGATCTCGAAGGACTCGCCGAGGTCGTTGACATCCTCCGCGCCCGCGTCGAGCACCGCCAACAGCACGTCGTCCTCGGACAGACCGTTCTTCTCCAAGGTGACGATGCCCTTGCGATGGAACAGGTAGGCCACCGAGCCCGGATCGGCCATGTTGCCGCCGTTGCGCGTCATCGCGACCCGGACCTCGCCCGCGGCACGGTTGCGGTTGTCGGTGAGGCACTCGATCAGCACGGCGACACCGTTCGGTCCGTAGCCCTCGTACATAATCGTCTGCCAGTCGGCGCCGCCCGCCTCCTCGCCGCCGCCGCGCTTGCGGGCGCGCTCGATGTTGTCGTTGGGGACCGACGACCTCTTCGCCTTCTGGATGGCGTCGTACAGCGTCGGGTTGCCATCCGGGTCACCACCACCGGTCCGGGCCGCCACCTCGATGTTCTTGATCAGCTTCGCGAACAGCTTGCCGCGCTTCGCGTCGATCGCAGCCTTCTTGTGCTTGGTGGTGGCCCATTTGGAGTGGCCGCTCATTCCCTACTTCCTTCAGGTCGATGGCACGTCTGGTGGTGTGTACCGTACCGGCACGGCCGGGCGGACAACTTCTCCAGCCTACTCGGGCGTCCACTTCGGCCGCGCAAGGCGGCCTCCGCTACGCGGCTGCCACTCGACTCGGCGCAAGGCTGAGGACAGACTCCGTCCGGCGGCGCCTTTTCTGCGGCTGCCTCTGCCCGGCGGGCGGACTTCGCCCGTCAAGCCGCCCGGACCAGGTCGACGAACATCCGATGCACTCGCAGGTCGCCGGTCACCTCGGGATGGAACGACGTCGCGAGGACATTGCCCTGCCGCACCGCCACGATCCGGCCCGACGCCGGGCCGTGCGGCACGGTGGCGAGCACCTCGACGCCCTCACCCACCCGCTCGACCCACGGCGCACGGATGAACACCGCACGCACCGGACCGTCGTCCAGACCGGCGAACGGCAGGTCGGTCTCGAACGAATCGACCTGGCGGCCGAACGCATTGCGACGCACCGTCATATCGATCCCGGAGAGATGCTCGGCGTCGGGGCGGGTGTCGAGCACCTCAGCGGCGAGCAGGATCATCCCCGCGCAGGAACCGAAGGCGGGCATCCCGTCGCGCAGCCGCGCACGCAGCGGCTCCAGCAGGTCGAAAGCCTCCAGCAGCTTGCTGATCGCCGTCGACTCGCCGCCGGGCAGCACCAGCGCGTCGACGGCGGCGAGCTCGGACTCGCGACGGACCAGCACGGGCCGCGCGCCGCACCGCTCCAGGGCCGCGACATGCTCCCGGACGTCGCCCTGCAACGCGAGCACACCGATGGTGGGACCGGGCTTCTCCGGTTCGGTGTCGGCGGCTGGTGCGGCGACCGAGGTAGCGTTCACGCCGGAAAGCTTACGAGCCCGACCGATGTGGGCCTGCTCACGGTTGCCGTCCGGGCTCCGGGCCGGAGGGTGACACCCTCTCGAATAGACAGTCGTGCCGCCACGAGAGGCGCCGACACCGCGTAACGGACCCGCTGTGATCCGGTGATGCGGGGTTCGAGACGACGGCGGTCAGCAAAGACGTTGTCGCCGTGTACGCCTGGATTTCCGAGTGGCACGCATCCCGAAATGCGAGCCACGGTATCCGTCGAGCCGCGCCTCGCTCAGCTCTCGCGCAACGTACGGATCAGCCCTTCCTGGACCACGGCGGCGACCAGCGTGCCGTCCTGGGTGAAGATCTTGCCGCCGGTCAGGGCCCGGCCGAAACCGGCTGAGGGGGAGGACTGGTCGTAGAGCAGCCACTCGTCGGCGCGGAACGGGCGCAGGAACCACATCGCGTGATCGAGCGAGGCGTTCTGGGTCTGCTCGTCGGGGTGGATCACCTTCGAGGAACCCAGCAGCGTCATATCGCTCATGTAGGCCAGCGTGCACACATGCACCAGCGGGTCGTCCGGCAGCGGATGCCGGTAGCGGAACCACACCTGCTGCTGGGAGACCACACCGTCGCGGCGGGACACGTCCTGCTGCGGCACCGTGCGGATATCCCAGTGCTCCCACTCGCGCATCGCCCACAGCCGCTCGGGGCTCATGCTGGTCTTCGCGTCGGGCAGATTTTCCGGCGCGGGCACCTCGGGCATGACGTCCTGGTGCTCGGGCCCCTGGTCGCCGACGTGGAACGAGGCCGACATGGTGAAGATGGCCGCGCCGTCCTGGATGCCGGTCACCCGGCGGGTACAGAACGACCGTCCGTCTCGGATGCGCTCGACCTGGTAGACGGTGCGTTCCTGCGGATTGCCCGGACGCAGGAAGTATCCGTGCAGCGAGTGCACCTGGAACCGCGGTTCCACCGTCCGGACCGCGGAGACCAGCGCCTGGCCGGCAACCTGTCCGCCGAACGTGCGCGGAAGCTGGGTCTTGGTGGACGCGCCACGGAAGATGTCCCGCTCGAGCCGCTCTATCTCCAGCGCCTCTTCGATTGTCGCCATGCCGTGAGATTAACCCGGCTGATGACGAGGGCGTCCCCCGGCCACCGGTGAACGCCCGGCAACGACCGCGGCTCGACCACCCGCGGCACGTCACGGTTTGCTGAGATGGACCGGTGCCCCGTTTTCTGCCCATCACCGCGGACAGCCTCATCGAGCGGGTGATCCGCCCGGTCCTGACCGCGCGCTCGCACATGGTGATCGCCGTCGACGGCGCGGACGCCGCACAGCCCGTGGCGTTCGCCGGCCGGATCGCCGCCGAGCTGCGCGACGCAGGCCGCTGCGCCGACGTGGTCTCGCTGCACGACTACGTACGGCCCGCTTCGTTGCGCATGGAGTTCGGTCGCACCGACGAGATGTCCTATCGCACAGCGTGGTTCGACTACCCCGCGCTGCGGCGCGAGGTGGTCGGCGCGCTGCGCGAGCACGGCCGGTGGCTTCCCGCCCTCTGGGACGAAGCCGCCGACCGCTCGGCGCGTGCGGCGATCCGCACGGCACCGCCCGCGACCACGATCGTCATCGCCGGACCGATGCTTTCCGGCCGTCACCTCGACGCCGACGTGACGGTGCGCTTGGACCTGTCCGAGGCCGCCCTCCGCCGCACCATCCCGGCCGACGCGCAGTGGACCATTCCCGCACTGCTGCGGCACGATACCGAGAACCCTGACACACCAACGTTCTTCGTTCGATGGGACCACCCGGATCGCCCCGCGCTTCGAGTCGACGAAGCCATGCGACATAGGTGTCCTCCCCCGTCCGTGTGAACTCTCGCCCATTGTCGATGGGGCATTCACACCGCAGGATCTATGCATAGATAGATGCGCATGACAACGTATCCATATGTAGCTGCTGGGTGGATGTCCGATCTCCGTCATCGCACTGCCGGGTAGCCCACGCCGAGCCGTATCCGCCCGCGACGTCAGACCAGGCGATGACCGCCGTCCACGTGCAGCACGGTGCCGGTGATGAAGTGATTGCGCATGAGGCCGATCATGGCTTGGGCGATGTCGGCGGGGCGGCCGATACGGCCGACCGGCAAGCGCGCGGCGAGCTGTTGATGGCGTTCCGACTTCGCGGCCCCCGCGATAGTGTCCCAGATCGGGGTGTCGACCCAGCCCGGGGAGACCGCGTTGACTCGGACCGGACCGAGTTCGACGGCCAGCGCGTAGGCGAGCGAGGCGAGAGCGCCGTTGACGGCCGCCACCATCGCGCCACCCGGGGCGGGCCGGTAGGCGGCGACACCGGAGGTGAAGGTGAGCGAACCACCGGGGACGATCCGTGCGTGCTTGGCGAGCAAGACCGGGCCGACCAGCTTGGTAGCGATCAGGTTTCGGGCCTGCTCAGCGTCGAAACCGGCCAGCGGCTGGTAGGCGCCGATGACGTCGGCCGCAGTGGTGACCACGTGATCGACCGAGCCGAGGTCGGCGAACAGACGCTCGAGATCGGCTTCGCGCGTGATGTCGGCGACGACCGAGCGCACCGTTCCCGGCCCCTCGGGCACGGTGCGTTCGGCGGCGGCGAGCCGTTCGGCGCAGCGGCCCGCGATGGTGACCTGCGTGCCCTCGGCGACCAACGCGGCCGCCAGCGCGAGTCCCATGCCGGAGCTGCCGCCCACGACGACGACGCGTTCGGATGTTGTGCTGCTTGCTGTCATGGCTCCAGCCGACCAGTAGCGGCGCCGAGTGTCCATGTCGCGCTGTCGAATACGCCTTAGCCCTGGCCTAACACCGCAGGCAGCAGATCGATTCGGCCCGGCAATGCGGAGCCATTGCCGGGCCGACGCCAGGACGCTCTCAGGCCGTGCAGGCCGGGGACTGCTGGTTCAGATTGGCCAACGCCTGGCAGGCCCACGCCTTCTGGACCTTCCACTTGCCACCCTCCGAGACGAAGGGCACGTCGACCTGATTCTCCTGCCCGTTGATGGTGAACTTGGCCTGTGCGGTGACACTGTCGCCGAAGACGGTGACTCCTGTCACCACGGCCGTGGCGTTGGACTGCCGGAACGCCTCGGCCAAACGGTTCGGCAGGCCGGGATCGGCCTCGATGCCCTGCACCGAATCGAGCTTCTGCTCGTTCGGCACCGCGGGATCGAGAGCGCGCTGCAGCAGGGCGTTGAGTTCGTCGACGGTCGGCGGGGCAGGTGCGGTCGCCGCGGCACCGGTCGTGGTGCGGGTCGGTGTGCGCGAGTCGCTCGTGTCGTCGCCGCAGGCGGCCAGGCTCAGGGCGGCGGCCACGGCCAGGCCCGCGACTGCGATGCGTCCGGTCTTACGAAGCTTCAATGTTCGTCCTTTGCGTTCGGAGGATTCCCGACGGTGAGAGGGCACGAAACGGCCATCGGCCATCACATGGCGAAGCTACTGAGCGCGATTGTGGGAACCCTGAGACTACTTTCTGGCCGCCGTGAGAGTTGGGCCGGACAGCGCCGACACGCGGGACGGGCTACCTCGTGAACAGTTTCTCCGCCAGCGAGGCGACCAGCGCGGGAACCGCGGGATGGCGCACAGCCGCGCGCCAGGCGACCGCGTAGGTCAGCACGAGCGGTGCGCCGCGCACCGGCCGCCAGACCAGGCCGGGTAGCTCGGCCGCTCGCGCGGAACCGAGCCCGATCACGTCGGGCCGGGACGGCAGCACCGCGAGCATCTGCGCATATCCCATCGCGCTGTCGCTGAGCCGTACCGTGGCGCCCTGGTCGGCGAGCGTGCGCAGCAGTGAATCATGCAGGGCCGCAGCGGATTCACGCGGGAACAAGATCAGCTCCTGGCCGCTCAGGTCGGCCGGGGCGAGCAGTGACGCGCCCGCGAGTGGATGTCGCGCGGACATCAGCACGCCCAGCTCCTCGCGGGCGACCGGTCGCTTCACGAAGCGTTCGGGCAGCTCCACCGGTATGCGGACCAGCGCGAGATCGACTTCGTCGGCATCGAGCAGGCGAACCTGATCGGCTGTGGTCCCGCCCGTGAGCACCGTGCGGACGCCGGGTAGCTGGCCGGCGAGCAGGGCGTCGATGCGCTCGGGCAGCCACGGCGGAACGCCGTTCAGCAGCCCGAGCCGGAACACCGGCGCACCGGCCGCCGCGGCGCGCCTGGTCTCCCTGATCGCCACGTCCATCGAGGCCAGCACGTTCTTGCCGGCGCGCAACAGCGCCGCACCGGCGGGCGTCAGCGCGACTCGCGGCTCCCGCACCAGCAGTGGGCCGCCCAGCTCCCGCTCCATCACCTTGATCTGCTGACTGAGGGTGGGCGTCGAAATGAACAATCGCTCCGCGGCCCGGCGGAAATGCAACTCCTCCGCCAGGACCACGAAGTAGCGCAATTGCCGCAGTTCCACGCGGCTGACGCTACCGGCCTGCGATCACCAACCGCGCTCGGCCAACCGGTGCGGCTGCGCGATCTCCTCGACGTTGATGCCGACCATGGCCTCGCCCAGGCCGCGCGACACCTTGGCCAGCACGTCGGGGTCGTCGTAGAACGTGGTCGCTTTGACGATCGCGGCGGCCCGCTGAGCCGGGTTGCCCGACTTGAAGATGCCCGAACCCACGAATACACCCTCGGCGCCGAGCTGCATCATCATCGCGGCGTCGGCCGGGGTCGCGATGCCGCCCGCGGTGAACAGCACGACCGGCAGCTTGCCGGTCTCGGCGATCTCGCGGACCAGCTCGTACGGCGCCTGCAGCTCCTTGGCCGCGACGAACAGCTCGTCCTCGGGCAGCGACGACAGCCTGCGGATCTCCTGACGGATCTTGCGCATGTGCGTGGTCGCGTTGGACACGTCACCGGTGCCCGCCTCGCCCTTCGAGCGAATCATGGCCGCGCCCTCGGTGATCCGGCGCAGCGCCTCACCCAGATTCGTGGCGCCGCAGACGAACGGCACGGTGAAGTTCCATTTGTCGATGTGGTTGGCGTAGTCGGCCGGAGTGAGCACCTCGGACTCGTCGATGTAGTCGACGCCCAGGCTCTGCAGGATCTGCGCCTCCACGAAGTGGCCGATGCGGGCCTTCGCCATGACCGGGATGGACACCGCGGAGATGATGCCCTCGATCATGTCCGGGTCGCTCATCCGGGACACGCCGCCCTGCGCACGGATGTCGGCCGGAACGCGCTCCAACGCCATCACCGCGACCGCGCCGGCGTCCTCGGCGATCTTGGCCTGCTCCGGCGTGACGACATCCATGATCACCCCGCCCTTGAGCATCTCGGCCATGCCGCGCTTGACGCGGGCGGTACCGACGGTCTGGGTGGTCTCGGGCGTGGTCACGGCAAACTCCTCCAGGCATGTGCGCCAATTGGTTGCTCGGAATCGAACGCCACGATTCTAGGCGGCCGCGAAAGGCCGCTTGATAGCCAGTCGGAGTGCACTGGCCTGGTGTGATCTCGCCGGAGGTGTGCCCTACGCCGGGAGGGCTCGGCGCGCGTGCCGTCCCGGCGCGGCATTTCTCACAGCGGGCCGACTACCAGCAAATGCGCCCAGTACTCCGCGGCCGCGGGGCCGAGCAGCGGCAACAGGAAATCGAACAGCAGGTACGACATGAACCAACTACCTCCACACACCGAGCAGGAACGGCCCCGCTTATCGGGACCACGACGCCGAATTCGTCTGCGTCCTTGACAGCACTACCCTCCGGCGCCCTGATTCATCGCGACGTTATCACGATCGTGAAACACAACACATACGTTGCGGGCCGGTCAGCGGATGGAGCGGACCTCGGGGTCGGCGGTGCCCGACGCGGCCTCGGCGGCTCCGGCGAGCAGTTCGTCCAGGTGATACGGGTAAACGGTTTCACCGCCGCGGTCCAGCGCGACGATGTCGGCGGCCGTACACCATTTGTGACCGGTGATGGAGCGGCGTTCGATCGCGGTCAGGTTCGCGGCGTGCGGTTCGAAACCGCGCACACGCAGGGCGAAGAACAGCTCTTCGGAGCGGATCAGCTCACCGTTGAAGGGGAATACCGCCACCCGGCGCCAGATCGGGCCGCGCAAGTCGCCCGGATCCGCGCGGTGCCCGGTTTCCTCGTGGAGTTCCCGCACCGCCGCGACGCGCAGGCTCTCCCCCGGCTCCACGCCGCCGCCGACGGTGAACCAGAACGACACTTCCGGCGTCTTGGGGTCGTTGCCGCGCATCAGCAAGGTCCGATCGTTCTCGTCGAACAGCACGACGCGCGCGGTGGTGCGGATGGTGTCGACCGCGAGGCCGGTGGAGGCGGCGGGCGTGGCGCGCTCGGTGATCTCGAAGTAGGACGGCAGCGGGGCCGTACCGCCGAGGTGCAGAATGCGGACCGGGCGGCGCGTGCGCAGCGCGAGCGTGTCGCGCACGGCGTCATTGTGGAAGCGGCGGGCGATGAGCACCCTGGCCTCGGCGTCGGCCAGTTCGGCGACCAGTTGCGGGCGCAGCATGCCGATGTCCACCGCCGACAGCGCGGAGGACAACTGGTTCTCCACCGTCTCCCGATCGGCACGACCGGCCCGCTCGGCCCGGCCCGCCAGCGCGGACAGATGTCCGGCCTGCTCCGACAGCCTCGGATCGGATACCGGGCCCGCGATGGCCATGGCGACCGACCTGGCCACCACCGCTCGCCGCGCCAAGGCCGCGTCGAGCGCCTGCCAGGACAAATCGGAGCGCACATGCAACCGGTCGAGGCGATTGGCGGTGGAGTAGGCCCAGAGTCCGATCGCGATGACCACCGCGGCGATCAGGGCGAGGACGAGAACGGTCGTCGCGGAGAAGGTGATCATCCGGCGGCACGCACCCTCGTGTCGCCCACGGTCACCGTCTCGTACACGCGCAGGATCTGTTCGGCCACCACTGGCCAGTCGTACTCGCTCACCACCTGCGTCGCGGTGCGCACCAGCGCCTCCCTGCGCACCTCGTCGGTGAGCACGGTGTGCAGCGCGGCGGCCAGTGCCGCCGAATCACCGATCGGGACGAGCATGCCCGCCGTACCGTCGCGCAGCACCCGGCGGAACGCGTCCAGTTCGCTGGCCACCACCGGAGTGCCCGCGGCCATCGCCTCGATCAGGATGATGCCGAAGCTCTCGCCGCCCAGATTGGGCGCGACGTAGACGTCCGCGCTCCGCATCGCCGAAGCCTTGTCCTCGTCGGACACCTGACCGAGGAACCGCAGATGCCCGGACAGCCCACCCGCCTCACGGCGCAGCCGGTCTTCGTCCCCGCGGCCCACGATCAGGATCTCGACGTCGGGATGTCTGCGCACCAGATCGGGCAGCGCGCCGAACAAGACATCCATCCCCTTGCGCGGCTCGTCGTAGCGACCCAGGAACAGCACCGTCCCCCCGGCGCGGGGATAGCCCGGCAGCATCGGCGCCCTGACGAACGCGGGGACGTCGACGCCGTTGGGGATCTCCACCGCGTCCGAGCCCAGCGCCTCCACCTGCCAGCGCCGAGCCAGCTCGGATACCGCGATCCGGCCGGCGATCTTCTCGTGATACGGCCGCAGCACGCCCTGAAAAGTGCTCAGCACCAACGATTTCGTCGTCGAGGTGTGAAAGGTCGCGACAATCGGTCCCTCGGCGATCTTCAGCGCGAGCATGGACAGACTGGGCGCGTTGGGCTCGTGGATGTGCAGCACGTCGAAATCGTTGCCGTCGATCCATCGGCGAATCCTGGTGTAAGCCATGGGCCCGAACGACAATCGGGCCACCGACCCGTTGTATGGGATGGCGACCGCGCGTCCGGCCGACACCACGAACTCCGGCAGCGGCGTGCCGTCCGACGCGGGCGCCAGCACGCTCACTTTGTGCCCGCGTTCGATGAACACCCGCGCCAGCTCGACCACATGCGCCTGCACTCCACCCGGGACGTCGAACGAATAGGGGCAGACCATGCCGATCTTCATGTCGCTACGTCCCCCTGCTCCGCCCGGATGCTCGCCTGCGCGGCGGCGATCATGGCACGCCGCTGCGGCGAGAGGTCGCTTTCCCACAACGGTTGCAGCATGTGCCAATCCGCCGGATGCTCGGCGATATTCGCCGCGAAGCGGTCCGCCAATTGCTGGGTGGCCGCGGCGACACCACCGGAAACGTCCAGTGGCGCCTCGGTTTTCAGGCCCCAATTCTCGCGCCCGTCGGCGTCGATCTCGAACCACGCGTGCACCGGGATCAGCGCGGCGCCGGTCTCGATGGCCAGCTTCGCCGCGCCCACGGGCATCCAGGTGCGCTCACCGAAGAACTGAACGGGAACACCTTTGCCGGTGATGTCGCGTTCGCCCATCAGGCACACGATCTTGTTCTCCCGCAGGCGCGCCGCCAACTGCCGGAACGGCGGCTGCTCGCCGCCGGTCAACGGGAACACCTCGAAGCCGAGGCTCTCCCGGTAGGCGACGAATCGCTCGAACAGCGATTCCGGCTTCAGCCGTTCGGCCACGGTGGTGGGATTGCCGTAGTGCTGCACCAGCCAGACGCCTGCCATGTCCCAGTTACCGGAGTGCGGCAGGGCCAAGATCACGCCGCGGCCCTCGGCGAGCGCGGCGTCGAGGAACGGCAATCCGTCGACGAAGTAGTCGACCGCGGAATGGTCCATCGTCGGCAGCCGGAACGCCTCGCGCCAGTACCGAGCGTAGGACCGCATGCTGTCGCGAATCAGCTCGTCCGGCACGTCGGCGGGCAGCACCCCCAGCACGCGGGCCAGATTGCGCCGCAACTGATTCGGCGCACCACCCGCGCGGAACTCCCGATTGGCGCGCCGGGCGACCCGGTCGCCGCCCCAGTCGAACAGCCGCCGGGCCATCGACTCCGGCAGCGCACGCACCAGCCGCCAGCCCGCCGCGTATCCGGCCGCGCCGAGCTGCTCCCCGATGCTCACGCTGTGTCCTCTCTCGGATGAGCGGAGCCATCCATGGTCATAGTGCGCTCACTGCTACCTGCGCCTCGCTGACGCTCGCCTCCGGCACGAGCGAGTGCTCGGCTGCGCCCATTGTCCGCTCGCTGCGCTCACGCATGCGCACTTCCCCGCTGCTCGTCCGTGATCCGTCGGCACAGGTGTCCGGGCGCCGTCGACAGGTCGGCGTCCGGCATGAGTGAGGTCACGACGGGAGCCCTGTGGCGTCGGCGGTTCCCGTGCTCGAATTCCGTGGCTGCCCCGTCGGTATCACGGTGCGCGCCCCCGGCGAGTTGCGCACGGCGAGCACCCGCTGGATGACGG
This sequence comes from Nocardia sp. NBC_00508, assembly GCF_036346875.1. Classification (NCBI taxonomy): domain Bacteria; kingdom Bacillati; phylum Actinomycetota; class Actinomycetes; order Mycobacteriales; family Nocardiaceae; genus Nocardia; species Nocardia sp. NBC_00508. The sequence goes on along the minus strand of NZ_CP107852.1, from coordinate 6,080,521 downwards.
TGACGATGCTGAGCACCGCGAGAATCCACATGGCCACGTGGACCGCGTAGGCAAGCCATTCGATGCCCCAGTATCCGCCGATACCGGTGAGACCGGCGCCGGCCAGCACGATGACCAGGCGGTCCGGCCGTTCGATGAGACCGCCGTCGGCGGACAGCCCGCTGGCCTCGGCGCGCGCCTTGGCGTAGGAGATCACCTGCGAGGTCACCAGAACGACGAGCGTCGCGACGAACAGCGGTTTGTGCTGCTCATGGTAGACCGCCCACCAGGCCAGGCCCGCGAAGATGGCGCCGTCCGCGAGACGATCACAGGTGGCGTCCAGCACCGCGCCGTACTTCGTGCCGCCGCCGCGGGCCCTCGCCATGGCCCCGTCGAGCATGTCGAACATGACGAACAACCAGATCACGATGGTTCCCCAGAACAGGTGTCCGGTCGGGAACAGCGTGACCGCGGCGACGATGGACGCGGTCGTACCGATGAGCGTCATGGCATCGGGAGTGAGTCCCGTGCCGACCAGCGCCCGGCCCAGCGGTGCCGTCGCCTTGGCGAACGCCTCGCGGCCGAAGAAACTCAGCACGGCCGATCCGACCGGTCGCTCATCTACGCCTCCTTCCAGGCCGCCGCGAGCAGCGCCCTGGTCTCCCGCAACAATTGCGGCATCACCTTCACACCGCCGATGACGGTGATGAAGTTCGCGTCACCGCCCCAGCGCGGCACGATGTGCTGGTGCAGGTGGTCGGCCAGCGAACCGCCGGCCACCCCGCCGAGGTTCAACCCCACGTTGAAACCGTGCGGCCGGGACACCTTCTTCATCACCCGGATCGCCTGCTGGGTGAACGCCATCAGTTCGGCGCTCTCGGCCTCGGTGAGGTCCTCCAGGTTGGCCACCTTGCGGTACGGCACCACCATCATGTGCCCGGGGTTGTACGGGTACAGGTTGAGCACCGCGTAGACCAGTTCGCCCCTGGCGACCACCAATCCGTCCTCGTCGGACATTTTGGGAATGTCGGTGAACGGATGGCCCGTCGAATCCTTGGGACCCGTCGCCGCCTCGGCGATGTAGGACATGCGGTAGGGCGTCCACAGCCGCAGCAGCCGGTCCGCTTCCCCAGCGCCGGTGTCCATGATGGGGCCCTGCTCGGCCGAGGTCGCGGTCTCGTCCAGATCCGCGAGGCCGTCCGGCACCGTACGCTCGGTCATGCCGTGTCCTTTCGGGCATGAGCGGCGCCCTGCGTGGTCACGCGTCGCTGCCTCCTCCGGGCCTGACCGCTCATGCCCCACCCTTGTTCGCGGATCGAATCTCGAAACCCTCGGCGGTCGGCGAGGCGTTCTCCCGATGGGCGATCCACGCGACGATAGTGGCCACCGCGTCGTCCACCGGCACACTGTTGACCTGGGTGCCGTCGCGGAACCGGAAGCTCACGGCGTTCGCGTTCACGTCGCGCTCACCGGCGATCAGCATGAACGGCACCTTCTGCGCGTTGTTGTTGAAGATCTTCTTCTGCATCCGGTCGTCGCTGCGATCGACCTGCGCCCGGACACCCTCGTCCTGCAAACGCTCGATCACCCGATCGAGATGCGGGACAAAGGTTTCCGCCACCGGGATGCCCACGACCTGCACCGGCGACAGCCACGCCGGGAAGGCGCCCGCGTAGTGCTCGGTGAGCACACCGAAGAAGCGCTCGATCGAGCCGAACAGCGCACGGTGGATCATCACCGGCCGCTGCTTGGTGCCGTCGGAGGCGGTGTATTCCAGGTTGAACCGTTCCGGCAGGTTGAAGTCCAGCTGGATGGTCGACATCTGCCAGGTACGCCCCAGCGCGTCCTTGGCCTGCACGGAGATCTTCGGGCCGTAGAACGCGGCGCCGCCCGGATCGGGCACCAGCTCCAGACCGGAGGCCGAGGCGACCTTGGACAGGGTCTCGGTGGCCTCCGCCCAGATCTCCTCGGAGCCGACGAACTTCTTCGGGTCCTTGGTGGACAGTTCGAGGTAGAAGTCGTCGAGGCCGTAATCCTTCAGCAGGTCCAGCACGAACCGCAGCGTGTCGGTGAGCTCGCTGTGCATCTGCTCTTTGGTGCAGTAGATGTGCGCGTCGTCCTGGGTCATGCCGCGCACCCTGGTCAGGCCGTGCACCACGCCGGACTTCTCGTAGCGGTACACCGAGCCGAACTCGAACAGCCGCAGCGGCAGCTCCCGATACGACCGGCCGCGGGCGCGGAAGATCAGGTTGTGCATCGGGCAGTTCATCGGCTTGACGTAGTAGTCCTGGCCGGGCTTGCGGACGGTGCCGTCCTCGTCGAGCTCCGCGTCCAGGTGCATCGGAGGGAACATCCCATCGCGATACCAGTCCAAGTGCCCGGAGACCTCGAACAGGTGGCCCTTGGTGATATGCGGGGTGTTGACGAACTCGTAACCCGCCGCCACGTGCCTGCGGCGCGAGTACTCCTCGAGTTCCTTGCGGATGATGCCACCCTTCGGGTGGAACACCGGAAGGCCGGAACCGAGCTCGTCGGGGAAGCTGAACAGGTCCAGCTCCAGGCCGAGCTTGCGGTGGTCACGGCGCTCGGCCTCGGCGAGCAGGTGCAGATGCTCGTCGAGCGCCTCCTGGGATTCCCACGCGGTGCCGTAGATGCGCTGCAGATCCTCGCGGTTCTGGTCGCCACGCCAGTACGCGGCGGAGCTGCGGGTCAGCTTGAAGGCCGGAATGAACTTGGTGGTCGGGATGTGCGGGCCGCGGCACAGGTCGCCCCAGATCTTCTCGCCGGTGCGCGGGTCGAGGTTGTCGTAGATGGTCAGCTCTTTGCCGCCGACCTCCATGACCTCCGGGTCGTCGATGCCGGACTTGTCGCTGATCAGCTCCAGCTTGAACGGCTCCTTCGCCAGCTCCACCCTGGCGTCCTCGACCTCGACCACCCGGCGCGAGAACCGCTGCGCGCCTTTGACGATCTTCTTCATCCGGGATTCCAGCTTGGCCAGATCCTCCGGGGTGAACGGCCGGTCGACCCGGAAGTCGTAGTAGAAGCCGTCCTTGATGTAGGGACCGATGCCGAGCTTCGCCTCGGGAAACTCCTGCTGCACCGCTTGGGCCAGCACGTGCGCGGCGGAGTGCCGGACGACGTTGCGGCCGTCGTCGGTGTTCGCGGCCACCGGCTCCACGTCGACATCCGCGTCCGGGACCCAGGACAAGTCCTTCAGTTCGCCGTTCACGCGGACGACGACGACGGTGTCCGGTCCCTTGGTCGGCAAACCCGCCTCGCGCACCGCGGCGCCCGCCGTCGTCCCGGCCGGCACCCGGACGAGGGCGACTGGGCTGATGGGCGCTGAAGTGGTCACGGCTGCGCTCTCCTTGGCGTTCTCGTACGCGGGCGGGTACCCGCGGAATAGTGGCCGATCGCGTGTTCGCTCCGGCGCGACCATGCTACTGTCCCGCCGCCTGCCCGCCTCTCTCCCCCACTGTTCTGTTCCGCCTCTCCGGGTCTTCAGGCCGTACTGGTCGGGTGACGTGGGATTTGCGTTCAGGTCCTGCGTTTGGGTGGGCTCGGGTTTCGGGCGTTCCCGGTGAGTTACCCATGTTCTTGCGAGATCAGTGGTTGCGTGACGTGCCATGCTTGGTTGGGTCGTGGGACCAGCGTTTCTCCCCCACTGTTCCGCCTCTCCGGGTCTTCAGGCCGCACTGGTCGGGTGACGTGGGATTTGCGTTCAGGTCCTGCGTTTGGGTGGGCTCGGGTTTCGGGCGTTCCCGGTGAGTTACCCATGTTCTTGCGAGATCAGTGGTTGCGTGACGTGCCATGCTTGGTTGGGTCGTGGGACCAGCGTCCGGCCCTTTGTGGTGCCGCTTCGGTTCCGGGCGCAGTCGGCGAGTCACCTGTGTGCGCATGGGATCGGTTGTCACTTCGGCAGGCGGATTTGTCAGCTCTGGGCGGCGAGGTTCGCGAGCAGTGCGTTTCGTTCGGCGGCTGGGCGTTTCGGGCAGCTGGTGCACATTTGGCAACCGGGGACCTCGAATACCAGGCAGCAGGAGATTCGTCGGACGAAGGTGCGGCCGCCGATCTCGATGAAACGCGGTGCCGGAAGTTTGCCGCCGATCGCGGCGGCCAGCCGTGCGCCCGCGTCCGGCGAACCGGCATCCAGCGCGCGGTTGCCGATCGCGTCGGCGGCGATCGCCCACAGCGAGGGGACTCCCGCGCCGGACACCTCGGCGACCGGCGGGATCACGGCGGCGAGGGTGTCGTGCACGGCCGTCACACAGCCGACCGTCGTGCCACCGTCGGCCGGCATGCGCACCCGCTCGATGCCGCCGTCCGGCCGAACTTCACAATCCAGCCGGTCCAGTGCGGCTTCGGGGGCCGGTTCGTCGTGCGCGTACGCTCGCGCGATCTGCTCCACCAGCGCGGAGGCGACCATGCACCACCACAGCGTGCCCGCGATGCGCAGCGACGTGGTCCCCCACGAGTGACCCATCTCCGCGATACGCGCGGCCAGCCATTCCGGTCGGGTGAGCATCCGCCCCGGCACGGTGGTCACCATTGCAGGGGGCTGCGCAGCCATTCCCATTCGACTCCGATCCAACTACCCACGATCCCGAACGTTCCCAATACCCACAGGGTCGCGACGACCAAGGCGGCGGTGCCGGCCGCGGCGAACACCCGCATGGCCGGACCCCGGGCGGAATACCACGCCATGCCCTGCCGGTACTTGTCCCGTAACCACCCCAAGGCCTTACGCGCCCAAGCGAATTCGGTGGCGAGGATGCCGAGCCCGGCGAACACGATGGCCCAGCCGGGACCGGGATACGGGATCGCGAGAACGCCGACCGCGAGCACCGCGACACCGACCACCGCGACACCGATCCGGTAGGCGAGGTACAGCGTAGGTCGTCGCGCGAGTCCGGCCCGGAAGGCACGCCAGCCGGTCGGCTGGTCGGTCGGACTCGTTTCCAGATCTGCGGTCACGTCCCCAGGGTACGAGCAATCCGGCACACCGAATTCCGCTCCCACGTGACCGGATGCGACGATCCCGCCCGGGCGGCGCGCCCCGGCGGGATCACGTGTCCCGTCGATCACACGAGTTCGGCGGTGGGGTGGCGGTCCGCATCATCGATATGCGCGATCCCGTTCACGGTCACCTCGATGACCCGGGCACTGGCGATGTCGAAGAACAGACCCGACACCGTGACGCCGCGCTCGGCGACCGCCTTGCGCACCGCGGGATGACGCTGCAGCGTCTCCAGCTGCATCGCGACATTCACCATGCCGAGCTGGTCGACCGCACCGAATCCGGCCTCCTGCGCCGCGACCGCCACCGGATGACCCGCGCGGAACTGCTCCAGGCTCGACTGGGCATGCGTGAGCCAAGCGTCCACGCCGGGCACCTCGGCCCCGGAATGCAGCGCCCCCATGGCCCCGCATGAGGAGTGCCCGCACACGACGACCGATCGTACGTTCAGCTCCGCCAAGGCGAACAAGAGTGCCGCCTCGACCGAGGCGTCACCCTCGGCGGGCACCAGATTGCCCACGTTGCGGACGGTGAACAGGTCGCCGGGCCCGCTGTTGGTGATGATGTTCGGCACGATTCGCGAATCGGAGCAGGTCAGGAAGAACGAATCCGGGTCCTGCTTGTCGCGCAGCTCGTCCAGGTGCGGCCGGACGACGTGCGCGTGGCTGCGGTGATAGGCCGCGACGCCCGCCGCGACCGGGTTCTCATGCGCTTGGTCGCGGCTCCACGGGCCGAGGATGTCGTTCCAGACCGATCGGCCGAAACTCCGCGCGGGTGGCTTCGCCGTCGCATGGGCCATCCTGGAGCCGCCGATCTCCACGAAGTCGACGCTGCCGCCGTTGTTCACCTGCTGGCGCGCGAACTCCTCGATGGCTTCGAAGGCCGCGTGATCGAGGAAGTCGACCGTCATCTCCACCGTGACGTCGGCTCCCGCGGGGATCTTCGCGAACTGCGTCGAAAGCTTCGGCAGCGCGAGGAAGGTGGCCGAGCCGTCGATGGCGACCAACCAGCGCCGCGTGCCAGGGACTTGTTCGGCGCTGATCGCGACCCGGACCACCCGCCACAGCAGCAGGCCGAAGGCCAGGCCCAGACCGATCAGCACGCCCTCGAGCAGATTCAGGAACACCACGCCGAGGACGGTGACGGCGTACACCAGCAGATCACCGGTGCGCCGGGCCAGCTTGATGTGGGCCAGCTTGACCAGTTGGCTGCCGATCACGATGAGCAGACCGGCCAGCGCGGCCTTCGGGATCTGCTCCACTACGGAGACCAGGGCTACCGAGAACACCAGAATCCAGATGCCGTGCAGCACCGCGGAGGCCCGGCTGTGCGCGCCCGCCTGCACGTTCGTGGCGCTGCGCACGATCACTCCGGTCACCGGCAGGCCGCCCAGCAGGCCGGAGACCACGTTGGCCGAGCCCTGGCCGATCAGCTCGCGGTCGAAGTTGGTGCGCTTGCGCGTGTGCATCTTGTCCACGGCCACCGCGGACAGCAGACTCTCCACGCTCGCGATCAGCGCGATGGTGAGGATGGCGAGCACCAGGGCCGACCAGTCGCCGCTGGGCAGCGCGGGGAGGCCGATCGCGTCGAACAGCGAGCCGTGCAGCACGAGGCGCTCGGCGTCGGTCGGCAACGCCAGAGAGAGCAAGGTGCCCGCGAGGACCGCGACCAGCGGACCCGGAACCAGGCGGACTTTGGCGGGCATGTACTTCCAGCCGACCATGATCGCGATCACGACCGCGCCGATGAACGCGCCGCCGCCGTGTAGCGAGGCCAGCTGCCCGGGCAGCTCGATGATGTTCCGCCAGGCCGAGCTGTGCGACGAACCACCCAGCAGCACGTGGATCTGCTGCAGCGCGATGGTGATGCCGATACCGGCGAGCATCGCGTGCACCACCACCGGCGCCACCGCCAAGGCCGCCCTGGCAACGCGACTGAGCCCGAACAGGATCTGCAGCACACCGGCGGCGCAGACGATGAAACACGTTGTCCGCCAACCGAATTGGTTGATCGTCTCGGCTACCACCACGGTGAGGCCCGCGGCGGGGCCGCTCACCTGGAGGATCGAACCACCGAGTAGTCCGGCGAGGATGCCGCCGACCACGGCGGCGATCAGCCCCGCGGCGACCGGCGCCCCGGAGGCGAGGGCGATGCCGAGCGAAAGCGGCAGCGCGACAAGGAAAACCACGATCGAGGCGGGCAGATCGTGGCGCAGGATGTCTCTGACGCGGTCGGACAGAAGTCCGGGACCGGGGTCGGGGCCCGTCGCTGCGGGCGGTGACAGTGGTGGGGCCAAATCCTGATCGATAGCCATGACTCTCCTTCGCCGACTCGGCTGATTCGCCGAGGTCGGTTGACGATCAACATGTCCAGTTGGGCACAAGACCGCGAACCGGCATCTCGCGGTGAAGCAGTCCCGACACAGCGATGAGTCGAGATGTAAATGCGGACAAGTGTATTGGTAAAGACTTAGCAAAGGCTGAGAAAGTGAGCACATTGTGTGCCGCTCCCCACTGCCCGTTCGTTGTTATGACAGTGATCTACCGCACACCGGCCCCTCCACTCCGCTCCGGAGTCCGATAGTCGCTGCACCCCAGGCGATTCCGTAAAACCATGATCTCGATCACGCGCGCCACGGCGAGAACGAAAACCGACGCGGCACCGCGACGCGCACTCCCGAACTCCGCGAGCACACGTCCGGATGCGCGCGGGGCGCCTCCGGTGGGACCCGACGTTCGCCATGCCCAGGGCGATGCATCACACCGAACCGGGCGACGACCACTGGTTGTCGCGGAAGATGGACCGATCGTCGGCCCGCTGTTGCCGATGGTCGGGCACACCATGAGGCGCTGTGCGCGCGGATAGCGAAACAGGTTGCCTCCCAGCGGAAGCGGTGCGCACCTCGCGCCGACGACCACGATGAGGCTCGCTGACGACGCGCAGACCGGGACCGCGGAGCCTCCCGGCAGTCCGGCGACCACGTGACCGGCAAACCCCATGCAAGCCACCGCGACGCAACGCGAAAGAGGAAGGGCGACAAGGAAAATCGCGAGGCTGCAGATCCGGGACGATCGATCATATCTGCGTACGGCGACGTCCGTGTTACTGGATCGGTGTCGGTGGACATATTCTCTCCTTCGCCGGGTCCGAACCCGGTTCATCGGTCAAACATGTTCTTGGCATCGAAATCGAGCAGCGGGGGCGAAGTCGGGAGGCCCCTCGGTTCAGGAGACGCGACCCGTGACGCAGAGCTCGCACTGATAGTAAAGACTTCGCAAAGCATCCGGAAAGGTTTTCGGTCGATCTGATTGCAACCGCTATCAAACTGTGATCCAAGTCACAGTGGAGCAGAAAGAAGCGCCGACCGCAACTGTCGACTACCGGCCCCAGCGATGGCCCGTTCGCTACCGACCCGGAGACAGTGCTGGATCGAAATCATCGCAGTCGAGCAGCGCGCGCACTGCGTCGGCGAGCCAGTTGACCGGATGCAAGGCAGTCGCGTTCCGCGGCGCGAAGGTGCCGCAGCGGTGTACGACTTACTCCGCGTCCATAGTGGACTCGATCAGCGACAGACGCTGTATTCCTGGTTCACCGATCTTCTCCGCGACTGCGGCCACGACGCTTTCACTCAGCGCCATGGCAGCCCTGTCGGGTGCCGACGTGCGCCGCGCGTTGACCGATTCCCGGCCGGTGGACACCCCGGTCGGTGCGATCACCTACTTCTCCCGGACATGCCACAAAATCGTCGACTACCCGATGGCGATTGTGGAGGTGAGCGGCGGATCCATGCGGTCGGCCGGCACCAAGCGAGTCGACCGAGTTCCCGATATCGGCGACGGAAACTCCTGCGCGGCAGGAGCGGGCCAGTGACCGAGACCCGCCCGGGTGCACTGCGTCTGGACTGCGCGAGCATCCATTTCGATGGTGTCAAAGCTGTCGACGGTGTTTCGCTCACCGTCGCCAGCGGCGAGGTGGTCGGCCTGATCGGCCCGAACGGATCGGGCAAGACCACCACCTTGAACCTGCTCAGCGGCATGCTGAAACCCACGTCCGGCCGTATCTACCTGGACGAGCGCGATCTGACGCGAACAACCATGAGTAGACGCGCCCGGCTCGGCATTGTGCGCACCTATCAGAGCGGCCGCGTCTTCGCCCGGCTCAGCGTCGCTGAGAATATCGAGGCCGCCGCGCTCGGCGGCGGACTGCGCCGCGGTGCGGCCCGCGCCCTCCGCGACGAGATCATCGACGAGATGCGGCTCGACGATGTAGCACACCTGCCGGGTTCCGGCCTGACCGCCGGCCGCATCCGGACCACCGCCATCGCCCGAGCCCTGGCACTGCGGCCCGCATTCCTGCTGCTGGACGAACCGGCGGCGGGACAGAACGAATCCGAGGCCGTCGAACTCGTCGAGACCATCCGGCGGCTCGCGCGCGAGCGACGGATCGGCATCGTCCTGGTCGAGCACGATATGGCCGTGGTGACCGAAACGTGCGACCGCCTGCACGTCCTCGACAGCGGCCGAACCGTGGTGGAGGGCGACCCGCACACCGTGCGAAAGGACCCGAAAGTCATCGAGATCTACTTCGGGAAGAAGGTGCCGGATGTTGCTCGAAGCCAGTGATGTCTATGTGCAGTACAACTCCTCGGTCATGGCGGTGCAGGGCGCTTCGCTCACGGTGCGCCAGGGCGAACTCGTCTCCCTGATCGGCCATAACGGCGCGGGAAAATCCACGCTGGTCAAGGCCGTGATGGGACTGGTTCCCCTACATTCGGGCACCATCACCGTCGACGGGCAGCCGGTCTCGGACAAATCGTTATCCCCCGTCGCGGCCCGGATCTCCTACGTACCGGAGGACCGCGGTGTCTTCGCCAGCCTGACAGTCGGCGAGAACCTCCGGCTCGGCGGGGTGAGCCGCACGGACAAGCGCGGGCTCGCCGACGATATCGAACGCCAACTCGAGCGCTTCCCCATCCTGCGCAAGCACTGGAAACGCGGGGCGAGCCTGCTCTCCGGCGGCGAACAGCAGCAACTGGCCATCGCGCGAGCTCTCCTACTGCGGCCGCGGTTACTGCTGCTCGACGAGCCGACCCTGGGACTCGCGCCGATCGTGGTGGATCTGATCTTCGATGTCATCGCCGGACTCCGCGCGGAGGGCATGACGATTCTGCTGGTCGAGCAGAATGCGATGCGCGCCATCGAGATCTCCGATCGCGTCTATGTCCTGCAGGCCCCGGGCAAAGTGGTCGGTTCGGGTTCCGCCGCGGAACTGGGCGCAAATGCGGCCGTCATCAATTACCTGGGATTTTCCCCTGTCGAGGCAGGAAGCAGAGCATGATCGTCGAGTTCCTGATAGGCGCGGCCGGCCTCGGCGCGCTGTATGCCCTACTGACCATCGGGGTATCGCTGCTGTTCGGGATTCTGGGCCTGATGAACTTCGCCTACGGCGAGATCATCATGGCAGCCGGATTCGCGCTGTACCTGTTCCGCGACCAGCCCTGGCTGCTCGCCGCGGGGATGGCGATCCTGTTCGGATGCGCCGTCTCGGTGCTCAGCGAACGCCTGGCGTTCCACTCGCTGCGCAATGCCGATCCGGTGACGCTCATGATCGCCTCGTTCGCCGTCAGCCTGGCCTTGCAGAGCCTGGCCCGAATGTCGGTGCTGCCGAAGGCCCAGGGAGTTCCGCCGCAGAACTGGCTCACCCGCCAGCTGAGCGTGTTCGGCGTCGAGGTGAGCATCCTGAACCTGGTCATGCTCGTACTGTGCGGAGCCACGCTCACCGGCGTCGCGCTGCTGATCGGCCGGACAACACTGGGGATCCAGTTGCGTGCCGCGGCGGAGAACTTCCAGATGGCCGAGAACCTGGGGGTCAAGGGTAACCGGGCCGTCGCGGCAGCCTTCGGAATCGTCGGTGTGCTGGCCGGTATCGGTGCCGTCGTCCTGGTAGCTCGCCAGGGCGCGGTATCGGCTGAAATGGGCCTGCAACCGATGCTGATCGGCATCATCGGCGCTGTCCTGGGCGGTATGAGCAGCCTGCGTGGCGCGGCCCTGGGTGGTTTCCTGCTCGGCGCCACCACCTCCCTGCTGGAGACGGTGCTACCGAGCGACCTCATCACCTTCCGGGACGCCATCCTGTTCACCCTTTTGATCGGCGTCCTCGTCATCAGGCCGCAGGGCCTGCTCTCCGGATCGAAAGTGCGGGTGTCGTGATGTGGTTCAAGAGAGCCGGCGTGCTGCAGACCCCGATCCTGTTGTCCGGCATTGTCGCGATCGTCGCCCTCATCGGCGCATTCGGCAGCCCGACCGTCAGCAGGGTCGCCACCCTCGCGCTGATCGCGGTGATCTTCGTCTGCGGCCTGTCGACCTTTTCGGGCAACTCCGGGGTCATGTCGTTCGGGCATGTGGCGTTCATGGCGATCGGCGCCTATACCGCGGCGTACCTGACCATCCCGGTCAAACTGAAGGCGGCGCTGTTCCCCGATATGCCCGACGCCCTGTCGTTCCTCGTGCGGATCCACGCGCCACTACCGGTCGCGGTGTTCATCGGTGGGCTCATGGCGATCGTTTTCTCCGTGCTCACCGCACCGGTCGTGGCCCGGTTGAGCGGGCTGCAGTCCGGAATAGCCACGCTGGCACTGCTGCTGATCGTCTACAATGTGCTCGGGAGCTGGACCGCGGTGACCCGAGGCTCGTCGAGCATGGTGGGCATTCCGCAACGTACTACCGCGTGGAACGCGCTGGCCTTCGCCATCGCGGCGGTGGCGATCGCGTGGCTCTACCGGCGCTCTCGCAGTGGTCTGCAGTTGCAGGCCTCCCGCGAGGACTACTGGGCGGCGGTCGCCGCGGGCATCGAAGTCGGTCGCCACCGCGCCTATGCCTGGATGCTCGGGGCCGGACTCTGCGGTGCCGCGGGCGCGCTGTACGCGGGCCTGCTCACCTCGTTCAATATCAATGGGTTTTTCCTGTCGGCGACATTCGCCTTCGTGGTGATGATCGTCGCCGGCGGTTATCTGTCGCTGAGCGGCGCGGTCCTCGGAGCTGTGCTGATCAGTGCCCTGCAGGAAGTACTTCGCCGGTTCCAGGACGGCCAGTTCACCGGTGGTAGCCCGCTGCCCGCCGGTGTCGCGGACCTGGTCCTGGCGCTGATTCTGCTGATTATCCTGATAAAGGCACCGCAGGGTCTGATGGGTGTCCGAGAGCTGCGAATCCCGTCACCGCGGGCCGTAACTCTGCCGCGCCGCCCCTCGAAGCCGTCCCCAGCGCCCGCGACGCCCTAGCGTTTCCCAGCGCAGAAAATGAAATGCCTATTTCACGATTCGGTGATTGCTGCCCCGCATCGATTGCCAATGGAGGATCTGATGCCCGTCACATACCCCCTGCCGTTGCTCGACACCGCCGCACAGCGCGATCACGAGTCCCAGCTCGCGGCCAGCGGTACGACCCTCCTCGTCGGTTCCGTGGTCGACATGGGCGGCGTCGCCCGTGCCAAAGCCATCCCGGTAGCGCGCGCACTCTCGTTCCACCGCACCGGAATCGGCGCCTCCCCGTCGTGGAACGCATTCTGTGTCGACAACGCCATCGCGCTCACCGACAAGATCGGCGTGGTCGGCGATATGCGCCTGCGAGCCGATCTCACCGCGGCCAAACGAGTCGACGAGTCGATCACCTGGGCGCCGTGCGAAATGTTCGACCAGCACGGCAACCCCCTCGAGGGCTGCTCGCGCGGCCGGCTGCGCGAGCTGCAGGCGAGCGCGGAGGCACACGATATCGACGTGCTTGTCGGCATCGAACTGGAATTCGTGCTCACGCCCGAATCCGGCGAGATGGACCCGGCCGCCTGGCAGGGCTACGGGCTGCGCGCGCTGCTCGACAACGAAGACTTCGTCATCGATCTCGAGCGCTCCCTGCGTGCGGCGGGATTGGATGCCGAGCAGATCCACGCCGAATACGGCGTCGGCCAGTTCGAGATCTCGTTCCCACCTGCCGATCCCCTGACCGCGGCCGATAACGGGGTACTGGCCCGCCTCGTCCTGGGCCGGGTGGCGCGCAGGCACGGGCTGCGGGTCTCCTTTTCCCCGTTGCCCGCGCCTGCGGGGGCGGGCAACGGAGCCCACCTGCACATGTCGTTCACCCGCAAGGGGCAACCGCTGCTGTCGGGTGGCCCGCAGGTACACGGACTGCGTCCCGACGGCGCCGCGGCGCTCGGCGGCATCGTGCGCGGGCTGCCCGATCTCATGGCGATTTTCGCGGGATCGGTCCTGTCGAGCTACCGGCTGCAGCCCGGTTTGTGGTCGGGTGCGCACGCCTGCTGGGGACTGGAGAACCGGGAGGCCGCGGTCCGGCTGTGCGCCGCCACACCCGCCAATCCGCACGGAGCCAATATCGAGCTCAAATGCGTCGATACCTCCGCCAACCCCTATCTCGCGGTCGCCGGCATGCTCGGATTGGCGCTCGAGGGCATCCAGACGACAGCGGAGCTGCCCGTGGAGGTGCCCGACGACCCCGCGTTATTGCCCGCCGGAACAGTGGCCACGCTGTCGGACAGCCAGCCCGAGAAGCTGGATCGGTTCGAACACTCCAAACTCGCCCGCGCCATCCTCGGTGATTCGATCGTGGAGGCCACCGTCGCCGTCCGCCGGCACGAGACCGACGCACTGGGCGACCTCGATCTGCACGAGCTCACCGACCGCCTGCGGTTCAGCTGGTCGTTCTGAGGCCCGGACCGGCACAACACCGAACAGACAGAAAGCTCCCGCCATGGCCGACACGGCAGACCTTCCGCTCATCGACCACCACTGTCACGGTCTGATGCTGTCCGATCTGACCGATGACGAATTCCGCTCCCTGGCAACCGAATCCGAATGGCCGGCGCCCGACGGTATCGATGCGCTCGATTCCCCGTTCGGTCTCGCGGTCCGCGCGATCTGCGCGCCGTTGCTCGATATCGAACGCAACGCCCCCATCGATACCTATCTCGACCGGCGTCGCGCACTCGGTGTGGACGAGGTGAACCGGCGGCTCCTCGACGCGGCGGGAACAGCCCGCTACCTCGTCGATACCGGTTTCACCGCGTCCCCGGTCGCGGGGCCCGCGCAGATGCGGGCCATGACCGGCGCACCCGCCGATGAGATCCTGCGCCTGGAGCGGGTGGCCGAGGAGATAGCGCCCGGCACGACCGCGGAGAACTTCGCGGCCCGCTTCGGCGAAGCACTATACGCGCGGTCCCACGGAACAGTCGGACTGAAATCGATCATCGCCTACCGCTACGGATTCGATATCGCCGCGCAGCGCCCGTCGCAGACCGAGGTCCGCGCCGCCGCGGGCAACTGGCTGCGCCGCGGCGAACAGAGCCGAACCTACCGGCTCGACGACCCCGTCCTGCTGCAGCACGTCCTCTGGGAGGGTGTCGGGCTGGGACTGCCCATCCAGTTGCACGTCGGATACGGCGACGGCGATGTGCAGCTGTTCCGGGCCGATCCGTCGCGGCTGACGAAGTTCCTCACCGCCACCCGCACCTCGGGCGCACAGTTCATGCTGCTGCACTGCTATCCCTTCGTCCGCGAAGCGGCGATCCTCACGCAGGTGTTCCCGCACGTGTACTGCGATGTCGGCCTCGTCTCGCACTACCTGGGGCCGAGCAGCGGCGTCGCAATCCGCCAGGCCCTGGAGATGGCGCCCTTCGGCAAGGTTCTCTACTCCTCCGACGCCTACGGCCTCGCCGAGCACTACGCGGTCAGCGCCCTGCAGTGGCGCCGGGAACTCGGCAAGCTGCTCGACGAATGGGTCGCCGATCAGTGGCTGAGCCCGGCCGACGCCGAGCGTTACGCGGGCATGATCGCGGCCGGGAACGCCGCCCGGGTCTATTGCTTGCACACCGACGACTGATCGTCCGCGTTCGGGCTTCATCGACGCAACTCGAAGGATTGGTGCATACGAGTCATGCTGGACAAGTTTCGCGACCACGCAACCGCCGACGCGAGCTTCTCATGGGGACATGTCTTCGCCCGGCTCGCCGCCGAAATGCCTGCCGCGCAGGCACTTCGGACCGAGCTGCATCGCCACCCCGACCTGTCGGGCGCGGAAGCACGGACGCTGGATACCCTGCTGGCACATCTGCCGGAGGCCGCGGATCGCACCCGGCTGCCCGGACACGCCGGACTGATCAGGATCGGGCCACCCGGGCCCGCGGTCGCGATCCGCGCCGAGATGGACGCCCTGCCGATCGTGGAGAACACCGGTGTCGAATGGGCATCGACCAACGGCGCCATGCACGCCTGCGGACACGATGTCCACATGGCGGCGTTCGTCGCGGTCGCCCGGGCGATCGACTCGCTCCCCGAACCGCCGGTGCCGCTGGTCGGCCTGCTGCAACCCAGGGAGGAGACCTCGCCCTCGGGTGCACTGGAATTCGTGAACAGTACGGTTCTGCACGATCACCGGATCGCCGCGATTATCGGCGCCCATGTGCAGCCGGCCCTGAAATCCACCGCCGTCGCGTGCAGCTCCGGCGTCGTCAACGCGGCCTCGGACGAATTCTTCGTGACCATACACGGCTCGCCCGCGCACGGCGCCTACCCGCACAATTCCCGCGACCCGCTGCTGGCCGCCAGCAACTTCGTCGTGACCTGCCAGCAGATCGTGTCCCGCAACTCCGACCCGATAGACTCAGCGGTGGTCAGTATCGGGAGTATCCGTGCCGGAACAGCACCCAACGCCATCCCCGACGAGGCGACTGTCAGCGGGATGGTCCGCACCATGTCGGCCGGCCAGCGCACCATGATCCAGAAGCGGATCCGCGAGGTGGCCGACGGTATCGCGCTCGCGCACGGATGCACCGCCGAGGTCACGATCTACCCGGGCGAACCTCCGCTGCAGAACAATACGGCACTGGCCCGTGCCGCCGCCCGGATCCTGCAGGACACCGGAAACGAGATCACCGAGTTCCGTTCCTACGGCGCAGACGATTTCGCGTTCTACGCGGAGGTCGCGCCCAGCCTGATGATCTTCGTCGGAACTCCGGAATCCCGCGGTCACGGACTGCACGCCAGTGGTTACCTGCCCGACGACGGCGCGCTGTGGCGGGTCGCGTGCAGCATGCTGGCCGGATATCTCGCCGCGGCGCAGTCGCTGACGGATACCGAGACGGTTTGAGACCGAGCATCGCTGTGGCGGGCTGCCGCCGAGTCCATCGGCCGGATGGTCGAGCCCAACCGGGACCGTCACCCTCTCCCGGCCGCCGGATCACCGCCAGCTGCAGTTCCAGCAACAACCGGTCGGCGGCTTGTCTCACATCGATTCCGCAGACCTCCTCCACCCGCCGGATTCGGTAACGCAGCGTGTTGGGACGCACCCACGTGTCATCAATGCATCGCGCGCCCGCTCGGCGCTTGAAACCAGATCCGGCGCAGGCAGCCCTTGACCATGGATTTCGTCCGGCTACGGAACTGAACCATTGCTGTGAACAGCCTGGATGCAGCTTCGAGTACATCGCGCAGTAAAGCCAGCCGCTCGGCTCGCGGGTCCTTCGCTACTTGCGCCTGTGGTGCGAGCTTGAACTGTACGGAAAATCCCCTCAACCACAGGTTATGGCGAGGGGATTCTGTGGTCCCAGCTGGGATCGAACCAGCGACCTTCCGCGTGTGAGTCAGGCGCACCGTTGCAGGTCAGGACACTAGCACACGGCCCCGTGTCCCCCACGTGCCCCGAATCCCTCAGTGCCTCACGATGATCGTGCGCGGCAGCTCGACCGCGTTCCCCCTGGCCGCCAACTTGCTCAGCTCAGCGGCGACCTCCTTGTCCCGCCCGTCGACAGCATGCAGGTACCGCAACGCGGCAGCCGTCGAGGCATGCCCGAGCCGCTTCTTGAGATCAGCGAGCGTGGCCCCGGTCGCCGCGGCCAACGTCTGTCCGGTGTGCCTGAGGTCATGGAACGTCACCGCGACCCCAACACGGTCCCGAGCCCGGACGAATGCCTGGTAGATCGCGTTGCCGCGCATCCGCTGACCATCCTGACCAACGAACAGCCAGGTAGTCCCGGACCACTTCTTTAGGTGCTCGACGAGGAAGGGCCGCAGATGCGGCGGGATGGACACCGGCCGCTTGCCCGCGTCGGTCTTCGGGTCCTTGTCGAACGCTTCGCCGGACTCCAGCAGCTCGACTCGGTTGCGCCGGACCCAGACCTCATCGGCCACCAGGTCCAGGTCCACGACCGCCAGGCCGATGATCTCGCCGCGCCGGAGACCGCACCACGCTGCCAGCAGGACCGCCGCCCGATACCGCGGAGTGATCTTCTCCACCAGTTCGGCTACCTGGGCCGGAGTCGCGACGGTGCGTTCCTTCGCCCTGTCCGAACCAGCGCCCTTGATCGTGCAGGGGTTTGCCGAAATCGCGCCGTCCCGCTTGGCCTGGTTCATGACGGTGCGCAGGAACCGGTAGGACTGCGCGATGGAGGTCTTGCCGCCAGTGCCAGCGAGCGCCTTCGCGTGCCAGCTACGCACCACGGGAGGCGTGATCGCGATCAGCGGCTTGTCCAGGAGCTCTGTCATGTGCAGGCGCATGTTCCGCCTGCACGTCTCTTCCCACCGCGGACCGACGTCCGGATTGTCGCGCAGGTACGCGGAGGCGTAGTCCTCAAA
This sequence comes from Nocardia sp. NBC_00508, assembly GCF_036346875.1. Taxonomy (NCBI): domain Bacteria; kingdom Bacillati; phylum Actinomycetota; class Actinomycetes; order Mycobacteriales; family Nocardiaceae; genus Nocardia; species Nocardia sp. NBC_00508. Next base: position 6,062,891 of record NZ_CP107852.1, on the reverse strand, counting down.
CAACTGGCGCCCGATTCGCTCATCGAGCCAGGCACCCCGGCTGATATCGGCCTCGACGTTGACCAACCACCGGTCGGCGTCGGTCTTGGTGCGGAACGTCTGTGGTGCGTTCTGCCGCTTGCCGTTCGGGCCGATGAACGAAGCCTGATACTTGCCGGAAGGCAGCTTGCGGACTTTGCCGAACCGCCGTCGTGCCATCAGGCCACCGCCTTGCCGCCGCTCCAGCGGACCTCGATCGGTTCGACCTTGCCCGCCTGCGCGTACGCCTCCAGGTCTGACACCTTGAACCGCACATGACCGCCGACCTTGTAGAACACCACCCGCCGTTCCGCGACCAACCGACGAATGAACCTGACGCCGGTACCGAGGTACGCCGCGGCGCCCTCCACGTCCACGTATCTGGACTCGATTGCCATCTCAGACCCTCCCCTACGCCGCCGTGTTGTCGGCTGAATACTGTTGTGCTGCAATACTTTCCGTTTCACGTGGAACACGTTCCCCCGGTGGTTCGGCCAGCAGGGCACGGGTGTACTCCGCTTGCTGGGTGATCTTCTGAGCGACCATTTGCATGATCAGGTGCTCTCGTGGCGGCGCATTGGGGTCGCCCGGTTCGGCCGGGGTGATCTGAAGTCGGGAGATGACCTCGCGGGAGATACCGGCCTCAGCGAGGCGTTGCCGAACGAACTCCGCACGATCGGCTTTGTGGTCGGCCAGGTCCTTGCCGGTCCACTTCCGCGACACCAGCACCCGACGCCCGCGCATCCCGAGCGTGTCCCGCCGATGCGCCTTGCCCTTGCACAACCCGGGCACGGTCTTGGCGTTGGCGCCCTTGGGGACGACGCCGTAGCGGAACCACAGCCCGCACGTCGGTGAGCACGGTGTCATGGCCAGTTCGGCGTGCAACCGGTCGTAGTGGTCGGCCGCGCGCTGGGACTGCGGTTCGATCACGTCTCCGATGGACTTGGTGAGGTACTTGGTCAGGTAGCCGATATGCCGACTGGCTTCCTCCGTGCCCCCGAGGATGCCCTTCACATCCACTTGCTGGCCGAATCGCACCACGTGCGCCGGTTCCAGCTCATCCACCGAGTCCATGTGGTCGAGGACCTCGCGCCAGGTCGGGACCGGTTCGTGGGTGTCGGGGTCGACGAAGGCGTTGTGTTCGGTGAAGTCCCAGTAGGGCATCCGGCCGCCGCTGTAGACCTCCTGGTCGAAGTGCGGCCACCACACTTGGTGGTAGGTCGCCGCCGCCAACTGGCGGATCAGTTCCTTCGGGTCGGTACCGCGGATGCCGATGTGGATGTGCGGGGCCCCGCGTTTCTGCGGCTCCACGGTGGCGAAGTACTGCACGTCACGGCCGGACGCGCGCCGGTAGTTCTGCATGAACCGGTCGAACAACGCCGAGAAGTGGATGATGTCCCGGGCGGCCTGCCGGTAGTCGTAGGTGTCCGGGTTCACCGGTGCCCCGTCCGGACCGACACGGCCGTAGGACGGCAGGGTGAGTGTGACGAACAGCGAGGGCCGGTACTTGCCCGCGTACTGGCGTCCGATGGTGGTCTTGGCGACCTTCTTGCGCGGCAGATCAGGCTGTTCCTGCCGCCGCCGGGTCGACCGCTTCCGCGCCTTCTTCGGCTCCGGGTCCAGTGCGGGCAGCTTGCCGCGGATACCCGTCTCCCGGAGTTCCGCATCCAGGTCGGCCACGACTTCCCGGATACCGTCCATGGCGTCGGTGTCACCGTCCTCGCGCGCCAGGTCGTACTCCTGCATCAGCCGCGCCCGCGCGGTCAGCAACTCGGTTTGCTGCTCGGTCGGTGGGTTCTTCTCCGTCACTGGTTCCTCCTGCATGTGCCAGCCCTCATAAGCTTGTTGCTGACGCAGCCGCAACGCCCGCTCCGCGCACGCCGGACACACGCACGCGAGAGTCGATTTGCACGGCGCGCCAATGTATTTCGACCCGTGCGTGTCCAAGTCGGTGGCCAGCATCACCAACGGGCGACGGCACACCTTGTGCTGCTCGGCCAGCCCGTAGGCCAACTCCACGACGTTCAACCGGGCACGCCGATCAGCTGCCGTCTCACGGGCCGCAGCCCCATCACCATCCGTGACAGGGCTGGGCAATTCCGTGACGTTCGCCGCCGTCATGCCACCTCCACCGCGTCGAGGTAGACGACGTTGCCCAGGTCAATCGGCGGCAGCGCACTCGTGTCGGTGGTCAACAGCACCCACTCCACCGGGTCCAGGCGCAACACCAGCTCCGCCAAATCGGTGGCCTGCCACAGAGTCGCGTCGTGCTCCTCGCTGTAGGCCAGGGTCAGCAGCTCACACTCACGCCACCGCGCGCACATCTCCCTGAACGCCCGCGAGCCCACCGGCCCCAGCCCCGCCGTCTCCTCGAACGCGATCGACATTCGGTTCGGCCGCGCCACCAGCCAGCCCAGCAACCAACGCTCCTGAACCGACAACGCCTCCGCACCCAACAGCAGCAACCGTGCGTACTCCTCGCTCATCACGCCACCACCGCAACCGGCTCCGGCCCCACCAGATCGACATCCAGCAACCCGCCCCAGCAGTAGCACCGCGCATGCGCCGTCTCTGGGTCGACATGCCCCCGCACATAACCTGTACCGCCACAGTCGGGGCACACCACCCATTCCGACCGTTCGTGCTGCTCCACACACCGCGCCGACACACAGTCCCGCGACAGGCAGTAGATACAGCAACCCGCGAAATTCAGTCGCGACGGACGCAACGCCACCCCGATTTCTGTCAGCCCATGAACCTGCATCTCGACCTCCCGTTGACCGCTATTGACCGCGTATTCGTATACTAGCACGCGAACTCACTCGCGTACTAGTACGCACTTGCCAAGGGGGCTGAATGCCCAGTTGATAGAATGGGTTCGCCAACTAGTACGCGATCACCAGGAGGTAATTCCATGTCGCCGACAGTGGACCGGTCCGCGCCCGCCTACATCCAGATTGCGGAGCATTTCCGAGCCCTGATCAAGAACGGCGAGCTGACCGAAGGATCAAAGCTGCCGTCCGTCCTCGAGATCGCCCAGGGATGGCAAGTCGCATCAGCAACGGCGGCCAAGGCCGTGTCCCAGCTCCGCGCCGAGGGCTACGTACAGAGCAACAACCAGGGAACCTTCGTCTCGATTGCCCACAAGCAAACGACAGGCCCCGACCGCTTGCAGATGTTCCGAGCAACCGGCAACGGATACCGCTCTGGTGAGACCGCCGAAATCATCAGCTCAAAACTGACCGAACCGAATCCCTCAGTCACCGAGGCGCTTTCGCTTCCCGCCAGTTCATCCGCGATCGCTCGTCGGCGCGTGTACCGCGACAATCGCGGCGTCGTGACCGTTTCCACGTCGTGGCTTCCAGGCGAATTCGCCGATGCCGCCCCGGAACTGCTTTCGACAGACCCGCTACCCAAGATGACATTCGGCCTGGTCGAGGAGCGCACCGGACGCCGAGCCGTACGCCGACGCGATGTGATCGCTCTCCAGCCAGCGCCCGCAGACATCGCCGAGTTGCTCGGTGTCGATACCGGCTCAGCTTGCCTCACAATGACGAACCTCTATTGGGACCAGGACGGCAACCCGACCGAATACGCGGTTGACTTCCTGGGCCGTGACCGCGAACTCAGCGCCGAATACCCGCTCGACTGACCCTCCTGCACCCCCCGAAGCGGCTGTGACTGCCCCGGTTCGTTCTCTTGGACGGCCAGGATGTGACAGCCGCTTTCGTTTGGCCATCGCGCCCTGTCTGCGAGTTGTTGCCGAATTTGGCTATATAGGATCAAGGGCGGCGCTGGCGCGCCGCCTACGCGGCGCACCGCGCCGCGACGCGCAACCGCCCGGCCTCCGCAAGCTGCGGCAGGCGGGCGCGTCGGTGCGTTGCCCCGCGTTTGGCGACGTGGCAGAACGTGCCCTATTCCTGTCTGGCCGCTTTCTCAACGTCCTCGCAGTGCTGGGCACGACCAGAGCCGTACCCGACTAACCTCCCGCAGCCGAGCACGATCCGCCCGGCATCCAGCCCGGTCAACCGGCTGTGGTCCCGTGGAATTCCGGACGAGTTCACGAGCAGGGCCACTTTTCCCGGTATCCAGGAACGATTCTGAGCGTCCTTCGGCCGCTTGGCCCTGCTGTGTGGTGGCCTGCATTGTGTTCACGCGCCCCTCCAGCGTCAAGAGCGCCTACGGCGTCACTCCGTGATGGCTGTCGCCACTCTTGACCCCGGAGCCTCTACGCGCGAAGGGCAGGCCGATATGGGGCAGGCGCAGCCAGCCCGCCCATGGGTGCAACCCACCACACAGCAGGGCCAACCCCCGTGCCCCCAGCATGCCTCAACGCCCGGATTACAGCGGGCAACCGGGGACAGTTTTGGCCACATGCGCCCGGGGGCTGTGAAACGGAAAATTCCCCCGACCAGGCGATATGTCGGGGGAATCGAGTGGTCCCAGCTGGGATCGAACCAGCGACCTTCCGCGTGTGAGGCGGACGCTCTCCCGCTGAGCTATGAGACCAGACCACTTCCGGCGGCGCGGGGATACCCTCCGGACGAGACGAAACATTAGCACGCGCCACCGGCGGTTCACCAAATCGCCACCCGGACAGGAGCGGTTCCTGCGCGCGGACGGACAGCCAGGGCCTTTGCCAGCGCTCCGCGCCGAAAAGACAATCCTGCCGATCGAGTTGCCGGGTTCCGGCGGCTCGGAGAGCGCCCGTTTCCCACACCTCGCGTCTTCGCGACGCACCTGAGAAGGGGGGACCGGACCGACGGCCGGACACCAGGAGCATCCATTCCCCCACCAACCACATGCGCCACGGCCGTCACAGCACGCAACGTTCTGGATTTCCCTCGTTCTACCAGCGGATTTGTACCTTTCACCAGGCGTCCGCTAATGTTCTGTCTCGCACCACGGAGGACGGAAACGAGCCACCGAGATGCAAAATGCGGATGTAGCGCAGCTGGTAGCGCATCACCTTGCCAAGGTGAGGGTCGCGGGTTCGAATCCCGTCATCCGCTCGAGAGGTAGGGCCAGGCACATTTTGATACGCCTTCCCCCTTTGCGCGGTGGAGTGGCCGAGTGGTGAGGCAACGGCCTGCAAAGCCGTGCACACGGGTTCGATTCCCGTCTCCACCTCGCGCGATTAGCTCAGCGGGAGAGCGCTTCCCTGACACGGAAGAGGTCACTGGTTCAATCCCAGTATCGCGCACCACCGTATCACCAGGTCAGCCCCGGTTTTCGCCGGGGTTTTCTTGTTTCGCGCACCCTATGTGCAATACGAATGTGTAGAACCCTTACAGCTCCGTTTTGGTTTTGCCGCCCGGCGGCGGTGCGGGTCCGCTGTCGGTCGGTGGCGCTACGCTGTGCCGCACAGTGCCGGAGCCGAGTCAGGGGGTTGTCGCGTGACGATCAGCGTAGAGGTCACGCCGGATGACGACGCTGATCCCGAACTGCTCGACCTGCGCGACGACATCTCCTTCGAACTCGAAGAGGTCAACGAGGTGCTCGCCGAGTTGATCGCGATGCAGGCCGATCGCAGGGCCAAGGACGGCGAACTGCTGACGGCTCGGCTCGGGATCGGCGGCGAGCGGCCCGAAACCCTGGCCCGCATCGGCGCCCGCCACGACCTGTCCCGCGACCGCGTACGGCAGCTGCACACCAGAGCGGTCGGCCAGATGATCCGGATGGCCCAGCAGTCCGGGCACCGCGCTGCCGCGGTGCTGGGAGCGCGCTATCCGCTCGACGCCCGCGACCGGCAGCTGGTACGCGCGCTGCTGGTGGAGACGTACGCGACCGACACCGACATCGCCGCCACCGAGCTGTCGTACGTGAAGCTGCGGCTGGCCGGGCACGCGGCCGAGGACGCGAAGCGGATCGCCGGATTCGTCACCCAGCGCATCGCGGCCTGGCAGAAGAAGACCAACCGGCGCCTGGCCAAGTTGCACGATGCGCAGCCACGCGCGACCAGTCAGCTGAATCCCTGGTTGGGGCAGGTCGATTGGCCCGGCCCCGGTTCCGCGGCCGCGATCCCCACCGCATCCGCGCGCACGGTGGACAGCGACGACGACGGACGTGGGCGCTACTACTTGGACAAGGTCGGCCGCGACGTGCCGTTCGACTCCGGCCTGGAGGCCAGGTTGCTGTGGATCCTCAACGCGAGCGACCTGGTCGAGACGTTCCAGGAACATCCGGCGGCCGTCACCTACGACCTCGATGGCGCCGAGCGATCGCACTATCCGAGCATCGCCGCCCGGCTGACCGACGGCCGGGTGATCCTCGTCGATGTCGAGCCGCTCGGCCACCTCGGATTCCACGTCAATCGGGTGAAGGCGGCCGCGAGCCGGGCGCACGCGCACGCCAACGGCTGGGGTTGGCTGGTCTGGACGGGCAGCCGCATCGGCGTCCCGGAGCTGCGCGCGCGGCCGGTCGCGGCGGCGCGCGAGCGGATGCTGCGCGACCTGGTCGAGCACAGCCCGGTGCACTGGGCCGCGCTGCACGAGGTGCGCGCCCAGACCGGCCTCGACCTGCTGGACTTCCTCGCGCTGGTGCTGCGGAACGAATGGCGGTGGGACCGAGCGCCCTTCCGGCTCAGCGCACCACCATCGCCGCCGCCAGGAAGGTGGTGATCAGCAGCATCGCGCAGATCGTGATCAGCTGCCAGCGCTCGATCGACTGCTCGAGCTTGGCGATGGTGTTGCGCAGAGCTTTGTCCAGCCGGTGATGGTCGGCGATCCTGCGCTGGGCGACGGCCAAGGCGTCGGCCTGATCCTGCGCCGCGATCTCCGCGCGTTCCAGTCGCGTGGTGAGCTTCACCACGTGCTTCTGCTTGTCCCGCAACGACTTCCGGGTCACCGCCAGCGCGGTGCGCTGATTGACCAGCTCTTGGCGCTGCCGGGCGATAACCGTGGCCTGCGTCTTCGTGTGGTGTTCCCAGTCGCTCACGGTGGCCCAGCCTCCTGTCCTCTCGTCCCGATGGCCCCAGACGAACTCGCCGCGCATCCAGCCCGCGATGAACTCACGCAACTCGACCGGCTCGCGCCGTGGCGCCGCCATCGCGTGTTCGGTGTCCAGCACGCCGGTGACCGCGCGGTAATCGCAGGCGGCAGGCGCGAAGTCCGCGATGCCCAGCGCGTGCAGATAGGGCACCCAGTACCCGGGCGGGCACACCCAGAGCACGTCGGTGCAGCCCGCGGCGCGCAGCCGTGCGGTGTGCTCCTGAGCGAGTCCGCGCTCCAACGGCCCGCTGCGGACCTCGATCGCGTAGACCCGATCGCCCTTGCGCCAGTAGACGTCCACAGGCAGTGTTCCGATGCGCCGGTCCACTTCGGCCTCGTCGGCTCCGTAGTCCAGCAGCCTGCCGCACAACCAGTACTTCAACCGCTGCATATCCCATTGGGCGGCGGAACAGTCCGGACACTCGCAGGCGTAGCCGTTCGACGACCCGCGCACCCGCCCGGAGCCGTCCCCGATACCCAACTCGGCGAGAAGCGCTCGGCGCCCGCAGGCGATCTCCGCCCGCTGCTTCGTTCTCACGCGACCACTCCCCTGCACAAACCACCGCAGGCCTGCCGACCCACGCCATAGATCAAGAGTGCGCCAGACTTGCTTACCTTGCCAGTCCCGTGTACCCCGCGCTCGGGTGCGCCACACGTGTGGCGGATCGACGGATCGGCGTTGGATTGTGCGGCACAAGGGTTTTCCGTATAGCCCGAGCCCGACCGGCCCACTCGGCGATCGATGAATTGATAGTTGCCGCCATCCCGCGACACGTCCGCCCCGGTCGGTGTGACGTGCTGCCGCAGTCCTCGCGATGGGGTGAGGGCGCTTCCGGACAAACCGGATCGGCGCGCACTCCGCGTGTGTGGACGTAATCCCGTGGGCATACGCTGCTTCGATCAGGTCAATGGATCGGAGCACCGCCGATTCTTCGCGAGCCGCGGATGTCCAACTGGGCGGATAGAATCGTCCGGCCGAGTGCGAGCTGGGCCGATACGGGGAAGTGGGTACTGCATGGAGCACGGTCAGCAGACCGGCGAGTCGATCGGCGCGATGTTGTCGAGCATCGCGTCGACTCTCCGAGAGGTCAGCGAGAAGCTGGACGCGGTGGCGGCCCGGATGGACGGCACGCACACCGCAGCGGACGAACAGACCGTCGAAAGTCGGTTGGCCAAGCTGGAGGCATGGGCTTTCCAAGCCGGACGGGATATTTCGGGCATCACCGGACGGGTGGAACGCTTGGAGTCCGGCGCCCCTTCACCGAATGACCGGCAGGAAGCGGCCGACCACTCGGCGGCACCGCTTCCCCGGGGAGCCGCGGGACGGCCCTACGCGCGCCAGCCGGAGCACGACACCACGGAACCGGCGCACGCTTCGCGCGAGGACGACTCCCGCGAACCCGCCGGTTTACGCAACGGCGCGCGACCGCAGGACACACCCCGCGAGCCGGTGCACGCGGCGCCCGAGCCGAATTCCACTGTGCAGCCGAATTCCACTGTGCAGCCGGGCTTCACCCCGCCCCGCGAACCCGCCATGACCACCCGGGAACCGAAGGCCGCCGCCGGGCAGAACTTCACCGCTCCCGCCGCGCGCGAACTCGCGTCACCCTTCACCACGCCGACACCCCGTGCACCCGCGTCGCCTTTCACCGCGGGGCCGACCCCGCGCGAGCAGAGCCCACAGCAGGAAACATTCACGGCGGCGAGCGAACCCGCCGCGTCGCAGGCTTCGTACTCGCCGCACGAGAACGGCGCGTACGAGAGCGTCGCGTCCGCCGGTACCGAACCGGGCGCGAACCACGTCCGCGGCGAGAACGGGGCCATTCCCCCCGGCACCGGGCTCACCGGCGCGCACCGGGCTACCGAGGAAGACCGCACACCGGTCGAGAACACCCACGTCGACAAGCTGCAAGCCATGCTCGACGAACTCAAGCGGACCGCGGCGGCTCCACTCGGCCGCTCCGACGTCTTCGGTCCGCCCCCGGGCGACGCGGCACCGAACGGATACCAGTCCGAGCGCACCGACGCGCAGCGCAGGCCGAACGACTACCGGCTGTCCAGCCCGCCCCCGGTTTCCTGATCGACGTCGCCGCGCCGGCGCTTCGGGGGACCGGCCGCGGCCGCCGAGCGCAGCAGGATCTCTTGGACCAGATCGCGCAGCCAACGATGACCCCGGTCGGCGGTGTTGCGCGGGTGCCATGCCAGCCCGATGGCGATCTCCGGCAGCGGCAGCGGGATCTCGAACGCGCCCAACCCGATCGCGGGCAGCGTGGCGGCGCTCAGCAAGGCGGGCGCCGAGCAGACCAGGTCGCCGCCACGCACCGCGAACAGTGCGCTGGTCAGTGTCGGCGCGGTAGCCACCACGCGCCGGGTACGGCCGTGCAGGGCGAGGCGGTCATCGATCGGGCCGTGCGCACGTCCATCGCGAGAAATGTTCAGATGCCGCGCCGCGGCGTAGGCGGCGACGGTGACGCGGTCGGTGACCAAGGGGTGGTCGGCGGTGGCCACCCCGATCACACGGTCGGCCAGCACCCTGCGCACCGTGGTCTCCGGGTCGGTGTGATCGATCACGCCGACCTCGAGATCGACACGACCGTCACGCAGCGCGGCAGTGCCCTCGAGCGTGTCGGGCACGAAGCGCAGCGTCACGCCGGGCGCCTGTGCCCGCGCCGCGGCCAGCAACGGCGCGGCGAGTTCGGTGACCACCAGGTCGCCTGCCTGTATCGCGAAGGTCCGCCGCAGCGCCGCTGGATCCAGGTCGTCGCGCGGGGTCAGCAACGCGCGTCCCTGCTCGACCAGAGTGCTGACTTCGTATCGCAATTCCAGCGCGCGTGGTGTCGGCACCAGAGTGCGGCCCGCCCGCACGAGCAACGGATCATCGAGCACCACGCGCAGCCGAGCCAGCGTCCGGCTCATCGCGGGCGGCGAGGTGTGTAGGCGCTGGGCGGCAAGCGTGACACTGCTGGTGTCCAGCAGCGCGTCGAGGGCGACGAGCAGGTTCATGTCCAGCGTTTCCACCCCTGGATTATCGCCAAGGCAACGGCCGATTCTCGGCATTGCGTGGCGGGGCAATCCATGGCGCGTCTCGCCCGCAACCGCGGCGTCCTGCTTGTCCTCGATGTCGAGGTTGCCCGGCCACGGACCGTGCGTCGCTACGGCTGCCGGGCCGTTCTTGCACCGCGTGCAGGAACAGTTACGAGATCATCCTCGCCGAGAACGACCGTCCGACGTCGGAGCCGGTTCATCGGTGCTGGAGGTTGTCCGGGCCCGACGGACACGGCTCGGCCCGACACGGTCTAGTGGCTTACCCGTCCGGTGTCGCCCTCGTACGGAAGCAGTTCCGCATCGATCGGGGCTGCCGGCGGCAGCGTGGGCCTGGCGCCGGGCTTTCGCCGGGTGGCGAGTCCGCGGTAGGACTCCGGCTTGATCCGGCGGAACCATTGCGCCGCGCGAGTACGCAGCGGCAAGCGGAACCTCAGGTCGGCGAGCATCTCATCGATGTTCTGGATGGAGAACGGGATGACCGCGGTTCCGTGCGCGTGATGGCCGCGCGTGCGTTCCTCCATCCAGCGCAGACGGGCGTCGATCTGCTCCTCGAGCGTTTCGGCGGGTGCCAGGTTCAGCCTGCCGGTGAGCAGCGCCGCGGTCCAGTGTGCGGTGACTTCGGCGCTGACGGTGCTGATCACCGACGAGTTGTAGCCGGCGAAGGTGAGATTCGGGACCTCCAACGGCAGGATCTGCCGGTGCAGGCGGAAGTTGCCGTGCTCGTCGGTCAACCTGCGCTGCACGTACGGTGTCAGGAACGGGACGCGCTGATGGAAACCGGTGGCGCATATGACGACGTCGGCCTGGAGCACCTGCCCCGTGGACAGTCGCACCGCGGACGTCGACTTGGGGCCCCCACCCATCTCGGTGATCGTCGTGTCGCGGTGCATCACGATGCGACCGTTCGCGACTTGCTCGGAGAAACCCTCGGTGGCGAGGCTGATGGTGCTCTCGGCGATCTCCTCGAATCGACCGCTGGGCACCAGACCGAGTTCGCGCAGGCGCAGGCGCTTGGTGGCCAGTTCCTGGATCAGATCGAAGTTGCTGATCCGCACCGATTCGCCCGGCCCATCCAGGAACCGGTCCGTCCAGCCGGGTCGAAGATAGTGGAAGTGCGCCTCGCCGAACCTGGTCAGCATCAGCCGTTCGTAGTCGATCACCCGGGGCAAGGTGCGCGGCATCTTCCAGAGCAACCGCCGGGCCACCACCGAGGTGGATGCGGCGACCTCGCTCACGGCGGTGGCGATGTCGCAGGCGGACTTGCCGTAGCCCACCACGACGACCGATTTGCCTCGCACCGATTCCAGGTCCAGGAACTCCGAAGAGTGGCACAGTCGCCCGCCCGCCGCGCGGAACCAGTCGGCGCCACGGTAGTCCGGCATCGCGGGTTCGCTGAACACGCCGTTCGCGATCACCAGGTGATCGCATGAACTCCGGTGCACACCACTTTCATCGCGAATTTCCAGCAACCATCCGCTGTCCACCGGATCGGCGGCGACGACCTCGGTCCGCAACCGCAGTTGCTCGGTCAGCCCGAAGTGCTCTGCGTAAGCGGCGAGGTACGCCTGCATCTGCTGGCCGTCGAGGACGCGCGGATAGTCCGCGGGCATCGGGAAGTCGGAGAAGTGATACGTGTCCTTGGAGTTCTGCGCCCGCAGCCCCGGGTACCGCCGGGTCGCGCTCCACACGCCACCGACATCGGGTGCGCGGTCGAAAACCTCGACCGGAAAACCCTCCTGTTTCAGCACTTTCGCGCAGGCAAGACCTGCGATACCCGCACCAACAATCCCGATGCGGTTTCCGCTTGTCATGCGCAGGAGACTACGTCGCCAGCGCCGCGCAGCAAAGTCGGCCGGCCGAAACGGCTCCTCAGCGTACTCCCGGCGCACTCGCCGGGACCACGGGAAGCTCGAGCAGACCGCGGATCAGAATGCTCTCCCGCCACCGCAGGTCCGCATCGCCGGTGGCCAGCCTCAGCAGCGGGTACCTGCGCACCAGCCTGGTCAGCGCGACGCGGGTCTCCAGCCTGGCCAGTCCCGCCCCGAGGCAGTAGTGGATGCCGTGACCGAAGGCCAGATGACCGTTCGCCGAGCGGTCCGGATCGAACGTCGCAGGTGCGGTGAAGTGCCGTTCGTCGCGGTTGGCCGAGGCGACCGCGACGAGCACCAACTCCCCTTCGGGGATCACGCTGCCGCCGAGCTGGACCGGTGCGGTGGTGTAGCGCAAGGTCACCACGTTGACCGGCCCGTTGTAGCGCAACATCTCCTCCACCAGCGGCGCGACGCCGGCCGGGTCGTCGTGCAGGGCGCGGTACCGGGCTGGATCGGTCAGCAGTTCGAGCACGGTGTTACCGATCAGGTTCACCGTGGTCTCATGGCCCGCGACCAGGATGAGGAACGCCATGGAGATCAGCTCGTCATGGCTCAGGCGATCTCCTTCGTCGCTGGCCAGCAGCAACTGCGAGATCAGATCCTCGCCCAGCCCCTCGGCGCGGCGGCGGGCGACCAGGCCGTCGAAGTAGTCGACGATGGCGTCGGTGGCGGTGCGCATCCCCTCCGGGGTGGACATCGGGGTGTCCACCACGGCCGCCGACCACCCCCGGAACCGTGCGCGGTCCTCGACGGGAACGCCGAGCAGTTCGCAGATCACCGTGACCGGCAGCGGAAACGCGTACTCCGCCAGCAAGTCCACCTGCCCGGCGGCGCCCGCGGTCCGATCGATGGAATCGAGCAAATCGTCCGCGATCGCCGCGATCCGAGGCGCGAGAGCCTCCATCCGCGCGGGCGCGAAGGCCGGGGTGACCAGCTTGCGCAGCCGCGAATGCCGCGGCGGGTCGGCGTTCAGCAGATGGTGGCTCAGGCGCTGGTTGGCCGCGGTGACGCCGCTCCTGCCCGCCGCCGCCTGCCGCGCGTGGGCGCCCGCTGGGGTATGCGGGTCCTTGCGCACGTCGGGATGGCGCAGCACGTCCTTGGCGGCGTCGTAGTCGACCACGAGCCAGGCGCGCACCCCGGTGCGCAACCGGATCTGGTGCACCGGGCCATCGGCACGCAACTGCTCGTAGAAGGCATACGGCGTGCGAAAGAAATCCGCTGGCAGCTCTCTCATCCGGTCGGTTCCCCTGCGTTCGCGAGTGTCGTTGCGGTCCTCCGATAGTGACACCTGCCACCGATCGCGGCCAGTCCCCGCGCGGCGGGCCATCCGTTCGATCGCCGTTGCCGATCGCCGCCGCACCCGCGGAATGTGTGCTCTGATGAAGGGATGAGCAACCCCCCAGTCATCGTCGACCGGGCCGGGCTGTGGGACGCCGAGGCCCTCAGTGATGTTGCGGCCGCGACCTTTCCGCTCGCGTGTCCCCCCGGTGCGACGCCCGATGACATCGAGATCTTCGTCACCGACGTGCTATCGGGCGAACGCTTCGGCGAGTACCTGAGCGATCCGGCGCGGATCGTGCTCAAGGCCCTCGCCGACGACGACATCGTGGGCTACGCGATGCTGGTGGCAGGCGATCCGGCCGATCCCGCGGTGGCCGCAGCGGTCGCCCTGCATCCGGTGGTCGAGATCAGCAAGATGTACGTACTACCGGGCCATCACGGCACCGGGGTGTCCACCGCCCTCATGCTGGCGGCCCTGGAGTGGGCGCGGACGGAGGGCTACCCCGGGGTATGGCTGGGCGTCAACCAGGAAAACGTCCGCGCTCAGCGCTTCTACGCCAAGCATGGTTTCAGCGGGGTCGGTGCCAGGACGTTCACGGTCGGCAACCAGGTGTACCAGGACTACGTGATGCGTCTGGTCCTGTAGGCCTCGCTCACCGCAGGAAGCCGACGAGCGCAGTGTGGAACACGGGGGCCAGCACCGCCATCAAGTGATCGCCGGGCACCACCGTGAGCGTGCCGTTCGGCAGGGCCTCGGCAAGTCGCTCGGGTTCGGCGGCGAACGGGTCGTGGTCGCCCGCCAGCACCAGCGCGGGCACGGTGACATCCGACAAGCTCTCGATCGGGCGGTCGTCCAGGCCGGTCGCCAGCGCGTGGATCGCGTCCAGATCGGCATGCACGGCGTCGGCGAGCACCCGGAACATCATCGCCGTCCGCGAGGCGCCCGCCCCATCGCCGCGCATCGCGGCCTGCAGGTCGGGCAGGTCGATCACGCGGCGGTCGACGCCGCCGCAGTCGAGCACGCCGGAGCCGATACCGCCGACCGCCAGGCGCCGGACCCGCTCGTCGGCCGCCGCGACCAGCAGCGAGATCACACCACCCATCGAATACCCGACCTGAATCACTTCGTCGAAGCCGAGCTCGTCGTAGAGCGCGCGCACGTCGCGCGCCATCCCGTGCCAGGAGTAACGCTCCGGCTCGTGGGGCTTGTCCGAACGACCGTGTCCGCGCGCGTCCAGGGACACCACGGTGTGTCCGGCGGACCGCAGTGCGCCGACCACGCCGGTGCTCATCCAGTTCGCATTGGTGTCCGCGACGACGCCGTGTTGCAGCACGACGGGGACGCCCTCCCCCTCCCACACCCGGTACTCGAGTTCCAGGCCGTCCCACGTCTCGAACTTCGTCATGCCGGGATCGTAGTGTGCAATACGGTCGCGAACAGCCGGAGCGGACGTTTGTCCGGGACGTGAAACGCGGAGCGCTCAGGCCAGCAGTTCGGCCTTCAGCGCGGCGATTTCCGCTTCGGTGATCTTCAGTCCCTCCCGGACATAGCCGTCGAAACTGCCGTAGGTCTGGTTCGCCTGGTCGAAGGCGGCGTCGAGCCAGGATCGCTGCACGCCATTGAGCGGATCGTCGCCGCGCGCGTTGCGGTACCGGTTCGACAGCAGATAGTCCTCGGTCACCGTGTCACGATCGACGCCGAGCAAGGTGAGCAGCACTGCCGCTGCCCAACCGGTGCGATCTTTGCCCGCGGTGCAGTGGAACAGCAGCGCCCCGTCGGTGTCGATGACGGCCCGCAGCACCGACGAGAACGCCTCGTTCGCGCCCGGCGCCGTGATGAACGCGCGGTAGAGCCCGTCGCCTCCGGTGACCGTGGTGGCGATGACCTCCGGCGGAGCTTGGCCGATGACATCCGCCCAGTTCGCCGTGGCGCCCGCCGGGACGCGGTCCGGGCCGAGCGCGCGCTCGAAGACCGTGCGCAGGTCGTAGACCGAGCGGACCCGGCGATCGGTCAGCGCGGCCAGATCCTCCGCGGTGGCGTTGTTCAGCTGCCCGGTCCGGTACACCAGGCCGGCGCGCACGGTCCGGCCGTCGGCCGTGCGGTATCCGCCGACATCGCGGGCGTTCTGCACGCCGTGCAGAGGCAGAGAGCGATCGACCGAGACCGCGGTGACCGCGGGCGGATCGGCGAGTGCGGTGCCGGTTACCGGCCCGAATGCGACCGCCAGGCCGGCCGCCATGGCGACCGGGGTACGAAAACGATGGGCCATTCGATTGCTCCAAGGGGCTATGCGCGGTGGGTCGATCCTGCCGAACCTCGCGGTGGAACTCAGCGCTGGGCCGCGACCTCGAAGCGCGACAGCGCGAGCAGGCGCGAGATCGCGCGCAGGTACTTCTTGCGGTAGCCGCCCTCGAGCATCTCCGCGGAGAAGATCTCGTCGAGCTTGGCGCCCGACACCGTGACCGGGACGCTCGCGTCGTAGAGCCGGTCGGCCAGCACCACGATGCGCAAGGCGACGGCCTGATCGACGACCGGATGCACGTTCGAGATGAAGACCGACGACACCCCGGAGATCAACGCGCGGTACTTCGACGGGTGCAGCGTGCTCAAGTGCTTCAGCAGTGCGTCGAACTCGTCGAGCGTGGCACCCGGTGTGCTCGCGGCGCGTTCGGCCAGCACCTCCGGCGACGTGGGTTCCGGTGCGGGCGGCAGATCGCGGTGGCGGTAATCCGGCCCGTCGACACGCACCGCCTCGAAGATCGACCCCAGTTTCTTGATCTCGCGCAGGAAATCCTGTGCGGCGAAACGTCCTTCGCCCAGCTGGCCCGGCAGCGTGTTGGACGTGGCGGCGATCGAGACCCCGGCGGCGGACAGTTCGGTCAGCAGGCGGGAGACCAGCATGGTGTCGCCCGGGTCGTCGAGCTCGAACTCGTCGATGCACAGCACGCTGTTGCCCGACAGCCGCTCCAGCGCGTTGGCGAAGCCCAGCGCACCCACCAGGTTGGTCAGCTCGCCGAACGTGCCGAAGGACTTGGGCGCGGGCGAGCTGTGGAAGATAGAGGCCAGCAGGTGGGTCTTGCCCACGCCGAATCCGCCGTCCAGATACAGACCGGCGCCGCTGACCTGCTTCTTCTTGCCGAACAGGCTTTTCTTCCGCGCGGCCTTGCCGATCTCGGCGACCTTGCCGGCGAACTTCTCGGCCTGCTGGACCGCGGCCGCCTGGCTCGGTTCCTTCGGGTCGGGGATGTAGGAGGCGAAACTCACCTCGTCGAACATGGGCGGAGGCACCATCTGGGCGACGAGCTGATCGGCCGGAACCTCCGGGTGGCGATCGACGAGGCGTTCTTGCATGGACGAAGCCTAAAGACGTGGTGTGATCTACTTTCATGCAGCGTAGCCACAATGCGATCCAGCTCACAGGACTGAGTCCGGACGACCTCGCGCAGTTGTACGCCTTCCCCGCCCGGCTCGACGCGCCTTGGGTCCGCGCCAATTTCGTCTCCAGCATCGACGGTGCCGCCACCAGCGGGAACCTGTCCGAGGGGCTGGGCACCCCGGCCGACAAGACGGTGTTCATGCTGCTGCGCGAGCTGGCCGACGTGATCGTGGTCGGCGCGGGCACCGCGCGCGCGGAGAACTACGGCGGAGCACGCACCGACCCGCGCCGCCGCCGCGCCTTCCATGAGCGTGGCATCGGCGGACATCCCGACGGGGCACCACCGCCGATCGCGGTGGTCACCGCGAGCGCGGTGCTCGAACCGGGTGCCCGGCTGCTCACCGATACCCAGGTGCCGCCGTTGATCATCACGACGGCCACGGCACCCGCCGACCGCAAGCGGCGACTGACCGACGCCGGCGCCGAGGTGATCGAGGCGGGCGACATCGCGGTGACACCGCACGGCCTGCTGCGCGCACTCGGCGCGCGCGGCCTGCTGCGTGTGCTGACCGAGGGCGGCCCGCAATTGTTCGGTGAACTGCTCGCGGCCGACGTGGTCGACGAGCTCTGCCTGACCACCGCGCCGCTGCTGGTCGGCGGCACGGCGCGGCGAATCTCGCTGTCGGCGCACGAGTTCCGTACCCGCATGACTCCCGCGCACGTGCTACTCGACGACGATGGCACGATACTCACCCGGTGGGCCCGTCGATGAAACAGGCGCCGGAACCTGGCAGGCTGTAGCAATGCGCTGGACTCGGGCCGCCGTGCTTGCCGCCACCCTCTCGATCGTCACCGCCGGTTGCGGCGCGGGACCGTCGGATCGTCCCGGTGTCGCGGTACAGCGCCCGCCCGTCGCGGGCACTGCCGCGACTTCCGCCGCGGCGCCCGCGCCACCGAACGCGGAGCTGCCCAAGACCGACCTCAGCTGGCGCGAGTGCACCCAGCCGACCCTGGACCTGCTCGGGCTCGGCCCCGCGCCCGCCGGACTGGTGCTCGACTGCGCCGAATTCTCGACTCCCATCGACGCGGCGGGCGCGGTGCTCGGCAACTTCCGTGCCGGTGCGATGCGCGCCCGTCTGGCACAGACTCCGGCCGATGTGCCGCCCCTGGTGCTCACCTCGGGCACAGACCGCTCCTCGACCGCCACCCTCGCCGGACTCGCCGCGGGTCCGGCCGCCGCGCTGCTGGCCGCCCGCCCGATCGTCGCGGTGGACCGGCGCGGTCTCGGCAGCTCGCAGCCGATCGACTGCCTGCCGCCGGAGATCCGCAGCGGGCTGGCCGACAACGCCCAGTTCGGTCCCGGCGCCGGCGATCCGGTGCCGCGGATGACCACCCTGAGCCAGGAAGGCACCATCGCCTGCCGCGACTTCTTGCAGCCTTACGAGGGCACGTTCGACGCACCGCACGCCGCCGACGACATCGAGCAGTTGCGCAGGCAGTGGCAGGTCGAGCACATCACGCTGCTCGGCACCGGCAATGGTGCGAAGGTCGCGCTCAGCTACGCCCGCAAGTACGGCGACCACCTCGCCCGGCTGGTGCTCGACTCCCCCGAGCCGGTCGGCACGGACGCCGTCACCCGGGCGGAGCAGGCTGTGCAGGGCGCCGAGGCCGCGCTGACCGCGTTCGCGCAGCGCTGCGTCGGCGTCGGCTGCTCGCTGGGCGCCGACCCGCGCGCGGCGATCACCGATCTGGTGAACCGGGCCGGGTCCGGCGGGCTCGGCGACATCTCGGCGAACGCGGTGCTCACCGCGCTGTCGGGATTCCTGGGCAGCCCGCGCGCCGACCAGGTCAACCGGATCGGTGAGCTGGCGGATGCGCTCGCCGCGGCCGGACGCGGCGACCGGGGCCCGCTGAGCAATCTGATCGTGCGCGAGTCCGCCGCCACCGAGAGCGACGGGCAGTTCGTCAACCGGTGCAGCGACACCCAGCAGCCGCCGACGCCGGGCAAGGCCACCGAACTCGCGGGCGCCTGGGGCGGCAAGTACCCGGTCTTCGGCAAAGCGGCGGCCATCGCGCTGATGGAATGCGCGGCATGGCCGGTCTCGACCGCGCCGCCGATGCCGGAGAAGCTCGGCATCCCGGTGCTGGTGCTCGGCGGAGTCGCGGATCCGGTGGTCGGCAACGGCGGTCAGTCGTCGGTGACCGGCGCGTTGGGTGCGGCGGGCGCCCGGCATGCGGCGCTCGCCTGGCAAGGCTTCGGCCATCCGGTGTCGACCCACTCCAGCTGCGCGCAGCGGGCGCTGCTCGACTACCTGAAGGATGGCAAACTCCCCGCCGACGGCACCGCCTGCCCGGCCTGACACCCGGGTTCCCTGGGCCGCTCGAGCGCGCGTCGGACAGGTCCCGGCAACCACCGGTAATCGATCCGGTGTACCGTGCCCCAGTGTTCCTTCGACAGCTCGAGCCCCGGACCGCTCGTACCACCGCCGAGGTGATCAAGTTCGCGCTCTGGCCCCTGGCGGTCATGACCGTGCTGAACCGGGTGTTCATCAAGGCTGTCAACGGCTTCATCACCGATGACTACAAGCCGGTCTACCAGGCATCTCTCGATTTCCTGAACGGCAGGCCGGTCTACACCGCGAACTTCGACTCGGTCGATCCGCACTACCTCTACCCGCCGAGCGGCACCCTGCTCATCGCGCCGATCGCCGCCATCGACTACGAGAAATCGCGCTGGCTGTTCATCGCGCTGAACGCGATCGCGATCCTCATCGCGTGGTACCTGCTGCTGCGGCTGTTCCGGTACACGCTGAACTCGGTTGCCGCTCCGGCGCTGTTGCTGGCGATGTTCACGTCCGAGACCGTGATCAACACGTTGGTGTTCACCAATGTCAACGGTTGCGTGCTGCTGGCGGAGCTGATCTTCATCTGTCTGCTGTTGCAACGACGAGACCTCTGGGCGGGCGCCGCGCTCGGATTGAGTATCGCGGTGAAACCGACGCTGGCCCCCCTGCTCTTGATCGCGCTGGTGCGCGGGCAGTGGAAGGTGTTCATCACCGCGCTCGGCGTGCCGGTGGCGCTGACCGCGATCGCCTGGCCGCTGTCCAAGGACCCGGAGAAGTTCTTCACCCGCACCGGGCCCTACATCTTCGAATCCCGCGACTACTTCAACAGCGCGATCGTCGGCAACGGCGAGTACTACGGCCTGCCGCCGTTGCTGACCTGGGGCATGCGCGTGGTGCTCGGCGTGCTCGTGCTGCTGTCGCTGTGGCTGTTGTACCGCTACTACCGCGATGACGAGTTGTTCTTCGTGTGCACCACCTCGGGCGTGTTGCTGACGGCGTCGTTCCTGCTCAGCTCGCTCGGGCAGATGTACTACTCGATGATGCTGTTCCCGTTCCTGATGACGGTGGTGCTGCGCAATTCGGTGCTGCGCAACTGGCCGGCCTGGCTGGCGATCTTCGGCTTCATGAGCTACGACAAGTGGCTGTCGGATCGCTGGCAGCATGTCGGCCGCAACGTGGAGTACCTGCGTATCACCTTCGGCTGGGGTCTGCTGCTGATCGTGGTGTTCTGTGTGCTGGGCGAGCGCTACCTGGCGGCGCGGCGAGAAGGGCGGCTGCCGTTCGGGCTCGATCCCGCGTGGATGCGTTCCGCGCCGGATCCGCGCGGCGACGCGCCACAGCAGCCCACCCCGGCGCCCAGCGCCGCCCTCGCGACGGAAACCTCCCGGTCACAGAACGGTGCGGCGCCCGCGGAACAGAATCGTATTAGCGTGGAGCCATGAGCTCCGACGCCGACACATCCCTGCCCGCGCCGCGGATCCAGCTCTCCCCGCAGGAATGGCGGTTGAAGCTGAATCCGGAGGAGTACGCGGTGCTGCGCGAGGCCGCCACCGAGCGCCCGTTCATTGGCGAGTACACCGACACCAAGACCGAAGGCGTCTACGTCTGCCGGGCCTGCGGCACGGAACTGTTCCGCAGCACCGAGAAGTTCGACTCGCACTGTGGCTGGCCGTCCTTCTTCGATCCAGCGGGCTCCGACGCGGTGATTCTGCGATCGGACGACTCACTCGGCATGCACCGGGTCGAAGTGCTGTGCGCGAACTGCCACAGCCACCTCGGCCACGTGTTCGAGGGCGAGGGGTACAACACGCCCACCGACAAGCGCTACTGCATCAACTCCATCGCCCTGCGACTGCACCCCTCGGACAGCGCAGCGGAGTAACAGCCCGACGCCGACGGCAAGAGTACGGATCAGACCACCACCGCGCATGCCCCGAGATTTTGGGGCATGCGCACCGTCTGCGCTCTCCGCTACCCGCCAGTGTTCGGGAATACCGCCGCGGCATAGAGTTTCGGCTTGATCTCCCGATCCTCGCGTACCGCTGCGGGCGAGACGACCTCCAACGCAATTTCCGAGTCACGCCGGTGGCGGCGTCAGGGCAGGGCGGCGATCAGTTTCTCGATCTCCACGCGAGGCCCGGTGAAGAACGGGATCTCCTCGCGCACATGCCGCCTGGCGTCGGTGGCCCGCAGATCGCGCATCAAGTCGACGATGCGGTGCAGTTCGGGCGCCTCGAAAGCGAGAATCCACTCGTAATCGCCCAGCGCGAACGAGCTGACCGTGTTGGCCCGCACGTCCGGGTAACCGCGCGCGGCCTTCCCGTGGTCGGCCAGCATCCGGCGGCGCTCGTCGTCGGGCAGCAGATACCACTCGTAGGAGCGGACGAACGGGTACACGCAGATGTAGGCACCCGGCTCCTCCCCGGCCAGGAACGCCGGGATATGGCTCTTGTTGAACTCGGCGGGCCGGTGCAGCGCCACATTGCTCCACACCGGCGCGCTGGCGCGGCCCAGTTCGGTGGTGCGCCGGAAGTCCGCGTATGCGGCTTGCAGGTCCTCGAGGCGTTCGGCGTGCGTCCAGATCATGAAGTCGGCGTCGGCGCGCATCCCGGCCACGTCGTAGATGCCGCGCACCACGACATCGCGATCGGCGAGACCGTCGAAGAACGCCCTGGCCTCCTTGGTCGCGGCGTCCCGATCCTCGCCCAGCACTCCGGGCTGCACCTGGAAGACCGAGAACATCAGGTAGCGGATGGTGGAGTTGAGAGCCTGATAGTCGAGTCGCGCCATAGCCCTATCGTGCCACTCGCTGGGAAGCGCCCGCGTCGCCGGGCGTGAACTGCTCGATGTGGACCCGGGCGTCCGGGACGCGCGCGGCGCGAAGCTGGCGAATATCGCTGGGGATTACCGCGAGGCTTCCGCGGCCGGGCAGCGTGTCGTCAGTGTGCGGTGTCTACGCCGACCTGAGCAGCGATTCGGTGCGCCGCGGCGACGCCCGAGGCGACGCATGCGGGTACGCCGACGCCGTGCAGATACGCACCGGCCACGGCGAGACCGTCGAGTGCCGCGACCTCGGCTTCGACGGCCGCGATGCGGGCGGGGTGGCCGGGCGCGTACTGGGCGAGACCGCCGGGCCAGCGCTGGACCACCGCCGCGGTCGGTTCGATGGCGACGCCGGTGACGGCGGCCAGATCTTCGGTGGCGGCGGTGACGAGTTCGGCGTCCGGCCACGCGAGCGGAGCGTCGTCCCCGAATTTGCCGAAAGAGGCTCGGACGAGGGCGCTTTCGCGTTGTGCGAGATGGGTCCACTTGCGGCTGGAGAGGGTGAACGCCTTGGCGCGCAACGGTTCTCCGGTGGCTACCAGAATGCCCGAGTTCTGCGGCAGCGCGGTCTCGCGCGGCAACGCAAGGGCGACCACCACCGAAGAGGACAGTTCGACGCCCGCCAATTCCGCTGCGGCGCCAGGGGCGACGGCTGCGAGGAGGCGCGCGGTCACCGGCGCCGGGGTGGCGAGCACCACCGCGTCGACGGCGCCGATCGGGTCGACCACCCAGCCGCGCAGGCCCCTGGCCAGGCGGGTGCCCGGCGTCGCCGTGACGAGGCTCGCGCCCGAGCGTGCGGCCAGCGCGTCGAGCAGTACCCGGTAGCCGTCGCGGATTCCACCGAAGACCGGTGCGTTCGAGGGCGGCGGCAGGGCGGCGCCGACGGCCGCGGTGAGGCTGGGCGCGCCGTCGTCCAGGGCCGCGGCCAGCGTGGGCAGCGCGGCGCGGACGCCGATGGAGCGCGAACTGCCCGCGTAGACGCCGCCGAGCAGCGGATCCACGCTACGTTCGGCGACCTGCGCGCCGAATCGGTCGGCGACCAGGCCGTAGACATCGGTATCCGAGCCCGGTACCCAGGTCAGCGGCCGGTCGGGTTCCGCGGCGATCCGGGCCAGCGTCGCGGCGTCGACCAGCCCGCGCATCGACTCGGCGTTCGCCGGAATACCCATCAGAGTGCCCTCCGGCAACCGGTGCGCGGCACCTCCCGACCACACCAGCGGCCGCAGCCCGGCAGGGGTCACGAGCTGCGACTCGAGTTCGAGTTCACGCAGCAGTTCGGGCACCTCCGGCCGCCGTCCGACGAACGCCTCGGCTCCGAGATCCAGCGGCTCCCCGGCTAATTCACCGGTGTACAGGATGCCGCCGACTCGCTCGGCCCGATCGAGCACGAGCAGGTCGGCGCCCGACCCGAGCAGCGTCCGCAGCCGATACGCGGCCACCAGCCCGCTGATCCCACCGCCGACCACCGCGATACGCATACCCCGACCGTATCGCGCCCGCGACCGTGCCCGTCGAACGGTTGACGCTCTGTGCTTCGGCCCACATCCACGAGGCACGCTGGATGCGCCGCCGACGGTGTCCGGATTCGACCGTCATAGCCGGGACATGGGCCGAGCGTGACCGCCCATCGTCAACACGGGCGGTTCTCCATCGCGAGTGGCCTTACGGAACCGGTTCTCATGGAACGGCACCGGGCCAGGATCGGCGCCCGAGCCCGCCGAGCATGCGCTGCCGAGGAACCGATTCCTACACCGGTACCGTCACCGACGGGGTCCGGTGCCGCAGAATCGCGACGGCGGTCACGAGGATCCACAGGATGGTCAGTCCGCCGGTAGTCGCGGTGGTGCCCCGCTCGGGTCCTCACAGTTCGTGGACGAGCTCCACCAAGGCGGTCAGCACGCCCGGGTCGGTGTCCGGGAGCACCCCGTGACCGAGGTTGAAGATGTGCCCCGAGGCGCCCATCGTGATCGCCTCGTCCGCTTCGCGCACTATCCGGCGGGTCTGCTCCTCGATTGCCGCGAGTCCGGCGAACAGCACGGCGGGATCGAGGTTGCCCTGCAACGCTTTTCCGGATCCGATGCGGCGGACCGCATCGGTCAGCGGCACCCGCCAGTCGACGCCGACCACGTCGGCGCCCGCCTCGCCCATGGCGCCGAGCAGTTCGCCGGTGCCGACGCCGAAGTGGATGCGCGGCACGCCCGCGCCGGCGATCTCGGCGAACACCCGCTCCGAGTGCGGCAGCACGAAGGTTCGGTAGTCGGCCAGCGACAGCGCGCCGGCCCAGGAATCGAACAGCTGCACCGCGTCCACACCCGCCGACAGCTGCGCCTGCAGGAACGCGATGGTGATGTCGGTGAGCACACCGAGCAGCGTGTGCCAGGTCCGCGGGTCGGCGTACATCATCGCCTTGGTGCGCTCGTGATTCTTGCTCGGCCCGCCCTCGACCAGGTAGGAAGCGAGGGTGAACGGCGCGCCCGCGAACCCGATCAGCGGCGTCTCGCCCAACTCATCGACCAGCAGACGTACGCCGTCGGTGACCGCGCCGACCTCCTCGGGGCGCAGCCGGGGCAGCGCGCGCACGTCGTCGACCGTCCGCACCGGTGCCGCGACCACCGGCCCCACTCCGGGCACGATATCGAGATCGATCCCCGCCGCTTTGAGCGGAACGACGATGTCGGAGAACAGGATCGCCGCGTCGACCTGGTGCCTGCGGATCGGCTGCAGGGTGATCGCACACACCAATTCCGGATCGAAGCACGACTCGAGCATCCCGACGCCCGCCCGCACCTCGCGGTATTCGGGCAGCGAGCGTCCGGCCTGGCGCATGAACCACACCGGACGCCTGCTGGGCGTCGCGCCGGTAGCGGCGGCCAGGAACGGGGCATCGGTCAACCGGCGGCGGGTATGAGTGCTCATCACCGCTATCGTAAGCGGGCCCGCCGGGAGCGCCGGACCCGGAGGCGCAGCATGCCCCACCGCGACGGAGCCCGCGGACGCCGCATCGAACGCAGCAGGAGCAAGCACCGGAGGCGGCTGCGCCACGCCGTCGTCATCACCGACGAGGTGGTGGCCGCGCTGGCTCGGATGGCTCCCGCGTCACCTACAGCGGCGCGCCTCCGACCGCGCCGTGTGCACAAGGTCTACCGTCAGCATTCGTGACACCGCTCGACTTCCGCGACGGCGCCGCACCGACCGAGGGACCCCAGGGCGAGCCCGCTCTATTTCGCGCCGCGGTCGATGCGATGGGCACCGCTACCGTGCATCCCCGGATCGAGCTCGCGCCCATCCGGCCGCCGCAACGACTAGCGCCGTACTCCTACGCCATCGGCGCCGAGGTCAAACACCCGGACGCCGCCATGGTCCCGATCGACTCCGAGGGCGACGCGTTCGGCAGATTGATCCTGCTGCACGACCCGGACGGCGACGACACGTGGCACGGCACCCTACGTCTGGTCGCCTACATCCAGGCCGATATCGATGCCGCGCTGGCCACCGACCCGCTGCTACCCGAGGTGGCGTGGAGCTGGCTGGTGGACGCGCTGGAGTCGCGGACCGAACCGTTCACCGCGCTCGGCGGGACGGTGACCTCGACCAGCTCGGTGCGTTACGGCGATATCGTCGGCCCGCCGCGCGCCCACCAGCTGGAGATACGCGCCTCCTGGACGCCGGTCACCACCGATATGCGGCCGCATCTGGAGGCATTCTGCGAGGTGCTGGCCTATGCGGCCGGTCTGCCGCCCGCGGGGGTGACCCAGCTACAGATGCGGCAGGGCTTGTCCGGCGATCAACGCTGAGCACGGCGTGCCGAAGGGTGTGACCTGCGCGGGAACCAGCGCATAGGATGACCGGGTGCGTCACGGCCGCTCGATCGACACACTGATGCGCCGATAGGACGGCGGCGCCTTCGAGTCGGCACGTAAAGTTCAACACCATGTCCGTACCAGAAGAATCCCAACCCTCGGTCGCGACGCCCTTGCTCGCGCCTGCGGAGGGCGTACCACCGGTACTGGACACCGCCGCGCAGATCAGCGCCGCCGCCGCCCGGATCCTCGCGGGCACCGGACCGCTGGCCGTGGACGCCGAACGGGCGTCCGGCTTCCGCTACTCGGCCCGTGCCTATCTGATCCAATTGCGCCGTGCCGGCGCGGGCACGTTCCTCATCGATCCGATTCCGCTCGTGGACGACCTCGCCCCACTGGCCGAGGCGATCAACGAACTGGAGTGGGTCCTGCATTCCGCGGACCAGGACTTGCCCGGTCTGGCCGAGCTCGGTTTGCGTCCGGCCAGACTGTTCGACACCGAGCTGGGCGGACGGCTGGCCGGTTTCGAACGCGTCGGGCTCGCCGCGATGGTGGAGCGTCTGCTGGGCCGGGCGCTGCGTAAGGGCCACGGTGCGGCCGACTGGTCTACCCGGCCACTGCCGGACGAGTGGCTGAACTACGCCGCGCTCGATGTGGAATTGCTGCTGGAGCTGCGCGACGAGGTGGCCGCCGCCCTCCATACGCAGGGCAAAACAGATTGGGCGGCACAGGAATTCGAGCACATTCGCACGCTGGATCCGCCCGCGCCGAAGGCCGAGCGCTGGCGGCGTACCTCGGGCATACATACGCTGCGCCGGACCAGGCAGCTGGCGGTGGTGCGCGAACTGTGGACCGCGAGGGACGTGCTGGCCCGCGCCCGCGATGTGGCGCCGGCCCGCATTCTCCCGGATGCCGCGATCATCGCCGCGGCCGCCGCAGAGCCGAAGTCGATCGCGCAATTGCGCACGCTACCGGTGTTCGGTGGCCCGCGGCAGCGCCGGTATTCCCGCGAATGGCTCGCCGCCATCGAGCATGGTCGCAGCCTGCCGGACAGTGAGCTGCCGCCACTGACCCAGCCGTTCGACGGTCCGCCACCGGTCAACCGATGGGAGCGGCGCGACCCGGCCGCGGCCGCGCGTCTGACCAGGGCACGGGCTGCGATGGGCGAGCTGTCGGCCGAGCACGCGATACCGGTGGAGAATCTGCTCGCGCCGGATCTGGTTCGCCGGCTGTGCTGGGACGGGTTACCCGACTACGACGTGGCCGAGCTGTCCGCCGCGGTCGACGGATTCCTGAAGTCCAGCGGCGCCCGGCCCTGGCAGCGGGAGCTGGCGGCGCCGCGGCTGACGGCTGCGTTGCTGCCGTCGGATCGGCTCGTGTACCCCGCGGGTTCGCCCGAGCCCGCGACATCAGCGAGCGGCCAGCCACCTACCGATCCGCTGGGCGATGTCGGGGGCGGTCAACCCTAGGTCCGCATGTACCTCGCCGCGCGAGGCGTGGTCCAGGAACTGTTGCGGCACACCGAGATCGCGGGTCGGGATGTCCAGGCCGGAGTTACGCAGGCGGGCCGACACCGTCGAGCCGATGCCGCCGTGCAGCCCGCCGTCCTCCAGCGTGACCACGAGCCGGTAGTTCTCGGCGAGCTTCAGTAGCGTGTCGGATACTGGCAACACCCAGCGCGGATCGATGACGGTGACCGAAACTCCTTCGGCCTCGAGCAGATTCGCCGCCTCCAGGGCGACCCCCGCGAACGAGCCGACTGCGATGAGCAGGACATCGCCGTGCACCGCCTGCACCGAGCCGCCC
Organism: Nocardia sp. NBC_00508; assembly: GCF_036346875.1. Taxonomy (NCBI): domain Bacteria; kingdom Bacillati; phylum Actinomycetota; class Actinomycetes; order Mycobacteriales; family Nocardiaceae; genus Nocardia; species Nocardia sp. NBC_00508. Next base: position 6,035,536 of record NZ_CP107852.1, on the reverse strand, counting down.
TCCGGCTCGGCCATCCGCAGCACGTCCACCCCGTCGAGCCGCTCGACCGCCGAGATATCGTCGGCCACACTGCCTTTCGGGAATCGCACTGCGGTCGGACCGTCGTTGACGGCCAGCGCCTCGGCCAGTTCCTCGCGCAACGTCGCGGCGTCGCGCGGCGCGGCGACCCGGATGCCGGGAATGATGCCGAGCACCGATAGATCCCACATGCCGTTGTGGCTGGCGCCGTCGGAGCCGGTGATGCCCGCGCGGTCCAGCACCACCGTCACCGGCTGCTTCAGCAGGGCCACGTCCATCAGCAGCTGGTCGAAGGCGCGATTGAGGAACGTCGAGTAGATCGCGACGACCGGATGCATGCCGCCGAGCGCCAGACCCGCCGCCGAGGCCATGGCGTGCTGTTCGGCGATGCCGACGTCGAACATCCGCTCCGGGAACCGCTCCCCGAACGCCGCCAGCCCGGTCGGACCCGGCATCGCGGCGGTGATGGCCACGATGTCGGCGCGCCGCTCGGCGTGCGCGATCAGTTCCTCGGAGAACACCGACGTCCAGCCCAGCGCCTTGGGGCCGCCGACCGGAGCGCCGGTCAGCGGGTCGATCGGATCGCAGGCGTGCATCTGGTCGGCGACGTGATTCTCGGCGGGCGCGTAGCCGCGACCCTTCTGCGTCACGGCGTGCACGACTACCGGTCCGCCGAAGTCCTTGGCCCGGCGCAGCGCCGCCTCCAACGCGGCGACGTCGTGGCCGTCCACCGGCCCGACGTACTTCAGGCCGAGGTCGCTGAACAGCTCCTGTGGGCTGACCGCGTCCTTGATGCCGGCTTTCACCGCATGCACCATCGAGTACGCCGATTCACCCACCCGGGGAATGCTCTTCAGGATGCGTTTGCCCGCGTCCAGCGCGTGCTCGTAGGCGGGTTGGGTGCGCAGCGCGGTCAACCGGTCGGCCAGCCCGCCGATGGTGGGCGCATAGGAGCGGCCGTTGTCGTTGACCACGACGACCACCGGACGGTCCGGAGCGGCGGCGATGTTGTTCAGCGCCTCCCAGCACATGCCGCCGGTGAGTGCGCCGTCGCCGACCACCGCGACCACGTGCCGGTCCTGCCCGCTGAGGGCGAACGCCTTCGCCAGTCCGTCCGCGTAGGACAGTGCCGCCGACGCGTGCGAGGACTCCACCCAGTCGTGCGCGCTTTCGGCCCGGCTCGGATAGCCGGACAGGCCGCCCTGCTTACGCAGCGAATCGAACTGGTCCTTGCGACCGGTCAGGATCTTGTGCACGTAGGCCTGGTGCCCGGTGTCGAAGATCAACGGGTCGGCCGGCGAGTCGAAGATCCGGTGCAGGGCGATGGTGAGCTCGACCACACCGAGGTTGGGGCCGAGGTGCCCGCCGGTGGCGGCGACCTTGCGCACCAGGAACTCGCGGATCTCTTCCGCCAGCTCGCGCAACTGCGGCACCGTCAGCCGGCGCAAATCTTCGGGCGAGTCGACCCGGGAAAGCACTCCCACCTGAACTAGCTCCCTCCGGATAGCGCATCTGATCCGATCAGTCTACGGAGCGGCGGATAGTGCGCCCGCACGAGAACGGTCACACCGACCGATATCGCGTCGGAATGTGAGCTGGGCCGCACCGCCCGGACATACGGTACCCGGCTTAGAGTGGCAGGGTGGTCCAGCCCGGGCAAGTGGTCTCGCGGACAATCGAACCCGGCGCCGTGGCGTGGGCCATCGACGATGTCCACCAGCGGTGTCGTGGCGAATATCGCGGAGCACCGGCCGACCACATCCCCGAACTGGCTGCGGTGCAACCCGATTCGTTCGGCGTGTGGGTGACGGCGCGACCGCAAGTCCGGACCGACACCGATCACCCAGGAGAATTCCGTGAGCAAGAAGTCCGATTCGCGGGCAGGCACCGTCACGACCTTCGGGCACGGCACGGCCCGCGCCACCCCGGACCTGATGCGGGTGACGATCTCCGTCGAATCCCGGGCGAGCAAGGTCGCGCTCGCCTACCGCCAGGCCGGCGAGCGGGTGGCCGCGCTCACGCGATCGCTGCGATCCGACCGCGTCGAGGGCGCCGACATCGCCACCAGCGGTCTGTCGGTGCAGACCGAGACGGTGTGGACCGAGGGCCAGGGCAACCGCATCACCGGATACCTCGCCACCACGTCGCTGACCGTGGCATTGCGCGATATCGGCGAGACCTCCGATCCCGGACCCGCCACGATCATCGCCAACTGTGTCGAGGTGGGCGGCGACGACGTCCGCCTCGGTGGCCTGACCCTCACCTTCGCCGACCAGGAGTCCTTGCTCGCCCGGGCTCGCGACGCCGCGTGGGAGAACGCCCTGGCCAAGGCCGAGCAGTACGCGGAGCGCGCGCAGCGCCCGCTCGGCAAGGTCCTGGAGATCACCGAGAACGCCGCCTCCGCGCCACCGGTCCCGCGTGTGCAGAGCATGTCCGCCCCGATGGAGGCCTACCGCGGTCCCGGTCGAACTGGGCGAGAGCGAGATCGCCGCGGGCATTCGCATCACGTGGCAGCTGGATTGATCCGTCACGCCGGTCGAACTCCGAGGTGACGCTGATCGGGGACTCGACGCTCCAGCAGTGCAAGGCATTCGACGTGGTGGGTCGCGGGAAACGCGTCGAAGGCGCGCAGGTCGGCGAGCCGGTAGCCCGCCGCCTGGTACAGCCCGAGATCCCGGGCGAACGCCGCCGGGTCGCATCCGACGTGGACGATCCGCGTCGGCCCGCTCGCCGTGACCGCGCCGACCACTTCCTTGCCCGCGCCCGCGCGCGGCGGATCGAGCACCACCACATCCGGCGCCGCCGAGCCGACGTGCTCCACCACCCAGCGCTCCACCCGCTGGGTGCGCAGCTCCACCCAGGGCAGATCACGCAGCGCGGCGGCGCCGTCCGCGACCGCCGGCCGCGCGGAGTCCACCCCTAGCACCACACCGGTCCGGCCGACCTGCTCGGCCATACGCGCGGCGAAGACACCCGCCCCGCTGTAGAGATCCCAGGCGCGACCGCCTGCGCCGAGTCCGGACCACTCCGCTACCAGGTCCGAATAACGTTGCGCCGCACCGCGATGCGCCTGCCAGAAGCCGGTCGCCGCGACCTCCCACCGCCGCCCCGCCACGTACTCGACCGCGCGCCCGCTGCCCGCGAACACCCATTCGTCACGTGCCGCGTGCGCGGCGGCCCGCCGCGCGGACGCGTCGCGCCGTTCGTCTCGCCGGGTGGGCGCAGCAGGGGCTACCTCGCTGCTCCACGGATCGGAACCGCGCCGTCCCCCGCGGCGATCGCGACCGTGCGGGCGGTCGCGGCGCCTGGAGTTGTCCCGCCGGTCGCTCCCACCCGGGCCGCGCCGGTCGCCGCCGCGGCTGCCGGGTCCGGTCTCCGCGGCGGGCGCCAACTCGACGATGTGCCGGATGCCGTCGCCGTCCACCGCGATCACCAGGTCGGCGCCCGGCGTCCAGTGCCGATCCGCGATACCCTCCAGCGCCCCCGCGACCGGCTGTGGGCAGCGCAGATCCGCGATCACGTCGGTGCTGCGAAATCGGTGCACGCCGGCGCGTCCTCGTTCGTCCACCGCGAGCCGCACGCGGGTGCGCCACCCGCCGATGGTTTCGCCGGACTCGATCGGCTCCACCAGCACGTCACGCTCGATCCCGGCCACCCGGCGCAGCTGCTCGGCCACCACCGTGGCCTTCAGCGCGCGCTGCGCCGCCGGCGTGGCGAAGGAGAAATCGCAGCACCCGGCGCCGCCGGGGCCGGACACCGGGCAAGTGGGGGGCACTCGGTCCGGTGCCGCCTCGAGCACCTCGACGGCGTCGGCACGGCAGTACGAGCCGCCGCGATCCTCGGTGACCCTGGCCAGCACCAGCTCGCCGGGCAACCCGTGCCGGACGAACATCACACGTCCCTCGTGCCGTGCGACACAGAAGCCGCCGTGCCCAGGCGGCCCCAGCCGCACTTCGAACGTGCTCGTCCGCCAATCACTCATCCCGAATACTCCGTGGATGTCATGTCCGGTCCTCGTACCCCCGCCGCACCGCGCCGGGGGCGTTCACCACGCCGGGTACCCTCGCCCGTGCGGACGAACTCAGCTGCCACGGCACGCTGGTCACCATTACACCCGGCTCGAACAGCAACCTTCCCTTCAGCCGCAGCGCGCTCTGGTTGTGCAGCACCTGCTCCCACCAGTGGCCGACCACGTACTCGGGAATGAACACCGTCACCACGTCGCGCGGTGCGTCTTTGCGTACCCGCTTCACGTAGTCGAGGACCGGCTTGGTGATCTCCCGGTACGGCGATTCGATCACCTTCAGCAGCACCGGGATGTCGCTGTTCTCCCATTCCCGCACCAGCGCCCTGGTGTCGGCCTCGTCCACGTTCACCGTCACCGCCTCCAATGTGTCGGGGCGGGAGGCGCGGGCGTAGGCGAGTGCGCGGCGGGTCGGCAGGTGCAGCCGGGAGACCAGCACGATGGAGTGCGAGCGGCTGGGCAGAACGCCGTCCCACTCGTGCTCGTCCAGCTCGCGCGCGACCGAATCGTAATGCCGCCGAATCATCTTCATCACCACGAAGATTGCGACCATGGTGAAGATCGCGATGTACGCGCCGGCGAAGAACTTGGTGATCAGCACGATAACCAGCACGGCGCCGGTCGCGCTGAGGCCGACCGCGTTGATCACCCGCGACCGCTTCATCCGCGCGCGCTGCCCCGGATCGGTCTCGGTGCGCAGCAGACGCGTCCAGTGCCGCAGCATGCCGGTCTGGCTGAGCACGAACGAGACGAACACACCGACGATGTACAGCTGGATCAGCTTGGTCACCTCGGCGCCGAACAGCACCACGAACGCGATGGCCGCGCCGGAGAGGAACAGGATGCCGTTGCTGAACGCCAGCCGGTCGCCTCTGGTGTGCAACTGACGCGGCAGGTAGCGATCCTGCGCCAGGATCGAGCCGAGCACGGGGAACCCGTTGAACGCGGTGTTCGCGGCGAGCACGAGGATCAGGGCGGTCACCGTCGTGATGAAGAAGAAGCCGACGGGAAAACCCTGGAACACGGTGTCGGCGAGCTGGGCGATGAGCGTTTTCTGCTGGTAGTCGTCCGGGGCACCGGTCAGGTCGGAGACGTTGTGCGCGTAGACGATTCCGATCTTCTGGGCCAGGATGATCATGCCCATGAACAGCACGATCGCGATGATCCCCAGCATCAGCAGCGTGCTCGCAGCGTTGCGCGACTTCGGTTTGCGGAATGCGGGCACGCCGTTGCTGATCGCCTCCACACCGGTGAGCGCGGCGCAGCCAGAGGAGAACGCGCGCGCGATGAGGAAGGCGAACGCCAAGCCGTAGAGGTGTTCATGCTCGGCCAACCCGAAACCGGCCGATTCGGCCCGCAACTCCTCGCCGAGCACGAAGATCCGGAACAGGCCCCAGCCGAGCATGACGATCATGCCGAAGATGAACGCGTAGGTCGGAATGGCAAACGCGGTGCCCGACTCGCGGACGCCCCGCAGGTTCATCGCGGCGAGCGCGGCGATGGCCACGACGGCGAACAGCACCTTGTGGGTGGCGACGAACGGAATGGCCGAGCCGATATTGGACGCGGCCGAGGAGATCGACACGGCCACGGTGAGCACGTAGTCGACCAGCAGCGCGCTGCCCACGGTCAGGCCCGCGTTGGGGCCGAGGTTGGTCGTGGCGACTTCGTAGTCACCGCCGCCGGATGGGTAGGCGTGCACGTTCTGCCGGTAGCTGGCGACCACCACGGCCATCACGAAGGCGACCGCAAGACCGACCCAAGGTGCGTAAAGGTAAGCCGAGATCCCAGCGGCAGAGAGGACGAGGAAGATTTCTTCGGGGGCGTAGGCGACCGATGACATGGCATCGGAGGCGAACACCGGGAGCGCGATTCGCTTCGGCAGCAAGGTGTGACCGAGCGAGTCACTGCGGAAAGGCCTGCCCAGCAGCACTCGCTTCGCTGCTGTCGTCAACTTGGACACTGGAGCGAGCATAGGCCCCCGCACGGTGGATCGCGCGCGTGGCTCGCAGGTTTGCTCGGCGGCTGGAAGGGGAACGTGGCCGATGGAATCATTCGACGGGTAGCGTTCGACCGAACAGCAGAGCAGACCGAACACCATGGTTCCAGGAACGAGGTTGCACGGTGTACGTAGTGATCATGGGGTGCGGGCGAGTCGGCTCCTCGCTGGCCCATGCCCTGGTCCGCGTAGGTCACGACGTCACCGTGATCGACCGGGACTCCAGCGCCTTTCTGCGCCTCGGTTCCGACTTTCCCGGCCAGCGGGTGACCGGTGTCGGATTCGATCGAGATGTGCTGATCAGCGCGGGAATCGAGCGGGCGGACGCGTTCGCGGCCGTCTCCTCGGGCGACAACTCCAACATCATCTCCGCGCGGGTCGCCAGGGAGATGTTCGGCGTGCAGCGCGTGGTCGCCCGGATCTACGACGCCAAGCGCGCGGCCGTCTACGAGCGCCTCGGCATCCCGACCATCGCCACGGTGCCCTGGACCACGGACCGCTTCCTGCGCGCGCTCATCGGCGACCCCAGCACCACCACATGGCGTGATCCCACCGGGACAGTTGCTGTGACCCAGCTGACGCTGCACGAAGAGTGGTACGGCCGCACGGTGCGCGACTTGGAGCAGACCATCGCGGCCCGGGTCGCCTTCATCATCCGTTTCGGCCAGGGATTGCTCCCCGGCAGCAAGACCATCGTCCAAGCCGACGACATCGTCTACGTGGCCGCGACATCCGGCACCGTCGGCGAGGCGGTCGCCTTGGCCGCGAAGCCCCCAGCGAGCGAGGACTGAACATGAAAGTGGCCATCGCCGGAGCAGGCGCCGTCGGCCGATCGATCGCCAGGGAGCTCCTGCGCGGCGGGCACCGGGTGATGCTCCTGGAGCGTCACCTCGAGCACATTGATCCCGCGGCGATCCCGGACGCGGTCTGGGTGCACGCCGACGCGTGCGAACTGGCGCTGCTCGAGCAGGCCGGGCTGGAGACCTACGAGGTGGTCATCGCGGCCACGGGCGACGACAAGACGAACGTGGTGCACAGCCTGCTGGCCAAGACCGAGTTCGGGGTGCGCCGGGTGGTGGCGCGGGTGAACGATCCACGCAACGAATGGCTCTTCGACGCCTCATGGGGCGTGGACGTCGCGGTGTCCACGCCGCGCCTGCTTGCCTCGCTGGTCGAGGAGGCGGTGTCGGTCGGGGATCTTGTGCGCCTGATGACGCTGCGTCAGGGCCAGGCGAACCTGGTGGAGATGACGCTGCCCGCGGACACCGCGCTGGCGGGCAAGCCGGTGCGCACGCTCACCCTGCCGCGTGATGCCGCCCTCGTGACGATCCTGCGCGGCGGGCGGGTGATCGTGCCGCAGCCCGACGACCCGTTCGAGGGCGACGACGAACTGCTGTTCGTGACCTCGGTGGAAGCCGAGGAGGACCTGCGGCTGGAGCTGGCCAACCACGGCATCAGACCATAACTCCCCGGGTACGGCCGATGCGTCCTCGCCGGAGCACCGCCGGGGACTACGCGGCCAGTTTCAGCTCCGCGCGCAGCTTGTTCAGCGCGCGGTGCTGCATCACCCGGACCACGCCGGGGCTGGTCCCGATGGCGTCCGCGGTCTGCGCCGCCGACCAACCGAGCATGATGCGCATCACCAGCACCTCGCGGTGCCGAGGCGCCAGCACGTTCATGAGTTCTCTTGTGGCGGTGCGACGTTCGGAGGCCAGCGCCCATTCCTCGGGTCCGGCGGCGGAGGACGCGGCATCCGGGACGTCGGCCACCGGGTAGGCGGGGTGCTGCTGCGAGCGGCGGAACGCGTCGGCGACCTTGTTGGCCGCGATACCGTAGACGAATGCCAGGAACGACTTGCCCTGGTCACGGTAGCGCGGGATGGCGTTGACGGTGGCCAGAAGGATCTCCTGCACCACGTCGTCGGCGGTGACCTGCAAATGGGCCGTATTGCCCAGGCGCGCACCGCAGTAGCGGCGCACCAGCGGGTGCACGACCCGGATGATCTCGGTGACCGCCTGACGGTCGCCTGCGGCCGCCGGACCGATCAGCTTGTCCAGCTCGGCCGATATCCGGCGGCTCTCCGAGAGAGCGGGGTTGTGGTTCTTGGGCAGCGCCGCGGTGTTGTGCTCGGTAGCCACGTTCGAGTCCTTCCTTGCCGATCAGTGCGTGTTTTCGGTACGCATTGATCGTCTGCCGAACTCGGGGCGGCAACCAGGCACCCCAGGGTGGGTAACCGCCCACCTCGGCGGTGGGACTTACCCCACCCCTGTGGACTTCGCCGGGCAGCGGCGAAAAGTTAACGACCAGCGAAGGCAGGGGCAGAAGAGCACAGCCGTACGAAGTGCGCCCGCAGCCCGCGCCCCGAGTGAAGGCGAGGCAGCCGCAACCCGCGCCGGGCCGAGCGAAGGCGAGGCAGCCGCAACCCGCGCCGGGCCGAGCGAAGGCGAGGCAGCCGCAACCCGCGCCGGGCCGAGCGAAGGCGAGGCAGCCGCAACCCGCGCCGGGCCGAGCGAAGGCGAGGCAGCCGCAACCCGCGCCGGGCCGAGCGAAGGCGAGGCAGCCGCAACCCGCGCCGGGCCGAGCGAAGGCGAGGCAGCCGCCTACGCCGGGCCGAGCGAAGGCGAGGCAGCCGCCTACGCCGGTCCGGTCGCCGCCACGGTCTTGGTGGGCAGATGGCCCGCACGGCGTACCGCCCAGATGGTGACGCCCAGCGCCACGGCGGTCAGCGGCCAGCCCATCGCGATTCGGGCGAACGCGAGCCAGCCGGTTCGGTCGGTGTCGTAGAGCTGCGACTGCACCAGGTAACGGGCGCCGAACACGACGACCCACGTGGCGGTGGCCAGGTCGTACAGGCGCACCAGCCGGGGATCGGACCGCCAGTCGGAGCCGTGTCCGTTCAGTACGCCCCAGATCACGCCGACCAGTGGCCGGCGGACCAGGATGGAGCCGAGGAACACCCCGGCATAGACGAGGCTGGTGTAGATGCCGAAGAGGAAGAATCCCTTGGCCTCCCCCATCCGGTAGGCGATGAAGGCACAGACGCCGACGCCGAGGAAGCCGGAGATGGCGGGCTGGATGGGGTTGCGCCGCACCAGACGCCAGACCAGGACGGCGGCCGCCACACCGAGAGCCGCCCAGATCGCGACGGTCAGCCCGGCGACACTGTTCACGGGGACGAACACGACAACGGGAAGTGTCGAGTAGATCAGGCCGCTGAAGCCGCCCAGTTGTTCGAGGAGGGTCTGCTCGGCACGTTCCTCGTCACTGCCGTCGGGCAGGTCGAGCCCGGTGGTGCGATCGCCTGAGCCTGCGTTGTCGTCGCTGGATGGCATACGTCAGCTGTTCCCGCGCAATTCGTAGTAGGGGTTGTAGATCACTTTGCGGCCGTCGCGGTCACCCACTCGGCCGCGGACCAGGATGCGCCGCCCCGGCTCGATACCGGGAATGCGCCTGCGCCCGATCCAGACCAGGGTGATGGTGTCGGTGCCGTCGAAGAACTCCGCTTGCACAGCGGCGCCGGCGGACTTGGGACATGCTTCGACGCTCCGAAGCCTACCGAGCATGGTGGCCTCGTCACCGCGCCGACACTCCGACGCGCGGTGCGCTCCCGACGCCTCGGACGTCTCGGCCAGCTCCTCGGCATCCAGCTGATCGATGTCTTCGGTCAGCCTGCGAGTCAGCCGTCGAAAATAACCTGAGGCTGCGGATGACATTGTGCACGCTCTCCTGCATAGAGCAGATGGCGTGGGTCGCACACCATCGTGGGCATTCCAACCGCACGGCCTGCTGAGGCCGTACACCGCCACTGTAGATGGGCTCGGCCACCCCCGCTACGCTCGGACCGATGTTCGACTCCCCACATCCGGCTCGCGTCGTGGCCCTGCCCGGTACCGGATCCGACGCCGATTTCGCCCGGCGCGCCTTCGGGCCCGCCAGCGCGGCACGCGGTCTCGATTTCGTCGCGGTGGAACCGGATCCGCGCCGGGTCGTCGCGAGCTGCCGGGCCGGATTGGACGCGGCGGCGCGCTCGGGCCGGGTCCTCGCCGCAGGGATCTCACTCGGGGCCGCGATCGCGCTGGAGTGGGCGGCCGAGCATACGGATCTTGTGGTCGGGGTCGTCGCGGCGCTGCCCGCCTGGACCGGACCCGACACCGCCGCCTGTCCAGCGGCGCTCAGCGCCGCGGCGACCGCCGCCCAGCTGCGTACCGACGGTCTGGCGGTGGTGCTCGACCGGATGCGAGCCAGCAGCCCACGGTGGCTGGCGGACGCGCTGACCCAGTCGTGGCGGGCGCAGTGGCCCCACCTTCCCGCGGCGTTGGACGAGGCCGCCGACTACAAATGGCCGGATGCCGAGCGGCTGGCCGCCTTCGAGCTGCCGATCGCCGTGGTCACCGCGATCGACGACCCGGTGCATCCGGTGGCGGTGGCCGAAGAGTGGGCCGCGCTGGCCCCCCACGCGCGCCTGCACCGGATCACCCTGGACGAACTAGGCGCCGACCCCGCGATCCTCGGGCAGACCGGAATCGGCGCTTTCGGCTGAGTGAACGGCCGGTCTCGGCCTGCTCAGTTCAGGCCGAGCTGCTGCATGGCCGACCCGTCCGCGCCACGGCGCGGGCCCTCCGGCATGCGCGGCGGCTGCACCGGTTGCGGCCCGGTCTGCGGCGCGGCCACTTGCGCGGCCATCGCCTGCTGCTGGACTTCCACCTGCTGCTGGTGGGCCGCGGCCAGCTGCTCGGCCAACTGCTGCGGCAGCACCACCGGCAGCGGCTCACGCACCGGCAGCGGATCCTCACCGCGTCGCACCACCGTATCGCTGAGGATGGCGCGCGCCGCCTTGACCAGCGGGCTGCCGTCGTTCGCCGCCCCTGAGGGGCCCGCGGCGACCAGCCGCAGCATCCAGCGGTAGCCGTCCACGCCGATGAAGCGCAGGTCGGCGCCCTCGGTGAGGGCGAGCAACTCCCGGCCCCACGGCCCGTTCTCCACCGAGACCCTGGCGCCGTCCTTGCGGAGCGAGTCGGCGAGATCCGCGGCGACCAAACGCCACTGGCCCGAGGTTTTGGGCGCGGCGTAGGCCGCGACGGTGATCCGGCCGTGCTCGGTAGCCAGGTGCACCGCCTGCGGCTGGCCTTCCGGGGTCATCTCGACCTGCAACTGGCCGCCGGTCGGAACCGGCAGCAGCACCGACCCGAGGTCGAGCCGCTGCTCGGACACATCCTCCAGCCGTTCGGCGACCTCGTCGTAGTCGTAGGGGCCGGGCCGACCCTGCAGCGTGTCGGCGTCGAAGTCCACGCCCGCGTACGAGCGCTCGTCGGTGGGGGCGTCGTCGTAATATTCGTCGTCGTAGTCCGGCGCGTAGTCGGCGTCGTCGTAGTCGCCCGCCTCGTCGTAGTCGCCCGCCTCGGCGTACTGCTCGTCCGCGTACCGGTCCGACGACTTCTTTCTCTTTCCGAACATTCCCGTCATGCCTCCTTGCCGGTCGCCCGGCCCGCCCCGTTCGCCTGCGCGGTCAGACTCGCGTGACCCCCGCTGGAGCCGTAGCCACCCGCCCCACGGGTCGTCTCGTCGAGCGAGTCGACCTCCACGAAATCCACCAGCTCCACTCGCTGCACCAGCAATTGCGCGATCCGGTCGCCGCGACGCAATTCGATCGCCGTGCGCGGGTCGTGGTTGATGAGGCACACCTTGATCTCGCCCCGATACCCCGCGTCGACCGTGCCGGGGGTGTTCACCACCGACAGCCCGGCCTTGGCCGCCAGCCCCGAGCGCGGATGGATCAGGCCGACCGTACCCGCCGGCAGCGCGACGGCGACACCGGTGCCGACCAGCACCCGCTCCCCCGGCTCCAGGATGACGTCCTGGGTGGTGCACAGATCCACGCCCGCGTCGCCCGGATGGGCACGCGTGGGCACGGGGATGCCGGGGTCCAGCCGCAGCAAGGGTATGGGTGAAAGTGCGCTCACGTTGGACGAGCCTACGCGTACGCTGTTGGCCCTCGTGACTTAGTGTTGACTCGTGTCGGACCAGCCCAATCCCGTGACCATGGACGAGAAAAAGCAGCCCGCGCACCGCTACCGCGAGCGCTTGTGGGTGCCGCTGTGGTGGTGGCCGGTGGCCTTCGCCATCGCCGGATTGCTCGCCGCGGAGATCCACATGGGCGCACCGGGCTTACGTGCCTGGCTGCCTTACGTGCTGCTGTTCCCCGTCCCGGTCTGGGTGCTGCTGTGGCTGAGCCGCCACCGGATCGAAGTGGCGCCCGACGCGGCCGGTACGCCGGAGCTGCGCGCCGACCGGGCACATCTTCCGGTGAATTTCGTGGCCCGCGCGGCCACCGTCGCCCCCACCGCGAAAAGTGCGGCGCTGGGCCGCCAGCTCGACCCTGCCGCCTATGTTCAGCATCGCCCCTGGGTCGGGTCGATGGTCTTGCTCGTGCTCGACGACCCGGACGACCCGACGCCGTACTGGCTGGTCAGTACGCGACGGCCCGAACGGGTCCTTGCCGCGCTCGGTCTTCCGAGCGCGGGCTGACACTGTGTTCGATCTCCGCGAGATCAGGCGGCGCAATCCATGCAGATCATCTGGCCGCCCTTTTCGCTGGCCAGCCTGCTCCGGTGATGGACCAGGAAACAGCTGGAACAGGTGAACTCGTCGGCCTGCTTCGGGATCACCCGAACCGTCAGCACTTCCTCGGACAGGTCGGCGCCGGGAAGCTCGAACGACTCCGCGGTATCGGATTCGTCGATATCCACGACGGCGGACTGTGCCTCGTTACGACGAGCCTTCAGCTCCTCCAGCGAATCTTCCGACACATCGTCGGATTCGGTGCGCCTCGGTGCGTCATAGTCGGTTGCCATGTCGTCTTCCCCTCGTCCTAACTCCGTGTATCCCGGACCGGTCCGTTCACACCCGATTCCTGCCGGAATCGGAGCGATCGATACCGCCCCGCCGGTGGTGCACGTCACACGCACACCGGTCGCCTATCAGGGCGGATCGCACCGATCCACTCTGGATAGCGCTGGGTAAACGCAGGACATGCCCTTCTTGTTCCCGCGACCGACCACCGGTTTCGCCACTGGTGATTCGATCTGGGCCGCCAGACAATAGCGGACCCCGGAGCAAAAGTCGCAATCAAAACACAGCCGAGTCGAAACTGAGGGGCAATCGACACCATCGGTGGAACGCACCGAGACCTTGCACGGCGCCCGGGACACATTTTCGTAGAGTGTGTTGGTGGTTTCACTGATCACCGAAGGCACCGCGACGGATTCGCAAGGTCAGCCGTTCCTTCGGCGCCGCCCCCAGCCCTGGCTCGTCATGCTCGGAGTTCTCGCACTGATCTGCGGGATCGTCTGGATCAAGGCACTCACGACGCACGACACCGACAACACCGCGATGGCGTGCAACTCGCCGAGTCCCGCCACCGATCCCGGTGCTCCGCAGCCGCCTCCGCTCGGCCAGCGGGTCGGCGCCGGGCGGCTGCAGGACGTGGAACCCGCACCGCTGGCGGCCAGCAAGGTGCGCGTGCTGAACGCGAACAACCAGCGCGGCCAAGCCGCACATGTCGCCGCTAAGCTCGGCGATCTCGGCTTCGCGAGCGCGCCGGGGACGCAATACGGCAACGATTCGATATACGTCAACGGCGACCTGGAGTGCACCGGACAGATCCGCTTCGGCGTGAGCGGCCGTCCGGCCGCCGCCGCGGTGCAGTTGGTCGCGCCGTGCGCCGAGCTGATCGAGGATCAGCGCGGCGACGACACTGTCGATCTGGTCCTCGGTTCGCTGTTCCGGGATATCCGGCCCAGCAATGACGCCGAGGAGGTGCTGCGTTCGCTGAAGAATCCGGCGCCCGGCAACTCCACCTCGATCGATATCGAACTGCTCGACGCCGCGCGGCAGGCCCGCTGCTGATCAGCGATCGGGAATCGGCTCGGTCGCGCCGACCCGGGCCAACAGTGCCGCGAGTTCGTCGGCGATGCCGGGCGCGGCAGCCACCACCAGGTCGCCGTCGGTGCCCGGGGACGTCGCGGGAGGGAGGGTCAGCCGCGCACCCGCCTCGGCGGCGATCAGCGCGCCCGCACCCCAATCCCAGGCATTGAGGCCGTGCTCGTAATAGGCGTCCACCCGGCCCGCCGCCACGTGGCACAGATCCAGCGCCCCCGCGCCGAAGCGGCGGATGTCGCGCACGTGCGGCAACACCTGCGCGATCAGCTCGGCCTGCCTTGCCCTGCGCTGCCTGCCGTAGGCGAATCCGGTGGCCACCAACGACATCGAGACCGATTCGACGGCCGTGCAGCGCAGATGCTCCACCACCCCGTCCGCGCCGACGCTCAGCGCACCGAGCCCGAGCCCGGCGCTGTAGGTCGCCGCCCGCGCGACATCCACCACGGCGCCCGCCACCGGTCGCCCGCCGCGCAGCGCGGCCACCGAGACGGCGTAACCGGGGATGCCATAGAGGAAGTTGACCGTACCGTCGATCGGATCCACGACCCAGTGGACGGTGTCGGCGCTCGCGTCGTCGATGCTGCCGCCGCCCTCCTCACCGAGGATCGGGTCACCGGGGCGTTGTTCGGCGAGCAGCCTTCGGATCAGCTCTTCGGTTTCGGTGTCCACGATGGTCACCGGGTCGGTGGCGTGGCTCTTGGCCTGCACGGCGCCTTCGGCGTACGCGCCCGCAGGCCCGAACACCTCGGGACGGCGGGCGCGGACATGGGCGGCGGCGGTTTCCGCGAGATCGACCGCGACGCGGCGCAGATCGGCCTCGTCGCCGCGCGCGACGATCGAGAGGAACGAGTCGGGGGTGTAGTCGGACACTGACGATGAGGTTTCCGGCACGCCTTCCATCGCATCACAGATCCTCGGCGGACGCCCAGCCCCGGTGTCGCATTACTCTTGTCGTGCACGACACAGCGCCGTCGTCGGGCACCCATCGCATCGCCCCGTCCTGGCGTCGTGGGTCCGGGTGCGGCGACGCTGTCACCACACCGGCCAGCACAGGGAACAAGGGGTTAGTCATGTCCGCTCGGGGGCACGCATTCGGTATCGATATCGGCGGCAGCGGCGTCAAGGGCGCCGCGGTGGATCTGGCCACCGGCGAGTTGGTCCATGAACGGATCAAGATCGCGACGCCGCACCCCGCGACACCGCTGGCCGTGGCCGAGGCGGTGGCCGAACTGATCGCCAAGGCGCAGTGGAACGGCCCGGTCGGCCTCACCCTGCCCTCGGTGGTGATCGGCGGCGTGGCGCGCACCGCTGCCAATATCGACAAATCCTGGATCGGCACCGACGCGAGGGCGCTGTTCTCCGCCGCGCTCGGCGGCCGTCCGGTCACAGTCCTCAACGACGCGGACGCGGCGGGCATGGCCGAGGACCATTACGGTGCGGCAACGAATTTTGCGGGGCTGGTCGTGCTGCTGACCTTCGGCACCGGCATCGGCTCGGCGCTGCTCTACCACGGCACGCTGGTGCCCAACACCGAACTCGGCCACCTGGAGATCGGCGGCAGGGAGAGCGAGCACCGCGCGGCGGCCTCGGTGAAGGAGCGCGACGACCTGACCTACGAAGAGTGGGCCGCCGAAGTCAGCATTGTGCTGACCACCATGGAGAACCTCTTCTTCCCGGTCGTGTTCGTCGCGGGCGGGGGCATCAGCCGGGACGCCGAGAAGTGGATCCCCTTGCTCACCAACCGGACCCCGGTCATTCCAGCGCGCCTCCGGAACACCGCGGGCATCGTCGGCGCGGCTATGGCGATCGCCGGAGGCATCGCCCCCTGAGGCGCGCGGGCGCGGCCGGGATGCCGTTCCTGGCATCGCGCCATAGGTACCCTGGTTAGATCGTTACAATGGAACGTGCCCCCGGCTGAGCCGGAGAAACCCCGACCGGCCCTCCGCCGGTGAAACCCGACAGATCGCTCCGCCGGAACACTACTCTGGCGTGACGCCGCACGAGACCGTCACGAAAGGGCGTACGTGGTAGCCACGAATACCCGTCAGACCGCCGAATCGGCCGATGCCGACTCCGCAGATGTAACCGAAGCACGGCCGGTCCGTAAGGCTGCCGCGAAGAAGGCTCCGGCGAAGAAGGCCGCCGCCAAGAAGGCGCCTGCCAAGAAGGCCGCCGCCAAGGCGACCAAGGCTCCGGCGAAGAAGGCCACCACCAAGAAGGCGGGACCGGACGGCGAGCCCGGCGCCGAGGAGACCGTGGAGGACGAGTCGCTCGACCTCGACGATCTCGGCGATCTGGAAGTCTCCGACGAAGACCTCGCCGACGGTGACGAGCTGGTCGAGGTCGCCGGGGACACCGAGACCGAGGCCGAGGAGTCCGGCGAGCCGACCGCGGCGCAGAAGGCCTCCGGTGACTTCGTCTGGGACGAGGAGGAATCCGAGGCGCTACGGCAAGCCCGCAAGGACGCCGAACTCACCGCCTCGGCCGACTCGGTCCGCGCCTACCTCAAGCAGATCGGCAAGGTCGCGCTACTCAACGCCGAGGAGGAGGTCGAGCTCGCCAAGCGGATCGAGGCCGGTCTCTACGCGGCGGAGAAGGTGCGCGAGTTCACCGAGCAGGGCGAGAAGCTGCCGGTCGCGATGCGCCGCGACTTCAACTGGATCGTCCGCGACGGTAACCGGGCCAAGAACCACCTGCTCGAGGCCAACCTGCGCCTGGTCGTGTCGCTGGCCAAGCGCTACACCGGCCGCGGTATGGCGTTCCTGGACCTGATCCAGGAGGGCAACCTGGGTCTGATCCGCGCGGTGGAGAAGTTCGACTACACCAAGGGCTACAAGTTCTCCACGTACGCCACCTGGTGGATCCGGCAGGCCATCACTCGCGCCATGGCCGACCAGGCCCGCACCATCCGCATCCCGGTGCACATGGTCGAGGTCATCAACAAGCTCGGCCGCATCCAGCGCGAGCTGCTCCAGGACCTCGGCCGCGAGCCGACGCCGGAGGAGCTGGCCAAGGAAATGGACATCACGCCGGAGAAGGTGCTGGAGATCCAGCAGTACGCGCGTGAGCCCATCTCGCTGGACCAGACCATCGGCGACGAGGGCGACAGCCAGCTCGGCGACTTCATCGAGGACTCCGAGGCCGTCGTCGCGGTGGACGCGGTGAGCTTCACGCTGCTGCAGGACCAGCTGCAGTCCGTGCTGGAGACCCTCTCCGAGCGCGAGGCGGGCGTCGTCCGGCTGCGCTTCGGCCTCACCGACGGTCAGCCGCGCACCCTCGACGAGATCGGCCAGGTCTACGGGGTGACCCGCGAGCGCATCCGCCAGATCGAGTCCAAGACCATGAGCAAGCTGCGCCACCCCAGCCGCTCCCAGGTGCTGCGCGACTACCTGGACTAGGTCGCATCGCCTCGACGCCCGCATTCGTTGTGCCGCTCGATATTCCAGCGGCACCGCGAATGCGGGCGTCGCGCTTTCCGCCTACCGTCTCTGGTTTCCGCTCGTCCTGAACGTCTACCGGCCGCCGACCGGTCCGGTGCCATGATTCGATCGAGACGACCGCACCGGCGCCGATCGGGCGGAACGGGAGGTGTCCTTCAGGTCGACGCCTGAACCACCGTCCGGCAATGACGACGGGGCACCGAGAACGCGATGTCGGCGCGTGCCCGGTGCCCACTTCTGCCGCAGGGACCTCGATCAGCTGAGGCCGAAGTCGAGTCCGAACATCAATTTGAGCCAGTTGGCGAATACGCCGAGGCCCACACCGAGATCGATGCCGAAGGAACCCATCGATCTCATCTCCTTCCACGATCGAATCTGCGTATCCCCGACCCTCATTACTTATCGCTGGTCAGGGCACCTCTGTTGCATCGATAACCGGCGCTGAGCTTGTCGGTCACCGCATCGCGCGTCTGTGCGCCGCCGCCATGATCGGCTTGGCGATCGGCCCGACCGCTCCCCGTTCCGGCACACGCGAACTTGCCGACAGCCGCCGCCCAGGGCTGATCAGGAGATCGCGGGCTCGGGACGCGCGCGGCGTTGCAGCAGCCCGACCATCGGCTCGACCACTCGCGCCGTGATCGGGCCGAGCACCGCCATCAGCAGCACGTAGGTCGAGGCCAGGGCGGTGAGCTGCCCGTCCATCGCGCCCGAACTCACCGCCAATCCCGCGATGACGATGGAGAACTCGCCTCGGGCGACCAGTGCCGCACCGGCCCTGGCCCGGCCCATACGGCGGATGCCCTGCCTGGCCGCGGCCCACCATCCGGTGGCGACCTTCGTGACCAGAGTGACGACCGCGAGCGCGATGACCCAGCCCAGCACGGGCGGAATAGCCCGCGGATCGGTGTTGAGCCCGAAGGCGACGAAGAAGATCGCCGCGAACAGGTCGCGCAGCGGCTCGAGCAGTTTCGCCGCCTCGTGCGCGGTCGACCCCGAGATCGCGATGCCCAGCAGGAACGCCCCCACCGCCGCCGAGACGCTCAACGCCGACGAAACGCCCGCCACCAGCAGCGCTCCGCCGAGCAACGTCAGCAGGAAGACCTCGCGGTCGGCGCTGTCCACGATCGCCGAGACGTGGCGGCCGTAGCGCAGTGCCACGATGAGCACCAGCGTGATCGTCAGCAGCGCCAGCCCCAGCGCGCGCATCCCGCTGACCCAGCTCAACCCGGCCAGCACCGTGGTGAGGATCGGCAGGTACACCGCCATCGCCAGGTCCTCGAACACCAGGATGGACAGGATCACCGGGGTCTCGCGGTTGCCGAGGCGGCCGAGATCGTCGAGGACCTTCGCCACGATCCCCGAGGAGGAGATGTAGGTGACGCCCGCCATCGTGATCGCTCCGGGGATGCCCCAGCCCAGCATCAGGGCCACCAGCGCGCCCGGTGTCGCGTTGACCACGATGTCGACGATTCCCGCTGCCCAGGAGCGGCGCAGGCCGGTCACCAGTTCCGTCGCCGTGTACTCCAGGCCGAGCAGCAACAGCAGCAGCACCACACCGATCTCGCCGGCGACATGTCCGAATTCGTGGGCCGCCTCGAGTTTCACGACACCGCCCTGCCCGAACACCAGCCCGCCGACCAGATACAGCGGAATCGGTGACATACCGATGCGTCCCGCGACGCGACCCAGCATGCCGAGGGCGAAGAGAACCGCTCCGAGCTCGATCAGGGCGAGCGCGGTGTCCGTCACGTCAGCCGTGCGTCAAGATCTTCGCGGCGGCATCGAGACCCTCCGGGGTGCCGACGACCACGAGCAGGTCGCCCGCGGTGAAGGTGAAATCAGGACCTGGCGAGGGATGCAGCTGTCCCGCCCGCATGACCGCGACGATGGAGACCTTCGTGCGAGTGCGCATCTGGGTCTCGCCGAGGGTGCGCCCGTCGTAGGGGGACTCGTCGCCGATCGGTAGCTGACGAGTGGTGATCCCGGGCAGGTCGCGGTGATCGTCGTTGAGCTTGGCGACCAACTGCGGCGCGCCGAGCAGATTGGCCAGCACCGCCGCCTCGTCGGTGCTCAGCGGGATCTGCGCGGCGCAGGCATCCGGGTCGTCGAGCTTGGAGACGATCAGGTCGATGTCACCGTCACGGTGGGCGACCACGCCGATTCGGCGACCGGAGCGCACTTCGAAATCCTTGCGGACTCCGATGCCGGGTAGTGCGGTGACGTCGACGTTCACGCCTTCCAGATTAGCCGGATGTCCGAGTTGGTAAACCGTTCGGTCATCACTTCGGCCGATGGCGCGTCGCGTGCCCTGTGCTGTGATGGAGGCGTGCGGCGGTGGTCGGAAATCCCCGAGGGAACGCGGGACGCGCTCGGCGCGGTGATCGCGTTCGTCGCCGGCACGGTGCTGTACCTCACGGGACTGTCCACGATGACCGAGCGCGGCACGCTACTGTCGCTGTGGGTGCGGTTCGGCGTGCTGCTGGCGCTGTGCCTGGCGACGTATTTCCGCCGCCGGAATCCGATGGCGGCCATGCTCGGCGGACTGGTTCCCTTGGCGGTGGACACCTGGCTCGGCGCGACGGTACCGGTGTGGATCATCTACGCCGACCTGATCTATTCCGCCGTGCTCTACGCCGGGCGCCTGGCGTCGCGAATCACGATGCTGTGCTGGTCGTTGTTCTCCACGCTGGTCGTGGTGCTCACGCTGGCGCTGACCGGCGACCTGCGCGCGGTCTCGCTGGCGCTGGTGGCGGTCTTCAGTTTCGTGGCGACGCCGATCTGGTGGGCGAACTCCGTACGCACGCACCAGCAGATCGCGGCGGCCGAGCGCACCCGCGCGCAGGCGTTGACCCTGGTCGCCGAACTCGACCGGCGCGCGGCCATCGCGGACGAACGCACCACCATGGCACGCGACCTGCACGACGTGATCGCCGGTCACCTGTCGGCCATCGCGATCCATTCCGAGGCGGCGCTCGGGGTGCTGGCCCGCCGCGACGCCGACCCCGCGTTGGCCGGAATCATGCGGTCCATCCGTTCCAACAGCGTCAACGCGCTGCAGGAGATGCGCACGATGATCGGGTTGCTGCACAGCGACGGCCGCGCCGCGGACGAGGTGGCCGCGCCGCGCAGGCTCGCCCAGCTGTCGATCCTCGTGGATGCCGCACGGGCCGCGGGGATCTCGGTGCGGGTGCGCGAGTCGCTCGACGGCGCGGCGCTGCCGAGCGCCGTCGACCAGGCCGCCTACCGGATCGTCCAGGAGGCTTTGACCAACGCCATGAAACACGCACCGGGACAGGAGGTCTCCATCGACGTGCGGGCCGAGGACGAGGAGTTGCGCCTCTCGATCCGCAACCCGGCCGCGCCGGCGCGGCCACACCATGCGGCGGCGGACGCCGGGCATCGCGGTCTGGTGAACATGCGCGAGCGTGCGGCCGCGCTCGGCGGAAGCTTCCGCGCCGGGCCGGATTCCGGCGGCTGGGCAGTGCTGGCCCGGCTGCCGCTCGGATCCGCGAGCGCGTCATGACGATTCGAGTGGTGATCGCCGACGACCACGCGGCGATCCGCGCGGGGCTGCGGATGATCCTGGACGTCGAGGACGACATCGAGGTGGTCGGCGAGGCCGCCGACGGCGATATCGCGGTGGCGCAAGCCAAGGCGCTGCGGCCGCAGGTGGTGCTGATGGACGTGCGGATGCCCGGCATGGACGGGATCACCGCCACCGAACGGATCACCGCTGATGGTTCGGCCAGGGTGCTCATCCTGACCACGTTCGACCTGGACGAGTACGTCTTTCGCACGCTGCGCGCCGGCGCGGCGGGGTTCGTGCTGAAATCCGCGTCGGGGCAGTCGCTGGTCGAGGCCGTGCGCGCGGTCGCGGCGGGTGACGGCGTGCTGGCCCCGGAAGTGACGAAGGCCGTGATCTCGGCGTTCGCCGCATCGAATCGGACTGCGGTGCGACAGGTTCCGGCCGGGCTGGACGAACTCACCGAGCGGGAACGCGAAGTGCTCGACTGCCTCGGCGACGGTCTGTCCAACGCGCAGATCGCGGGCCGGTTGTTCATCGGCGAGACAACTGTCAAGACGCACGTCTCGAGAGTGCTGATGAAACTCGGTGTGCGGTCACGGGTTCAGGCCGCGATCCTCGCCCGCGAAATCCGCGGCCGATGATCACTCGGCGAGTGGGGCGAATGTCCCGTCCGCGCCGGGCTGGTAATCCTCCACCGCGGTGACCGCCGCCACCGGCAGCGGACCGTAGAGATGCGGGAACAGCATCGACTCCGGATCGGTCGGCACACCGGGCTCCCATTCGATCGGCGAGCCCACCCGGCCGGGGTCGATGCGCAGCAGCACCAGATCGCGCCGTCCCGCGAACAACCGGTTCGCGGGCAGGTGCACCTGCTGCGGCGCCGAGAGGTGAATGTACCCCACCTCGCGGAGCGAGGGCGCGCGGTACTCCCCCGTTTGCCGGGCGGAAAGCCACTCCCCCGAAGCACATAGGTGAACAAGCGTGTGAGTGTCGTAGGTCACGGGTAATCTCCCGGTAGACAACTGGATCGGCCGATCGAGGAAGTGATCGAGTGCACTTCGGCAACCTGACCTGTGGCGTTCGCCCGTAGCGAAATCCCTGGTCGTGTTATCGAAAACACACTGGATAACTCGCGGGAACAAAGTCCCCCGTCCCGAACGTCTGACAGAGTAGTCATACCCCTGCTGGGAAGTAGCGGTAGCGAGCTCGTGGTGAGTGACCACGGGCCCCACACCAGGTGAACGGTCGTCGGGACCGGGAGCCAGGACGGAGGAGTCATGCCAGGAACCCTGACAAGCACCCCACTGACCGCGGTCGATCGTTGCGACCGTTGCGGGGCCGCGGCCCGAGTGCGTGCCGTACTTCCCGCGGGTGGAGAGTTGCTCTTCTGCCAGCACCACGCGAACGAACACATGGATCGGCTGCGTGAGCTGGACGCCGTGATCGACACGGAGTCCGCTCCCACACCCTGATCCGCTCCTCGCGTCCTGACACAACAGCATCGGACAACAGAACACCGTTACCACCGGCAGCGGGCGACCCACAGGTCGCCCGCTGCCGGCGTGTTCGGCGAACGCTCAGTGGGCGGACAAGGTGCCGAGGATGCCGTCCAGCAGCCTGGCCAGCCCGTAGTCGAAGGCGCGGTCCGGGTCGGCGGGCGCCTGGTACAGCTCGCCGACCGCCGCACCGACCCGCGACGCAAGCGGGAACTCGGTCGGCGGCATGACCTCGGTGAGCAGCGGGCCGTGCACCTCCCACCAGCGCGCGTCGCTCATCCGGCGAGTCTCGCGGGCCGCGGCGACCGACATGCGCGCGTTGCCGGTCGCGAACTCCGACAGCACGGCGATCACCCGGTCCATCGCCACGTCCGACAGACCGATTCCGTCGACCGCGGCGAGCTGCCGTTCGTAGCGGCGCATCCGTCCCGGGCCGAGCACCAGACGCCAGGGAGGTACCTCGAGCAGCCAGGGGTGCGCGATCAGCTCCGCCCGAACCTGGCGGGCCAGCGCCGCCATGCGCTCGCGCGGCGGCTGTTCACCCGGAATCGCTGCGTCCTCCTCGGCCACTGTGTCGACCATGAGGACGGTGAGCGCGTCCTTGCTCGGCACGTACGTGTACAGACTCATCGGCCGCAGGCCCAGCCCCGCGGCGACGGCGCGAATGGAGACCTTCTCGTAGCCCTCCCGATCCGCGAGTGCCACCGCTGCCGCGACCACCGCGTCGACGCTGACCGTCTGCTTCGGGCCGCGCGCCGCCTGGCGCGTGGGCAGCTCATGGCGCCACAGCAGGCTCATCACCTGTTTCGCCTGTTCGACGGAGGCTCGCTCGCTCACGACCACGCCTTGCTCACACTCGGCTCCGTGTGCGCGTGACTGCGCGCGGTGCTGGACTCACGCGCGGACGCCCGACGGCGTCCGCACGACGCCGGGCCTCAGGTCGGTCGCGCGCGAGAGCGCGCTGTCTGTCCGGTTCACTCGCTCCCTCACGGCGCTCCACGGAACAAATCCAGTACAGTGTACGTTGTCATCGTACTCCGTACGGCATACGTTGATTTGAGGGGCCTGCTCTGTCCAGCACACACGCCACTTACCTGCCCGATCGGCACATGTTCGCGCTGTGGACATGGGCAGGACGCGGGGCCGGACCGGCGCCGCGCGACCACGGCGACCGCGAGACACTCGCGCTGGCCCTCCCGGTCGGCGCCGACGGCGGACTCGAGGTCACCGATGTCGACGTCACGCTGGTCGACCCGGAAGATTTCGTGGATCTGGCGGTCGAGCACCCCGGATGTTCGATCCTGATCTGGCAGGACATCCTGCGTGCGGTCCGCGCCGACCCGGGCACGGAAGCATACGACCTTCCCGACCTGCCGATAGCCGCCCATGCCGTGCCGGATGCGTCCGCCACCTCCATCGTGTCGGCGCACCGCGCAGTGCGGGTGCTGCGTGACACCGAGGCCGTCGCGGCAGACCTGCGTGCGACGCTGAAGGCGCGGCTACGGCCCTACCAGGCACGCGGGGTCGGCTGGCTGCGCGAAACCGCCGACGCGCACGGTGGCGCGGTGCTCGCCGACGAGATGGGGCTCGGCAAGACCGTGCAGACCATCGGCTTCTTGCTCGACCGCGCCGAGGCCGGCCCGCAACTGGTGGTCTGCCCGACCTCGCTGGTCGGCAACTGGGCGCATGAGATCGGCCGGTTCGCGCCGGGACTGCGCGTGCTCCCGTGGCGCGGCGGCGAGATCATGGCCGACGCGGCCACCGTCGTCGTCACCGGTTACCCGACCTTGCGGCTGCACGGACGCCTGCTGACGGGACGGCGCTGGGCGACGGCCGTCTTCGACGAGGCGCAGGCGGTGAAGAATCCGCGCACCCAGGTCGCGAAGGCGGCGCGCGCGATCGACGCCGCCGCGACGATCGCGCTCACCGGTACGCCGGTGGAGAACCATCTCGACGAGCTGTGGGCGTTGCTGAACCTGGCGGCGCCGCGGTTGTTCGGGCACCGGACCCAATTCCGGCGACGATTCGTGCGGCCGATCCAGGACGGGTCGGCGACCGCGGCGGCGCGCTTGCGCGACACCATCGAACCGGTCGTGCTGGTACGCAAGAAGAGCCAGGTCGCGGCGGCGCTGCCCGCGAAGATCCACAGCGACCTGCTCTGCGACCTCACCGCCGAGCAGGAGCGGCTCTATGATCAGCTGCTCGCCCGGGCCGTCGACGACGGATTCGGCGCCGGCATCGAGCGCCACGGCCGCGTGCTCGCCGCGCTGACCTCGCTCAAGCAGGTGTGCAACCATCCCGGGCTGGTCACCGGCGAACTCGGCGAGCTGGCCGGCCGATCCGGAAAGCTCGACCTGTGCACCGACATCCTGGCCACCAATCTGGATACCGCCAGCCCGACACTGGTCTTCACCCAGTACCGCCGGACCGGTGAGCTGCTCGTACGCCATCTCGCCGAACAGTTCGGGGTGACGGCGCCGTTCTTCCACGGCGCGCTCGACCAGGCCGAACGCGCCGAGATCGTGTCCCGGTTCCAGGCCGAGGACGGGCCGCCGATACTGGTGCTGAGTCTGCGCGCTGCGGGCACCGGCCTCACGCTGACCCGCGCCGCCGACGTCATCCACTTCGACCGCTGGTGGAACCCCGCGGTGGAGGCACAGGCCTCCGACCGCGCCCACCGGATCGGCCAAACCCGCACGGTGACCGTCACCACGCTCACCTCGGCCACGACCGTGGAAGAGCACATCGCGGGCATGCACGACCGCAAGGCGGCGCTGACCGACCTCGGCGACGCCACCGGCATCGCGGCGCTCTCCGCGCTCGGCGACGATCAGCTGATCGAGGTCCTGCGTCGTAAAAGGGAGAACTGATGGCGGACAACGAATTCGGCTACACCGCATGGGGTATGGACTGGGTGCGCCTAGCCGAGCCGCTGCGCCAGACCCGACCGGATCCCCTGCTCCCGCGCGCCCGCAGCATCGCACGCAACAACGGCGTGCAGGCCACCGTCGAGGGACGGGTCGTGCGCGCCACCATCCACCGTGGTGGCCAGGCCTCGTCGACCCACCTGGAGGTGGCGCCGCTGACCAGGACCACGATCACCGCCATCGCCGCGATCGTGCCGGACCCCACCGTGCTGACCGACGACATGCACCGCGCGATCGCCGCGGCCGGAATCCCGCCGGCCCCGGTCCTGGCGGGCACCGACTGCTCGTGCACGGCGCGGTCGGCGCGATGCGTGCACGTGCTCGCCGTCTGCTACGAGATGGCACGCAGGGTCGATGAGAACCCCCGGCTCGCCCTGGAGATCCAGGGCTATTTCGCCGCGGCGCCGCAGGATTCGCACGTGTCCGCGCCACCAGCGCGATGGACGCTGATCAGCGCGCTCGATCCGTCCCGGTTCTTCACGACAACGCCGAGATGAGCGGCCCGGCGCGTCGAGCATCACCTCGTCGGACGCGCTCACCGCGGCCGTCTGGCCCGGAAGCGGAAACTCGATGCGCCCGTATCGATCTCGACGTCGGTGAAGCCGATCCGGCACAACCGGTCGGCGGCGGTCTCCGGCGGCACGGGCACGCAGGTGTCGCCGAGGTGCATGAGCCGGAACAGGCGGCCGTCGAGCCCGTCGCTGCCCGCGAACAACCCGCCGGGTCGCAACACCCGCATGGCTTCGGCGAACAACGCGTCCTGCCTGCCCGCCGTCGGCACGTGATGCAGCATGGTGAAGCAGACCACGGAATCGAAGCGCCCTGGCGGCAAGGGCATCTCAGCGCCGTCGCCGTCGATCACGATGATCGCCCGGCCGTGCCGGACACGGAGCCGGGCGGCCAGCGCCGGGTCGCCTTCGGCGCGCCGACCATGTTGCGCGTGACCCGACTGCTCCATGAGCTTTTCGACCTGCTCACCGCAGCCGACACCGGCCAGGAGCGACGGGGGCGCGCCGAGGCGGTGGTGTTCGACCTGTTGGAGCCGGTCGAGGTGATTCCGGTCGGCGCGCATCCGCCCGGCGATCCCCGAGCACGGCAGGTGGCCGACGCGCTCGCCGCCGATCCGGCCGACCCGCGCACGCTCGCGGAGTTCGCTGCCGCCGTCGCCGTCAGCCCGCGCACACTGGCCCGGCTGTTCGTGTCGGAGACCGGTCTCGGCTTCGGCCAGTGGCGCACGCAGATCCGGCTGGCCGCCTCGCTGCCGCTGCTCGCCGCGGGGCTGCCGGTCGCCCGGATTGCGGGCCGCGTCGGTTACGCGACACCGAGCGCGTACGTCGCGGCGTTCCGGCGGGTGGTCGGGGTGTCGCCAGGGCGGTATTTCGCCGGGTGATCAGGCGTTGGTGCCGCTGTCCACGGTGAGGAACGCGCCGGTGATGCTGCGGCCGGACGGACCGGCCAGGAAGGCCACCGTGGCCGCGACGTCGTCGGCGGTGCCGAAGCGGCCCAGCGCGGTCAGCTCGCGCTGCTGCGCGGCGTGGTCGCCGTCCTCGGGATTCATCTCGGTATCGGTGGAGCCGGGCTGCACGAGATTCACCGTGATCGCGCGCGGACCGAGTTCACGAGCCAGTGCCTTGGTGAAGCCGTTGAGCGCGGACTTGCTCAGGTTGTAGAGCGCAAGGCCACCGAAGGGCGCGTGCTCGGCCAGGTTGGTGCCGATGCTGATGATCCGGCCGCCGTCGGTCATGTGCGCGACCGCCGCCTGCGCCCCGACGAACGCCGCGCGGGCGTGCACGTGCAGCGCGTTGTCGATTTCGGCGACGGTGAACTCTTCGAACGGCTTGGCCGGGAAGATTCCGGCGTTGTTGACCAAGATGTCCAGGCCACCGAGTTCGGACGCGGCCCGGTCTACGGCCGCACGCACCGCGGTGGCGTCGGCGCTGTCGGCTTGGATCGCGATGGCTCGGCGCCCGAGCGACTCGACCTCGCCGACCACCGTTTTCGCCTGTCCCTCGGCGTGCTGGTAGGTCAGCGCGACGTCCGCGCCCGCGCCCGCGAGACGGCGCGTGATCGCCGCTCCGATTCCGCGGCTACCGCCGGTCACCAGCGCGACCTTGCCCGTGAGGTCCGACATCGGTACTCCTCCAAGTTCTGTGTCGATCAGTACATAAATAGCCAAGCGCATCGGCCGCACCGGTGTCAATGGGTATATTTAACGATCGACACAGAAAGGTTCCGCCATGGCCGAACGAGGACGACCGCGCGCGTTCGACCGCGCCGAGGCGTTGCGCTGTGCCATGGAGGTGTTCTGGGAGCACGGCTACGAGGGTTCCTCGATGAGCGATCTCACCGCCGCGATGGGCATCAATTCCCCGAGCCTGTATGCGGCGTTCGGCGGCAAGGAGGCGCTGTTCCGCGAAGCCATCGACCTTTACGGACGAACCGACGGCGGCTACACCGATCGCGCCCTGCGCGAGGAGCCGACCGCACGCGGCAGCATCGAGGCGATGTTGCGGGACAACGCAGTCGCGTATACCGAGGAGAACAAACCGCACGGCTGCATGGTCGTGCTCGCGGGCTCCACCTACACCACGCGCAATACGAACATCCGCGACTTCTTGATCGGCAAACGCCGCGAGACCACCGACGACATCCGTCGACGCCTCGATCGCGGTGTCGCCGACGGCGATCTGCCCGCCGGCACCCACACGGCGGCCCTGGCGAGTTTCTACACCACGGTCCTGTACGGCCTGTCCATCCAGGCGCGAGACGGCGCTTCCCTGGCCGAACTCAGCGCGTCCATCGACTGCGCCATGGCCGCCTGGCCCGTCCCCATCTGAGGCTGATTCCGCTGCGGCACGGCTACTTCCGGCGCAAGGCCGCGATACGCTCGCCGAGTTGTTCCGCGGTGGCCAGCGCCGTCGGCGGACCGCCACACTCGCGACGCAGCTCGCCGTGGATCACGCCGTGCGGTTTACCGGTGCGGTGGTGATGCATCGCCACCAGACTGTTGAGTTCGCGGCGCAATTCGCCGAGCCGGTCGGCCGTGGCGACACGTTCCGCGGCGCTGGCCACCTGTGGACCGGGCTCGGGCGCCAGCGCGGCCGCACCGCGTTCGCCGACCTGCCTCGACTGCCGCTCACGCAGCAGCGCGCGCATCTGCTCGGCGTCGAGCAACCCCGGGATGCCCAGGTAATCGGCTTCCTCGTCACTGCCGGCGAAGGTGGCGGTGCCGAACGAGGAGCCGTCGTAGATCACCTGGTCGAGTTCGGCGTCGGCGGCCAGCGCGACGAAGGACTTGTCCTGCTCGCCCGGCTCGTCCTTCTGCTTGTTGGCCTCGACCAGCAGATCGTCTTCCAGCCCGTTCTTCTCCCGGTGCGGCTTGCCGATGACATGGTCGCGCTGCAGCTCCAACTGCGCGGCCAGATCCAGCAGTACCGGCACCGACGGCAGGAACACGGTCGCGGTCTCGCCCGGCTTGCGGGCACGCACGAAGCGCCCGATCGCCTGGGCGAAGTACAGCGGCGTGGCGGCGCTGGTCGCGTACACACCGACGGCCAGGCGCGGCACGTCGACACCTTCCGACACCATGCGCACCGCGACCATCCACGGCTGGGTGCTGTTGCCGAACTCCGCGATCCGGTTCGAGGAGGACGGGTCGTCGGAGAGCACCAGCGCCGGCTTCTCGCCCGAGATGTGTTCCAGCAGTTCGGCGTAGTCGCGGGCACGCTCCTGATCGGTGGCGATCACCAGCCCACCGGCGTCGGGCATGCCGGAGGCGCGTTTCTGCCGCAGCCGGATGTCGGCGGCGCGCAGCACGGCCGACATCCAGTCACCCGCCGGGTCCAGCGCGGTACGCCAGGCCCGGGCGGTCTGCTCGGCGTTCAGGGGTTCACCGAGGCGTGCGGAGTACTCCTCGCCCGCGCTGTCACGCCAGTGCGCCTCACCGGAGTACGCCAGGAAGACCACCGGCCGCACGACGCCGTCGGCGAGCGCCTCGGCGTATCCGTAGGCGTGGTCGGCACGGGACTTCGGGAAGCCGGACTCGTCGGGTTCGTAGACGACGAAAGGGATTTGGCTGTCGTCGCTGCGGAACGGCGTACCGGTCAGCGCGAGGCGGCGGGTGGCATCGCCGAACGCCTCAGCCGTCGCCTCACCCCAGCTCTTCGCGTCGCCCGCGTGATGGACCTCGTCCAGAATGACGAGCGTCCTGCGGTTTTCGGTGCGCACGCGATGCCGGAAGGGATGCGCGGCCACCTGCGCGTAGGTGACCACGACACCGTGGTAGTCCCCCGAGGTGCCTCCGGTGGCGTTGGAGAACCGTGAGTCCAACGCGACCCCGGCGCGAGCCGCGGACTGCGCCCACTGATGTTTGAGGTGTTCGGTCGGAGCGACCACGGTGATCTGGTCCACGGTGCGGTCGGCCAGAAGTTCCGCCGCGACGCGCAGCGCGAACGTGGTCTTTCCCGCCCCTGGGGTGGCGACCGCGAGGAAGTCCCGGGGTTTGGTGGCCAGATATTTTGTCAGCGCACGTCGCTGCCAGGCACGAAGAGAGCCGCTGACGGCGGTGCTCGCTGCTTTCGAGTCGCCCGGCGCACTCGCTTCTCCCGCCACAGCGGCGCCACCCGACCCAGTCACGCAGACACCCTAGCGGCCCGGCCCGGCGTGTCGCCAAACCGGCGCGACAGGCGCGACGGGCATCACACGGCCACCAGCCAGGACGCTGGAAGTTCACCCGACGCGCATCGACACGTCGCACCCGCACCCCGATGCGGATCGATGAAGTGCGCGATGCTGTATGCACGATGACCGATCACCGCGCCCGCCCGGGCGATCCGCCGCGGACCGACGCACCGACGGACCGCGCCGTCATGGTGCGCGCGCGGACCTGGGCGGACCGGGCGGGCGCCACGGCGGCGCACGCGGGCAGGCACACGGTCACTCTGGTCGTACGGGTGGCGACGAAGGCTTGGAAAGACTCGATATTCGCCAAGTCGGCGGCGGCGGCGTTCTGGCAGACACTCTCGCTGGCGCCGCTGTTACTCGGGGTGCTCGGCAGTCTCGGTTACGTCGGCGGATGGTTCGGACCGGACACGGTACAGATTGTCGAATCCAAGATCATCGTGTTCAGCCAGGAGTTGTTCCCCGCGAGCGTGGTGTCGGACCTCATCGAGCCGACGCTGCAAGATGTGCTCGGCCGGGGGCGCGGCGCGGTGGTCTCGGTGGGCTTCGTGCTCTCGCTGTGGGCCGGTTCGTCGGCGATGGCCACCTTCGTCGACGCGATCGTCGAGGCTCATGACCAGCAGGACGCGCGGCATCCGGTGTGGCAGCGCATCTTCGCGCTGCTGCTGTACATGCTGTTCCTGGTGGCGGCGGTGTTCATCCTGCCGCTGGTGGCGCTGGGACCAGCGCTGATCGGGCGGGTGCTCCCCGCCGCGTGGCGGGCGACGGGACTTCAGCTCCTGGACTTCTTCTACTACCCGGGCGTCGGCCTGCTGCTGATCGTCGGGCTGACCACCCTGTACAAGCTGGCGCTGCACGCCTCGCTGCCGTGGCACCGTCTCTTCGGTGGCGCGCTGGTAGCCGGGGTGTTCTTCATGACGGCGAGTGAGCTGCTGCGCCGCTACCTGTCCTGGGTCACCAGGACCGGTGTCACCTACGGCGCGCTGGCGACTCCCATCGCGTTTCTGCTGTTCACGTTCTTCCTCGGCTTCGCGGTGATCCTCGGTGCGGAGTTCAACGCGGCGGTGCAGGAGTTCTGGCCCGCCCGCGCGACGCGCATGGAGCAGGTGAAGGAGTGGATCGCCAACCAGGTACGCGGCGAAGGAGGCGTCGAGGCGCCGGCCGAGGGCGAGGCCGCCGCGGACCCGGACAACGCCGGACCCGGCCGCTCCCTGGCCACCGTCGACCGGCGAGGAGCGTCGCCCTCGTCCCTGGAATAGGGCCGGACCTCACTCGCCCTTGCGGAGGCCGTCGTAGACCTTCTTGCACTCCGGGCACACCGGAGAGCCGGGCTTGGCCGAGCGGGTCACCGGGAAGACCTCTCCGCACAGCGCGACCACGTGGGTGCCCATCACGGCGCTCTCGGCGATCCTGTCCTTCTTCACGT
This sequence comes from Nocardia sp. NBC_00508, assembly GCF_036346875.1. Taxonomy (NCBI): domain Bacteria; kingdom Bacillati; phylum Actinomycetota; class Actinomycetes; order Mycobacteriales; family Nocardiaceae; genus Nocardia; species Nocardia sp. NBC_00508. The sequence continues at coordinate 6,004,062 of NZ_CP107852.1, read as the reverse complement.
AGTGGAAGAACTTCGGGGTGTCGTCGCCCGTCGTCTCGTCGGTCGTCGTGTCCGGGCGAACAATGGTGTCGGTGCTCACGCATTCCATGATGCCGCATCGCTGGACCAGCGGCTGACCACGGTGGCGCGGGCCGCCCCCGATGCCGAGAACGTTTGCCGGGAGCCCGGCCCGTGCGCGGATGGATCCCTAGTGGGAGACTCAGGAGTATGCAGCGCAACGGCGACTCCCCCTCCGCCGACGGCCGCGACCGCGAAGAGCAGCCCGACCTGACGATGCCGACGCAGCCCAGCGGTTCCGCCGGATATTTCCCAGGCAGTGACGACAAACACCCGGCATTGATCACCGAGGCGGCGCCGTCGCTGGAAGATCAGCACCGCGCTCGGGTGCGCCGGTACACGATCATCATGGCGTTCCGCATCCCCTGCCTGGTCCTGGCGGCCATCGCCTACAGCACGTTCGGCAGTCCCCTGCTGTCCATCCTGATCATCGTCGCGTCCATCCCGTTGCCCTGGATCGCGGTGCTGATCGCCAACGACCGCCCACCCCGCCGCAAGGACGAGCCCAGCCGGTGGGACCGTCCCCGCACTGCCCTCGAGTCTCGCCCGCACAACGCCATCGACGGCTGAGGCCGCCCCCGCCGCTGAACTCACCGAATGTCAGGACGGTTGCGGGGCGCGGCGCACCACCGCCGACATCATCGCTGCGGTGCCACACAACGCGCCGGCGATATACCACGCCAGGTCGTAACTGCCTTGGAGGTCACGGATGACGCCCGCGCCGGTGGCCGCCACCGCCGAGCCGATCTGGTGCGAGGCGAACACCCAGCCGAACGCGACCGGGCCGTCGGCGCCGAACAGCTCGCGGCACAGCGCGACCGTCGGCGGCACCGTGGCCACCCAGTCCAAGCCGTAGAAGATGATGAACACCCACAGACTGGGCTGGGTGTCCGGACCCAGCAACGCGGGCAGGATCAGCAGCGAGAGGCCGCGCAGCGTGTAGTAACCGATCAGGAGGTAGCGCGGGTCGACCCGGTCGGTCAGCCAGCCCGACGCGATGGTGCCCGCCACGTCGAAGATGCCGACGACCGCCAGCAGGCTCGCCGCGGTGGTCGGCGGCATGCCGTGATCGTGTGCCGCGCTGACGAAATGGGTGCCGACCAGCCCATTGGTCGATGCGCCACAGACCGCGAAACCGCCTGCGAGCAACCAGAATCCGGGTCTGCGCGCGATCGTGCCGAGCACGGTCAGCGCACGCGAGGCGCCACCGGCCGCGGGCACGCGCAGCCCGGCCGGACTGTCCGGCTCGGCCCCGTAGGCCCGCGCGCCGACGTCGCTCGGATAGTCACGGATGAACAGCAGCACCAGTGGCGCCACAGCCAGCGCGGCGACGGCGACGATCAGCGACGGCAACTGCCAGCCGTGCGCGTGCGCCAGCGCCGACACCACTGGCAGGAAGATCAACTGCCCGGTCGCGCCCGCGGCGGTGAGCACGCCGGTGACCAGGCCCCGCTGGCGCACGAACCACCGACCGGTGATGGTCGCGACGAAGGGCATCGACATCGACCCCACCCCGACACCGACCAGCAGGCCCCAGGTCAGGATCAGATGCCAGGGCTGGGACATGAAGACCGTCAGCCCGCTGCCCGCGGCGACCAGCACCAGCGCGCAGGCCACGACCCTGCGGATGCCGAAGCGGTCCATCAGCGCCGCGGCGAAGGGCGAGATCAGTCCGTAGAGCAGGAGATTCAACGAAACGGCGGTACCGATGGTGCCGTGCGACCAGCCGAACTCCTCGTGCAGCGGATCGAGCAACACGCTCGGCACCGACCGGAAGGCGGCGGCGCCCAGCAGCGCGATGAAGCCGACACCAGCGACCAGCCATGCCGGGTGCAGGCGGTGGCGGGACGCGGAGTCGACGGGAACCGGGGTCGGCGTCTGCAGTTCGGTCACCCGCTGAGCCTGCCGGAACGTTGCGTCCGCAACGAGTGGCTGGAATGCCACATACCATCAAATTCGTGCCATTCGACGGGGCGTCGCTATGTTCTCGACAACGTGCGTGGGGGTCCCTAATGTGCATCGAAGCCGTCCGCACGATGATCACCCACTTCGGTATGTTGCGGGGAACGAGACAGGAGCGAACATGATTCGGTGGATCTGGGTCTTCCTGGACCGCCCGACGCAGCGCTTCGACGACTGCGCGAAATTCTGGTCCACGGTGACCGGGACCCAGCTCTCTCCCCGGCGCGGCCCGGACGACGAGTTCCTCACCCTGCTACCCGACCCGGCGCTGTTCGCCGCCGCGAGCATCAAGATGCAGGCGGTGACCGGCCTGGGTGGCGTCCATCTCGATCTCGACGTCGACGACATCCCGTCCGCCGTCCGCACCGCGCTCGACCTGGGCGCCGAACTCGTCGCCAACCATCCTCACTACGCCGTGCTGCGCTCCCCCGGTGGCCAGACGTTCTGCCTCACCCCGAGCGGCCGAGCCACGAGCACGCCCGCCCCCGCCATGCGGGCGCCCGACGGCACACTGTCGCGCCTGGACCAGGTGTGCCTCGATATCGGCCCCGCCGATCACGAGGTCGAGACCCGTTTCTGGAAGTTGTTGACCGGCTGGACGTTCCAGCCCGGCAGGCGGCCGGAGTTCACCCGGCTACGCTCGGAGGAGCAGCTGCCCGCGCACCTGCTTCTGCAGCGCCTGGGTGAGAACCGCCCGACCAGCGCGCACATAGACCTGGCCGCGGAGGACATCGAGGCCACCGCCGCCTGGCACGAATCGCTCGGCGCGACCGTGGTGCAACGTCGTGAGCACTGGATCGTTCTGAGCGACCCCAGCGACGCGCTGTACTGCGTGACCGCGCGCGACCCGAACGGTATCTGAACCGCTTCCGGCACAGCACTACTCGCATCCGCGGCGCGACCTACCGTTGCCGACACGCCCCCGGCAGGCTCAGTGCGCTCGCGTCCACTGGCCTTGTGACTCGTTGCGGCCCAGTGATTCTCTTCCGGCCAGCCGGCGTGGATCGCCGATCAGCGCGCTGCACGGGTCTGTCGACTGTGGCGCGGCCTCGGCCGAAGCGCGCGGTGCTGTGACACGAGGGCACCTGGTCTATGCCAGGTGGTCGCGGTGGCAGAGTACCGATGTGCCTGCGAACCGATCGACCACCACCGGATCACTGCTCGCCGCGCTGTGCCCGGACCTGCGAACCGCCCTGACCAGGGTCGGCTACGACGCCGACACCCTGCTCGCGGTGCTCGGCGACGCACACGCGGCACTGGGCCGCTCCGAGCCGGTTCCGGTGCGCAGGGCGGCACGCGACGCAGGCGAACTCGGTGCCCTCATCCGCCTGCTGCTGCTCGGCGACGCGCTGCCCGCACGGGAGGTCGCCGCCGCACTCGCGCCGGTGGATGTGGACCACGCGGTCGCCGCGGGGCTGCTCGACCGCCACGGCGACACTGTGCGGGCGGCGCTGGACCTGCGGCCGCTGGACGCGGGTGCGGGCACCCGATGGATTCTGTCCGATCTCGACGACGCGATGCGCAGGCGCACGCTGACCGAGGACCACGTGCTCGGCGTCGGCCACGCCTCACTCTCGCTGCTGCGCGCAACACCCACCGGCCCGGTCGGCACGGTGCTCGACCTCGGCACCGGTTGCGGAGTGCAGGCGATACACGCTGCCTCCTACGCCCAGCAGGTCACGGCCACCGATGTCAACGCCCGCGCGCTGTGGCTGGCCGAAGCCACGGCAGCACTCAACGACGTGGACATCGAACTGGTCGACGGCTCCTGGTTCGAGCCGGTCCGGACCAGACGCTTCGATCAGATCGTGGCCAATCCGCCGTTCGTGGTCGGCCCCGCTCGCATCGAGCACACCTATCGTGACTCCGGCCTCGCGCTCGACGGTGCAAGCGAACTGGTGATCTCCCAGGCAGCCGACCTGCTCGCACCCGGAGGCACCGCTTCGATGCTGGCCGCATGGGTGCATGTCGACGACGAAGACTGGCGTGGGCGCGTCTCGTCCTGGTTGCCGGCGCACGGTGTCGACGCCTGGGTGGTGCAGCGCGACGTCGCCGATCCCGCCCTGTACGTCGGCACCTGGTTGCGTGACGCGGGCCTGGACCCGCGCGATCCGGCGGCGCAAGCCCGTGCGGAGCGCTGGCTGGACGCCTTCGCCGCCGCCGATGTCGAGGGCATCGGGTTCGGTTTCGTCTACCTGCGCGCCATCGACGGTCCGACCGAACTGCTCGCCGAGGACCTCACGCACGGCTTCGACGACCCACTCGGCGAGGAGGCGGTCCGGTATTTCGAGCGCTCGGCCTGGCTGCGCGCCGTCGCCGGTGACGAGAACCTCGCCTGGTCCTCCCGCTTCGTGGTCGACCCGGCGACCGCGCTGGAGCGCGTGTATCTGCCCGGGGCCGACGGCTGGGCGCCGGAGGTGGCGCGGCTGCATCGCGGCGACGGCCCGCGCTGGCAGCACGAAGTGGACGAGACCACCATCTCGCTGCTGGCGGGAATGCGAGCCGACGGCCTGCCGTTATATGAGCTGGTCGAACTACTGGCGCTCGCCCACGGTTGCGAGGAGGTGACCGCCGAGTTCGCGGCCGACGCGTTGTCCGTCGTCACCGGACTGGTACGTCACGGATTGGTACGGGCCGTGTAACCGTACGGCAACTGCGCGGCGGCCGGCGCCGGTCCCGGCCGGGGGATCGCTCCGCGACGCGGTGCTTCTCAGGAACTTCTCAGACGAGATGGCAGAAAACTGCAGCTCAGAGCGGTTTATGTGCGCCGTAACGGGGAACTTTCTTCCTGTCGGGTCCGTTGATCGGAGTGAGACACCACCGACAGGAGGCAAGTCATGACAAGCCCCGCCACCACTCGTGTGCGCCCCAGCGATTCGGACCTCGACGCCCAGAGCCCCGCCGCCGACCTGGTACGTGTGTACCTGAACGGGATCGGCCGGACCGCGCTGCTCACGGCTGCCGACGAGGTCGAGCTGGCCAAGCGCATCGAGGCGGGCCTCTACGCGCAGAATCTGCTGGAAACCGGTAAGCGGCTGTCGACCAGCCGGAAGCGGGATCTAGCCCTCGTCGTGCGCGAAGGTCAGGCCGCCCGGTCGCATTTGCTCGAAGCCAACCTGCGCCTTGTTGTCTCGCTCGCCAAGCGCTACACCGGCCGCGGAATGCCGCTGCTCGACCTCATCCAGGAGGGCAACCTCGGGCTGATCCGGGCCATGGAGAAGTTCGATTACGCCAAGGGCTTCAAGTTCTCCACCTACGCCACCTGGTGGATCCGGCAGGCCATCACTCGCGGCATGGCCGACCAGAGCCGCACCATTCGCCTGCCCGTCCACCTGGTCGAGCAAGTGAACAAGCTGGCCAGGATCAAGCGCGAACTGCACCAGCAGCTCGGCCGGGAGGCCACCGACGAGGAACTGGCCGTCGAGTCGGGTATCCCGGTGGACAAGATCTCCGATCTGCTCGACCACAGCCGTGATCCGGTGAGCCTGGATATGCCGGTCGGCAACGACGAAGAGGCGCCGTTGGGCGACTTCATCGAGGATTCCGAGGCCACCTCGGCCGAGTCCGCCGTCATCGCCGGTCTGCTGCACCACGACGTGCGCAGCGTGCTCGCCACCCTCGACGAGCGCGAACAGCAGGTGATCCGGCTGCGTTTCGGGCTGGACGACGGCCAGCCGCGCACCCTGGACCAGATCGGCAAGCTCTTCGGCCTCTCGCGCGAGCGAGTGCGTCAGATCGAGCGTGAAGTCATGTCGAAGCTGCGCAAGGGCGAGCGGGCCGACCGGCTCCGCGCCTACGCCAGCTGATCGTCCCCGGCGCCGGTAGCTCGCAGACAGCTCCGGCGTTCGGCTCGGTGCCCCCTCCGCGGAGGGCACCTTCCCGCGCCGACCGGTGACCGTGCGTGCCCCTCCGGGCGTCGCACGAGCCGGTCGGCGGTGTCGTATCTGCTCTGCCCGCCTCGCCGAAGCGACCTCAACCCAGCCGACGCGGACCGGTGTCGAAACGGCTCGGTTCCGGGCCGATGCGGCCACGGGCGTACAGGATCTCGGCCGAGCTGGGTGAGGCCAGTACCGGGTCGAAGGATAGTTCGCGCATCTCCGGTAGGTCGTCGAAGAGGGCCGAAATGCGCTGGGCCAGCTCGGCGAGGGCGGCTTTGTCGACCCGCGGGCTGGCCGGAGTACCCGACAGCAGCGGGGCAGCGCGCGGTGCGTCGATCAGCGCGGTGGCCTCGTCGGCGGTCAGCGGCAGCGCCCGGTAGGCGCGGTCGCCGAGGAGTTCGATGATCAGGCCGGACAGGCCGAACTCGATCACCGAACCGAAGGACGGATCGTCCTGCACGCGCAGGATGCAGCCGACGCCCTTGGTGGCCATCTTCTGGATGTGCAGCACCGGATCACCGCACAGCTCGGCCAGATCGGTGTACCCCTGTCGCACCGCCTCCGGCCGCCACAGGTCGAGCCGGACGCCGGTGAGATCCGCCCTGCGCCGCCACAATTCGCCGGTCGCCTTGGCCGCCACCGGGTAGCCGAGTTCCTCCGCGGCCGCGACCGCCTCGTCGGCGGTGCGCACCTCGCGAAACTCCACGACCGAAATGCCGTAGCAGGCAAGCAGTTCCACGGTCTCCAGATCGGTGAGCCGGCGACCGCCCGATCCGGCCATCCAGTCCGCCACCAGCTGGCGGGCGCGGTCGGTGTCGATGCCGTGCGGCCGCACCACCACGGACACCGGCCTGGTCCGCCATTCGGCGTAGCGCCGCACCCGGGCCAGTGCCCGTGCGGCGCGTTCGGGATCGGGATACGACGGAATCGACCCGTGCACCGCGGTGGCGCCCGGGCCGCGCACGGCGAGCAGGTTCGGAATCCCTTGCTCGGCGACGAACGTGGTGAGAATCGGTTTCTCGGCCTCGGGCACGGCGGCCGCCGCCGCGCGGATCGCGTCGGCGAATCCGGCGGTCGGCAGTGCCACCGGCGGCGCGAAAACGACGATCACGGCGTCGACCTCGTCCGACCGCAGGACCGCGACCAGCGCGTCCAGATAGGCGCCCGGCGTGGCCTGCGGGCCGAGATTCACCGGATCGCCGACCTGCAGGCCCTCGCCCTTGGCCGCGTCGACAGCCAACCAGTTGAGCGCCGTGCTGTTGCCGACCACCGCCAGCCGCTCGCCGCGCGGCAGCGGTTGATAGCCGAGCAGGGCGGCGCAGTCGAACAGCTCGGAGATCGAGTCGACCTGCACGATGCCTGCCTGCGCGAACAGATCCCGCACGATCGACCGGTCCATGTCACCGGCCTGCTGTGCGACCGAGCGGCCACTGCTCACCGCGACGATCGGTTTGGTTCTGGCCACCCGGCGCGCGATCCGGGAGAACTTGCGCGGATTGCCGAAGCTCTCCAGGTACAGCAGCACTACGTCGGTGTCCGGATCGCTGTCCCAGTACTGCAGCAGGTCGTTGCCGGAGACGTCGGCACGGTTACCCGCCGACACGAACGTCGACAGGCCGAGTTTGCGCGCCGCCGCCTCGCCGAGGATGGCCGCGCCCAATGGTCCCGACTGACAGAAGAATCCGATCCGTCCCCGTCCGGGCAGTACCGGGGCCAGGGTCGCGTTCATGGACACCCCGGGGTCGGTGTTGGCGATGCCGAGTGCGCTCGGTCCGACCACCCGCATGCCGTGACCGCGGGCGGCGGCGACCAGTTCGCGTTCGGCCGCCACACCGTCCCGGCCGGTTTCACCGAACCCCGCGGTCAGCACCACGAGTCCCTTGACGCCCTTGGCCATACAGTCGTCCAGGACCGACCCGATCGCCGCGGGCGGCACCGCGACCACGGCGAGATCGACCTCGTCGGGGATCTCCCTGACCGTCGCGTACGCACGTACCCCACGCACCGATTTGCGGTGCGGGTTCACCGGGAACACCGGCCCCTGAAAAGCCCCGGACAGCAGGTTCGCCAATACCGCTCCGCCGACCCGCCCGGCCGCCGGGGTGGCGCCGATGACCGCGACCGACCGCGGCGCGAGCAGATTGCCCACGCTGCGTGCCTCGGAGGCACGTTCGCGCGAATCACGGACCGACAACAGCGCTTCGGTGGGGTCGATGGCGAACTCCAGATGCAGCACCGACCCGTCCCTGCTGCGCTCGACCTGATAGCCCGCGTCACGGAAGACCGTCACCATCACGGTGTTCTCCGCGAGTACCTCGGCGACGAAAGTTTCGATCTTGTTCTCGGCGGCGGCGCCGGCCAGGTGCTCCAGCAGAATCGAACCGAGCCCGCGCCCCTGATGCCCGTCCGCCACCACGAACGCGACCTCGGCCGCCCGCGGCCCCACCCGGTCCAGCAACTCGTAGCGGCCCACCGCCACGATCGCCTCGCCCAGTTCCAAGACCAACCCGACTCGGTCGCGGTAGTCGACATGCGTGGTCCGGTACAGGTCCTTGGGCGAGATCCGCGGATACGGACCGAAATACCGCAGATACCTGGTGCGGTCGGACAGCGCGCTGTGGAATTCCTGCAGGCGAGCGGCGTCGTCGGGCGTGATCGGACGCAGCCGCACGACGCCGCCGTCGGAGGCCAGCACATCGGCGAACCAGTGCTGCGGAGGCGGAGCGACTGGGACGTCGGTGTCGGGGAAGTCAGTCACGAGGGTCCTCCGGATCGAGGCCCAGCAACCCGAAAGTCGCTCGGCGGGTGGCCAGCACGGCCATGTCGACAGCGCGTTGGGCGCGGTCGAGCCGCACGTCCCCAGTCTCCCCGGTGCCGCCGGGACCATCCCATGGACGGTAAGCAACGTCACCGCCATCTCCCATGGTGCGCGGGGGATCCGCCTGCGGAGCCTGGGCGCGGATTCCGTCGATCCAGTCCCCCGGTATCGGTGTCGCGGGGTCGATGCTGCGATCCAACGCGGTGGCCAGCAGGTGCGTCCACGCTCGTGGCACCACCCGGACCAGGCCGTATCCGCCTCCACCGACGGCGAGCCAGCGCCCTTCGGCGTACTGGTCTGCGAGGTCGCGCATCGCGCGGAACGCCGCGCGCTGACCGTCGACGGTGAGTTCCAAGTCGGCCAGCGGGTCTTCCCGATGCGTGTCCACCCCGCACTGGCTGACCACGATCTGTGGACGGAACGCGGCAACGGCACCGGGAACCACCGCATGGAAACCACGCAGCCACTGCGCATCCCGGGTGCCCGGCAACAGCGCCAGGTTGATCGACGTGCCCTCCGCCGCGCCCGCGCCGGTTTCCTCCGGCCAACCGGTGTTGGGCCACAGGGTCGCCGGATGCTGATGCAGCGAAATGGTCAGCACGCGGGGGTCGCGGTAGAAGGCGCGCTGCACACCGTCGCCGTGGTGAACGTCCACATCGAGGTAGGCGATGCGGTCGAAACCGTGGTCCAGCAGCCAGGAGATCGCCACCGCTGGGTCGTTGTAGACGCAGAACCCGGCGGCCGAATCGGCCATCGCGTGGTGCATGCCGCCGCCGATGCTCACCGCACGCTTGGTGCGTCCCTCCGCGATCTCACGGGCCGCGGTCAAAGTGCCGCCGACGATCGTCGACGCCGCCTGATGCATGCGTGGAAATACGGGATTGTCCGGCGAACCCAAGCCATAGGGCGGCGCGGCGGGCGAACCGACCGGCGGCACGGCGTGTTCGACCGCGTCGAGGTAGTCGGACGTGTGAATACGCAGCAGGTCCTGGCGTCCCGCGCCGGCGGGTTCGAGCAGCTCGACACCCTCGAGCAAGCCGAGACTTTCCGCCAGCGCCATGGTGAACTTCAGGCGGGCCGGTTTCATCGGATGCTCCGGGGTCCAGGCGTAATCCAGAAAGCGATCGGTCCAGACGACAGTTGCCGGTCGGCTCGTCCCGGACGACGCCGGCGCCGGAGCTTCGCCGCGCGGTGCAGTGGCCATACTCGCAACGCTAGCGGGAAGCATGGGACCCCGCGGAACGTTCCTATGCAGTACAAATACAAGCAAGTGCGACCACGGCTGTCTGCCGTGCGCCGAGCGGGTACCCGCGGCGCCGCCGGAGATGTCGTGCGCAGCGCGGAGCGACACGATCCGGCATACGGCGGTGTCGGCGTGCGTGGGTAGAATTCGTGCCGACGAAGGGGTTAACAGGTGAAGGATCTGGTCGACACCACGGAGATGTATCTCCGTACCATCTACGACCTCGAGGAGGAGGGCGTGGTGCCCCTGCGCGCCCGGATCGCCGAGCGCCTCGAGCAGAGTGGCCCGACGGTGAGCCAGACGGTCGCGCGGATGGAGCGCGACGGGCTGCTGCTGGTCGCCGGAGACCGTCATCTGGAGCTGACCGAGAAGGGTCGCAGCATGGCGGTGGCCGTCATGCGCAAGCATCGGCTGGCCGAACGGCTGCTCGTCGACATCATCGGACTCGACTGGCAGAACGTGCACGCGGAGGCCTGTCGCTGGGAGCACGTGATGAGCGAGGACGTCGAACGACGCCTCGTCGAGGTCCTCAACCACCCCACCACGTCCCCGTACGGCAACCCCATCCCGGGTCTGGACGAACTGGGCGTCGTGCCGCCCGCCGCCACCGACGAGAAACTGGTACGGCTGTCGGATCTGCCGCAGGGGCAGGTGCACGCCGTGGTCGTGCGCAGGCTCGCCGAGCACATCCAGACCGACCCGGAGGTCATCGGCCGGCTGCGCGAGGCGGGCGTCGTGCCGGACGCGCGCGTCACCGTCGAGAACAAGCCGGGCTCGGTCGTCATCACCGTGCCGGGGCACGACGGTTTCGAGCTGTCGGACGAGATGGCGCACGCTGTCCAGGTGAAGCTGGTCTGACGCGTGAAACTTCTGGTCACGGGTGGCGCGGGCTATGTCGGCGGCGTCTGCGCACAGGTTCTGCTCGAAGCCGGGCACGAGGTCGTCGTGGTCGACGACCTGTCCACGGGCAACGCCGACGGCGTGCCCTCCGGCGCCCGCTTCGTCGAGGGCGACGTCGCGGTGGCCGCTCCTGCGTTGCTGGCGGCCGAAAACTTCGACGGTGTCCTGCATTTCGCGGCACAGTCGCTGGTCGGCGAGTCGGTGCAGCAGCCGGAGAAGTACTGGCACGGCAACGTGGTGAAGACGTTCGAGCTGCTGGAGGCGATGCGCCGCGCGGGCACTCCGCGGCTGGTCTTCTCCTCGACCGCGGCCGTCTACGGGGAACCGGAGCAGGTGCCGATTACGGAGGACGCCCCGGCCCGGCCGACAAATCCGTACGGCGCGTCGAAGCTGGCCATCGACCATGCCATCACCTCCTATGCGATCGCGCACGGGCTGGCGGCGACCAGCCTGCGGTATTTCAACGTCGCGGGCGCCTACGGTGGTCTCGGCGAGAACCGGGTGGTGGAAACGCATCTCATCCCGCTGGTGCTGCAGGTCGCGGCCGGGCACCGCAAGGCGATCTCGGTCTTCGGCACCGACTGGCCCACCCCGGACGGCACGGCGGTCCGCGACTACATCCACATCCGCGATCTGGCCCAGGCCCATCTGCTGGCCCTGGCGAGCGCGGAAGGCGGCACCCACCGGATCTACAACCTCGGCAGTGGTACCGGATTCTCCGTGCGCGAAGTGATCTCGGCGTGTGAGCGCGTCACCGGTCTGCCGATCGCCGCGCAGGACGCACCGCGCCGTCCCGGCGACCCGGCGACGCTGATCGCCTCCAGCGAGCGCGCCATCGCCGAACTCGGCTGGCGGCCCGAGCACAACGACCTCGACGAGATCGTCACCGACGCCCGGGCTTTCCTCCAGTCGCTCGGTTCCCGCGCGCACAGCGCACAGTAGCCGGCGCCGCACCGCCCGAGTCAGCCACACACCGGCTCGGGCGGGCGCAACCACACCGGTCCGGCCGAGCCGACGCCGCGGTGCGGGCAACGGGCTTCCGGACGAAGCGTGGATTACGCGACCCTCGGTGCGGTAGTCCGAAATCTCGTTCCGGTAATGACGCGCCGCCGACTCGGCACCCCACACGCCCAGCGTGTTCACGGCGCCGGCGTGCCGAGGTCGACGCCCAGGTCCGCGGCGGTCTGGTAGCCGCTGCGGGCCAGTCGCCGCAACTGTTCCGGACGCATCCCCAGACGCAATGAGGTATCGAGCAACACCGCCATCGAATGTCCCGGATCCGCCTCGAGCGCGGCCTCCAAGGCGATGCCCGCCAGCGGCCCGTCACCGCGAACATATGCGCTGTAGCCGAGCAGCGCCGCCGCTTCGGCGCGATCCGGACCGGACAGTGCGCGGGTCAGCGCTCCCCACAGCGCCTCAGCCGCGGCGGCATGATCGCCGACGGCCAAGGCGAACATCGTGTCCCGGACGGCCCGATCACGCAGGGCGGCAGCCAGTTTCGCGAGTTCGGGCGCCATCAGCGCCGTGCCGGACGCGACGTTGGCGATCTGCCACAGCACGTAGTCGAGCGCCTGCCTGCTGTATTCGTTCGGATCACCACGACGCGCGGCCCGCGCATAGCGCTCCCGGGCGAGGGCAAGCGCATTATCCAAGTGTGCCGCCACTTCGGTACGCGCCGACGGATCCACCACGACCAATTCGGCGAGTTCGGAGCGGGAGCCGCGGATCGGCCTGCCGTCCAGCACATGGGTCAGTGCGACCATCGAGGAGGCCGGATCCCGGAGCGCTCCCCGCTGGTCCGGCCCCGCCAGCGTCCACCAGCGCTGCCCAGCGGCGATCTCGCGTACTACCCATACCCCGGCGAGCGCGATGTCGGACATCGCCAAGCGTCTACCCAGTGCGCCGACCAGCACGTCGAATCGTCCGGCGGCGCAGCGATGGCGGTCGGGGTGGGCTTCAGGTTCTTCGGCGCGATCGTCGACCAGGACCGCCAGTACTTCGGCCCGCTCGTGTCCGCAGATCCGGGTGACGGCCGCGGCCAGCGTCCCGGACCGCACCCGCCGTCCTTCGGGCGAATCCAGGTCGAACCGCACCACCGCGTCGACCACCGCGGCGTGCCCGACTCCATGACGCAGGACCAGCACCACCACCGACCGCTCCGGAGTGAACCCCAGCATCGCTGGTACGGCAGCAATCAGTTCGCCCGGATCGTCCACGCACACAGCGTGTTCCGGCACATCCCGGACGAAGGGCGGAGGCTCGTCGCGACACCGGGCTTGTCGAGCCGGATCGACGTGGGTAGGCCCATCGGCCGCCACGGTTGCCCTGGCTTCCGTTGTCTTCGACAACGTCCTCCGCGCAACGGCATCGACAGAGCCGGGTCGTGCGGCACCGGAAGAAGCGGGGCAGGTCGACGCACGTCGGCTACGCAGGCCCGGCCGGAGCGCGCTGCGCCGGTCCGCGGGCTCGGAATCGACCGGTTCAGGAGCGGGAAAGGGTGTCGCGGAAGTGGTCATGCGCCGAGTCTGCCGGTCCGCGCTCTCGATCAACCGGCGACGACCTGGCGGTTTCGGCCTGCCTGGGGAATTCGCTTCGTGTTGTGCACGATCCGCCTACGTGGCCGTAGCGACCGCGATCGATGTCGGTGGAGGCTGCTACCGTGCCGCCGGGGCCGGTCCAGGATCAGCCGCCACTACCCCTGTCGCACCTTTAGCACGGCCGTCGAGAACAGTGCGTCCAGCGAAGCAGTATCCGGTTCCCCGTCGTCGAAGGACATGTACGTCACCGAGATTCGCACATCCCCGAGCTGGGCGAGGAGTGTCCGCATGGATTGGGTCAGCCCGGGACCGCCCGACTCCGGCCGCACGGTCCTGCGCAGCGCCACGGTATCGTCGGCGTCGGCCGGTGGCGGCGCATCCATCTCGGTCAGCACCGTGGTCGTGGCGCCCGCGCGAGTCACCCGCACCGATCCGCAGTGCGCCAGCCTGGCGCGCAACGATGCCAACGGCTCGTCGGTGCGTGCCAATTCGACGGTCAACGTGGCCCGCGTGGCCTCGTCCGTACCGACCGCCATCGCCGTCCGATCAGGTCCGAAATCCTGCTGCGGCGGTACGCACCGGGCGGGCTGCACACTGGCACCGCGTCCCATGCCGTCCAGATCGCCTGCCGCCTGGGCCACGGCCTCCTGCGGCAGCACCACCGCGGGATACCCCGCGGGGAACTGCTCCGGATCCGGCAGCAGCGTCGGCAGTTCGGCGCTCACCTGCCGGGTCACCGTGGTCGGCGCCGACGAAGCGGGGCGTCCCGGCACCGTCGACCCGCACCCGGCGAGCAGGATGGCGCACACGACGGGCATCGTCCAGCCCAGTCGCCTGCGCGTCGAATCCGCCATCGTCACGCACTCACTGTGCCAAACTCCCGGCGCGCAGCCGGAGATGCCACGCCGCCGGGCCGGGAATGCGCGGGCCGCCGATGCTGTTGCCTCGGAGTACGGGTCGGTGTCCGGCCGTGCACGCTGACCGTGATCGGCATAGGGGACAATGGACAGTGGTCCCCGTCTCGGCCGACTGCTCATCCCGCACTACCACCACTGGTGGCGAACGATCGGGCAGGCAACCACACTGGCGCGTGAGGTGCGCGTCCGAGCCGCAGGAACCGCGCAGGAAGGAGTACGCGATGGACTACGAGTCGCGAATGTACGAACTGGAGTTCCCCGCTCCGCAGCTGTCGTCCGCCGACGGCGCGGGCCCGGTCCTGGTGCACGGACTGGAAGGCTTCACCGACGCCGGACACGCGGTGCGCCTGGCCACCACGCACCTGCGCGAGAGCCTCGAAAGCGAACTGGTCGCCTCGTTCGATGTGGACGAGCTGCTGGACTACCGCTCGCGGCGCCCGCTCATGACGTTCAAGACCGATCATTTCTCCGAGTACGCCGAGCCGGAACTCAACCTCTGGGCGCTGCGCGACACCGCGGGTACCCCGTTCCTGTTGCTCTCGGGCCTGGAACCGGACCTGCGCTGGGAAAAGTTCACCACCGCGGTGCGCCTGCTCGCCGAACAGCTCGGCGTGCGGCGCAGCATCGGGCTGAGCGCGATTCCCATGGCGATTCCGCACACCCGCCCGCTCGGGGTGACCGCGCATTCCTCGAATCGCGATCTGATCTCCGAGCATCAGCGGTGGCCGGGCGAACTCCAGGTGCCGGGCAGTGCCTCGTCACTGCTGGAGTTCCGGATGGCCCAGCACGGCCACGAGTCGGTCGGCTTCTCGGTGCACGTCCCGCACTACCTGGCGCAGACCGCCTACCCGGAGGCCGCGCAGACCCTGCTCGAGAACGTCGCCGACAACGCGGGCCTGGAATTTCCGCTGGCCGCGCTCGGTGAGGCCGCCGCACGCGTGCGCGAACAGGTCAACGAGCACATCGCGGGCAATGTCGAGGTGGAGACGGTAGTGCACGCCTTGGAGCGGCAGTACGACAGCTTCGTCACCGCGCAGGAGCGCCAGTCGAGTCTGCTGGTCGGTGACGGCGAGCTGCCCAGCGGTGACGAGCTGGGCGCCGAGTTCGAACGATTCCTCGCCGAGCAGGGCGGCTACAACGGCGACGACAAGGACGAGCAGGACTGACCTCCGGCGCGGTCGGAGTACCGATCGCCCCTGCACGAGCCGCCGATAGCGAGGCCGTAGGGTGGTCGGAGTGGATCTGACCGAACTGCTCGACATCCCGGGGACCGACGCCGATGCGCTGTACGAGTCGTTCGGGATGTGGGCCGCCGAGCAGGGCACCCCGCTGTATCCGGCCCAGGACGAAGCGCTGCTGGAGCTGGCGTCCGGATCGAACGTCATCCTCGCCACGCCAACCGGTTCCGGAAAATCGCTGGTCGCGGTCGGCGCACACCTTTTCGCCCTCACCCAGGGCATACGCACCTACTACACCGCGCCGATCAAGGCGCTGGTGAGCGAGAAATTCTTCGCCCTCTGCGAGGTGTTCGGCGCCGAGCGCGTCGGCATGGTCACCGGTGACGCCGCGGTGAACCCGGAGGCGCCGATCATCTGCGCCACCGCGGAAATCCTGGCCAATCTGGCGCTGCGCGAGGGCGCGGACGCCGCCGTCGGCCAAGTCGTGATGGACGAGTTCCACTTCTACGCCGATCCCGACCGAGGCTGGGCGTGGCAGGTCCCGCTGCTGGAACTGCCCCGGGCCCAGTTCCTGCTCATGTCGGCGACGCTCGGCGATGTCGACTTCTTCGCCCGTGACCTGCAGCGCCGGACCGGCCGCTCCACCGCGATCGTCGCGGGCACCGAGCGCCCGGTGCCGCTGAGCTTCTCCTACGCCCGCACCTCCATCACCGAGACCCTGGAAGAACTGGTCACCACGCACCAGGCGCCGGTCTACGTGGTGCACTTCACCCAGGCCGCCGCGCTGGAGCGTGCGCAGGCGCTGACCAGCGTGAACTTCGCCACCCGCGCCGAGAAGGACGCGATCGCCGCGGCGCTGGGCGAGTTCCGGTTCGCGGCGGGCTTCGGCAAGACGCTGTCCCGGCTGATCCGGCACGGCATCGGCGTCCATCACGCGGGCATGCTGCCGAAATACCGCCGCCTGGTGGAGCGACTCGCCCAGGACGGGCTGCTGAAGGTGGTGTGCGGCACCGACACCTTGGGCGTCGGTATCAACGTGCCGATCCGCACGGTGCTGCTCACCGGTCTGACCAAGTTCGACGGCGTGCGTACCCGACGGTTGAAAGCCCGTGAGTTCCACCAGATCGCGGGTCGCGCGGGCCGCGCGGGCTACGACACCATGGGCACGGTCGTGGTGCAGGCCCCCGACCACGAGGTGGAGAACACCCGGCTGCTGGCCAAGGCGGGCGACGACCCGAAGAAACAGCGCAAGGTGCAGCGGCGCAAGCCGCCGGAAGGCTTCGTCTCTTGGAGCGAGGACACCTTCGACCGCCTGGTCACGGCCCAGCCGGAGCCGATGGTGTCGCGCTTCGCCGTCACCAACGCCATGCTGCTGAACGTGATCGCCCGGCCGGGCAACTGTTTCGACGCCATGCGCCACCTGCTCGAGGACAATCACGAACCGCGGCCGGCCCAGCGCAGGCACATCCTGCGCGCCATCCGGCTCTATCGCGCGCTGCGCGACGCCGGGGTGGTCCAGCAGCTGCCGGAACCGGACGCGCACGGCCGCCGCGCCCGCTTGACCGTCGACCTGCAGCGGGACTTCGCGCTCGACCAGCCGCTGTCGCCGTTCGCGCTGGCCGCGCTGGAGCTGCTGGACAAAGACTCTCCGAGCTATACCCTCGACGTAGTGTCGCTCATCGAATCCACGTTGGAGGATCCGCGCCAGCTGCTGATGGCCCAGCAGCACAAGGCGCGCGGGGAGGCAATCGCCGAGATGAAAGCCGACGGCATCGACTACGACGAGCGGATGGAACTGCTCGAAGAGGTGACCTGGCCCAAGCCGCTGGCCGAGCTGATCGAACCGGCCTACGAGACCTACCGCGCCGGGCATCCGTGGGTGTCGGAGTTCGCGCCCGCGCCGAAGTCGGTGGTGCGCGACATGATCGAGCGCGCCATGACCTTCGCCGAGCTGATCTCCTTCTATGAGCTGGCCCGCTCGGAGGGCGTGGTGCTGCGCTACCTTGCCGACGCCTACCGCGCGCTGCGGCGCACGGTGCCCGAGTCCGCGCGCACCGAGGAACTCGACGACATCACCGAGTGGCTCGGCGAGCTTGTCCGCCAAGTGGATTCGAGTCTGCTGGACGAATGGGAACAGCTGACCAATCCCGGCGCGGAGACCGACGCCGATCAGGTCGCCTTCGGTGCGGAGACGGTGCGCCCGATCTCCGCGAACGAGCGCGCCTTCCGGGTCATGGTCCGTAACGCGATGTTCCGCCGCGTCGAACTGGCCGCGCTACGGCGTTGGGACGACCTCGCCGAGCTGAGCCCGGGCCTGGACTGGGCGGACGCGCTGGCCGACTATTTCGCGGAGTACGAGCGGATCGGAATCGGCCCCGACGCCAGGGGCCCGCAGCTGTTCCAGGTGGAACGAAGACCGGGATTCTGGCAGGTGCGGCAAGTGCTCGAGGACCCGGCGGGCGACCATGGCTGGTCGATCGACGCGGTGGTCGATCTCGCCGAGTCCGACGCCGCCGGCGAGGTCGTCTTCGACGATGTCACGGTGTCCGCCGGCTGAGCCCGCACCGCCTGCCGGTCCCGCATCCACGCAGGTCAGCATTCGATCCCGGCATCAGGACGGGGTTCGGCGACTCTGCGGCGAATCCAAGGTTTGACGGATTCGTTTCTGGGTAGGGGCCGCTGATACTCTCTCCCCCGCTGCCCAAGCGAAAGATCAACTATGCCCGAATCGCCGTACCTTGTCATCCACCCCGAGCGTGTCCGCGAAAATTACCGCGCGCTCGATGCCGCCTTGTCCGGGGACCGGGGCGCCGCGACGCGGATCCGCTTCGCCGTCAAGGCGAGCCCGGTGCCGGAGATCGTGCGCCTGCTCGGCGAGGAGGGCGCGGAGTTCGACGTCGCCAGCATCGGCGAGATCGACCTGTGCCTCGGGCTCGGGGTGGCGCCGGAACGTTTGTGCTACGGCAACCCGATCAAGAAGGGCGCCCACATCGCCCTGGCCTACGCGCAGGGCGTACGCCGCTTCGCCTTCGACACCGAAGACGATTTGCTGCGGATCGCCGAGCACGCGCCCGGCTCCGAGGTGGAGTGCCGCTTCCTCGCTTCGGCGCCGGAGTCGCGCACCCCGTTCGGCACGAAGTTCGGCTGCACCCCGGGCGAGGCGTTCCGGCTGCTGGTCCGGGCCAGGGATCTCGGGCTGGTGGTCACCGGACCGTACTTCCACGTCGGCTCCCAGCAACTGGACCCCACCGCGTGGCGGATCGGCATCGAACAGGCGGGCCGGATCGTGGAAGCGTTGGCGGACAAGGACATTCCGGTCGGCTGGGTGAACATCGGCGGTGGGCTGCCGATCTCCTACGCCGATTCCGCCCCCGCACTGGGTGAGATCGCCGCGGCGGTGAACCACGCCGCGGCCGAATTCCTTTCCGGGAAAACCGGATTGGTCGTCGAACCGGGCCGCGCGCTGGTCGGTTCGGCGGGCACGATTCACGCCGAGGTCGTCGGCGTCCGCACCGCGCCGGACGGACGACGCTGGGTGTATCTCGACATCGGCCGCTACAACGGAATGGCCGAGACCGAGAACGAGTACATCGCCTACCGGTTCGTCACCGACCGGGACGGCGACCCCGTCGACGAGGCGGTGGTAGCCGGTCCGACCTGCGACGGCGACGATGTACTGTATCAACGCACGCGAGTCCTCCTACCGACCACGTTGCGAGCCGGTGATCGCATTCGAATCCCCGACACCGGCGCCTATACCGCGAGCTATTCGTCGGTGTCCTTCAATGGTTTTCCGCCCTTGACCGTTCATGTCTCGGGCGCTGAGCGAGAGTGAGTTTGCCCATGACGGCGGAATTCACCGGCTGGCATGTGCTGGCCGAGTTCGGTGGTGTCGACGCAGCCCTCTGCGACGATCTCGAACGACTCGAATCGGCGTTGCGTGAGTCTCTGATCGCGGCGGGCGTCACCATCTGCGATGTCGTACACAAGAAGTTCGAACCGCAGGGGGTGACCGTCCTCGCGCTGTTGTCGGAGTCCCACGCCTCGATTCACACCTATCCGGAGTCCGGCGACATCTTCGTCGACGTCTTCACCTGCGGCAGCATCGGCGCGGGGGCCTCGAAGGCGGTCGAACTGCTCCGGGATAAGTTGTCCCCCAGGGACGTTCGAATGCAGGTCATCCGCAGGGGACACGGCGGCCAGCGAATCGAGGAACCGGTGGGCGCGGGCCTGACCCGTATCTGGGACCTGCACGAGGTGATCGTCGACACGCACACCCCGTTCCAGCACATGGTCATCGCGCGCACCGACCAGGGCATCAGCCTGTTCTCCGACGACGACCGCCAGTCCACCGAGTTCTCCCAGCTGACCTACCACGAGGCCATGATGGTCCCCGCCTTCACGCTGGCCGAGAAGCTGGACAACGTGCTCATCATCGGCTCCGGCGAGGGCGTGGCCAGCCAGATGTCGGTCGCCGCGGGCGCCACCCACGTCGATCACGTCGACATCGACCAGCTCGAGGTCGAACTCTGCGCCCGGCACCTGCCCTACGGCTACACCAGCGACGAACTGGCCGCCGCGGTCAAGGGCGAGGGGCCGGTCACGGTGCACTATGCCGACGGCTGGGATTTCCTCGCCTCGGCAGCGCAGGCGGGCACCCGCTACGACGTCATCGTGATCGACCTGCCGGACGAGCGCGTCGAGGACGCGCAGCACAACCGGCTCTATGAGGCGGAGTTCCTGTCCCGATGTCGCGCGCTGCTCGCGCCCGGCGGCGTGCTCAGCGCTCAGGCCGGATGCGCGACCATGTGGCGCAACGAGACGCTGAAGCGGTCCTGGCAGCGCTTCCATGAGCAGTTCGGCACCGTCGTGCACTACGGCAGCGACGAACACGAGTGGTCGTTCCTGTTCGGTCTGGCCGAACCGATCGACGACCCGGTCAAGGGCATGACCGATCGCTTGGCGCTGCTGCCGTACCAGGCCGAGACCATCGACGCGCGGGCGCTGGTGCGCGGCGCGATCGAACCGCACGCGCTGCGGGTGTAGGCAGGGCTGCGTCCGAACGCGCCGGTCGGAACCGGCGCGTTCGGCATGTCAGGTCCGGGCGGCGTCAGACGCGCGCCGGGTCCGCGGCCGGCTGTTCCGGCTGCTCCGGCAGTTTCCGCCCCCGGAGTCGTAGACGATCCAGGCCAGGATCGGGAACGCGGTGACCGCGACGGCGGCGGCGAGGAACAGCGCGCCTTGCCAGTCGGCCACGCCGTCGGTGAAGAATCCGCCCTGCGCGACCATCCACCAGCCGACCGCGCCGCCGAGCACCATCGGCACCGCGACGCCGGTCGCCGAGGTGGCCCCGGCCTGACGCAGGTGCTTGCCGAAGATATCGAGCTGAAAGGAGCTGCCGACCAGGAACATGTACAGCACCAGGCCGAGTTGGCCGACCACGTAGATGGCGGTCAGGTTCGGGTGGACGATGCTCGTGCCTCCCACCGCGAGCTTCGTCGGGAACAACCACTCCTGCGCCTGCGGCCACGCCCAGCCGAGCACAGATGGCCCGAGCAGGAAGCCCGCGATCATGATGGCGACCACCTGCACTTGTCCCAGCCGCCGCAACAGCGGCCAGAGCAGGCGGTAGGTCACGAGGATGACCACGATCTGTAGGAAGAAGTGGGTCGAGATCTCCAGTAGCGATGGCATCGCAGCTCCCCTCCGTCGAGCTGTGTCGGTCGTACCAGGATCTCGGCTGCGGGTGGAAACGTAACGGCCATGGTGTGACGTTTGCGTGACGAGTTCGGGCGCCGCCGCTCATGCGAGCTCGACGACGCCCAAATCGTATGTCCACGTGGGGGTTTCGCGGTTCAGGATTGCTGTTTACGCCACTCTTCGACGTTCATCCCGCCGACGCCCCAGTCCGACAGCGCGACCTCGTCGATGACGACGAAGGTGCTCGCGGGCGCCTTGCCGAGCACGTCGTGCAGCAGATCGGTAACGCCCTTGATCAGTCGTGCCTTCTCCTCGCGCGTTACGCCTTCGTCGGTGACTTTGATGTTCACGTATGGCATCAGGCTGCCCTTCCCGAGATGAACCCGCCGTCGACGGGGAAGATGTGTCCGGTGGTGAACGCGGCGTCGGCGAGATAGAGCACCGCGGCGGTGGTCTCGGCGACTTCGCCGATGCGGTTGAGCAGCGCCAACCTGCCGGAGGCCGCTTCGTCGCCGTCGCCGAACAGCGGGGTGCGGATGATGCCGGGGGCGACCGCGTTGACCCGGATGCCGTCGGCCGCGAGTTCGGCGGCGAGGCTGGTGGTCAGCGCGTGCACACCTCCCTTGCTGATCAGCGCCGCCGACGCGGGCAACCCCGCGAGGGCGTGGTCGATCAGCACCGTGCCGATGTTCACGATGCTGCCGCCTCTGGCCTGCTCCAGCAGCCGTCGCACCACGGCCTGCGTGGTGAAGTAGGTGCCCTTGAGGTTTCCGTGCAGATATCGGTCCAGGTCCGGCTCGGTGACCTCCACGAAGGGTTTGGCCCCGAAGATGCCCGCATTGTTGACCAGCACGTCCACGCCGCCGAACCGCTCGACGGCGGCCTGGACCAAGGCGGCACCCGTCGCAGGCGCGCCGATGTCGCCGACCACCGTGGCCGCCTGCTCGGGCGCACCGAGTTCGGCGGCGACCCGGGAAAGCTTGGCAGTGTCTCGCCCGTGGAGCACGACGTTGTCGCCGCGTTCCACGAACGCCCGTGCGATATCGCGCCCGATCCCACTGGAGGAACCGGTCACGATGACCGTCTTCGCCATTTCTCTCCTTCTCTCGTGAAATACGACCGGTCGTCTTTGAATGAGTAAGAGAAGGCACCGGCCGGAACAACCCTGACTCAGGGCAGGAAATAGTCGCCGAGCAGGCGATCCAAGCACTTGTGCAGCGGCGCGATGGTGCGGTCGATCTTCATCCTGATCACCGCGCCCTCCCATGATTCGAGCAGCAGGTCGGCCAGTTCCGTGGCATCGATATCGGCGCGGATCATGCCGAGCCGCTGCCCATGCGCCAGCTGCTCGGCGACGCGGTCACGCCATGCACCCCACGCGGCCGAGAGCGATTCCCGCAGCAGCTCGCTGCCTTCCAGTTCGCCGCCCAGGTTCGCGATGAGGCAGCCGCCGGTGAAATCGGCCGCGACGAAATCGTCCATCAGTCGCCCGAAGAACGCCCGCAGCCCGCTCACCGGGTCGGACGCGGTTGCGAACGCCTCGGTCAGATTTCGCTGCACGCACAGCGAGTGGTGCTCGACGATCGCGCGACCGAAGCTCTCCTTGCTGTCGAAGTAGTTGTAGAACGAGCCCTTCGGCACGCCGACCTTGTCCAGGACCTGTTTGAGCCCGGTGCCGTGATAGCCGTTGGTCAGGAACCCCGCGGCGCCCTCCTCGACCAGAAGTCGCCGGGTGTCTTCACTACGTCGCGGTCGCGCCATGGCTCGACTATACGACCGGTCGTCTTGAAATTGCAAACCGGAGACCGCGCTGGCGGATCATTCCGACGCTCCCTCGGCCGATGCGGAATACGGAGCGATGCGCCACCGGGCGGAACGCGCGGCGAACTGCGTGAGATGCTCGGCCGCGAAGCGATCCCGTTGCCAGTCCGCCGGATCGGCGGCGGCCGTCCAGACGTAGGTCCACACCGGACCGCTCCCGACGCGCACCCTGCGCAGGTCGTATTCGTCGTCTTCGAACGCGTCGAGGACCGCCCACTCCGCCGGGGCGAGACCGCTGAGCACCGCGCCACGGGTCAGTCGGCGCGGCGCGGCGACCAAGCCGGGGTATATCCGGCTCGGCAGCGCAGCCGCGCGCCAGCCGGTCAGCTCTGTAGGCTCGAGCGACGGGATTCTTCCGAGCAGTACCTGCAATACTTCGGGAAACTGCAGCGTGCCATAGACGAACAGCGCGTGATCGCACCCGAACAGACCACCCAGTCGCCCGGTACCCAGCGCCGCCGATTCCACCCCAACCGCTCCTTTCGCCCTGTTCCCACTGTGCCTGCCCCGCGCCCCTCGATGCAGAGCCGACCGACACCTACATCGGACGCTGGGCGCGGATGATGGCGGACAGATACTCATAATCGTCGGCTCGGGCGCTGGAGGCACGAAAGGCAAGCCCGATAGTGCGGCTGGGTGCCGGGTCGGCGAAATGCGCGACATCCAATGCGCCGCCCGCGGTTTCCGCAGCGACGGCCATCTGCGGGATCAGGGTCACCCCGAGCCCGCCCGCGACGCACTGCACGACGGTCGCCAGCGAGGCTGCCCTGGTGTCGCCGACCGCGGCGGGGTGGACATCGGCCGACCGGCACGCCTCCAGGGTCTGATCGCGCAGGCAGTGCCCCTCGTCCAGCAGCAGCAGCGGCTGGGCGTCCAGCACCGACGCCGCCAGGTCCGCACGGCCGGCCAACTCGTGGCCACGCGGGGTGACCAGCACGAATTCCTCGGTGTAGAGCGAGATCTCGACCAGGCCGGGCATATCGGTGGGGACAGCCAGCAATGCCACGTCCAAGACGCCGGTGCGCAGCCCGTCCAGCAGCCGGGCGGTCTGGTCCTCGATGATCTGCGGGCGCAGGTCGGGCAGCCGTTTGCGCAGTTCGGGCAGCAATCCGGGGAGCACATAGGGGGCGACCGTGGGGATGATGCCCATCCGCAGGCTGCCGCCGAGCCCGTCTCCCGTCGCCGAGGCGACGAAGCGATCGGCGGCCTCCAGCGTGGCCATCGCCTTGGGCAGCAAGCGCATCCCGGCGGCGGTCACCAGCACTCGCCTGGTACTGCGTTCGATCAGCTGGATCCCGAGCCCCTGTTCGAGCGCCGCGAGTGCCTGCGATAGCGTGGGCTGGCTCACACCGAGCCGGGCGGCCGCGGTGCCGAAATGGCGGTATTCCGCGATCGCCACGAACGCACGCAGCTGTGACAGGGTCGGCTGATAAGTCTGATCAGTCACGCCTATCAGTGTAGTGCGACTGATCACCTTTACCTTTTACTGACCCTTCGGCAAGATCATCGGCGAGCTTTCACGCGGTCCGAGCGCCGAGCCCGGAGGCGGTAGCTTGCGTAACCCGCGAAGACCGCATATCGAATACAGCGCTAGCCAACCAACACTACGAGGAGACGAGCATGGCCCTGCTGACCATCGGCGACCAATTCCCGGCATACAACCTCACCGCGGTCATCGGCGGTGATCTGTCGAAGGTCGACGCTCAGCAGCCTGACGACTACTTCACCCGGATCACCAGCGACGACCACGCGGGCAAGTGGCGGATCATCTTCTTCTGGCCGAAGGACTTCACCTTCGTGTGCCCGACGGAGATCGCCGCGTTCGGCAAGCTCAACGACGAGTTCGAGGACCGGGACGCGCAGGTGCTCGGCGCGTCGGTCGACAACGAGTTCGTGCACTTCCAGTGGCGCGCGCAGCACGAGGACCTGAAGACCCTCCCCTTCCCGATGCTCTCCGACCTGAAGCGTGAATTGGCCGCGGGTGCCGGCGTACTCAACGCCGACGGCGTCGCCGACCGCGCCACGTTCATCGTCGACCCGAACAACGAGATCCAGTTCGTCTCGGTCACCGCGGGTTCGGTGGGCCGCAACGTCGACGAGGTGCTGCGGGTGCTGGACGCGCTGCAGTCCGACGAACTGTGCGCCTGCAACTGGAAGAAGGGCGACCCGACCATCAACGCCGGCGAACTCCTGGCCGCCAGCGTCTGAAAGTCCTGCCGCGCCAGGGCTTTCCGGCGCGCCACCGAGACCATCGAGAAACCACCTGTCCCCGTACGGGATCGACCTGAGCAGAGGAATCGCCGCATGAGCATTGAGAACCTGAAGAACTCCCTTCCCGAGTATGCCAAGGACCTCAAGCTCAACCTGTCATCGATCGCCCGCACCACCGTGCTGAGCGAGCAGCAACTGTGGGGCACCCTGCTGGCGTCGGCGGCAGCGGCCCGGTCGACGACCACGCTGCGCGAGATCGCCGAAGACGCCGCCGACGTGCTGTCGGCGGAGGCGTACAACGCCGCGCTCGGCGCCGCCTCGATCATGGGCATGAACAACGTGTTCTACCGGGGCAAGGCGTTCCTCGGCGGTCGCTACGACGACCTGCGGGCCGGGCTGCGGATGCAGATCATCGGTACGCCCGGCGTCGACAAGGCCGATTTCGAACTCTGGTCGTTCGCGGTCTCCTCGATCAACGGCTGCGCGCACTGCCTGGAGGCGCACGAGCACACGCTGCGCGAAGCGGGTGTGTCGCGCGAGGTGATCTTCGAATCGCTGCGGGCCGCGGCCATCGTGGCCGGGGTCGGCCAGGCGGTGCAGTCGACCGAGGCGCTCGCCACCGCCGTGATCTGACGTCACCGCGAAGGAGCCCCGTGCCGCGGTACGGGACTCCTTCGCGTCTCCGGTGTGGCCTGGGACACAGCTCGTTTCCGGGCATCCGAGTAGGCTCAGCGAGCATGGGGACACAGGTTGACGTGGTACGAGTGTTCACCGACGCCGCCGGGCGGTTCGGCAATGAGCTCGGCATCGCACGGGCCGCGGACGTGGCGACGGCCGACCGGCAAGCACTGGCCGCGAAGGCCGGATACAGCGAGACCGTCGTGGTCGAGGAGCCGGTCGACGAGATCGTCACGGTCCGGATCTACACACCGACGGTCGAGCTCCCGTTCGCCGGGCACCCGTCGGTGGGGACCGCGTGGTGGTTCGCGGCCAAGGGCATGCCGGTGCGGACGCTGGACGTCCCCGCGGGCCCGGTGGCGGTGGAACTCACCGACGGGCTGACCTGGATCACCGCGCGCGGCGAATGGACGCCGACCTTCACCTTCCACCAGCTCGCCGACGTCGAGGAACTCGCCACCCTCCGCGCGCACGAGTTTCCCGGCGGCCCGCACTATCTGTGGAGCTGGACCGACGAGCATCGCGGCATGCTGCGCTCACGCATGTTCGCGCCGACCATGGGGATCGTCGAGGACGAAGCGACCGGCGCCGCGGCCGTAGCGCTCACCGCGCTGCTGCGGAAGAGCCTGCTCATCACCCAGGGCAAGGGCTCCCAATTGTTCACCCAGTGGGACTCCGACGGCTGGGTCCGCCTGGGCGGGCGCGTTGTCGCCGACCAACCGGTGGAGATCTAGACCCTGCTCACGGCAGCGCCACGCCGACAATCGGCACGGCGCTCGGCGCGTCCGAACCGCCTGCCGGTTCGACGCTCACCGCAAGCAGCTCGCCCGACCGGAATCCCGTCACGAACGGCCGATCGGCCGACGGCAGATCGCTCAGTACTCCGGCCGACCGTGGTTGCCCCTCGGCGCCGACCAACCACACCTGGTACACCTGCCCCAGCGGCGGCGGCGGAACCTGGTCGAATACGACGACAGCGCGGCCGAGCTGCGGCGCGATCTCCACCACCAGCAGGCCGCCGCCGGTGACCGCCCCGTGCACGGTCCGCACCTCTTGCTGGACTTCCACCTGGTTCGCGGCGGTCGGGGATGGCGGTGCGCCGGCGAATCGCGTGGTGACCACGGTCGCGCCGAGCACCAGGCACGCGGCGGCCGCGATCGCCACCACCCACCGCCGGGGCCGACTCCACGACGAGATCCGGGTGACCGCGGTTCCGGCGCGGCGGTCGGGTAGTGCCGCCAGGATGCGGCGTTCCAGCTCCGGCGGCGGCGCGTGCTCATCGAGCACGGCCAGTCGGCCCATGATCTCGCGCACTTGCCAGACGGTGTCGGAGAACGCCTGGCGCACGGCCGGGTCCGCGGCCGCCAACCGAGCATCGATGTGCCTGCGTTCGATATCGGCGACCGCGTCCAGTCCGCACGGATAGGCGAGGTCGATGAGGTCCGCGTCCAACCGCGGCGAGGTGTCAACCATCGGTGGCCTCCCCGGACAAGCATTTCTCCAATCGTTTCAATCCGTCGCGGATGCGGGTCTTGATCGTGGGCAGTGGGACCGAGAGGTGGTCGGCGACCTCACGGTAGGTGTGCCCGCTGTAATACGCCAGCACGATCGCTTCGCGCTGAGTGGGCGTCAGCATGTCAAGGCAGCCCGCCACCTGCTGTTCTTCGATGCGCTGCGCCACCGATTCGGCGACGACGTCGTGCGCGCGGCCCAGCTGCTCGTGCGCGTAGACCAGCTCGCGGCTGGTGGCCGAACTCTCCGCGCGGACCCGGTCCACCGCACGCCGGTGCGCGAGCATCATGATCCAACCGACCGGGCTGGCCAGCGTGGCGTCGTAGCGGTCGGCCATCGACCACACCTGGAGGTAGACCTCCTGGGTCACCTCTTCCGCGGCGGCGTGGCTGCGCAGGATGCGCACCGTCAGCCCGAATACCCGCGGACTGGTCAGCTGGTAGAACTCGGTGAACGCGCCGCGATCGCCCGCTCCTGTCGCCGCGAGCAATTCCGCCAGTTTGCGGGTCGCGTGGCCGGCTCGCGCTCGGGCGTCTCCAGCGGCGGGCAGCGGGCACGCAGGCATAGGGTCGTCGGGTTCATCCCGCTCCCGCGCCGGATAGCCGGACCGATGTGATGAAGCAGAACCGTGTTCGTTGCTCATGGCCGAATCCCCTGCCTGCATGAACAGGGGTTCGGTATGCACGACGGACCGGATTGGTCCGCAGGGTCAACCCGCGACCGCGGCGACCAGCATGTAGGCCGTGCCCGCGTCCATCACCACATGCGGCACCGCCGCCCACGGCCTTGCGGGCCCGGTGAGTGCGGCGACGCATCCGCCGGAACGAATCAGCAACCCGAGCGGTCCACGCGGCTGCGCAGCCCACCCTGTGCGGGCGGCGAAGGCGACGAGCAGCGCGTCGACCAGAAACAACGCGGCCAGACCCAGCGCGGGACCGGCGGCAGGGCCGCCGCTGTGGCCGGCGGACGTGTGGCCGGACATCGCGTAGAGCATCGCGGCGGTGGCCACGATGTGGTACCCGAGCGGGACCAGCCGGTCGGCAGGCAAGGGGTGGCCCTGCGCCGCGTACTCCGCGGCGCGGGTCACCAGCAGCCCGGCGAAGACCACCACCATCGCCGTCAGCACACCACGCAGCGCGTGCGGGCTCGCACCAGAGGGAAACAGCAGCATGCCGAGCATGACCAGGCACATCACCACGTGCGCGGCGTCGGATTCGGCATGCTCGACCGAAGCATCGTGTGGCAGGGGCGATTTCACGGCAACGTCGGCGAGATCCACCTGGCGGCCGGGTAGCGACACCGCGACCGCTGTCACCCGCGCCAACACGATCGCCGCCGCGATCATGAACGCCGCCACCACCATCCACCGCAATACGGCATACTCTTGCACGAACTGCGCCACACCCCACCACCTCTCATCACGGCGACCACGGTCGTCGCCTTTCCCATGTTCGCATCCCGAAGCGGTAAGGGTGCCCTTTTTGGTTGCCGCACATTAACGTTCGACGCGCCAGAGAGGGCTGAATCACCATTGGCCGCAGGGTGGCCGAGCACACCGACAGCCGACGCCCCTCGTCGGCCGACGAGCGTCACGGCAAATTCGAACCGCGCCAAGCAAACTCATGCCATCCGCGCGACCCGGTGCCGATGACGCGAAAAGAGCTGGCACGGCAGTAGGCCACGACCCGGCGCATGCCCGGCCGAGTCGCCCTGCCGGTGGGGCGGAGACCACGCGGCTGTATCCGTAGCTCCGAATCAGCCTCGACTGGGCGCCACGCCGGACGGCACGCCATGATGGACGAATGCCCCACCCGTCCGAGCGCGCCACCGACACAGCGAACGGCGAGCTACGCATCGTCACCGACGACCTGACCGGTCCCGCGATCGCCGCCCTGCTCACCGAACACCTCGCCGAGATGGCCGCGCACTCGCCCGCGGAGAGCATGCACGCGTTGGACCTGGCCGCGCTACGCCACCCTCGCATCACGTTCTGGACCGCATGGGACGAGCGGGCCCTCGCGGGCTGCGCCGCACTGAAGCACCTCGACGACTACCACGCCGAGATCAAATCCATGCGCACCGCCGCGACACACCAGCGCCGCGGCATCGCCTCTACCCTGCTGCGCCATCTCGTTGCCGAGGCCACCACCCGGGGTTACCGCCGTCTCAGCCTGGAAACCGGCGCGCAGGACTTCTTCCGGGCCGCCCAGCGTCTCTACACGGCCCACGGCTTCGACTACTGCGCACCGTTCGGCGACTATCGCCCCGACCCCAACAGCGTGTTCATGACCCGCACACTGTGAACGCAAGGTGACGGACCGTGGGCGAACGTGAGGCATTCGCGGGGCAATCAACTACCACCGCTGCAACAGAAGTCGGCGATGGCTCCGCGAGCAGTCACTTGTGGCGCTACCCGTCCGACTGCCACCAAACCCACAGTAAACACCTGGCCGCTGCCGCTACCACGGCGCGCGCAACCACACGGCACCACTCCCGTTGTCGAGCGAAGCGAGATCGAGCACTGCCCGTTCGCGGCCCGGCTCGCGTCCGAGTGGCCGCCGCGTCCGCGACGAAGTCGCCAGCGGCGGTCGCTCGAAGCGAGCAATGAGGGGGGTCGCGGACACAGACGGGCAGCTCCGAACCTCTGCAACCACTCGGCCCAACCCCGGCTTTCGAGCGAAGCGAGATCGAGCACTGCCCGTTCGCGGCCCGGCTCGCGTCCGAGTGGCCGCCGCGTCCGCGACGAAGTCGCCAGCGGCGGTCGCTCGAAGCGAGCAATGAGGGGGGTCGCGGACACAGACGGGCAGCTCCGAACCTCTGCAACCACTCGGCCCAACCCCGGCTTTCGAGCGAAGCGAGATCGAGCACTGCCCGTTCGCGGCCCGGCTCGCGTCCGAGTGGCCGCCGCGTCCGCGACGAAGTCGCCAGCGGCGGTCGCTCGGACGCGAGCCACAAAGGGGCCGCGAACACGCAGCGCCGCAGGCGCTGCAAATCAAACAGAGCCCAGTGCGCGAGCGAATCCGTCGACCAGTTCGGACACCTGGTCGTCGGTCATGACGAACGCCGGGGAGATCTGCATAGCTCCCTGGCCCGCGGCGCGGCCGGAGATGCCATGCGCGCGAAGCGTTTTCACCAGCGACGGACCCTCCGCGGGGTCGGCCAGCTGGATCGCGGCGACGGCGCCGAGCCCGCTGCGGACCTCGGCGACCCGGGGATGCTCGGCGAGCACCGAGAGTTGGTCGTGCAGGCTGGATTCCAGGCGCAGCGCGGCATCGAGCAGGCCTTCGCGCTCGATGATGTCGAGGTTCGCCAGTGCGGCGGCCGCGGCACCCGCGTGACCGCCGTAGGTGTAGCCGTGCCGCCACCAGACGCCGCCCGCGAAGAACGGTTCCGCCACGTGTGGTGCGACGAAGACCGCGCCCATGGGCAAGTATCCGGAGGTGAGGCCTTTCGCGGTGGTCATCAGGTCGGGTTCGAGCGCGTAGCGGGAGGAGGCGAACCATGCGCCGCCGATGCGGCCGAACCCGGTGACCACTTCGTCGGCGACGAACAGGATGTCGTGGTCGCGGCAGATGCGGCGCACCTCGGCGAGATAGCCCTCCGGCGGCAGGTAGACGCCGCCCGCGCCGATGACGGGTTCGCAGAAGAACGCGGCGATCCGCTCGGCGCCGACCTCCTCGATCAACGCGAGCAGGGCCTTCGCGTCGTCCCACGCGATGGTCCGCGCCGCGGGCATCAGTTCGCCATAGCCCGCGCGGTTCCCCGGTATGCCCGCCAGGGCCGTACCCGCGACGTGCATGCCGTGGTAGGCCAGCTGCCGGCCGACGACGATCGTCTTGCCGGACTGTCCGCGTTCGTGCCAGTAGCGGCGGGCGAGTTTGGCGGCGGTCTCGACGGAGTCGGAGCCGCCGGAGGTGAAGAAGATCTTGCTGTTCGGCACCGGGGCCAGGCTCGCGAGCCGCTCGGCGAGTTCCTGGGTCGCCGGTTCGGTGATGTCACCGAAATTGGAGTAGTGCGCGATCGTGCGCAACTGCGCGGCGACGGCGTCGGCGATCTCGCCGCGACCGTGGCCGACATTGGCGAACCACAGGCCCGCGGTCGCGTCCAGGTAGCGGTTGCCCGCCTGATCGAAGATGTAGGCACCGTCGCCGCGGGCGACCACGAACGCGCCGTCTCGCTCCACGGCGCCCATGTCGGCAAAGCCATGCCATAGCGCGCTCATGTCCTCCACCTTTACCTTGGTCTCGTGCCCCGGCGGGTGCCGCGACGCCACGCCGAACGCTCGATCAGGGCGAACGCCATCGAACCGCGCGGCTCACGGCACGGCCACCTGCCGCGCCGGCATCCGCATTCTCTCGGCCGATCTTCGCACATCGACGACGACGAGAGCGGGCTCGAGCAGGCGCCTGGCACCCGCTCGGCAACACTGGCACCCGCTCGGCACGCGCGCCCACCGCCTGGGAGAAATATCCGTTGGCGGGTTTCGCTAGGCTGGTCGATGCAATGACCAGGACAGCCGCCACCGATTCCCGCGAACTTCGCACCCGTCTGGCGAATCTCTCCCTTCGCGACGAACACCGGCTGCGGCGTCGGCTCGACCGGGCCCGCGACGGCGACCTGAGCGCGGTCGCAGCCGAGATCGCGGCGGCCGAACTCCGGGTCGAGGCGCGCCGCGCCGCGGTGCCGCAGGTCCGTTATCCGGAGCAACTGCCGGTCAGCGCCCGCCGCGACGACATCGCCGCGGCCATCGCAGCACACCAGGTCGTGATCGTCGCGGGCGAGACCGGTTCGGGCAAAACCACCCAGATTCCCAAGATCTGCCTGGAGCTCGGCCGCGGCATCCGCGGCACCATCGGGCACACCCAGCCGCGCCGACTGGCCGCGCGCACCGTGGCCGAGCGCATCGCGGAGGAACTCGGCACCGAACTCGGCGACGTCGTCGGCTACACGGTCCGCTTCACCGACCAAGCCTCCGAGCAGACGCTGATCAAGCTGATGACCGACGGCATCTTGCTCGCCGAGATCCAGCGCGACCGGCTGCTGCGCCGCTACGACACGATCATCATCGACGAGGCGCACGAACGCAGCCTCAATATCGACTTCCTGCTCGGCTATCTCGAGCAGCTGCTCCCCCGCCGGCCCGACCTCAAGGTGATCATCACCTCGGCGACGATCGATCCGGAACTGTTCGCCAGGCATTTCGCGGACGAGAAAGGCACCCCCGCACCGATTGTCGAGGTCTCCGGTCGCTCGTACCCGGTGGAGATTCGCTATCGGCCGCTCGCGCTGGAGCTTCCGGCCGCCACCGGCGACGAGGACGACGAGGACACCAGGATCGTCGACCGGGACCCGGTGGACGCGATCGGTGACGCGGTCACCGAATTGTTCGCCGCGGGCGATGGCGACGTGCTGGTGTTCCTGTCCGGTGAACGGGAGATCCGCGACACCGCCGACGCGCTACGGGATCTGAAGTTGCCGCGCACCGAGATCCTCCCGCTGTACGCCCGGCTGTCCACCGCCGAGCAGCATCGGGTGTTCGCCCCGCATACGGGGCGGCGGGTGGTGCTGGCGACCAACGTCGCCGAGACCTCGCTGACGGTGCCGGGTATCCGGTACGTCGTCGACCCGGGGACCGCGCGGATCTCGCGGTACTCGATGCGGACCAAGGTGCAGCGCTTGCCGATCGAACCGGTGTCGCAGGCGTCGGCGCGGCAGCGGTCCGGCCGTTGCGGCCGGGTGGCCGACGGTATCTGCATCCGGCTGTACTCCGAGGACGACTTCGAGTCCCGGCCCGCCTTCACCGAACCCGAGATCCTGCGTACCAACCTGGCCGCCGTCATCCTGCAGATGACCGCGCTCGGACTCGGTGACATCGAGAACTTCCCGTTCGTGGAGGCTCCGGACCGTCGCGCGATACGCGACGGCATCGCCCTGCTCGAAGAACTCGGGGCACTCGCGCGCGACGGCAAATCCACACCTCAGGCGAATATCGCTGTGGCACAGCCAGATACGCGACAACGGGATGGTGACCGCCCAGACAAGGTAAGCCACCGTGACGGCGACACCCGTTTGTCGCTGACGCCGATCGGGCGCGAGATGGCCCAACTTCCGGTCGATCCCAGGATGGCGCGAATGCTGGTGGAAGCGCACCGCAACGGCTGTCTGGCCGACGTGCTCGTCATCGTCGCGGCGCTATCGATCCAGGACGTGCGGGAGCGTCCTGCCGAGCACCAGCAGGCCGCCGACACCAAGCACGCGCGGTTCACCGTCGAGGGTTCGGACTTCCTGGCCTACCTGCGGCTGTGGGAGTATCTCGGCGGGCAGCGCAAGACGTTGTCGTCCAACCAGTTCCGGCGCATGTGCCGGGAGGAGTTCCTGCATTACCTGAGGATCCGGGAATGGCAGGACCTGCACGGGCAACTGCGCACGATCACCAAGGGCCTCGGATGGTCGGCTCATGCGGACGGATCGGCCGCCACCCCGCGCCGCGGCGACGCCGAGGCCGCGACGCCGGATCGCAAGTCCGACAACCGAGCACGCCGGAATGAGCCGGCACGCACGCGGGGCGACGGAAGATCAGGCGCCGGCCGCGGCCGGTCCGCCACCGCGGCAGCGAGCGACAACGACGATGCCCCCTGGGATTCCACCGCCATTCATCAGGCGCTGCTGGCGGGCATGCTGTCGCACATCGGGGTCAGGGAGGCGGAGTCCAGGGAGTTCCTCGGCGCGCGCAACGCCAAGTTCATGATCTTCCCCGGTTCGTCGCTGGCGAAGAAACCGCCCCGCTGGGTCATGGCAGCCGAGCTGGTCGAGACATCGCGTCTGTGGGGCCGGATGACCGCGAAGGTCGAGCCCGAATGGGCCGAACGACTCGCGGGCGAGCTGGTCAAACGAATCTATTCCGAGCCGCACTGGTCGGCCAAGCGGGGCGCGGCGCGCGCCTACGAGCGCGTCACCCTGTACGGCATCCCGCTGGTCACCGGCAGACCCGTCGATTACGGCCGCATCGATCCCGAGTTGTCGCGTGAGCTGTTCATCAGACACGCCCTGGTCCAGGGCGAGTGGCAGACCCGGCACGAGTTCTTCCACCGCAACCGCGCGCTGCTCGACGACGTCGCCGACCTGGAGCACCGGGCGCGCCGCCGCGACATCCTCGTCGACGACGAGGCCTTGTACGCGTTCTACGACAAACGCCTGCCCGCCGATATCGTCTCGGTCCGTCACTTCGACAGCTGGTGGCGCACCGCACGACGCACGGACCCCGCGCTGCTGGACTTCTCGACCGACACGGTGATCAACGAGGGCGCCGCCGCCCTGGACCCGGCGGACTTCCCCGACTCCTGGCGTCAAGGCGAGCTCAGCTTCCCGCTCACCTACCAGTTCGAGCCGGGCAACGACGACGACGGCGTGACGGTACGCATCCCGGTCGAACAGCTCGCGCACGTGCGGGCCGTCGGTTTCGACTGGCTGGTGCCCGGAATGCGCGATGAGCTCGCCGCGGCGCTGATCAAGACATTGCCGAAGACGTTGCGCCGCACTGTCGTCCCCGCGCCGGACTTCGCCGCCGCCGCCCTGGCCGCTCTGACTCCGCGCGCCGAGCCGCTGCGCACCGGATTGGCGCGCGAGCTGTCCCGATTGGGTTCGGTCTCGATCGCCCCCTCCGACTTCGATCCCTCCGCGCTGCCCGATCACCTGCGCATGACCTTCGCCGCCGTCGGCGGCGACGGTACGGCGATCGCTCGCGGCAAGAGCCTCTCCGCACTGAAAACGCGGTTGGCCGAACAGGTTTCCGCCTCCGTCGCCCGGGCCACGGCGGGTGCGGAACGCCCGCCCGCAACGGTGTGGACGTCCGAGTCGCTCGGCACCCTCGCGCCGACAGTGCGCCGGGAGGTGGCCGGTCAGACCGTCACGGGATATCCAGCGCTGGTCGCGGAAGGCGACGGCGTAGCGGTCCGGGTGCTGAGCTCGCCTGCCGAACAGACCGCCGCGATGCGCCTGGGTACCAGGGCGCTGCTACTGCGTGCGCTGCCCGCCTCGGTCCGCACCGCTACCGCGGGTCTATCGCCCACGGACCGGCTCGCGTTGAGCCAGAACCCGTACGGCTCGCTGGAGGCGCTGATCGAGGACTGCCGCGCGGCCGCCGCCGACGAGCTGCTGGCCGGCGCCGGTGGTCCGGTGCACAGCCCGGCGGAGTTCGATGCGCTCGTCGCCCGGATTCGTCCGGACTTCGCCGCCACGGTAGCGCGCTTCGTTCGCCTGGTTGTGCCGATTCTCGCGGCGGCCCATCAGGTTTCGGTAGCACTGGCGCGGACGAGCGAGCGCGACATCGCCGACGACGTGCGCGACCAGCTCGACAACCTGGTCTTCCGCGGCTTCGTCGCCGAGTGGGGCGGCACCAGGCTGCGTGAGCTTCCCCGCTACCTGCAGGCGGCGCAGCTGCGCCTGGAAGCGTTGCCCGGCTCGGCGGTTCGCGATCGTCAGGGCATGGCCGAACTCGATCGGGCGCTGGCCGCCTACGACCGCCTGCTCGGATCGCTGCCCGAACACCGCAAGCACGCGCCCGCGGTCGCGGACCTCTGGTGGATGATCGAGGAATTCCGCGTCAGCCTGTTCGCGCAGAAGCTCGGTACCCCGTTCCCGGTGTCGGCCAAGCGAATCGAAAAGGCCATCGCGGCGATTCGGCGCTGAGTCAGTCGGCGGCCGACAGCGCCTCGGCGCGGGCCTGCCGCATCTCCCTGATCTCGCGTTCGAAATCCTCGGCCGAGGTGAACGATCGGTAGACCGAGGCGAACCGAAGGTAGGCCACCTCGTCCAAATCACGCAGCGGCCCCAGGATGGCCAGGCCCACCTCGTGGCTGGGCACCTCCGGAGAACCCTTGGCGCGCACCGTGTCTTCGACCTGCTGCGCGAGCAGGTTCAGCGCGTCGTCATCGACCTCGCGGCCCTGGCACGCGCGGCGTACGCCACGGATGACCTTCTCGCGACTGAACGGCTCGGTGACCCCGCTGCGCTTGACCACGGACAGGATCGCGGTTTCCACCGTGGTGAACCGCCGACCACACTGCGGGCAGGCGCGGCGACGGCGAATGGCCGCGCCTTCGTCGGCTTCGCGCGAGTCCACGACCCTGGAGTCCGGGTGTCGGCAGTACGGGCAATGCATCCGAGAAATCCTTCGTCGATGCGCGTGCTCGCGTCCGGACCGGCCACCGATCGCGATGATCGTT
Organism: Nocardia sp. NBC_00508; assembly: GCF_036346875.1. Lineage (NCBI taxonomy): Bacteria > Bacillati > Actinomycetota > Actinomycetes > Mycobacteriales > Nocardiaceae > Nocardia > Nocardia sp. NBC_00508. The sequence continues at coordinate 5,967,426 of NZ_CP107852.1, read as the reverse complement.
CCGGCGAGCACGTGTACAGGAGGTCTATACCCCGGCACCAAGTATTCCCCGTTCGACACGCGGAATACCTGCATAACACTTCGAGAATACCCGTCTGGGTGCCCGGATCGTCCCACTCCCTCCCGGCTACCGCGGGATCGATCGGCTCATCCGGCGATCTGCCAGTGCGCGGTCAGGTCCGTGAGAAGGTCCGGCAACCGTGCCGCCAGGCGGCCGCGGGCGAGTTTGCTCCGGAGCGGCTCGCCGAGGACCGCGCCCGCCAGAACGGCGTCGGTTTCCATGTCGATGTGGCGCGGCACCAGGTCACCGGTGATGTACTCCCAGCGGGTCGCGCGGTCGGCCCAGTTGAAATCGGGCAGCGGGGCGCGCAGCGCCAGGCTGCGGCCCGACACATCGACGCGAACCACCGTGGGGGCGAACACGCCGGGTGCGCGGACGCCCGGGACGCCGGGTTTGCCCACGACGGTGCTGACATAGGTCAGAACGCGGCCGATGGGTGCACGGCCCGCCGCCGTTTCGTCCCACTGGTCGGCGACGATGTCGTTCTGCTCCCGGTCGGTCATCCGGATCAACGCGTCGATGTAGCCGTCCCGGGTGCCCGCGGCGATCGACTCCCAGGCCGCGTGGATGCCGTCGTCGAGCACGCCCGCCGCGTACATCTCGTCGATCCCGCGCATGCCCAGCGCGGCGTACGCCTCGTGCATCGGCACCAGGTCGGTGAAGATGTGCTTTTGCATGATCATCAAGCGGGTCTGGTACCAGGTGACGTCCTCGGCGCTCAGCCGGGAGCCCTCGGTGGCCAGCAGCCGGATGTCCTCCGGCAGCGCACCCACCAATTCCGCCGGGGTGGCGCGCAACAGATCGGCCATGGCGTTGCCGAGCTGATGGATGCCCGGCACGTCCAGGACGATCCCCGCATCGCCCATGTCGAAGAATCCGGAGGCGAACGATCCGCCCGCGATCCCGGCCAGGCCCGCCCAATAGAACTCCGGATGCCGCGTGGCCAGCCGCAGATAGTTGACGTACACCTGGCTGAATGTGCGTTCGTTCGCCCGCGGGCCACGACCGGGATCCCAGGCCGCCAGGTCGATGGCGGCGTTGCGGGTGGCGACCACCAACCAATACTGGTGTAGCAGCGTCGCGTAACGGCGTGGAGCCACGCCGTCGGTCCGCGCCTCGTGCACCGCCTGCGCCAGAATCGATTCATCCAGCGGCAGAAGTGGATTCAGGCCACCCCCGCCCGCGCCGTCACCATTGACGGAGGGCAGATCGAGATAGGCCGCGTAGACGGGTTCGGCTTGCGCGGTCTGCTGCGTGCCGAGTCCGAAGACGAGGCACAGCGACAACGCGGCGGCGCGAGCGAAGAGGCGGACCGAGCGGCCGGCGGTGCGACGTGTCATGTGCTGAAAAGTCCCGACATCGTTCGGGCAGTGTTGCCCAGATCACTTTCTCAGCACGGTAGCAACACGTTCTAGTTTGACGATCAACAATTCCGGCCGCCTCCAGTGGCCGCTTTCCCCGGTCAGCGCGGGTGCGCCTCGCCATGCCCCTCCGCGCCGTCCACCACCGCGGGGGCCGATCCACCGGATGCGCCACCCCAGTCGCCCGAGCGCGCGTGCGCCAGCGCGATGAGCCCCGCCACCACCAAGGCGGTGAGCAGCGCCGCGACGGCTAGCGCGGCGAACCCGATCTGCGCCTGCTCGACGCGACGCATCGGATGCACTCCGGAGGCCTGCGTGCGCACGAAAGCCCTTGCGCCGGTGCCATATCCGGCCACACCGCCATCAGGACGCGAATCGCGCGGGCGCCGATCGACCGCGGACCGATGCGTGGGCGTCAACGCCCTCGAGCGCGTACCGCCACACAGCACTCGCCGGGCGGTGTCATACCCCAGATCGTCCTCCGCCGGATCGAGATCGACGACGCGGCGAGCGAGCGCCGCGTCCGTCCCGCCGATCGGTGGGGTGGTCTCGCTGATCGCAGTACTCATCGGACAAACCTCCGTAGTGGGTGCTCCGCCGCCGTTCGAGCCGATGCTCGCTGTTCGAACACATGTTCACCGCATATTCGATCATGTGTTCGAAGAACTGATGTTCGATTTCTACCACGGCCCGCCGACAAAGTCAGCAGAAACACCCCGACATGCGTCGAACAGATGTTTGATACATCGGCGTTACCGGACTAGATTCGAAGGACCGAAGACTTGACAAGCCAGGAACACACGCGCCGGGCGGGCCGGCCGGGGCACAGCAGGAAAGGGCGGTTGCGGTGAGGCACACAGACGACACGGGGGACGAGACCGAAATCGGCGCCGACTCGACGGGTGCCGGGGCGGAACTCACCGTGCGTCAGCGCAAGGTGCTGGAGGTGATCCGGACCTCGGTGAGCGAACGCGGCTACCCGCCGAGCATCCGGGAGATCGGCGACGCCGTGGGGCTCACGTCCACCTCGTCGGTGGCCCATCAGCTGCGGGCCTTGGAGCGCAAGGGCTACCTGCGCCGCGATCCGAATCGGCCACGCGCGGTGGACGTCCGGGGCCTGGACGAAGCGGTGCGGTCCGTGACCAGCTTGCCGGGCGCCGCGGCGGACGACGCCGACGCCGAGCGGCCGGTGCCGACGTTCGTCCCGGTGCTGGGCCGCATCGCCGCCGGTGGTCCGATCCTGGCCGAGCAGGCCGTAGAGGACGTGTTCCCGCTGCCGCGTGAACTGGTCGGCGACGGTTCGCTGTTCCTGCTGAAGGTGGTCGGACAGTCCATGATCGACGCCGCGATCTGCGACGGCGACTGGGTGGTCGTACGGCAACAGAACGTCGCCGACAACGGCGAGATCGTCGCGGCGATGATCGATGGCGAGGCCACGGTGAAGACCTTCAAGCGCACCGGCAAGGACGTCTGGCTGATGCCGCACAATCCGGTCTTCGAGCCGATCCCCGGCAACGACGCCCAGATCCTCGGCAAGGTCGTCACGGTCATCCGCAAGATCTGACCACCCGGGTGGCGAAAGACCAAGGGCCGCGCAGGGATCGCGCGGCCCTTCGCCATGCCGGACCGCACCGTAGGCGAGCCTCCGCGGCACGACGTCATCGCCGCTCATCGTTGCTGCCGTGGTGAGGCATGCCGGATGCTTCGGGCCCGCCGGTCGAGCCCGGGTACATCAGGTGGTGAATACGCAACTCTGGTAGCTCTTGTCCGTGTACGTGCTGGAATTCGGGTTCAGATAGTCGGAATCGCCCTGACCATCACGCCGCGTATAGAGGCGAACGGTGGCATTGGTCCGGTTGTCCACCGAACCTTTTCCGATGTCGATGTTGTAGGTCCGGTACTCGTCCGGATTTTCGATCTCACCGGGGTAGCCCGAGGCATTCTGGTAGGAGAAGGTTCCGACAGCCATGTTCTTACCTCCGATTCTCGACGCCAGAGAACAACTTTCCTCACCGAGACACCGGCCGCGCCGCTGCGCGGGCGAGCCGCCGATTGGTGGCCTCCAACTGACGCACCGTCCCCGCTTCCAGAGCGGGCACTTGCGCTTCGTCGAGGCGTCCGCATAGTCGCCCCCAGTGCACCGCGACCCGCTCCCCTCCCGACACGTCCGGCACGGCCGCATAACCGTCCACCCGAATCGGCATGTGCCGCACCGTTTCCGGTGACAAGCCCAGACGCTGTCCGTCCCAATGGAGTCTGCGACAACGCAGCGCGATCTCGGTATCGGTACGGTCGAGCACCGTTCCCCAGGTGATCCGGCAGCTGTCGAGCACGTGCAGAGGATGCTCCGAACCGTGGCCGAGCAGCCGCGACCACGGGTATACGCCGAAGACGTGGAAGCAATGGTTGGCCGCAGCCTCCTCGGACAGCTGGGGGTTCAAGTGCGTCCAGTACCCGCCCGCGACCGGGCCGAGGAGTGCCAGCAGCTCGGCGGTGAACTCGGCGGGCTCCAGGGCAGCGCCCACCCCGCCGCCCAGCCAGTAGGACTCGACGAGGCGGCGATCCAGCGGATCGGCGATGCCGGTCATCCTCGCCATCACCTGGAGATAGGGCCATGCGCCGGTGAACCGGCGCGCCACCGCACGCACCTGCTCGTCCGACCCGTCCCGCAGTGCGGCCGCGTCGGGTGGCCCGCAGTAGCCGAGCCGATTGGGCGCGTAGGCGTACCGGGCGAACATCTCCGCTCCGCCACCGGACATCAGCAGGACCTTTCACCGATTTCGAATCCGCCGGGTCAGCAGATTCGCGGAAGCTGTTCGCCTGCGGGCAGATCCACCACGCGGGTGCCGCCGAGCGCCGTGCGAGCCACCACCATCCCGGGATGCTCGGCGACGCACTGGCCGATTGCCGCGGCCTGCGCACCCAGCGGGTGTTGCCGCATGGCCGCGAGCACGCGGTCGGCGTCCTCGGGAGCGACGAATGCCAGGAGCTTGCCCTCGTTGGCCACGTACATGGGGTCCAGCCCGAGCAGCCCACAGGCATCGCGCACCGCGTCGGGCACCGGAAGGCGCCGCTCGTCCAGCGCCACACCGGTATTCGCGGCGCGGGCGATCTCGTTCAGCGACGCCGCGACGCCGCCACGGGTGGGATCGCGCAGCACATGTACATCGGCGCCGGTGGCCAGCATCGCGGCCACCAACCCGTGCAGTGGCGCGGTGTCGCTGAGCACGGTGGTACCGAACTCCAGTCCCTCGCGACAGCTGAGCACCGCCACGCCGTGCACGCCGATATCCCCACTGACCAGCACGACGTCACCTGGGGTCGCGCGCTGCGGCCGGATGTCCACATGGGGGTCTACCAGACCGATTCCGGTGGTGTTGAGGTAGATCCCGTCACCGTGCCCGGCATCGACGACTTTGGTATCGCCGGTGACCAACTGGACCTCGGCCGCCAAGGCCGCGGTGCCGACGTCCTGCGCGATGCGGGCGATGTCGGCGAGCGCGGTGCCCTCCTCCAGGATGAACGCGGTGGACAGCACCATCGGGCGCGCACCGGACATGGCCAGGTCGTTGACCGTGCCGTTGACCGCGAGCTCGCCGATCGTGCCGCCGGGGAACACGATCGGCTTGACCACGAACGAATCGGTGGAGAAGGCCAGCCGCGCGCCGCCGAGCGTGACCACCGCGGAGTCGCCCAGATCCGCGTGCGCGGCCGCGCCGAACGCGGGCAGGAACAAATGCTCGATCAGCTCGCCGGACATGGCACCGCCGCCGCCGTGGCCCATCACGATGTTCGGCGAGTCCCGCAGCGGCATCGGGCAGACCCAGCCCTCCATGTCGATCGTCGCTGGGGCGGCGCCTTCCTCACGCATGAGCCACCGCCGCGGGCAGATCCAGCCGCCGGTACAGGTAGTAGGCCGCGCACGCGCCCTCGGAGGAGACCATGGTGGCGCCCAACGGGTTTCGCGGCGTGCACTGCTTGCCGAAGGCCGCGCATTCGTTCGGTTTGATCAATCCCTGCAACACTTCGCCGGAGCGGCAGATCGTCGACTCGGCGGTGTGCAGGTCTCCGACGGCGAACCGGTGTTCGGCATCGAATTCGCGGTAGCGCTCCGACAGCTGCCAGCCGCTGCGCGGGATCACGCCGATGCCGCGCCAGGCCCGGTCGGTGACGTCGAAGACGTCCTGCAGCATGGCCTTCGCCGCGGGGTTGCCCGCCGCGGACACCGCGCGCGGATAGGCGTTCTCCAGTTCGTGCCTGCCCGATTCCAGTTGCAGCACGGTGCGCCGGATGCCCTCCAGGATGTCCAGCGGCTCGAAGCCGGTGACCACCATCGGGACCCGGTACTTCTCGGCGAGCGGCGGGTATTCGTGGGTACCCATCACGGTGCAGACGTGTCCGGCGGCGAGGAAGCCCTGCACCCGGCAGGTTGGCGATTCCATGATCGCGGCGATGGCCGGTGGGACGAGCACGTGCGACACCAGTAGCGAGAAGTTCCGGATGCCGAGCCGCTTCGCCTGGTACACGGTCATGGCGTTGGCCGGGGCAGTGGTTTCGAAGCCGATGCCGAAGAACACGACTTCGCGGTCGGGATTCTCCTTGGCCAGGTTGAGCGCGTCCAGCGGCGAGTAGACCACCCGGACGTCGCCGCCCTCGCTCTTGACCTGGAACAGGTCCTTGGCGCTGCCGGGCACGCGCAGCATGTCACCGAACGAGCAGAAGATCACCCCCGGCCGCGCGGCGATCTCCAGCGCCTTGTCGATCACCTCGAGCGGGGTGACGCAGACCGGGCAGCCGGGGCCGTGGATCATCTCGATCTGGTCGGGCAGCAGCTGGTCGATGCCGTGGCGGATGATCGAATGGGTCTGTCCGCCACAGACTTCCATGATCGCCCAGCGACGGCTGGTCGCGGCGCGGATCCGATCGAGCAGGCGCCGGGCCAGCTCGGGGTTGCTGAATTCGTCCAGATACTTCATGACGTCGCCTCCGGTTCCTCGCGTGGTGGCTCGGCGGCGGGGTTCTGCACACCCGCCTGCTTTGCGGCGATCTCGAACCCGTCGCCGAATTCCTCGTTCAGTACGCCCAGGTGCTCGAACTCGGCCAGGGTGCGCAGTGCGGACTCCTCATCCAGCCGCTGGATCGCGAAGCCGACATGGACCACGACATAGTCACCGACCGCCGCGTCCGGGATGTATTGCAGGCACACGTCCTTGTGCACACCGCCGAAATCGACGACCGACATCAACGTGCCGTCCCGCTCGTGCAGGCTGAGCACTTTGCCTGGTACCGCAAGACACATCGTTGTTCTCCTTCGCTCATCCCTCGCTGCACGCGAGGAGTTGCCCGAACGCGAGGCCGCCGTCGTTGGGCGGCAGTCGGCGGTGGGTGATCACGGTGAAACCGTTGTCCCGCAGCGACGCACACGCTCGTGCGAGCAGCAGGGCGTTCTGGAAGACGCCGCCGGACAGCGCGACCATCGTCGCCGGGGCGGCGTAGCGGAGCGCGAGATCGAGCACCAGCCGGGCCAGGGCGGCGTGGAACCGCGCGCCCACCACCTCGGCCGGTTCCCCCGCGCGCACGTCGGACACGACGGCCGCGAGCACCGGGGCGGGATCGATGACGGCGGGATCGCCGTCATCGATGGGGAACCGGTATTCGGTGGAGTCTTCCGCGCTGCGGCGTGACAGCCCCTCCAGCTCGATCGCCGCCTGGGCCTCGTAGTCGACCACGTGCCGTACCCCGCACAGCGAGGACACCGCGTCGAACAGCCGGCCCATGCTCGAGGTGGGCGCGCAGCCCAGCCCGGTCCGGAACTGGTGGGCCAGCACGGATCGCTCGTCGGCCGGACATGCCGCGACCGCGGGAATCTCCTCCACCCAGTCGATCCCGGCCGCCCACAGGTGCGCCAGCGCCATCCGATAGGGCCTGCGCACCGCGAGATCGCCGCCTGCCAGCGGCACGTACCTCAGATGGGCGAGGCGCCGGTAACCCTTGTAGCCCGCGAGCAGGACCTCGCCGCCCCACACCGCGCCGTCCGGACCGAACCCGGTGCCGTCGAAGGCGATGCCGACCACCTGCTCGGTCGGGCCGAGTCCGTGCTCGCCCATCACGGCGGCGATGTGCGCGTGGTGGTGCTGCACGGTGTACACCGATCGCTCGCCCGCGTGCCTGCGCGCCCACGCGGTGGAGCGGTAGCCGGGATGGGCGTCGGCGACCAGCTGCACCGGAGCCACCCCCGTGAGCGCAGTGAGGTGACGCTGCGCGGTGTCGAAGGACCGCAGCGTCGCCAGATCGTCCATGTCGCCGATGTGCTGGCTGAGCCAGGCGTAGCGGCCGTCGGCCACGGCACAGGTGTTCTTCAGGTCGGCGCCCACGGCGAGCGTCGGCGGCAGCGGCACCGGCAGCATCAGTGGTAGCGGCGCGTAGCCGCGCGAGCGCCGGACCGGCAGTTCGTGGCCGTCGAGGGGGCGCACCACCGAGTCGTCGCAGGGCACCAGGATGCGCCGGTTGTGCGATAGCCACCCGTCGGCCAGTCCGGCCAAGCGGGTGCGGGCGTCGTCGTCCTCGTAGCAGATCGGTTCGCCACCGAGATTGCCCGAGGTCATCACGAGCACCTGCGGGCCGGGCGAATCGCCGGGCAGTCCGAACAGCAGCAGGTGCAGCGGGGTGTAGGCGAGCATGACACCCAGGTCCGGATTGCCGGGCGCGACCGACGCGGCCGGGACCGGGCGGCGAGGCGAGCCCGGCGCGACGGGTTCTCCCGTCCTCGGCGGTCCGACGGCATCGCCTGAGCCGGAAGCGGGCCCGGATGTTCCCGAAGCACCGGCCGCGCCATCCGATTCCACCAGCGTGGACCGGCGGGCGAGCAGGACGATCGGCCGGGCGGGGCTGGTCAGCAGTGCCTCGGCCGCGTCGTCGACCGCGACGATGGTGCGCGCGGTGACGAGGTCGGGCACCATCACGGCGAAAGGCTTGTCACCGCGGCGTTTACGGCTGCGCAACTGGGCGACAGCCGCCTCGTTCGTGGCGTCGCAGGCGAGGTGGTATCCGCCGATGCCCTTGACCGCCAGAATCCCGCCCGTGCGTAGCAGCTCCCGCGCGGCCGCCAGCGGCGAACCGGTGCCCGGCCCCGAGTAGCTCAGGGTCGGACCGCAGTCGGGGCAGGCGATCGGCTGCGCGTGAAAGCGCCGGTCGGCGGGGTCGGCGTATTCCCGTGCGCAACGGTCGCACATGGCGAAGTCCGCCATGGAGGTGCGCTCACGGTCGTAGGGCAGGCTCGCGATGATGGTGAATCGCGGACCACAGTTGGTGCAGTTGACGAATGGGTGGCGATAGCGGCGGTCGGCGGGGTCACGCAGCTCACGTTCGCAGTCGGCGCAGAGGGCGACATCGGGTGAGGCCAGCGTACGACCGCCACCGTCGGAGGTGGTCCCGGCGATGTGGAAGCCGGTGCCGCCGCGCACGGCGATATCGGCCTGCTCGACCGACTCGATCACCGCCAGCGGCGGTGGCCGCAGGTGCAGCCGCTCGGTGAAAGCTTCCAAATCCGCTGGCGCGCCCTCGATTTCGATGACGACCCCGCTGCTGTCGTTGCTCACCCTGCCGGACAGGGCCAGTTCGGCCGCGGTGGTGTAGACGAACGGGCGAAACCCGACGCCCTGGACCACCCCACGCACGACCAGTCGCCGCCGCAGCCGCGCGGCGGTCATGGCTGGTCTCCGCGTTGCAGCAGGCGCAGCCCGTCCATGGCCGCCGCGGCACCCGCCTCGTCGGTCTTCTCCACCGCGAAACCCATGTGGATGATGACCCAGTCGCCCGGTCGCGCCGGATCGTCGTCGAGCAGGCCGATATTGACCTTCCGCTGCTCGCCGGACACGTCGACCAAAGCGATCTGGTCGTGGTAGCCCTCGGGGATTTCCAGCACCCGCCCGGGGATGCCGAGACACATCGGTCAGTCCTCCTGTCGCACTGTGGCCGGCGGATGCGGCAAGGTGTCGTCTCGCGCCCTGCCGTGGTGTGCCGTCCCGGCGTCACCGGAACGTGCGACCGGTGCACCGAGCAGTTCGGCGAGCACACCGCCGATGGCGGCGACCGCCTCGTCGACCGCGGCGGCGACCGGTGCGGACAGGCCGATGCCCTCGTCCACGCAGGCGACCTGGCAGCCGACCACGACGGTCGGCGGCAGCGCACCGCCCAGCGCGCGCACTCCGGCGAAGACAGCGGCCGGAGTCATCGCGTGCGCGTCGAGATGCGCGGGGTCGCCGTCCTCCGGCGCGGCGCGGAAGACCTCGACGCGGCCGGGCGCTCCGCGGCCGGGCACGGCGTCCACCAGTACCAGCGCGTCCCAGGGATCGAGCAGGTCGTAGGCGAGGTGCATGCCGCGGATGCCGTAGTCCACCGCGCGCACCCCCGGGTGGTGCGGCAGGCGCCGCACCACCTCCGGTCCGAATCCGTCGTCGCCCAGGAAGATGTTGCCGATCCCGGCGATCAGCACCGTGGCCGTGGGCTCACCCCTCCCCCTCGGTCGGCGCCGTCGCGCCGCCGACGTCCGCGTCGTCGACCTTGCCCGTTGCCGTCTCGTCGGGCGCGTTGGCGGTCTGCTTACGTCCTTCGTAGGGCGGGGTTGCCGGTTCGGCGCCGGAGGGGGGCGACGAGGTGAACTCGGCCTCCCGTTCCGCGTCGGTGCCGTGGGCGGAGGTGGTCTCCTCGTGGCCGATGTCCCCCGGCTTCCGTTCGGCCGGTCCCCCGGCGACAGTGTCGGCGCCGGTGTCGCGCGAACCCGGCGCTCCGCGAGCCGGCTGTGGCTCTTCGCGTTGCTCACCCATGATGTTCCTTTCCGGTCGTCCACTACATGTGCCGGATCTTCAGGTATCGCCTTAGATCCGGTATCGCCCGCACACCCAGGTACAGGCCCACCCCCGCCAGTACGGCGACGATGGCCGTCGACACCACTCCCACTGCTTCCATAGCGAACGTCCTTTCACTTCTCGGGATCTTCGAGCGGTTCCAGTTCGTCGGGCGCGAAATACAGGTAGCGGCCATACCATTCGTGCAGATCGGCCGCCGGGTCGTCGTCCAGGACCACCCCGACGTGCGCCCGCCCGTCCACGTCCTCGTGCACCGACACGACCCGTGCGCACATGCCGTCGAAGAACAGGTCCTGCGCGTCGGCCCGCCGGGAGGGATGCAGCCGGACCCGGCTGCCCTGGCGCACCAGCACGCCCGCGACCGGCACCGCATCGGCCTCCGGGCGAACGGCGCTGTCGGCCAGCGGATCCCACCAATCGACGCCATCGGGGATCTCCGGAATCAGCCGGGGACGATCGGGGTGCGGATCGCGCAGGACGCCGTGCAACTGCTGCATCGCCTCGGGTGTCATGCCCTCGCAGCGGTCGATGATCTCCGCCGCGCGCGGATCGGTGGCACGCGCCCGCGCCTTCTCCGCGTCGGTCATCGTCAGCACGCGCAGGGTGAGGATCTCGTCGATCTCGGTGGAGTCGAACAGCGCGCCCTCGCTCTGCTCGGCGATCTCCGGATGGTCGTAGAGGATGATCGGCGAGATGAGCAGCATGCTGTAGTCGCCGGGTGGCCCGGCGAGCACGGGAAAGCAGCGGCGCCGCTCGCAGCGGCCGACCGCGGCCGCGGCATCGGGCGGCGGGTCCAGCAGCGAAACGAACTGGCCGCCGGTGATCTCCGCGATGACGTGCGCGCCGATCAGCGAGCGGGCGATGGCGTCGCGCTGGTCGGCCGGGGGCGGGCCCTCGTTGCGCAGCACCAGGGTCAGCCGCAAGTAGCCGTCGTCGCAGTCGGTCGCGAGCGTCAGTTCGCCCGCGAGCGGCAGCCGGGTCCGCACCAACGCACCCTCCGCCGGACCGGCGTCCCCCGAGATCTGCTCGGTCTCGGTTCCGCCCGGAATACGCAGTGGCCGAACGATATTCGCGGGCGCGACCGGACCGACGACGATCTCCTGCTCGACCGCCTCGTCCCAGGACAGCCACGACCGCTGCCCCTCGGTCAGCTCGGCGACGGGCGAGCCGTCGGCATCCACCACTTGTCTGCGCTGGAGCTGAAGAAAGCGGATCGTGAGGGCGACTTGCGGGTTCTCGCCCGGATCGATCAGGCACTGCGCCGACAGCGTCGACTCCTCGCCGAACCCGGTCGCGGCGGCACCCTCCGGTCCGAGCACGCCGAACTGCCACCGCGACTGGTTCTTGCGCGCGTCGGCTCGGTAGGGGTAGAGCAGGTACCCCTCGTAGAGCACGGCGTCGGCCACGGCGCGGGCGCGGGCGCGGGATTCGGCGGTGGTCACGGGAGCTCCTCGGAGCGAGCCAGCAGCCGGGTCACCGCGTCGTCGAAGCCGAGCAGGCCGTGGCCGGATTTGTAGGCGGCGAGCGCGCCGAGGGTGTCCTTGTGCAGGCGCAACCAGCCCGAGTTGGGGAAGTGCGCGGCCATCAGGTCGTGCCAGACCGAGACCGGCATGTCGAACTTGTCTTCGCGATCCCAGGGAATCTGCTGGATGGCGAATCCCCCACTGCCCTTGATGAAGACCGTCCCGCTGAACAGGAACAGCAGCGGAACCACGCCGTCGCGCAACGCGTGCAGATACTTCGATCCGCTCACCTCGAAGTCGTAGGTACACGGCATCGGCAGATCGATCTCCGCGCCCCCGGTGAACCCGGGAATCATGGTGGCGCAGTGCATCCAGAGGAACGAGCGCTGGGTGTCGCGCCACCGCTCCCGCGGACCGAACAAGTCGACCAGCCCCGCGGCCTCTTCGTCGGAGTAGCCGCGGCGGAACGGCTCGATGCGCACCTGCGCGCGTAACGCGATGGCGTGCACGGGTTCCTCCGCGAGCGCGGCGATGCCGACTCGCGCGGACAGGATCGGCGCCGCGGCGTACGGCTCCGGCTTCATCGCGAGCACGGCGAAGGTCGTGGAGTAGACCGGGCTCATGCCGCACCGCCGGGTGTCGCGCGCGCCGACGCGGCGGCGAAGAACTCGTCCAGGTAGCGCCGCACGTCCTGGCCGCCGTCGAATCCGCGCCACAGCAGCCGCATCCGGCCGACGAATTCGTAGCACGCGTCGATCGGCAGCAGCAGGCACCCGGCCTGCTCGGTTCCTCGTTCGGGCATCCGGATCAGCAGCGCCTCCACGTCCGGGGCGAGCACGTCCAGCTCGGGATGTCGCTGGAGCATCGAGTCCCACGCCGCCAGCGGCAGTTCCGATTCGGTGGCGCCCGCCGGGCCGGGATAGAACGCCACCATCCGCCCCAGCGCGGAGTTGCGGAAGAAGAACGCCAGACCCACCGGTATCTCCAGCGTGTCCCATTCCGCCTGGCTGATCGTGACATCGGGAAACGCGAGATACCGATCCGGCACCGCCCGATAACGTAGCTGCGCGTTCTGGTCGACGAACAGCAGATAGCAGCCGCGGCATACGCACATCAGCTGCCTGCCTTCGACGTTCACCACGTGCTGGTGCTCGTCGGCGATCGGCTCTGCACACATTTCGCACCGTTCGCCGGCCCGGGGCGGGGGCGTGCGATCGGCGGCGATCCGCTGCAACGCGCGGAACGGCATGGTCACCCGTGCACCCCCACCGGCACCGCCACCGACAGCTCGCCGGAGCGCAGGAGGACCGGCAACGGCTCCAGGTGCCCGTCACCGTCGACGCGGGCGCCCGCGTGCACGACGTCGAAGTGCGCCCGGCAGGTCGGGCACCGCAGCACCGCGTCGCCGACCGGGAATCCGAGGCGGCGCTCCAGGGCCGCGCCCGCGAGCGAGTTGTCGCATCCCGGGCAGTGGTCCCGGTAGGCGTACACGTCTTCGCCCACCCGGCAGGCCAGCACCGTCAGCCCGGCGACGGCGAAACCGCCCACCTCGCCCGCGCGCAGCTCGGCCAGCTCCGGGACCGCGACCCAGTTGCCGGATCGGCCGCCCGCGTGCACCCGGGAGAACAGCGAGTCGGCGGAGATCACCCCCGCCGACTCCGTCTGCGCGGCGACGACTTCGATGGACTCGATTTCCGGCGCCGCCGCCCGCACCGCGTCCTCGACGGCCAGCTCCAATGTCACCGACGACGACGGACAGCTGCGACAGCTGCCGTCGAGCGCCAAGCGGACCACGCCGTCGGTGACGTCGACGAGGTGGACGTCGCCGCCGTGCGAGCCGAGATAGGGGCGCACGCTGTCCAGCGCCGTCCGCACCCGGGTCGCCACGTCGTGCGGGTGCAGCCCGTGCACGAGCAGCAGGCTCGCGACCAAGTCGTCGCGCGCCAGCCGCTCGATCGCCTCGGCGTCGAGCAGCCGCAGCACACGGGTCAGCCCCGCACCGTAGAGTTCGACGATCTCGCGCACGAGTTGCTCGGCGCGCTCGCGGGCGAGCACACCGCCCGCCGAACTCGCCTCCAGCAAGGTCTCGATGCGATCCCCGGCTTCGCGCCAGCGGGATTCACCGAGCGTTGCGTCGTCCTGGTCGTCCAGGCGATCCTCCACCGTCACCTCCGGTCGGTTACTCGACGCGGACTCACTCCGGGGTGAGTGTCTGCGTCGGTGAGTGCAGCTTCTCCAGGGTCTGTCCCTTGCCGAGGTACATGTGCACGCCGCAGGGCAGGCACGGGTCGAAACTGCGCACGGTGCGCATGATGTCGATGCCCTTGAAGTGCTCGCGGTCGTTCTCTTCGAAGATCGGCTGGCCCTGCACCGCGTCCTCGTAGGGGCCCGGTGTGCCGAAGCTGTCGCGCGGGCTGGCGTTCCACGGCGTCGGTGGATACGGGTGGTAATTGGCGATCTTCCCGTCCCGGATCACCATGTGGTGCGACAGCACACCGCGCACCGCCTCGGTGAAGCCGCAGCCGATGCCCTCGTTGGGCACCTCGAACTTCTCCCAGGTCTTGGTGTGGCCGGCCCGGATCTCGGCCATGGCCTTCTCTGCGAAGTGCAGCGCACACGCCGCCGCGTACGCCTGGAAGTAGGTGCGCGCGCGGTTGCGCTCGATGGTGTTGCTGCCGTGCGCCGGGATCTTCCATTCCAGCGACACCGGCCCTTTGAGCGCGGTCTTGGGCAGGTTGATCTGCACGCTGTTCCCGGTCGACTTCACGTAGCCGATATCGACGAGGTTGGCCAGTGCCGTCACCCAGAGCCGTGCCAGCGGGCCGCCACCGGTGTCCAAGGCGAGGTGGTCGGTGCCGTCGAACCAGCGTGGCGACATCACCCAGCTGTACTTGTCCTCGAGGTCTCGCTTCTGCGGCTTGGGGTTCGTGTGCTGGTTCCATGGGTGGCGCCGGTCCACCGGATTGCCCAGCGGATCGGTCTGGACGAACGTCTCCTGATCGGTCCAGTCGTCGTAATACGAACTGCCCAAGAGAATCCGGATGCCCAGGTTGATGTCGACCAGGGAGGTGGTGAGCAGCTTGCCGTCGACCACGATGCCCGGGCTGACGAACATCTTGCGGCCCCAGTCCTCCATGTCCTTGTATTCGAAGTTGCAGACCTCGGGGTCCTGGAACGAGCCCCAGCAACCCAGCATCGTGCGCCGCAAGCCGACGTTCTCGTAACCCGGCAGCGCCTCGTAGAAGAAGTCGAACAGGTCGTCGTGCATCGGCACGACCTTCTTCATGAACTCCACGTAGCGCATCAGCCGGGACATGTAGTCGGTCATCAGCTGAATGGTCGCGACCGTGCCGGGACCGCCCGGATACAACGTCGACGGGTGCACGTGCCTGCCTTCCATCAGGCAGAACATCTCCCGGGTGATGCGGCTGACCTGCAGCGCCTCCCGGTAGAACTCACCGGTGAACGGGTTGAGCGCCCGCATGATGTCGGCGATCGTGCGATAGCCGTGCTCGCCCGCGTGCGGCGCCTCGGTGTTCTCCGCCCTGGCCAGCACGCCGGGATTGGTCTCCGAGACCATCTTCTCGCAGTAGTCCACGCCGACCAGGTTCTCCTGGAAGATGTTGTGGTCGAACATGTATTCGGCCGCTTCGCCGAGGTTGACGACCCACTCCCCCAGGTGCGGCGGGCGCACGCCGTAGGCCATGTTCTGGCAGTAGCACGAACAGGTCGCGTGGTTGTCGCCACAGATACCGCAGATGCGGCTGGTGATGAAGTGCGCGTCGCGCGGGTCCTTGCCGCGCATGAAGATCGAGTAGCCGCGGAAGATGGACGAGGTGCTGTGGCACTCGACCACTTCCCGATTGTCGAAGTCGATCTTGGTGTAGATACCGAGACTGCCGACGATGCGAGTGATCGGGTCCCAGGCCATCTCGACGAGACGGTCCGGTTCGATCGTTCGGTGCGACGGCTCCGGGATGATCTGGGTCATCGGATCCTCCTACCAGGTGCGGGTCGCGCCGGTTTCCAGCTTCCGGCCCTTGTGCCGCCAGTGCGGCTCCTTGTCGACCGTGCGTTCGGTGATATGACGGAGGCTGCGGATCACCGATCCGTAGAGCCCCGAGGCGGTGGACGAGAACTTTCCGCCGGGCGGTTCGTCCATGAACGGCATGAATTTGTCGGGGAAGCCGGGCATGGTGCAGCCGATGCAGATGCCGCCCACGTTCGGGCAGCCGCCCAGCCCGTTCATCCACCCGCGCTTGGGCACGTTGCACTTGACCACCGGGCCCCAGCAGCCCAGTTTCACCAGGCAGGTCGGCGAGCCGTACTCGGTGGCGAATTCACCCTGCTCGTAGTAGCCCGCGCGGTCGCAACCCTCGTGCACGGTCGCGCCGAACAGCCACTTCGGCCGCAGCGCCTCGTCGAGCGGGATCATCGGCGCCTGTCCGGTCGCCATGTAGAGCAGATAGGTGAGCGTCTCCGACAAGTTGTCCGGTTGGATGGGGCAGCCGGGCACGCAGATGATCGGAATGCCCGCCTTGCTCTTCCACTCCCAGCCGAGATAGTCGGGCACGCCCATCGCGCCGGTCGGATTACCCGCCATCGCGTGGATGCCGCCGTAGGTCGCGCAGGTGCCCGCCGCCACGATGGCGGTCGCCTTCGGCGCGAGACGGTCCAGCCATTCGCTGGTCGTCATGGGCTGACCGGTGGCGGGGTTGTTGCCGAACCCGCACCAGTAGCCTTCCTCCTTGAGTTGCTCGTTCGGGATCGAACCCTCGACCACCAGGACGAACGGCTCGAGCTCGTCGCGGTCGGCCTTGAAGAACCACTCCAGGAAATCGTCGGCGCCGCCGTTGGGGCCGCACTCGAAGTCGATGAGCGGCCAGTGCACGGCGATCTTCGGCAGACCGGGCAGAGCGCCGAGGGCGATTTCTTCGATGCTCGGCTGGGTGGCCGCCGTCAAGGCGACCGAGTCACCGTCACAACTGAGTCCTGCATTGATCCAGAGAACGTGGATCAACGTTTCTTCGGCTTGTACTGCTTCCTGAGTGGGCATATTTCGCCACCTTCCGCAGCGGACCACCGGGGGCCGAATCTCGCCTTTCTCGAAGAAGGGGTCACCCGGAAATGTGATCCTGATCGCTATATATTAGCTCGCCCGGCGGCTCTCTCCAGAGTCGCCGAACCGGCCGCGCGATGCCGCGCGGCCAGCCAGTCGTACCAGTGCGACAGGCCTGCACCGCTGGTCACCGACAGCGGTAGGACCTCGACGCCGGGGTGTATCGAGGCGATGTATTCCCGGCATCGGTCCAAGTCGAAGTCGACGTAGGGCAGCAGGTCCATCTTGTTCACCAGCACCAGTCCCGCTGCCTGGAACATGTGCGGGTATTTCAGTGGTTTGTCCGTCCCCTCGGTGACCGAGATGACCACCACCTTCTCGTCTTCGCCCAGATCGAACAGCGCCGGGCAGACCAAGTTTCCGACGTTCTCCACCAGTAGCAGCGTGCCCGGCGCGGGATCGAGCGTCTCCAGCGCGCGATACATCATCTCGGCATCCAGGTGGCAGCCCGCGCCGGTGTTGATCTGCACGACGCGGCAGCCGGTGGCCGTGATCCGTTCGGCGTCCAGCAGCGTCGCCTGGTCGCCCTCGATCACCGCGATCGGGGACTGGCCGGACTCGCGGATGGTGCGCTCCAACAGAGTGGTCTTGCCCGCACCCGGAGAGCTGGTGAGGTTCAGCGCGACGATGTCGCGCTCGGCCAGCCACGCCCTGTTGCGCTGCGCCAGTTCGTCGTTCTTGGCCAGGACCTTCAGCTCCAGGCTGACCGTCTCGGTGGCGGGCAGATGCATGTGGTGGTGATCGTGGTGATCGTGTGTGTGCCCATGATCCGCCGGGTGAGCGTGGTCGTGCCCGTCGTCGTGTTGATGGTCGTGCGGGACGTGAATCACCGCGGCGGCGTCGTCGCCACATCCGCAGGTTGCGCACATGCCTCACTCACCTCCATCGATCGGATTCGCAGCTCGCGCCCGGAGCGGATGTCGACATCGGCGCTGCCGCAGGAGCACAGCAGGATCGGATCGGAGAGCCGGAACTCGGCCCCGCAGGCCCGGCAGGCCGCGGCACCAGGAATCTCCACCAGGATCAGGTCCGCGCCCTCCGCCACGGTGTCCTCGGCCGCGACTTCGAAGCAGAACCGCATGGCATCGGGCACCACGGCGCACAGTGCGCCGACCTCGACGGTGACGGCGTAGACCCGTCGTCCCGCCGCATGCTCGCAGACGGCGTCGATCACACTCTGTGTGATCGCCATTTCGTGCATCGCGACCTCGATTCCTCGAGCGAACCCTATTGAGGCTACTCCCGGGCAAACAAGACGCGGGCGGAATCGTCGAGGCTCCCGCGAACTCGTCCGCCGAGGTGACAGACACATAACGACCGAAATCCGGGCGTGGCCGAGACGCTCCTTCCCGATCTCGGCCGCCCAGCAGCAACAACGCATGCGTACCCGAACCATCCTGCGTCACACCCACCTCCGGCAGGCGCCGCGCGGATCAGTCGTGGTTGATCTTTGCGAGCACTTGGCCGCTGTTCGCATCGATGGTCACCTCGTGCTCCACGCCGTCTGGCGTGGTGAGCTCGACCTCCCACACCGGGGTGCCGCGATCGGTGTCGAGCTCGGCGGAATCGACGCGCCCGCCCGGCACGGCCTCGATCGCTTTGTCGATAGCCTGCTGCCTGTTGATGCCGGGGTCCGCGACCAGCGACCAGTCCCGCGCCGACGGATTGAAGGCGATGGTGTGATCGTGGCCGCCGGTGGCGACGGCGCCGAGGGCGAAGCTCACGCCGGCGACGACCGCCGCGACGGCCGCGCCGAAGATGACCCAGCGAAGCCCTGCGTAGGCACGGCGGAAAGCGGTAGTCATGGGGAACCTCCTGCGGGAGTAGCGATCTCGATGTGGTGATCACTGTGACAGGGGGAAGCTGAAGGCGAGCTGAAGTCACCTGAAGACCGCTTCAGCATCCATCTGCGACCCTTGGTGGGTGCGTTTGTTGATCGTCGAGGACGAAAAGCGTTTGGCCCTCACTCTGGCAAAAGGGTTGTCGGCCGAGGGATTTGCCGTGGACGTGGTACACGACGGCGCCGAGGGCCTGCACCTGGCGACCACCACCGACTACGACCTGATCATCCTCGACATCATGCTGCCCGGCATGAACGGCTACCGGGTGTGCGCCGCGCTGCGCGCCGCGGGCCACGAGACGCCGGTGCTCATGCTCACCGCGAAGGACGGCGAATACGACGAGGCCGAAGGTTTGGACACCGGAGCCGACGATTACCTCAGCAAACCTTTCTCCTATCTGGTGCTGCTGGCCCGCATCCGCGCCCTGCTGCGCCGCCGGACCCGCGGCGGCGCACGAGTTCTGCGCGTCGGCGATCTGATCGTGGATCCGGGCACCCGCACCTGTCGGCGCGGCGCGCAGGACGTCACGCTCACCGCCAAGGAGTTCGCCGTCCTCGAGCACCTGGCCGTGCGCGCCGGGGAGGTCGTGTCGAAAGCCGATATCCTCCACCATGTCTGGGACTTCGCCTACGACGGCGATCCGAATATCGTCGAGGTCTACATCAGCACCCTGCGCCGCAAGATCGACGCGCCATTCGGGCGCCGGTCCATCACCACCGTCCGCGGTGCGGGCTATCGGCTGGCGGCCGAGGCGTGACCGGCCGGTCCCCCAGGCGCTCATGGTGGCGATCGGTGCGAGCACGCACCACCGTCGCGGCGACAGCCGTGGTCGCGGTGGCGTTGACGGCTGCCGGGTTGGCGGTGCTAGCGGTGTTGCGGCACAACCTGGTCGAGAGCGCGAGCTTGCAGGCGGAGACAACCGCGCGCAATGTAGCGATCGAGCTCGCGGCAGGAGCCGACCTCACCCGATTGACGCTGCCCGACGCCGAGGAACATCCGGTGCAGGTCGTTTCGGTTGACCGCCGAGTGTTAGCCGCCGCCCAAGAACTCCAGGGAAAACCACCGATCGCCGACTTCGGTCCCCACACGAGATCCCGCGACGACGAGGATGACGATGACGAGGAGGAGGACGATGACGCAGAGGAGCGTGACGACGAGAGCGCCTCGACGCCCGCCGATCCCGCGACAGCGGAGGCGGAATTCGGCGACGTGCGGTTGACGGTGGACGCCGACGACGGCCCGCTCCCGTTCCGGGTCGCCGCACTCGCGGTGACCCTCCCGGGCGGACAACCCGCTACCGTCTACGCGGGCGCCTCCCTGGAGACCGCCGACAGCGCGGTGGCGGACGCGCGGCAAGCCATGCTGATCGGCCTGTCGCCCCTGCTCGTCGTAGTCGCCGCGGTGACCTGGCTGGTCACCCGCCGTGCCCTGCGCCCAGTGGAGGCGATCCGCGCGCAGCTCGCGGAGATCATGGACGGCGACCTCTCCCGCCGTGTTCCCGAACCCGCCTCCCGCGACGAAATCGCCAGGCTGGCAACGACTACCAACGCCACGCTCGCCGCCCTGGAAGAATCCTCCGAGCGCCAACGCCAATTCATCGCCGACGCCGCCCACGAATTGCGCAGCCCCATCGCAAGCCTGCGCACCCAACTCGAAGTGGCCCAAGCACATCCAGATCTGCTGGAACTGGATGGGCTGATCGACGACACCATCCGCTTGGAACACCTCGCCGCCGACCTCTTGCTGCTGGCCCGGCTCGACGCGGGCGAGCAACCGCGCTCCGATCGCGTCGACCTGACCACCCTGGTCCGCGAGGAGCTGGCCCACCGCGTCGGCGACCGGATCGCCGTAGACATCACGATCCCGGACGAGCCGATCGTGGTCACCGGCAGCCGGACCCAGCTCGCCCGCGTCCTGGGCAACCTCGTCGACAACGCGCAAAGGCACGCCGCAAGCTTCGTGCGCGTCGCCGTGGAACCCGACAGTGATGGACGAGTGCTGCTGTCGGTCATCGACGACGGCCCGGGTGTGCCACCTGCCGACCGAGACCGCATCTTCCAGCGTTTCATCCGCCTGGACGACGCGCGCACCCGCGACGAAGGCGGCGCGGGTCTTGGCCTGGCCATCGTCCGCGATGTCATCGAGCGCCACGGAGGCACCATCCACGTCACCGATGGTGTGCCCGGCGGCTCCCACTTCGTCGTCACCCTGCCCGCTGGCGATGCGTAGCGATGCCCGTGTCCTACCCGAGTTACCGTCGGCCGCAGGGATATCGAAACAGGCATTGAGCCGGGTGTCGAATTCTGTTGCCACACAGATCATCTTCAACCGTGCGCGGAGCCATCCTCGCGTCGCGGTCGGCTGACGCATCCCGCAGGCCAACCGACCGGTTTGTAAAGTAAGAGGTGGCGGCGTACAACGCTCGCTGACAATGTCGCTCGAATAAGCGTCACTTCACGGCGAATTGATGGATAACATGAGCGCCGGGGGTTCCGATAGATCTCACGCCACTCGAACACGCATGCCTCCCAGGAACCTTCCGCGCACTGTCGGCATCGATCCGGAAGTACAGCCGATGACCAAACCCTCCCCCCACTCGGCTATTCGCCTCTGCGTGCTCCAGGCAGGTGGCGTGCCTCAGGCACTGACGGAACACGGCAAGCTATGGATGCCTGCCGAACCACTGGCGAACGAGCCCGCGTTCACCGAGTCGCTTTCCGCCGCAAAATTCTTCGCTGCGGCAGCGGGTTCGAACGCGCGGAACACCCTGCGCCGGTTGGAAAAGATCTCCACGCTGTCTACGCGGGAGTACCTGTCCGAGTTGCTCACCTTCGCCGACGACCACGACTTCGACGTCGCCGTGCTGCCGGAGTACCTCAGCCCGATCAGTTGCCTGGATCTGATCATCGGTTTCTCGCGTTCTCGGGCCATCGTGACCGGGATGGGCGTCGTCCGGAATCGGGACGAGGCGAGCATTCTTACCGAACACGCCGTCTCCGCATGGCAGCCCGAACAGCTCATCGGACGGAACGTCAGCGTGCTGGTGGAAAACGAACGCGTCCACCTCTCGACCAAGCAGCATCTGTCCGAACACGAAATAGCCGAGTCCGGCGCGGGGCCGATCGTCGTCGATATGACCTTTCGGGACCGGACCGTGCGCGTCGCGGTCGCGGTGTGTATGGACTACCTTCGGCATTCCCAGCGTCTTCTGGAGGAGGCGCCGGAGGTCGTGTGCATCCCGGCGCGTACTGCGACAACTCGGCCATTTCTTCCTGATGCCCCGCGGGATTTCGTCCGGCTCATCGCCAACAATCCCGAATCCGGAGGCAGCACGATAGTCGGCCCGTCACTGCGCGGGTCGGCCTTCACAAACAAGGACGGCGTCAAGCCGCTGCAGGCGGGATGCCAGGGCGCGATAATGATCGATTACGACCGGTTCGAACGCAGACCGGCGTCTCTGGTGAGCACGAAAAACCGACTCGTCGTGCGTTCCCAGATCATCACGCGCTCCGACGATGAAGTGGCAGCGGCCGCCGTGCGGGCACTGGAGGAGATGCGGGGCTCGAAGGGGTGGACCACCAACGTCGATCTGCCCGAACAGATCAGCCGCTGGCTGGACCATCTCAAATTCCCGGGCCCTCTTCGTGACGCACTCGAGGAATATCGCAGGGCGCTCGCGACCGATATGGACGACGAGGCGCTGTTCACCGTGCTCAGTACCCATCTCGTCGTCTCTTCTGTCACCGACGCGAAGGTCACCCGGGCGCGGCAGGCTCGGTTCGTAATCGAACGGATCGGCGAGCTGATCGCGACCGGTATCAGCACCCCGCCACTGGGCGCGCTGCTCGACGCCTACCGCGACCTCGCCGACGAAGCTCCGATGGACGCCAAAGCAATCCGCTCGACCGACGACGGGAATTGGTCGTTCGCATTGCGACTCGGAGCGTATGACAGCGGCAGCGCGGTCTCCACTCTTCCCCGGCAACTCAATTTCCTTCGAGCGATGGGCGATCTCCCCGCGGACGGTATGTCCGTCACCTACCGGATGCAGTCCGCCGCCAACCCGTTGAGCACAGATCTGCGCAACTATTTCGACGTAATCGTGTCCGGGCGGGAATCGGTCGTGAATCCCGGCCAAATCGAGGGGCAGTTGCGGTCCATGCTCGTCGAGAGTTGGCCGATCAGCACCTCCGACGAGAAACCGGAGCTCGCCGCCGGTTCGCACTGCCTGCAGATCATTCCGGACTTCAGCTCGCAGGGGCCGACGATTCGAGACGACTGGTCACCGCTGTTCGATCTCATCCGAACCCAGGAGACGCCCATCATCGTGGAGATGCGGGCCGTCCCGATGGAGATCGATGGGAGGAACCGAGAACAAGACCGGGACGAGGACGAGACATTTCGGCACGCGGTGGTGTCCATGCCGTACATGGCCACCGGCGACCTCGTCGAGCGTCGCGCAAGTGCCTATTTCAATCTGCTGCGCGAGATGTCGAAGCTGGAACCACCGAGCATCGGCATGTCACTCGTGGTGAGCAGCATGAAACCGATTCCCCCCGTCCTCGCGGACACGATCAAGTACGAAATCTTCGGCACCGTGCCCGCGACGGTTCGATCAGTCGGACCCGACCAGGCCCACGCTGACCCGGTGGCCCTGACGCCCAGTCAGTTGATCCGGCTCTTCCATCCGCCATACGGTCACTTTCAGGCCCGCGGGCTGCGTGCCCGGGTCACCCGGGAGATCTCCTACGAAGGACCGAATCTGCCCACGATCGGAACCAAGATCGGAACTGCGCGGGTCGCGGGCCCGATCCGCGACCGCCGGGTGGACGTGCTGCTGGACGAGACAGCGCGGGTTCGCCACCTGTACGCGGTGGGCCGAACCGGCACGGGCAAGACCAACTTCCTCAAAGAGCTGTGCCGGCAGGACATGGAAGCCGGGCGCGGGTTCGCGGTTCTCGATCCCCATGGCGATCTGGTGGACTATCTGGTCCGGCACTCCCAGTCCCGCCTGAAGGACATCGTGCTGCTCGACTTCGGTCAGCCGCACTATCTTCCGGCGTTCAACCCACTCACCGTCGACATCACCGACTCGCGGAGCATGAATCTGCATATCGGAGACTTTCTGCGCACTCTGGAATCCCGGTACTACAACGAGTTCACCGGCCCGGTGTTCGACGATATGGTCCGGCAAGCTCTGGAAACCATGTTCCAGCCCGGGTTTCCGGTGCCGCGATCGCTGGATCTCATCGAGGCCATGTACCGCAATCGCGAGATTCGGAAACTGGTTTCGATGAGCATCGCGGAGAACAGTGTGCTCCGTGACCGGTGGAATGTATTCGAGGCGATCCAGGAGGGCGAGCGGGCCGAGCGAATCGTGTGGATGCTGTCGAAGCTCGCCGACTTGATGCCCGCGGGCAGCCGCATCCGCTCGTCACTGTGCAGCACCCGCACGTCGCCACTGTCCATCGAGCACACGGTGTGGAACGACGGAATTCTCCTCGTCAAGCTTCCGGAATCGGTGATCGGCGCCCAGGCCGCGTCCTTTCTCGGCAGTTTGATTCTCCGTCGCGTCCAGCGCGCCGTCTTCGACTACGAGCGCGGGACCGGACTGCCGCCCGGCAAGCGCGCGGCGTTCAGCCTGATCATCGATGAGTTTCAGAAGTTCGCCACCTCGGGCATAGAGGGATTGATCGCCGAGGCGCGCAAATTCGGCTGCGGACTGGTGCTGGCGCATCAGAATCTGGAACAGCTGTACGCATTTTCCCGGTTCGAAGGAGCACGCAGTCGCGAATTGCTCAACGCGATCCTGGGCAATGTCGGTTCTGTCCTGGCCTTTCGGGTCGGTCCGGAGGACGCCGAGCTATTGGCGCGCATGCTCAAGACCAAAGCGTCGTCCTTCGACGAACTGCCGATGCACAAGGCTCTTTGTCGGCTGACTGTGGACAAGGACGATACGCCGTGCTTCACGCTGACCGTCGATGACTCCGATCGCACCCAAGGCATGACCGGCAGCGTAGGCCACCTCCGGGAGCGCATGATCGAGGAGGGATACTGGGTTGCGATCGACGAGGCCGACGCGGAATGCGAAATGCACCTCCCCCAGTTCGAGCAGGCGCTGGAGAAGACAAGGGAAACCGCGACCGCGCAAGCGGTCAATCGGGCCCTGGATCTCCGCCGAATGGTCGATGAGAATCCCGCCGAGGTTCAGGACCATATCGAGAAGATGACCGAGTCCATGGGCGAATCGGCGATGATGGACATGCTGTCGGATATTCTTTCCGATGTCACCGCCTATCATCTCGAACTCTCCTCGGGGGTACGGCAGGAAATCGTCGAGAGGGTGATATCCGGCCTCCATGATGCGGGCGACGACGCAGACTGGTCCGCCGACGTCGCCGCCTTGCTTCCGTCCGACGCGAATCCGACGCGCGCCGCCGATCTCGTGGACGGCCTGCGCGCGATGGCAGAAGCGTTGTCGGAGATACCCGCTGACGACCTTCGCGCAGTAATGGGCGCTTTCGTCGAAATGATGGTCTCCGGCTATGTAGGCAGGCAATTCGGCCGGGCCGCCATTCGCGATGCCGCGGCGAGAATCACGGACGCAGCCGGCCCGTCGGAGATGTACGACTCGATCCAACAGTTGCCCGCCGCGCTCTCATCGGCGTGCAAGCGGACCGTCAACATGCTGCAGCGACTCCGGCGCAAATTTCCCAGCGGTGATTTCCTCGCGGTGGCGGCCGAGCTGATCGACCGGCGTGAGGTGGGACCGTTCGACATCGACGAATTGCAGGCGGTCCCCCGCACCGGGTGGGACTTCGGGAGCATGATCCTGACCGTCCTCGATCCCGAGATCAAGCTCGGTGGGATCCGGAATGAAGATCGGCTGGTGGCCGTGTCGCTGACACTCGACGGGTGCGAACTTCGCCTGGACCTGCTGCCGACGCACGGCGGTCCCGCATGGGGCGCGGTCCGCAGGTCGGCGCAGAAGCAGCAGGATAGGGCGGGGGTGAGCGTCCAGGAAATCCTGGGACCGTACGGGCCCGAGCTGGTATTCATCGCACCTGACGACCCGCGGAAGCGGATCAGGCTATTCGGCATCGACGGGCCCGGCTGGCTGTTGCGCGCCCACGTTTTCGAACACGCGTCGGCTTCGCTCACGCTGTCCGAAGCCCTCACCGCCGCACTGCGTGGAGTAGTCGTCAGAGTGCGGCCGGACGCTCCTCGCGGATTGTCGGCGCTTCCACTCGAACGTCCGGACCGCCACGCCGCACCGAAGGCCGAACCAACCTCCGAACAGGCGGCCGACCGACTCGCCCGCAATGACGCCGAGACCTCGGAACCCGATAAGGAATCACGATGATGGCGACTACGATACTCAGCCTGATCTCCCCCGCCGTCGCGGTCGCGATCGCCGGGTGGGGCTTTCGCCGCACGAGCAGAGCGGATCGCCTGCGCGCCTATTTCGACCTCACCGAACGGTACTTGTCCCCGGCCAATCGGGAGGGACGACGTCTGATCCATGAGGTGATCGCGCAAACCCCGCACGATCAGTTCGGCGATCTCGCGAGCGATGTCCGGGACAAAGTCAATCATGTGCTGGCGACGATGAATTCCATCGCAATCGCCTGCGACGGTGGTTATGTCGATCGGGTGCTGGTGGAGAACAGTATGGCGAGGTCGTACTCGAACGCCGTCGTCGCTTCGCGGCCCTACATCGACTTCATCGAGCGCAAACGGGGGTTCCGGCCATACCAGTACGCTGAGCGACTCGCCACGTCCTTCGCATCGGCAGCGCACGCCTCCGACTCCGCCATCGGAGGCACGGACCGCAGGCCACTGTTGCGCGCTCGGCCATGGCCGCGACTCAGGCGATGAGCTGCTTCTGACACGCCCGGAGCTGATCGGCCTGTCGCCCTTGCTCGTCGTAGTCTCCGCGGTGACCTGGCTGGTCACCCGCCGTGCCCTGCGCCCAGTAGAGGCGATCCGCGCGCAGCTCGCGGAGATCATGGACGGCGACCTCTCCCGTCGCGTTCCCGAACCCGGCTCCCGCGACGAAATCGCCAGGCTGGCAACGACTACCAACGCCACGCTCGCCGCCCTGGAAGAATCCTCCGAGCGCCAACGCCAATTCATCGCCGACGCCGCCCACGAATTGCGCAGCCCCATCGCAAGCCTGCGCACCCAACTCGAAGTGGCCCAAGCACATCCAGATCTGCTGGAACTGGATGGGCTGATCGACGACACCATCCGCTTGGAACACCTCGCCGCCGACCTCTTGCTGCTGGCCCGGCTCGACGCGGGCGAGCAACCGCGCTCCGATCGCGTCGACCTGACCACCCTGGTCCGCGAGGAGCTGGCCCACCGCGTCGGCGACCGGATCGCCGTAGACATCACGATCCCGGACGAGCCGATCGTGGTCACCGGCAGCCGGACCCAGCTCGCCCGCGTCCTGGGCAACCTCGTCGACAACGCCCAGCGGCACGCCACTGCGACAGTGCGAGTCGCCCTGGACCGCACAGCCGACGGACACGTTCTCCTGACGGTCACCGACGACGGCCCCGGCGTGCCACACACCGACCGAGACCGCATCCTCCAGCGATTCGTCCGACTGGACGACGACGCCCGCACCCGCGACTAAGGCGGCGCAGGTTTGGGCCTTGCCATCGTCCGCGATGTCATCGAGCGACACGCAGGCACTATCCACGTCACCGACGGCGCCCACTTCGTCGTCACCCTGCCCGCCGCTCGCGTCTGAGTACTGCTCGCGGTCAGCGGCGATCGCGGCTGCTCTGCGGGCTCAGCGCAGTTCCAGCACTGCCTTGTCGTGCAGGCGGCGTGACAGCAATGCCTGGGCAGCTTCACCAACCTGAGTCCAGTCCCCCCGCCAGGCGATGTTCGGGTCCAAGGTATCGGTCGCGACTCGGTCGGCCAGCCAGCTCAGATCCGGGCCGAGGTTGGTGCAGGCCAGCAGGAAGAACGTCGTGATCGACCGGTTGTGGCGTCCCTGATCACCGAAGAACGCCCGAACGGGAACGTCTCGTCCACGCCCGCGGCGTGACCGACGGCAACCACGGTGCCACCCTCGGACAAGCGTTGGTAGGCGTCGACGAGTTGCGAGCCGCCCACCAAATCGATAACACCGTCGACCGGGGCCTCCAGATCGGTGGGGCCGCTGATGATCTCGGCCGCGCCGAGTTCGCGCAGACTTGGAGCATGCGTGGCCGGATCGCCGGTCGACGCGATGACGTGCGCTCCACCAAGACGGGCGAGCTGGACCGCGTAGCGGCCGGTGCCGCCGGTCGGCCCCTTGCGGTACCAGCCGGAAGGGGTTACCGATGGGCGACCCCACCGGTATCCCCTCCTACTCGGCACCAACTCGGCGCGGCGCGCGGACCTGCCGCAGGCCCGCGCGCCGCGGCGACCGATAGGAAGGCTCCCATATCCAGGTGGTTGCTGGTCGGACGTCGTCGTGCTCGCTCTGTGAGTCAGATCATTTGGCCGCGAATGGCGCGTTGATCGTCGTGAAGTACTGCACCGCGGCCATGATCGCCACGGGCGCCGTGACGAGTAGCTGACCTGCTATGGTGCCCAGCGCCCCGACGGCGATGACGCCGCCGAGGCAGCCGATCGCCGCTGCTGGGATGAAGGGACCGAACATACCCACGATCGAGGCCGCGGCCACCGTGGCGCCGGCGATTCCGCCGAGAACGCAGCCGACAGCCGCGCCGCCGAGTCCGCCGACTAGCGTGCCGATGCTGGCTCCCATGGCGATGGTGCTCGTCAAACGGCTCCATGCGGCTTGTTCACGGTCGTACGGGGTCTTCCAGGGCGCCTGATCCTCGTACGGGAGGGCGACGGGTTGGTAGACCGCGTGCTCGAGGTCCAGTCGCGGCGTGAGGGTAGCGACCCGGTCGGTGATGCGCGCGGTGATAGGGAAGACGAAATCGTCTACGCGAAAGGTCAATTCCGCTCCGGCGAGCAGTGTGCCGTCAGCGGCTTTGACTTTGAAGACGCCGTCCTCGACCGTCATAGATCCGGCGTCCGCGGAGATAGTCGTGGCATTCTCGGTGATCCGCGCGGTGACGTTCACGGGCGCGCTCTCGCTCGGGGGAGCCGAATGGGCAGTGCCGGTTGTCATGCCGAGTGCCGTCACCAGCAGCGTCGATGCTGCGATCTTCCTCATCTGTGTTCCTTACATTCTCTGGGGTTCCTCGCACCGATTGCGGTGGTTGGAGGCTGGGTGCGCCCGACGGAAGGATCGGGCCGCGGCTATTCGAGGGCCGAGGAGGCTGCCTCGAAGAACAGGGCGACGGTCAACGCGCCGGGGTCGATGACGCCCGCGGCGTGTGCGCCGACGTAGCTGGCTCGGCCTTTGCGTGCGAGCATCCGTTCCGTGCACGCGGCACCGCGCCGGGCCGCGGCGGCGGCCAGGCGCAGCCCCGTGCGGAGGTCGGTGTCGCGTTCGGCCGCCGTGGTCAGAGCCCGAGCGGCGGGTGCCATGGCGTCGACCATCGTGTTGTCCCCCACCTCGGCATGACCGAGACGCTGGACGGCCTCGACAGCGTCGACGAACCCACAGGCAAGGTCGGAGAGAGTGACTCGATTGCCCGGCTCAACCGCACAGCCCGCCGCGATCTTGCGGAACCACACGCCGAACAACGGACCGCTGGTGCCGCCGGTGTGCAGGAAACCGTCGGAGACCGCGGTGAACAAGGCAGCCACGGAATCCACCTGCTGTCGCCGGCGAGCCGCGGTCACGCGACGGAGTGCGGCACGGAGGTTGGTGCCGAAGTCGCCGTCACCGGCCCGGCGGTCGAGTTCGGTGAGTTCTTGGTGGGTTCGGTCGACCTGGTCGATGAATCGGTCGACCCAAGTCTCGGCGGCGTGTGTGTCGAGGTAGTTGTTCATCGGTCCTCACCAGGTCAGGGCAGCTGTGCGGACGGGAGCGTCCCAGAGCCGGAGGACTTCGTCGGTGGCGCGCACCAAACTGATCGAGCAACCGTGCATGTCGAGCGCGGTCACGTAGTTGCCGACCAGGGCGCGGACGGACGTGACGCCACGCGCGGCGAGCACCGTGCACAACTCGCGATAGGCGAGCGACAGTTCCAGCGGATGGGTGGAGCCGAGCCCGTTGACGATCGCGATGACGCTGTCACCGGTGGACAAGTCGAGCGCACGGACAACTGGCGTCGCCAGCGCGTCGATCAACTCGCGTGCGGGTCCGAAGGGAAGCATGCCGGTTCCGCGTTCACCATGGATGCCGACACCTAATTCCACTTCGTGACTCGACAATTCGAAGGACGGCCGCTGCTGTCCCGGATGTGTGCAGGCGGCCAGCGCCAGGGCCATCGTGCGCGCCGACGCGGCGACCCGGCGACCGAGGTCGGCGACGTCGCCGAGACTCGCTCCGGCCTCCGCCGCCGCGCCGCAGATCTTCTCCACGGCTACCACGGCCGCGGTGCCGCGCCTGCCCGGACGTCCATCACTGGCGCCGGACGGGGTGGTCGCGAGGTCGTCGTCCACCAGGACCGTCTCGATGGGAATGCCTTCGTCGGCGGCGAGTTCGGCGGCGATCGCGAAATTGAGCACGTCCCCGGTGTAGTTCTTCACGATCAGCACCACGCCGTGCCCCTGGTCCGCGGACTGGATGGCGGCTCTGATCTGGTACGCGGTGGGGCTGGCGAACACGGCGCCGGGAACGGCGGCGTCGAGCATTCCCGTACCGACGAATCCGGTGTGCAACGGTTCGTGCCCGGAGCCGCCGCCGGATACCAGCGCGACTTTCGGCCGGTCCGATCGCCGGGCGCGGACGACGAAGGCGGGGTCCAGGGAGCAGCGCACCAGGTGCGGGTGCGCGAGCTCGAGTCCGCGTAATGCCTCGGTGACGAGGTCATCCGGATCGTTGATCAGGGCCCGCCGGGCCGAAGCCGGTGGCGGCGGAACACGTTCATCGGTGAAGCGCATGCGCTGGACCATCCTCCGCAAACCTGTGAGGCACAACACATCCGTCTCATTCATTGAGATCCACTGTGGAGTCTCGATGAATGGGATCCATCGGTTGCGAGGTTGGAGGTTTGCGAATGAACTGCTGGTGCGCTGCGATGGGTAGTGACCCAGCCCACACGCGGCGTTCGCAACGACGCGTTGGAGAGGAGCGGTGGATATGACCACTGCCGAGGCCGCTATCGAGGCCAGCGTAATTCGCAAGGTGAGCTGGAGATTCCTGCCCTTCATCGGCTTGTGCTACATCGTCTTGTATCTGGATCGCCAGAATATCGGCGTTGCCGCCTTGACGATGAACGCCGACCTGGGCCTTTCGGCCACGGCGTTCGGGCTCGCCGCGGGCATCTATTTCTGGAGCTACACCCTCTGTGAGGTGCCCAGCAACTTGGTGCTGGCGAAGGTCGGGGCCCGCCGGTGGATTCCCCGGATCATGATCACGTGGGGCCTGGTCACCATCGCTACCGCACTCGTGCAGGGGCCGACCGATCTGTCCATCGCTCGAGTGTTGCTGGGAGCGGCAGAGGCTGGATTCTCACCGGGCGCTCTTTACTTCATCACGCGCTGGTTCCCCTATCGTGCCCGCGCGCGAGCCATGGGCTGGATCGTGACATTCATCTGCCTGTCCGCGATCGGGACCCCGGTGTCCGTGCACATCCTGCAACTGGATGGACTCGCGAATATCGCCGGGTGGCGCTGGTTGTTCGTGATTACCGGCATACCGGCAGTCGTCTTCGGCGTCCTGTGCTACCGCGTGCTGAAAGACCATCCCGCCCAGGCGAAATGGCTCACCCCAGAGGAGCAGTCCTGGCTGCAACGGACGATTGACGCCGAGCACGAACGCAACCAGCAGCGGCACTCGATGTCGGTGCTGCGCGGCCTGACCGACATCCGCGTCCTCGTGCTGTGCCTGGTCTTCCTCACCATTACGTTCGGGCTCAACGGATACAGCATCTGGATGCCGCAGATTCTGGCGAGCTTCGGCTGGAGCAAGCTCGAGATCGGTTGGCTGGGCGCGGTTCCGCCGCTGCTGGCGGTGCTGCCCGCGCTGGCCTGGACGCGCCGCTCGGACCGGCGTAAGGAGCGCGTATGGCACTTCGCGCTGCCGATGCTCGTCTCCGCCGCCGGGTTCGGGTTCGCCTCGGCCAATCTGCATACTCCCACCGCGGCAATGGTCGGATTCTGCGTCGCCGCGATCGGCCTCTACTCAGCGATGTCGATCTTCTTCCTGCTCCCCAGCGCCATGCTCAGCGGTATCGCCGCCGCGGCGGGACTGGCACTGATCAACGGAGTGGGCAACCTAGGCGGGTTCTTCGGGCCGCAGGTCACCGGGATCATCAAGGACACCACCGGTAGTTTCGCACCCGCGATAGCGGCCTTCGGGGCCGTGCTCGCCGTCGGGGCGGTACTCGCGGTCGCGCTCAGCCGTAACCGCGACATGCGACGGGCATTGCGGGAGCACTGGCAGAACGCGGACGACGGGCCGCAAGAGCCTGCGGCAGTCGCCAACACCGAGGGGAAGTGAAATGAGCCGATTGTTCGGGCCGATCCGGCAGAACGGTTACGTCGTGCGGAATCTGAAGCAGGCGATGCACCACTGGATCGACGTGCTGGGTGTGGGACCGTTCTTCTACATCGAACGACTTCCGGTGCGGCAGTTGCAGTTCCGGGACACACCGAGCGACGCCACGATCAGCGTCGCCCTCGCCCAGAGTGGGGAGCTGCAGATCGAGTTGATCCAGCAGCTCGACGACGCGCCGACCGCGTTCCGGGAATTCCTCGACGCGGGGCGGGAAGGTCTGCATCACGTCGCGTTCTGGACCACGACCTTCGACGCCGACCTCCACCGCGCCCGCAGCGGCGGGCTGCGGGTGGTGCAATCGGGGCGATCGGGCCGCGGCGGCCCGGACGAGCGATTCGTCTACTTCGAGCCCGGCGGACATCCGGGCGCCATGATCGAACTGTCGGAGGTCAGCGGCGACAAGGGGCGAGTCTTCCGTGCGGTCGCCGCGGCCGCGGAGGGTTGGGACGGCCGGGACCCGATTCGGGAGATGGTCTCGTGACCGCCGCCCGGACGGCCATCGTGTCCGGCGGCGCCTCGGGAATCGGACTCGCCACGGTCGAACGGCTACTGTGGGACGGCTGGCGCGTTGTCGTCGCCGATCGAGACGCGACCGCGCTCGACCAGGCTCGCGACCGCCTACCGGACTACACCGAGCACGTGCGATTCGAACAACTCGACGTGACCGACGGCGACGCGGTCGACGCGATGGCCGACGCGGCAGCCGCCGAGTTCGGCGGCCTGCACGGTGTGGTCACCGCAGCTGGAATCGGCTCCACCACGGCGTTTCTCGACAGCACACCGGAACTGTTCCGGCAGGTGATCGAGGTGAATCTGGTCGGAACGTTCCTGGTGGCCCGCGCCGCGGCCAGGCACATGCGCACGGGCGGCTCGATCGTGACGATCTCCTCGGTGTCCGGCTTGCGCGGCAGCCCCGGCCGCACCGCGTACAGCGCATCCAAGGGCGGGGTCATCACGATGACCAAAGTGATGGCGGTGGAACTGGGCCCGCTGGGCATCCGTGCCAACTGTCTCGCGCCGGGCGCCACCGAGACGCCGCTCGTGACCGCCGCGCACACACCGGAAGTGCGGGCCGTTATTCTGCCGGCCATTCCGCTGGGCCGCTACGCCCGGCCATCCGAAACGGCGAATGCGATCGCGTTTCTGCTCGACGAGCGCTCCGCCTTCATCACCGGCCAAACCCTGACCGTCGACGGCGGGCAAACTGCCGGGGCGGGTTGGAGTTTGCGGTCGGACCACGCAGGAGTCGGGAAGGCGAACCGGTGAAGAAACTGATTATCAGCGTGCACCCGAACGAAGGCGCGATGCGAGCGCCGAATCCACACGTCCCCTGGACAGCGGACGAGATCGCTCGGGACGCTGCTGCCGCCCGCGACGCAGGCGCGGCGATGATGCACTTCCACGCTCGGACCACCGACGGCGGCGCCGACCACAGCACCGACGGTTACGCGAGGACGATCCGGGCGATTCGCGAACGCACCGACCTGCTGCTCGCACCGTCACTGGCGAACGCGCCGGGCGCCACCATCACCGAACGGCTGGCGAACATCGTGGACAACGCCCATGATCCGATGACCCGCGCCGACTTCTTGTCCGTCGACGTTGGTTGTGCGAACCTCGACCGCTACGACTGGCAGGGGCACGAATTCCGCAGCACCGACCGGGTTTTCGTGAACGACGTCGGTAGCGTCGCACGCGTTCTGCGCACCGCGCGCGAGCTTGCCATGAAACCACTGCTGGCCTCGTTCAACATCAGCTGGACGCGCAGTATCGAGGCATTGCTCGACGCGGGCGAGATCGAGGAACCGGCCTTCGTCCTGCTGGTGCTGGGCGGTCCGGAGTTCGTGGCGGCCCATCCAGGAACAACGGCGGGACTCGACGCCCACTTGGGCTTCCTTCCGGCTGGCAAACAGATCGAATGGGCGGTGAGCGTGCACGCGGGCAATGTCCTCGACGTCGCGACCGCGGCCATCGAACGCGGGGGACACGTCGCCATCGGTCTCGGCGATTACCCGCACTTGGAACTCGGCGCACCGACCAACCCGGAACTCGTCGCCCTGATACGGGATATGGCCCGCGAGCGAGGCAGGGCGGTGGCGACTCCGGCCGAAGCCGCCGAAATGCTCGGCATGCCACCCGCGCGTCCTCGCCTCGTCATCGGGCACGGTCGACAACAAGTGGCGGTGATGGATTCGGTCTCCTACGCCTCGCGCGCCGACGCGGGCCGCGTCATCGTGACCGGTTCGCACGGCGGAGCCAGCGCCGGGGAGTACGCGCGCCGGTTCACCGTGTCGTGCCTGGTGGCCAACGACGCCGGATTCGGTAAGAACAACGCCGGGATCAGAGGGTTGGAAGAAATCGACGCCGACGCGATCGCGGGTGTCGCCGTGGGGCACGAGTCGGCCCGCATCGGCGACGGCACCGACGTCTGGGAACACGGGGTGATCACCTTCGTCAATGACACCGCTCGCCGGCAGGGCTACACCGTGGGCGCACGCGTTCAGAACGAGATCCGCAGGATCACCGTGGACGGGACACAGGAGGCCGCCGAATGTTGAGAAAAGTCGTGCACTCCGGTCGCGGTCGGCAGGTCGTGGTCATGGACAGCCTGTCACAGGCAACCGAGGCCGATCGGAATCACGTGATCGTCGCCGCGTCCAACGGGGGCGCCGCATCCGGTACCGCGGCCCGGCGGCTGAGTCTTGGATGTGTCGTGCTCAACGACGCCGGTATCGGCAAGGATGGCGCAGGCGTCGCGGGAATCACCGCGCTGGACGAGGTCGGCATCCCGGCGGTCGCGGTGAGCCACATGTCCGCCGAGATCAGCAACGGCATGGACACCTGGGACAACGGTGTCGTGTCGTTCGTGAACGAGACCGCGCAGAACGCGGGTTTCCGCATCGGTGAACGTGTCTCCGACGCGGTGCTGCGATTCCTCGAAACCTCCCCGGAGCCGACGCCATGACCGGACGCAAGGTGATCGTCACCGTCGCGCCGACCGGCGGACTGGCGAACAAGGCCGACAACCCGAACCTCCCCACGCAACCGCACGAGATCGCCGCGGATGTGCTGCGCTGCTACAACGCCGGAGCGAGCATCGCCGCCCTGCACGCCCGCCGCCAGGACGACGAGGCCACCTGCGATCCCGCGGTCTACCGGGAGACCAACACGCTGATCCGGGCCCGCTGCGACATCGTGATCAACAACTCCACCGGCGGCGGCGTGAACGGAGACCTGCTCACCTGGAACGAGTCCGGCTACCACGAGGTCAGCTGGGCGCAGCGGCTGCGCGGCCTCGACGGCGGCGCCGACATGTGCACACTCGACGCGATGACGTGCTTCGCGAGCGTCGGCGACCGCGAGGTCTTGCTCGCGACCTCGCCGTCGCGGGGGCGCGAATTGGCGGAGGGCATGCGCGCCAAGGAGATCAAACCCGAATGGGAGGCGTTCGGCCCCACGCACCTTGCCCAGGAGATCGCCGCGCTCATCGGCGGCGGATACGACTCGCCACCGTACTTCGTCAATCTGGTGTTCGGTCTGGACCGGGTGTTCCAAGGGGCGCTGCCGTACTCACCGAAGAACCTGCAGCTGATGGTCGATCTGCTGCCCCAGCAGAGCCTGTTCACCGTCAGCGCGGTGGGCGAGCCGGACACCGATGCTTTGGTGCACGCGCTGCTCCTCGGCGGGCATGTCCGAGTCGGGTTGGAGGACAACCTCCGGGACGCCGGGGGGAAACCGACCACCAATCTTGCCGCCGTGCAGCGGATCGTACGCATCGTGCGCGAGCTGGGTATGGAACCGGCTACCGCGGCCGAAGCCCGCGAAATGCTGGGATTGGAGCGACTATGACCACCGAACTCAGGTCACGCGACTGGTTCGGCCCCCACGACCTGAACGGCTTCGCGGCGCGTTCGTGGATGAAGAACCAGGGCATACCGGCGCGCATGTTCGACGGGCGGCCCGTGATCGGGATCTGCAACACCTGGTCGGAGCTGACGCCCTGCAATGCGCATCTGCGGGAGATCGCCGAGCATGTCAAGCGCGGCGTGTACGAAGCGGGCGGATTCCCGGTCGAATTCCCGGTGACATCGCTGGGAGAGACGTTGCTGCGTCCGACCAGCATGCTGCTGCGCAATCTGGTCAGCATGGACGTCGAGGAGTCGATCCGCGCCAATCCGATCGACGGTGTCGTGCTGCTCTGCGGTTGCGACAAGACGACGCCGGCCCTGCTGATGGGCGCGGCCAGCTGCGATCTGCCGACGCTGGTGGTGTCCGGGGGCCCGATGCTGACCGGCCGGTTCCGCGGACAACGGCTCGGGTCGGGTACGAATGTGTTCTCGATGTCGGAGGACGTGCGTGCTGGACGCATGCCGGTTGGCGACTTCCTCGAGGCCGAGGCCTGCATGTCCCGGTCGGCGGGGCACTGCAACACGATGGGCACCGCGTCCACGATGGCGGGTCTGGTCGAAGCGCTGGGCATGGGGCTCCCCGGCAACGCCGCCATCCCGGCCGTCGATGCCCGCCGCCGGGTACTCGCCCACGACGCGGGCGTCCGAATCGTCGAGATGGTGGCCGAGGATCTGCGGATTTCGCGGGTACTCACCCGCGACGCCTTCGAGAATGGCATCCGGGTCAACGCGGCACTGGGTGGTTCGACCAATGCGGTGATCCATCTGCTCGCCTTGGCCGGACGCCTGGACGTGCCATTGGCACTGGATGATTTCGACCGTCTCGGCCACGATACGCCGCTGCTGGTCGATCTGCTGCCGTCGGGCCGGTTCTTGATGGAGGACTTCTTCGAGGCGGGTGGCATGCCCGCGCTGCTTGCTGAGTTGAGCGACCACTTGCACCGTGGCGCTTTGACGGTCACGGGGAAAACGTTGGGCGAGAATGTTGCCGACGCCCAGTGTTGGGATCGCGAAGTCATCCGGTCCGTCGGGCAGCCGGTGCTTCGCCGCGCCGGGATTACCGTTCTGCGAGGCAATCTCGCGCCGAATGGTGCGGTGATCAAGCCGTCGGTCGCGTCGCCGCATCTGCTGCGCCATCGTGGCCGCGCGCTGGTGTTCGACAGCGTGGAGGACCTCGCCGCCCGAATCGACGATCCGGACCTCGACGTGGACGAGAACAGTGTGCTGGTGCTGAGGGGAGCTGGACCTCGTGGCTACCCCGGTATGCCGGAGGTCGGCAACCTGCCGCTGCCGAAGAAGCTACTGGCGCAGGGAATCACCGACATGGTCCGAATCTCCGACGCGCGAATGAGCGGCACGGCCTACGGCACCGTCGTGCTGCATGTGGCGCCCGAGTCCTCGGCCGGAGGTCCGCTGGCGCTGGTGCGTACCGGTGATGTCATCGAGCTCGACGCACAATCACGCAGCCTGCGCGTCGACCTCAGCGACGACGAACTCGCCAGGCGCGGGCAGAGCCTCACGCCGCCATCACCCGTCGCCGACAGCGGATATCAGCGGCTCTACATCGACCACGTGCTCCAAGCCGACCGCGGAGCGGACCTGGATTTCCTGGTCGGGCGCCGAGACGCGGGCGTGCGGCGGAACAATCATTGAGCGGAGGAATCGTGGCAGACGAACGAATCGCCGTGGTTACCGGCGGAGGTTCCGGGCTGGGGCGGGCGATCTCGGCGACCCTCGCCGACGACGGCTGGACCATAGTCCTTGCCGGGCGGAGGGCGGCCCCGTTGCGTGACACCGCGACCCTGATCGGCCGCCGGGCAATGGCTGTTCCCACCGACGTCAGCAGTCCGGAATCGGTACGGGCCTTGTTTGCCGAGGTCAGCCGCCGCTTCGGCCGAGTGGACCTGCTGGTGAACAACGCGGGCATTTTCGGCGCACCCGCCGCTCCGGACGAGTTACCGTTCGAGCAGTGGCAGTCCTGCGTGGACATCAACCTGACCGGCGCATTCCTCTGCGCACAGCAGGCGTTCCGGATGATGCGCACGCAACGCCCCGAGGGGGGTCGCATCATCAACAACGGATCGATCTCCGCCCACAGCCCTCGGCCGAACAGCATCGCCTATACCGCGACGAAACACGCGATCACCGGGTTGACCAAATCCCTCTCGCTCGATGGGAGGGCATACAACATCGCCTGCGGCCAGATCGACATCGGCAACGCGGCCACCGATATGACCGGGGCGATGAGTCACGGTGTGCCACAAGCGGACGGATCGGTACGCCCGGAGCCGACTATGGACGTCGGCGACGTCGCCGCCGCGGTCCGGCATATGGCGAATCTTCCGCTGGAAGCCAATATTCAATTCCTCACGATCATGGCCACCGCGATGCCGTTCATCGGCCGCGGCTAACCGGCCGGCCGGAATCCACCATAAGCTCGAGCGAGTTCACGTGATACGGCCAGCGCGCTCGCCCGCACCGCGGCGTCCACGCGGGCGAGGTTGATCCGTCCGGCCAATCCCGACACACTCAGTGCGCCGACGACGTCACCGCTGGGCCCCATGATCGGCGACGCAGCGGCCATCACGCCGCGGAACGACTCCTGACGGTCGTATGCGATGCCGCGCTGGCGAATTCGCGCCAGCTCTTCGGCGAGGGCGTCCGGATCGGTGATGGTGTTCTCCGTCAGCCCGGCAAGGCCGTCGGCCAGCACGCCTCGAACATCCTCCGGCCGGGAGAACGCCAGGATCGCCTTCCCACTGCAACTGGCATGCGCGGGCCAGCGCCCGCCCGCCCGCGACGGCACCCGAGGCCCGTCCTTCCCCCGTAGTACCTCCACGTAGAGAACCTCTCGCTCGACGAGTACCGCGACGCCCACGTTCTGCCGCGTCGCCTCCCGCAGGTCGGTCATGAACGGCCGCGCGGCATCCACGAGAC
This sequence comes from Nocardia sp. NBC_00508, assembly GCF_036346875.1. NCBI lineage: Bacteria > Bacillati > Actinomycetota > Actinomycetes > Mycobacteriales > Nocardiaceae > Nocardia > Nocardia sp. NBC_00508. The sequence goes on along the minus strand of NZ_CP107852.1, from coordinate 5,928,285 downwards.
TGCGCGGCCGATACACCAATTGCCCCAACTCGAACAGCATGATGCCCAGGCGCAGCGCCCGCCCCTGCCGCTCCAGGAAGCCACAGCGCACGAGTTCACGGATCATCCGATGCGCAGTCGACCGCGGCAAGCCCGAGCGCTCGATCAGCTCGCCGCTGGTCAAGGTCCCGTTCGAGGATCGAAAAGCGTTCAGCAGCACACTCGCCCGGCCGATCCCCGAGATCTCGCCTTCGTCTCGATGAATGGGACTCACGCGTTGAATTGTGCGGCCCCGGAGACGGACTGTCTAGGGGTCCGCCGACGCGGGCGGACGGAAGGAGAACTGGCCATGGCCAAAGCGACGGCCGCAATTGTCGGCTCCGGGAACATCGGCACGGACCTGCTGTACAAGCTGCGCCGCTCCGAGTACGTCGAGCCTCGATACATGATCGGCATCGATCCGGCGAGCGAAGGACTGAAACGCGCCGGCGCACTCGGCCTGGAAACGTCGGCGGAGGGAGTCGACTGGTTGCTGTCCAGGGCGGAATTGCCCGACATGATCTTCGAGGCGACCTCGGCCAAGGTCCACGCCGCGGCCGCGGCGCGTTACGCCTCTGCCGGGATCACCGCGATCGACCTCACACCCGCGTCGGTCGGCCCCTACGTCGTTCCGGCGGTCAATCTCGAGCAGCACTTGCGTGCGGCCAACGTCAACATGGTCAGCTGCGCGGGCCAGGCGACGATTCCGATCCTGGCCGCGATCAATGACGCCGCCGACGCCACCTACGGCGAGATCGTCGCCGCGATCGCCAGCGCCGGCGCGGGACCGGGCACGCGGCAGAACCTCAGCGAGTTCAGCGAGAAGACCGGCCGTGCGCTCGTCACCGTCGCCGGAGCCGACCGCGCCAAAGCGATCAGCGTGATCAACCCCGCCGAACCGCCGATGCTCATGCGTGACACCGTCTACGCCCGCGTGCGGCAGCCTTCCCCGGAACGGATCGAGTACGCCGTGCGCGCCATGGTCGCCAGGGTGCAGCAGTACGTCCCGGGCTACCGGCTGCGGTACTTCGACGTCGACGGCGACTTGGTCACCGTCATGCTCGAAGTGGAAGGCGCGGGCGATTATCTGCCCACCTACGCCGGCAACCTCGACATCATCACCGCGGCGGCCGTCCAGGTCGCCGAGGCCAAGGCGGGCAAGTTCAGCAGCGAAGGAGTCCCGGCATGACCGAGCAGCCGTGGATCAACCTCGTCGACACCAGTTTGCGCGACGGCATGAGCAGCGTCTCCCACCAGTTCAGCGTCGACCAGGTCGCCGCCGTGGCACGCGGCCTGGACCGAGCCAGGATCGGCACCATCGAAGTTGCCCACGGTATCGGCCTCGGCGCCTCGTCCATCCAATACGGATTCGCCGCCGCCTCCGATGCCGAATACGTCCGGGCCGCGGTCGAAGCCGTCGACAACGCGGACATAGCCGTGCTGTATGTCCCGGGCATCGCCACTCTGGCCGAACTCGCGGAGGCGCAGCAGGCAGGAGCACGGACAGTGCGCATCGCGATCCACTGCACCGAAGCCGATTGCGCCGAACAACCCATCGGCTGGGCCAGGGAGAACGGGATGCGGGTCATGAGCTTCCTGATGATGAGCCACAAACTCGACCCCGCCGCACTGGCCGAGCAGGCACGCAAACTCGACGCCTACGGTGCGCAAGTGGTCTACGTCGTCGATTCGGCGGGCGCCCTGCTTCCGCATGACGCGGCCGCACGCGTCGCCGCGCTGCGCGAGGCGATCGGCGCGGACATCGGGTTCCACGCCCACAACAATCTCGGGGTCGGTATCGCCAACTCCCTAGCCGCGGCCGAGAACGGCGCTACTTACCTCGACGGCTCCCTCCGCGGACTGGGTGCGAGCGCGGGGAACGCCCAAACCGAAGTGCTCGCCGCGGCTGCCGAAAGAGCCGGATACCGGACCGGCGCAGACCTTTTCGGCCTCATCGACACCGCCGAACACATAATGGCGCCGTTGATGAAACAACCCCAGGTCATCGACGAGACCGCACTCGTCCTCGGCTACGCCGGTGTCTACTCGACCTTCTACCACCCGACCAAACGTGCGGCCGCGAAATTCGGCGTCCCGGAGCGTGACATCCTCATCGAACTGGGCAGACGCGGCGTCATCGGCGGACAGGAAGACATGATCGTCGACGTCGCGGCCGAACTCGCGCGGTCGGTATCCGCCATCTCCACTACCGAAGACCAGTGAGCGCGGAGACATCCTTCGCTGCTGAGCAGCACCCCTTGCCATCGCCTGAGTGCTCGGCGTCCCTCTTCCGCGAAGCGTCCATACGCCGAGTCGGGAAGCACCGATGAATCGCGACGTCTCTCCGGCGCGAAGGAGCTGGGATGTATCGTGAATTCTGCGGGATATTGTTCAGCGATCTTGCATCCAGTGTATTCGCCGGACCGTGGTCCGAATGCACCGTGGATGGACGGTCTCGGTGGTAGACACGGTTTCGGACGAATCGATCAATTAATCGGAAGAGCGGATGCGTACCAAGCGTGATTCGTAAACTGGACTGGAATGGGGATGTATCGTGATCGCGCGATCCCGCGGCAATGTCGAAATACGTCGCGTCAGCGAACTCGATCGATGGACCTTCAGGGCATCAGATCTGTTCCCGCAAATAACGGAGCATGAGCTACGCGCGGCGAGCGCGATCCTCGGCGATAGATTTTTCGACCAGCAAAGTCATGCAATCGTACTCGCCATCCATACCTACGTAGTGCGCATCGGCACGACTACCGTGCTCGTCGATACCGGAAACGGTAACGGTCGTGATCGGCCGAACCTCGTCGCGCATCATATGTTCGAAACGGACTATCTCGAAAGGCTTCGAGCAGCGCGGATCCAGCCCGACGACGTCGATCTGGTGATTTGCACACATCTTCATCCGGACCATTGCGGGTGGAACACGACACTGAGAAGCGGTACGTGGCGGCCGACGTTCCCGAGAGCCGAGTATCTCTTCCACAGGCCGGAGTTCGAAGCTATGCGAGACTTGGTAATCGGTGGTGCTGACAACGGAGTTCAGGCCGACTTGATCCGTATGTGGAACGACAGTGTCCAACCGGTGCTGGACGAGGGGCGGTGGGGACTCATCGATACGGACTGCGTGCTGGCCGCTGAGGGCGATGCCGTGATCACTGCTCGAACCGCACCCGGACATACCACCGGCCATCTGATAATCGATATCGACGAGGCCGGCGGCGGGTCAATTCTTTGCGGTGACGTCATCCATCATCCGCTACAACTGCTGTTTCCGTACCTTTCCCAAGGCGGGGATTCGGATCCATCGCAGGCTGCGGAAACCCGCGCTGCTTTGCTGCGGCGGTGCATTCACGAAGGCAAGACAATGCTGACTGCCCACTTCCCGGCAGGAGTCGAGGTCTCATTCGACTCGCAGGAAAACACCTATACATGTCTCGGCGATAACCATTCCGAAGCTCGGGCGAGTCGCGCCCAGAACCAGCTCTTGATCGGTTAGTGCGCCAGCTCGGAATCGCCCTGTCACTCCTACCGCTCGGCCCGTCCCTTCGAGGCCGAAGCTGCCGTCGAGTGAATGTCTCCAATTGGACAAGGCGCCCCTGGCCTCGTGAGTGACTTCGTTGACACGGCACCGTGACAAGATCAGAGGCTGGGTAGCGGCGGCCAAGACGGCATCGGTAGAACTACGGATCCCATTCCGCCCGCGAAGGTCTACGTAGCCGTCGCCGCTCCCGCGTCGTCCGCCGTCTCGATCAGCAGTTGCTGATGCTGGACATACAGCGGCACATGGTGTAGTGACGAATCTATCATGGGTGACCCACCGCGATGGGCGCGGCAACTGCCGAGCGAAATCACCAGTTTCGTAGGCCGAACGGACGAGCTGGCTGAGGTAACTCGACTTGTGCGATGCACGCGCTTCGTCACGTTGACCGGCGCGGGTGGGGTCGGCAAAACGCGTTTGGCACTCCAAGCGGCCCGACTCATTGCTGATGCCTTCCCCGATGGAGTCTTTTTCGTCGACTTCTCCGACATTACGACCAACGAACTCGTCGCCTCCACCATCGCGCGGCGTCTGGGCCTCGTCGAAGACGCCGGACGGTCGATGATCGACCTCGTGGTCTCCTACCTGAGCAGCCGCCGAATTCTCCTGGTCCTCGACACCTGCGAGCATCTCCTCGACACCTGCGCGGAGGTCACCGCTGAGATCGTCCGGCGTACCGAACTGGTTCATATCCTGACTACCACTCGGCAACCGTTGGGGGTGCGCGGCGAACATTTGTTCGAGGTGCGTCCCCTGGACTTCCCGCCGAACCCTGAAATCAGCGTCGGCGAACTCGAACGCTTCGACGCCGTGAAGCTTCTCATCGACCGGGCATCGGCAGTAAGCCCAGCATTCGAGGTATCGAATGCGAACGCCCCTTATGTCGCCCAGCTCTGCGCACGGCTCGACGGGCTGCCGCTCGCGCTCGAACTGGCCGCTGTCCGATTGCGAGCGTTCACCGTGCAGCAACTCATCGACCATCTCGATCGCCGCTTCAGCCTCTTTGCGGCACGGGGAATCTCTGTGCCGCCGCGCCAGCAGACTCTCGATGCTCTCATCCGGTGGACCTACGATTTGTGCGAGCCGGCCGAGCAACTGCTGTGGGCCAGGCTGTCGATTTTTCCCGCCACATTCGATCTAGCCGCGGCGCAAGCCGTCTGCGCAGATGACGAGTTCGAAGCAGACAAGGTCCTGGAACTGATCCCCTCGCTGGTCGACAAATCGGTCGTCGTACCGATCGAATATGGAAACGCTGGTGTTCGCTACAAGCTACTCGACACGATACGCGCGTTCGGTGCATTGAAAGCAACTGGAACGAATACTTTTCGGGACGAGCTGAAGAGACATCGTGATCACTACATGCTCACAGCCGAACGCGATACGAGTTGGATGTGCTCGTCACGGTCGGACCTGAACTCTACTGCGCAACTGGAACTTCCGAACTTCCGAATGGCGCTCGCCTATTGCCTCGAGAATTCCGATGAGAGAGCCGCAGGACTGAAATTGGCGGCATCCCTGTGGATTCACTGGCGAACCACTGGACACCTGGCTGAAGGACGACAGTGGTTCGAGAAGTTCCTGGACGTATCCCCGGCTCCGACGTCCGCCAGGGCGAAAGCGCTCTGGGCGAGTGCGTGGCTTGCGACACTCCAAGGCGACTTCATCGAAGCCGACCGGATGCTCAGCGAGGCCGAGGGCATAGCGGCGGAGATCGGCGACAAGGTCGCCTCGACGAACGCAACGGAAATTCGTGGACTCGGCTACCTGCTGCGTGGAGATTACAAGAAGTCGATCGCGCTACTCAGCCTGGCGCTCGAGGGACATATCGCATCGAAGCAATGGGTCTCACGGCTGTTCTGCCTGCACCGTCTCGCTCAAGCAGCACTCGGAGCAGGCGAGCCTGCCAGCGCCCGTGACCTTGCCCAACAGTGTTTCGATGGATGCCCGGAGCCAGCTTCATGGTTGGCGATCAATGCCCAGTGGATCCTCGGCATCTCCCTGTGGCGACTCGGCGAGACATCGACCGCCCTCGAACTCGAGAGGCGAGTGGCGGTGACGAGCTACAAGATCCAAGACCGACTAGCCTTCAGCCTTGCCATACAAGTCATCTCATGGATCGCCACTACGAATGGTGACCACGACCGGGCAGCGCTTCTGGTCGGCGCGGTCGAGCGGTCATGGCGCGAGATCGGCGCCCATTTCGCTGCGCGAGGATACCTGTCCTCATTCCAGCGAAGCTGTGCCGAGGCGACCATGCTTGCCATCGGCGCGAAGAAGTACGAGTCGTTGGTACGGCAGGGAGTGGCGCTCGGCGATGATGCATTACTCGCCGAGATCGACGCCGCTGTACAGTTCGATGCCGCTGGGTCCGAGCGACGAGATACGAAGAAGATCTTGACCGCCCGAGAATTCGAGATAGCCGGCCTGGTCGCGAACGGACTCACCAACTCTGCCATAGCCGAAAAACTATTCATCTCCACCCGCACGGTCGATGCTCATATCCAGAACACATTCACGAAGCTCTCCGTCAATTCTCGTGCGCAAATCGCGGCCTGGTTCGCAAGTCATTGAAAGTTGTGCTCATATCACGAGCCGCGCCCGGAACCGGCACCAGGCGCTCGCGGCCAGAGATCCGCAAAGCCAGCTGTGCCACTTTTCGGTCGGCCGCACTCAGTCCGTCCCGGCCGCTGTTCACTGGGTGCTCCGCGTCATAGCAGGCTATCGTCCAGCGCTGAAGCGCTGCGGGAATCCGAAGACCCGAGCGACCATGTGCATGTCGTGCGGTGTGACATAACCCGCCGTTCGCGCTGTTCCGGAGGGCGATACATCATGCATCTCATTGCAGCCGTCGGTGCGTCCCCTCCAATTGAGCCCACACCTGGCGCGCTGCGGCGGGCGCATGTTCCCACTCGGCGCGGATGGTGTCGACGCGGTCCAACGTGGCATGAAGTTCGGCGGCAGTGAGGTCGTGGTCGGAAGCCGCCGCGGCCAGCTGGAACGCGAGTTGCTGTAGACGAGCGAAATCCTCGTATAGGCGTGTTTTCCACGCCTGGGTAGTGGTCCGGTCTGTGATCATCGTTGGTACCTCCTGGGATCGAGTCCACCGCAGCTGTCTGTCGAGGGCACAACGAGCCGCTGATCGGGGTGCGCCCCCTCAGCTCGGGTCAGGAACTTGCAGACCTGGTGACATCCTTCGACGCCCGATCACCCGGCTCGGCCGGTCTGTTCGTCCAGATTCCGACCGAACCCAATGGCAGCTGGAGATGTCTTGCTCTAATTTGGCTGACCATTTCCGAATATCCCTCCATAGCCTCGCCCAGGTGAAACCACGCCTGATGACGAATTTCTTCGTCCGTTGCATGCCGCATCGTCCACCATGCCTCGGCATAATTTCTGGCGATGTGCGCGATCACTTCCCCCAGCGAGTGCGTGTGCATGCGCGCGCTGCCCGTTCGCGGCAGATGGCGCGCTGCCCACACATCGATATCGACAACAATCTGATCGATTCCCGCCCGAATTTGCCGACAACCGATACCCGGTGGCCGTGGCGACTTTTCGCACCGGAACGGTATCAGTGCGGCATGCAGATCGCTCAGTTCTCGCGCCCACTCGGCGAGCGGTGAAGCAGCAATAGCTCGACCGGAAATCGCCCGGAACAGCTGTCCGGGCTCCAATAGCGGCACCGCGCCGGCCGGCGGGCGTCCCCGCAGCTCGACCTCTGCTGAACTTCCGTTCAGGTACATCGCTCACCGCCTCACCACAACGTCCCACGCGGTGGGTCGTAGTCGTTTGTCATCGCCACTCGCACTCGGGCGATCCCGACGAGCCGCACCGTCCGATCCGTCCCGTTGTGAGCCTGAGCACCGACACATTCCAGCTTGAGGGGCGAGTCGCCGACGCACATCGGTAGAACTCACGATATGGGTACCTATCTACCTCCTGATGCTCTTCCATGCAGGTAGGTGCCCGCCGGAGGTCGATGTTCGGGCTGAGCGCTTCGGCTCCTTGGGGAGCCCTGGACGCCACGGCTTGCGCCGCACCGCCCGTCGGCGGGCCAGCTCGTTGGAAGTGGGACTGGTCGACGTAACCACCTCCGCCGCGACCCTGGCCGCGCTTTCGCCCGCGGCCGAGCGAAGGGTGGCATGGTCGAAGCGGACCAGCTTCGCAGACGCAACGTCAGCCTTGCGCACGGTGGCTTGCATCGCCCCATGCCACGAGCCGAAGATCGTCCGGGTATCTCAAGCTTCAGCGCGGTCGTGCCATCGTCATGCCCGCGATGACCCCGGCGTGCCCCTTGTGGTACCAGCCGTAGGGATGGCCGACGAGCAAGCCGCATCGCTGCACGATTTCCGGGGCTCGGAAGTTGATGTGCGGCAGGCTGTAGGTGATCAGAATTTGGTACCCAAGCCCTATGGCCTCCTTGAGCGTCCACGGGATCGGGTCGGCGCTGTCAGCGATGACCGTTTTCTGCACATCGCAGCCGTGGGCAGCGGCGAGTCTGCCGCAGTGCAGTTCCTGTACGTCCCGAGTCTCGATTTGGCTGAACAGTTCGGCTCGCAAAAAGATGATCGCTGTGGGCACACCGCGCTCCTGGCTAGTCTTGGTACGCGCCCGGTGCAGGGTCCGGCGGGATGACCGTCCGGGATGCCGGACCATCGCCGCTCAGCTCTCCGGGCTTCGAGGCGATGTCCCCCTTTCGAGGGGCTGGCCTGCACCGGGCGCTTCTTCAGTAGACGTGGGACACAGCGGGATTCGCAGCGCTATCGTGGTGGATCTGCGGCGGAATCCCCACCATTTCATGACCGGGCATTCCGCCACGGGGGTATGCCATATTTGACGAATCCAGTTAGCAAGGGGAAGCAAATGGCCGCTGGATCTACCCTGCCGAGACGAGCTTTGGGCCGCCAGCTGCGAAAGCTGCGGGAGCGCAACGAGATCTCGCAGAACGGAGCAGCACGGATCATCGAGACGTCGCCTCAGACGTATGGCCGATTGGAGGAAGGAAAAGTCACCAAGACCACGGACCTGATCATCAATGCCCTGGCCAACGCCTTCCGGGCCGATGACGTGGAGCGCAGGCTACTGCTTGACCTGGCCCAGGAGATCCGGCAAGCCCCAACGTCAAAGGCTGGCTTGTGGCGAGCGCACGCTGATGTCATCCCGAAAGCCTTCAATCACTTCTTGGGGCTGGAAGAGTCCGCGAGCCATGTCGTCTCTTGGCAGACGACCCTGGTCCCGGGGCTGCTGCAAACCCGCGAATACCGTCGTGCGCTGGTGTGGGCAGAGCATCCGGACATGCCACCGGAAGAGGTGGAGCGCGTGCTGGACTTGGTGGTGAAGCGACAAGAACTGTTGACCAACAGCGACTTCCGTTTCGACGCGATCCTCTCTGAGGCCGTCTTGCACTATCTGGTGGGTGGCCCAGGAGTTACCTCGGATCAGTTTCGGCATCTGGTCGAGTTGTCCGAGATTCCGAATGTCTCGGTACGGATCGTGCCGTTCACGGCCAAGAGTCCAGTAGGGCTGTTGACCCGCTCGTTCGTCATGTTCGGGTTCGGGCCACTGCCAACGTCGAAACAGATCGAGCCGCCGGTTGTCTACGTGGAGGGGTTTGTCGGAGACCTCTACTTGGAGCGCGACGTCGAAGTGACACAGTATGTAGACGTATCCCAGAAGCTGGCCGATGTAGCGTTACCCGAAGCGGCATCCAGAGACTTGCTGCTGGCGAGAATCAATAAGGAGCTGGGAGAGTGATCGACCTATCCGGGGCGAAGTGGTTCAAGAGTAGCCGGAGCCAGGGGGCCAAGGACTGTGTGGAGGTAGCTCACCTGAGCGGGAGCATGGTCGGCGTGCGCGATAGCAAGGACGCATCCGGCCCAGTCCTGGTGTTCACGCCAAGCGAGTGGGATGCCTTCACCGCTGGCGTGCAAGACGGCGAGTTCCACCGCCGGTAAGGGCGCGCCGCGCCAGACATCGAAATGCGAAACTGCCCCCAATATCTGGGGGCAGTTCCACTCTGGCCAGCGACAGGAGGCCGCTGCCAGAGCCGGAGGCATCAGGACAGTTTCAAACTGCGCCCGATGATTTCCTTCATGATCTCGGTGGTGCCGCCGTAGATGGTCTGGACGCGGGCGTCCATGTAGGCCTTGGCGATCGGGTATTCCTTCATGTAGCCGTAGCCGCCGTGCAGTTGCAGGCAGCGGTTGATCAGGTCGAGTTGTTCTTCGGTGCTCCACCACTTGGCCATGGCGGCGTCCTCGGCGGTGAGCTTGCCCTCGTTGAGCAGTTCGATGAACTTGTCCACCATCAGCCGCACCGCGGTGGTCTTGGTGGCCAGTTCGGCCAGCACGAAGCGGGTGTTCTGCTGGGCGCCGATGGGCTTGCCGAACGCCGTGCGGTCGCGGACGTACTGGATGGTCATGTCCAGGCAGGACTCCATCGCCCCGGCCGCCATGACGGCGATCGACAGACGTTCCTGCGGCAGGTTGTGCATGAGGTGGAGGAAACCCATGCCCTCGGTGCCGAGGAGGTTCGCGTTGGGCACGCGCACGTCGGTGAAGCTCAGCTCGGCGGTGTCCTGTGCCTTGAGGCCGAGCTTGTCCAGGTTGCGGCCGCGCTCGAAGCCGGGCATGCCGCGCTCGACCACGAGCAGGCTGAAACCCATCGCGCCCTTGTCCGGGTCGGTCTGCGCGACCACGATCACGATGTCGGAGTTGATGCCGTTGGTGATGAAGGTCTTGGCGCCGTTGAGGATCCAGTCGTCGCCGTCGCGCACCGCGCGGGTCTTGATGCCCTGCAGGTCCGAACCGGTGCCGGGCTCGGTCATCGCGATCGCGGTGATGATCTCGCCGGAACAGAAGCCAGGCAGCCACCGCTGCTTCTGCTCGTCGTTGGCCAGCTCCAGCAGGTAAGGCGCGATCACATCGTTGTGCAGCGCGAAGCCCAGACCGGAGTACTGCCCGCGCACCGACTCCTCGTCGACGATGGCGTTGTAGCGGAAATCCTGCACTCCGCCGCCGCCGTACTGCTCCGGCATGGCCATGCCGAGGAATCCCTGTTTACCCGCCTCGAGCCAGACCGCACGGTCGACGATGCCCTGCTCTTCCCACTGCGCGTGGTTCGGCGCGACGTGTTGATCGAGAAACTTGCGGAACGACTCCCGGAACAGCTCATGTTCGGGTTCGAACAGTGTGCGCTCCACGCCAACCTCCTAGTGACCACACCGGCCGGTCCGCACCGACCAGTCGTTGCCTCATACCGTACCCGGATTGAGAATCCGTGTTCACTTCCGGGCCTGAACGGCGGTCTCACCTGGACCGGCGGCGCGGCTTTGGAACGACCGGTGAGATGCACGGCAAACGGCCGGTTCTCTTCGCAGCGCCTGCTGCGTATGCAGTCGCCCGCCGAGAGGTTCAGGAACGGGCGAGGTCGGGGCACCGAGCCCGATGAGAACTTGATCGCCGTCGGTTGTGACGACCTTCGACGGTCAGGCGGACGAGCCGGGTGGCAGCTTGGCGGAAAGGCGGCATCAGCGCCGTAGCGACCCGTTAACGGATCGGTGGCTGATCGCAGGTGAGCACCGCCGCAACAGCGTGAGCCGCCGTGACCGGGTGATGTGCTGACCGGCACCGGCGCGGAGGGTTGGAAGAAGCCCCGTCGAACGCATCAGCGGCGCAGCCGCGTTCGGTGATGCGGCGGGATGAAATCAGGTGTCGAAATCGACAACCGGCGGCCGACCGGTGACGAGAAAAGTCGCGAGCCGCGCGGTCCGCTTCTCCGACCGTCGATGGAACGCGGCGAATGCCGAAAGCGCAGCGGCCGTCAGCGTTTCAGCCAACCACGCAGACGCCCCACCAGGGTGCGGCCTTCGTCGCGCTCCCGTTCGGCGAAGAGGAACTTCATCTCCTCCTCCAGCGCCTTGCGCACGACGTCGCGGAATTCCGTCGCGGCCGCGTGCTTATCGTCGGCTTCGCGCCAGGGCGCCGGGTCGATCGGGGCGCCTGCGGAGAAGTAGAAACGCTCCGGCCGCGGGATGACGGTGGGGCCGACGCCGCGGATCAGCGGAGGGGTGAGCTCACGACTGAGCCCGAGTGCCTCCACGGTCCAGCGCAGCGGGCGCAGGAGCGGATGGTTGCCGTCGACCACGATGTCGTAGGCGTCGTCGACGCCGATCATCGCGACCGGGACGATCGGGGCGCCCGCCTCGATCGCCATGTGCGCGAAGCCGCTACGACCCTCCCACTTCAGCACGTACTTCTCGTTCTTGCGGCGGACCGCCTCGCGACCGCCGCCGGGGAACACCATGACGGCCTCGCCGCGCCGGAGCAAAGCCAGGCAGTTGGACCTGCTTCCGCGCACCGCACCGAAGTAGTGCAGCAGGTGACGCACGCCGGGGACGTTGATCAGGACGTTCTCTGCGAGACCGCGGATGAGGCGCCCGCGGCGGCGCAGCACCTCGGGCAGCAGCATCGGGGCGTCTATGCCACCCATCAGATTGTGGTTGCCGACCAGCAGCACCGGCCCCTCGGCAGGGATGTTCTCCAAGCCGTAGAAGCGCGGGCTGGTCCACGCGCGCAGTGGCCCGAGCAGGGTGTCGATCAGCCGCAGATCGGTGTCGCTCAGCGAAACCGACAGCGGCGCACCGTCGCTGAGTACCGGATCAGCGCTGTCCGCGGCGCCGGAATGGCGAGCACCGGAAGCGGAGCGGGCGTCCGACATGAACCCTCCTGATGTCGATTCGACGACGATAGCGTAACGAAATCGACTGCGTCGCATCGGATGTGCGCGTCACGCCGCGACACGCCCCGTGCGGTCGATCGACCGGCTCACCGGTCGCACCGGGGAGCCCGTCATGAATCCGCATGTCATCACCGGTCTGGGAGCCTCATCGCCGCAGGACCATCGTCCGATGTGAATACGCCCACACCACAGTGGAAGTCACCGAGCAACAGCGGCAAGCCACACGTCTACGGGGAGACGTGCTCGCCGTTCTCCCCCGCACCGTCCGTGCCCGCGTGCGCGTACTCGGACACCGCGGCGGCGAGGGCGTGCGGGACGCGCGCGCGAACCCGGGTGCCGCCCTCCTCATGGCTGGAACTCAGGATGCGACCGTCGGCGTGGATGCGAGCCAGCAGGTCGCCGCGCGTATACGGCAGCAGCACACTGATCTCCACGTCCAGTCCGCCGAGCATCTCGGCGAGCCGCTCCCGCAGCGCGTCGATGCCAAGCCCGCGGTGCACGGAGACGAAGGATCCGTCGGGCACCAGCGCGCGCAGGTGGGTGAGGTCGGTCGGACCGACCGCGTCGAGCTTGTTGACCACCAGCAGTTCCGGCGGGGGCGGCGTGCCGGATTCCTTGATCACATCGGTGATCACCTCGCGCACGGCCTTGATCTGCTCGGCGGGCAGCGCATCGGAGCCGTCCACCACGTGCAGCAGCAGGTCGGCGCCGGTCACCTCCTCCAGGGTGGAGCGGAACGCCTCGACCAGCTGGGTCGGCAGGTGGCGAACGAAGCCCACGGTGTCGGTGAAGACGACCTCGCGGCCGTCGTCGAGCTCGGCCCGGCGGGTGGTCGGGTCCAGGGTGGCGAACAGCGCGTCCTGCACCAGCACGCCGGAGCCGGTGAGGGCGTTCATCAGGCTCGACTTGCCCGCGTTGGTGTAGCCGACGATCGCCACCGACGGAATGCCGCTGGAGGTGCGGCGTGCCCGCATGGTGTCGCGCGCGGTCTTCATCTCCCGGATCTCGCGGCGCAGCTTGGCCATCCGTTCGCGGATGCGCCGGCGATCGGTTTCGATCTTGGTCTCACCGGGGCCACGCAGACCCACACCGCCGTTGCTGCCCGCTCGGCCACCGGCCTGACGGGACATGGACTCACCCCAACCGCGCAATCGCGGCAGCATGTATTCCATCTGGGCCAGCGAGACCTGCGCCTTGCCCTCCCGGGAGGTGGCGTGCTGGGCGAAGATGTCCAGGATCAGCGCGGTCCGGTCGATCACTTTCACCTTGACGACCTTCTCCAGCGCGGTCAGCTGAGCAGGGGTCAGCTCGCCGTCGCAGATCACGGTGTCGGCGCCGGTTTCCAGCACCACAGTGCGCAGCTCGTCGGCCTTGCCGGAGCCGATGTAGGTGGCCGGATCCGGCCGGTCGCGACGCTGGATCAGCGCCTCCAGCACCTGCGAACCCGCGGTCTCGGCCAGCGCCGCCAGCTCGGCCATGCTCGCCTCCGCCTGCGCGGCGGTCCCCGCGGTCCAGACACCGACCAGCACGACGCGCTCCAGGCGCAGCTGCCGGTACTCGACCTCGGTGATGTCGGTGAGCTCGGTGGACAGGCCCGCCACGCGGCGCAGCGAGCTGCGCTCGTCCAGCTGGAGCTCACCCACGGTCGGATCGGCCGACCAGCCCGACCGCCGCATGCGAGCGGCATGCTCGGCGACGACGTCACCGGGCGCGGCGTCCGCACCCGTCACAGCGTCGTCGGAAGCCTCGGCGGGGGGCTCGTGCTCGGCCGCCGGGGTGAATTCATACGTCTCTGATTTCCTCATACACCATCCATGCTGCCACGACATCACCGCAGCACGCATCCGGTTATCCGCGGGCCCCGCCGCTCGAGCTCACAAGCCGTCCCACCAGGCTCCGGCGAGGCGTCCGGTGGCCACCAGGACCGACGGCCCGCGCAGCCACGCCGAGCCGCGCTCCAGTCCGACGGTCACCGCCCCGCCGGGCACCCGGACGGTCACCCGTCCGGTGTCCTCGGCGATCCGGAAACCGTCCGCGGCCAGCGCGGCGGCGGCCGCGGCGACGGTGCCGGTGCCGCAGGACCGCGTTTCGCCGACGCCGCGCTCGTAGACGCGCATGTCGACCGAGCGCTCGGCGTCCAGCGCGGTGACGATCTCGATGTTCACCCCGTGCGGGAACAGGTCGGGATCGAAGCCGGGCGACACGCTCAGGTCCAGCTTGGCCAGCGCCTCCGCGGACATCCCTGGATCGACGCAGGCCAGGTGCGGGTTACCGACGTCGATGCCGATCCCGGACAGCGCCCAGCCCGCGATCGTCGCGGTGGATGCGCCGAGTTCGCGCACCGGCCCCATACCGACGGTGACGTCGCCGGCCACCGCGTCCGCGGCGTGCACCGTCACCGGACGCGCCCCGGCTCGGCTGCCGACAACGTAGCTGTCGCGGGTCTCCAGCCCCGATACCGCCAGATAGTGGGCGAAGACGCGCACACCGTTGCCGCACATCTCGGCGACCGATCCGTCGGCGTTGCGGTAGTCCATGAACCAGTCCTCGCGGCCGACGCCCTCCGGGATCCGCGCGAGCACACCCGCGGCCTCGAGCGCACCGGCGCGCGCGACCCGCAGCACGCCGTCCGCGCCGAGCCCGCGCTGACGATCACACAGCGCGGCGACCTGCGCCGGAGTCAGCGCCAGCTCGGCGCGCGGGTCCGGCAGCACCACGAAATCGTTCTGGGTGCCGTGCCCCTTGGTGAACTCGATATCCGGCACGTGCGCTGTCTCCCTCTGTCTCGTCGTCACTTCGCAAACGCCCGGCGCTGCCGGGAAATTTCGTAGAGTGCCACCGCGGCCGCCGACGGCGCTCCCAGTGAACTGGCCGTGCCGCCCATCGGGATGTGCACCATATCGTCGCAGGCCGCCTGCCAGGCCGCGCTCATCCCGCTGGTCTCGTTGCCGACGACCAGGATCGTCGCGTCGGTGAAGTCGTAGTCGTAGGCGGCGCGGTGACCGTGCTCGTCGGTGCCGACGATCCGGGTCGGAATGCCGCGGCGCATCTGCCGGTTGCGGAACTCGAGCACCTGGGCGGGCCCGGCCGCGCGGATCACCGGCACGGCGAACAGCGATCCCGTGGAGGCGCGGACGGCCTGCGGGTCGTACTGGTCGGCGCCGTGCCCGGTGACGATGACGCCACAGGCTCCGAAGGCGTCGGCCGAGCGGACCAGCGTGCCCAGATTGCCCGGCGAGTTGGGTCGGTCGAACACCACGACCACCGGCGCGTCCTCCCCCGGCTCGCCCGGCTCGAAGGTCTCCAGCTCCGGCTGCCGCGACATCGCGACGGCCACCAGTTCCGGTATGCCAGTGGACTTTTCGCCGAGTTCAGCGATCAACTCGGGCACCAGCCCGACCTGCGGCACCGCGCTGGTGTCCAGCAATTCGCGCGCCCAGCTCGACAGCTCGGGGCCACCGAGGCGATACAGCAGCGTCTCCAGCGGCCAGTTGTTGGCCACGGCCTGGGTGATCGGACGGACTCCCTGCACCAGGAACCGGCCGTCCCGATGGCGCTTGGTGCGGTTGTTCAGATAGGCCTGCCACACCTGGACGGAAGCGTTGCGTGTGCTCACACGTCGGGTCACTGCGGAGTCCGTTCTTTCTCTTTCTCGTCGAGCAGGGCCAGCGCCGTCGCCGGCAGATCGGGTGCGGCGCCGTCCACCCAGTGCACCCTGGGATCGCGCCGGAACCAGGATCGCTGCCTGCGCACGTAGCGCCGGGTGCCGATCAGTGTGCGTTCCTGCGCGTGGTTCAGGTCGTATTCGTTGTCCAGGTAGGCCAGGACTTGTGCGTAGCCGATGGCACGCCGGGCCGTGACACCCTCGCGCAGACCGCGCTCGATCAGGCCGCGCACCTCCTCGACCAGGCCGCCCGCGAACATCGCGGCGGTGCGCTGCTCGATACGCGCGTCCAGTGCCGCGGTCTCCCGGTCGACGCCGATGATGACCGTGCCCCAGCGCGGCTGCCCGATCGTCGGCGCCGAGGCGGCGAACGGCCGACCGGTGAGTTCCACGACCTCGAGCGCACGCACCATACGGCGTCCGTCGGTGGGCAGGATGGTGGCCGCGGCCGCCGGATCGGCCTCGCGCAGCGCCGCGTGCACCGCCTCGACACCATGCTCGGCGAGCAGCGCTTCCCAGCGCGCCCGCACGGCCGGATCGGTGGCCGGGAAGTCCCACTGGTCCAGCAGCGCCTGGACGTACATCATCGAGCCGCCCACGATGACCGGCGCCCGCCCACGCCCCATGATCGCGGCGACGTCCGCGCTCGCGGTCGCCTGGTAGGCGGCCACGGACGCGGTGTCGGTCACCTCGAGCACGTCGAGTTGGTGGTGCGGGATGCCGCGCCGCTGCGCGACGGGCAGTTTCGCGGTGCCGACGTCCATGCCGCGGTAGAGCTGCATCGCGTCGATGTTCACGATCTCGCCGCCGAGCCGTTCGGCCAAGTCCAGGGCGAGGTCGGACTTGCCGGTGGCGGTGGGGCCGACGACGGCGATGGGAGTGATGCCGGAATCCGTCACGGGGCATCGTCTCCCGCCGGGCGCCAGAGACTCACGTGGTAGCCGACGCCGAACGGCGCGTCGCGGTAGCGCGTCTCGACCGCCGGATCGGCGCGGAACAGCCCGGCCAGCACCTGGTAGGCGGGGCGTCCCGCAAGGGACAGTTGGGCGCACAACACCGGATCGAGCACGCGCAGCGCCGCGCGGTCTCCCGTGGTCAGAGCACGATCGAGGCCGTCCTGCACGGAGCGGGCACGCTCGTCGAGGTAGCCCGGCGCCTTGGTGGACAGCGTCGCCGCACCGTCGGCCACCACCAGCACGCCGTGCCGCGCGACGGCGCCGTCGAGCTCGGCGCGCAGCTTTGCCCCGAGTTCGCCGCAGTGCTCGGGCAGTGCGTGCACCGCCACGATGCGGGCCTCGGCGACGGCGCTCGGCGCGGCCTGCCGGCGCAACCATCCGGCGATCAGCGCGGCCAGCGGCAGCTCCGGGTCTGCTCGTTCCGTTCCGGCGACCGCCGCGGCCGAGAAACCGACCCGGACGTCGGCGCCGAACCCGTGGAAAGTGCCGACGGTTTCCGGACCGAGCGTGCGGTCCGTGGCGCCCGCTCCGATCACCATCCACTGGTCGGTCACGGACGCGAAGGCGCGCACGGTGTCGAGCACCGCGGCACGCAGCACGCGGCGCGGATCGGGTTCCCCCGCGTCCGCCACGCCACCGCACAGCTCCGGCACCAGGATGGGCGGCGATGGAACCAGAGCGGCGATGGAGAACACGTCGTAACCGTAGTCGTTGCCGCGACCACGGGCGCCGTCCGGCTTCGAGTGTCTCTGCCGGAAACAGGCCCGGGATTGATAGTGTTCGAGAAGCTACAACCCAGGTCATCAGGGGTTGGAATCCCCGGGATTCCTCCGCGGGAAGGCGAGGATCGATGGTCACAAGAGCTCGGACCGGGTTGAATGGGATGAGCTAGGGCGTAACCAGGCAGCCGTGACGCGCGGCAGGGACGAGGAAAAATGACCGACAGCAACGGAACCGCGAAAGCCAGCCCCGGCAAGATGCCGCGCTCTTCCGGTGTCCCGAAACCCGGTAGCTCGACTCAACCACCCAAGCCGCACGCGGTCAAACCCGCCCCGGGCCCGGCCCAGCAGCACCCGCACCCCGTTGTCGTGCCCACCGTCTCCGATCCCAGCGTGTGGGGCCGGGTCGACGAGGACGGCACCGCGTGGGTGAAAACCGCCGAGGGCGAACACCAGGTCGGCTCCTGGCAAGCCGGTGACGCCGCCGAGGGCCTGGCCCACTTCGGCCGCCGGTTCGACGACCTGGCCACCGAGGTCGCCCTGCTGGAGGCCAGGCTGGCGGCGGGCGCGGACGCCCGCAAGACCAAGGCCGCCGCGATGGCGCTGGCCGAATCGCTGCCGACCGCCGCCGTCATCGGCGACATCGATGGCTTGGCCCGCCGTCTGCAGGCCATCGCCGAACACTCCGAGGAAGCGGCCGCGCACGCCAAGGAGGAGAAGGAGCGCGCCCGCCACGAGCACACCGAGCGCAAGGAGGCGCTGGCCGCCGAGGCGGAGAAGATCGCCGCCGAGTCCACCCAGTGGAAGGCCGCGGGCGATCGGCTGCGCGAGATCCTCGAGGAGTGGAAGTCCATCCGGGGGGTGGACCGCAAGGTCGACGACGCGCTGTGGAAGCGCTACTCCAAGGCGCGCGAGGCATTCAACCGCCGCCGCGGCGCGCACTTCGCCGAACTGGACCGCGAACGCGCCGCCGCGAAGGTACGCAAGGAGGAACTGTGCGTGCGGGCCGAGGAGCTGTCCGGGTCCACCGACTGGGTGACCACTGCGGGCGTCTTCCGTGACCTGCTCGCCGAATGGAAGGCCGCCGGCCGTGCCCCGCGCGAGGCCGACGAGGCGCTGTGGCGGCGCTTCAAGAGCGCGCAGGACGTCTTCTTCGCCGCGCGCAACGCCGCCGTCTCCGAGCGCGACGCCGAGTTCGAGCAGAACGCGTCGGCGAAAGAGGAACTGCTGAGCGCCTACGCGAACATCGACCCGTCCGCCGGCCTGGACGCCGCCCGCAGCGCGCTGCGCGAACTCCAGGACAAGTGGGACGCCATCGGCAAGGTGCCCCGCGAGCGCATGCAGGAACTGGAGGGCAAGCTGCGAGCGATCGAGAAGCGGGTCCGCGACGCCGCCGACGCGCAGTGGCGGCGCACCGACCCGGAGGCGATGGCACGCGCCGCCCAGTTCCGGGAGCGCGTGGCGCAATTCGAGGAACAGGCCGCCAAGGCGCAGGCCGCAGGCAACGTCCGCGACGCGGAGAAGGCGCTGGAGCAGGCCAAGCAGTGGCGCGAGTGGGCCGAGGCCGCCGAGGGCGCCGTCAGCAACCTCTAGGCGGCTGCCTCGCCTTCGCTCGGCCCGGCACACAAGCGGCTGCCTCGAGCCTTCGCTCGGCCCGGCGCATAAGCGGCTGCCTCGAGCCTTCGCTCGGCCCGGCACACAAGCGGCTACCCCGAGCCTCCACACAGCCCGGCACACAAGCGGCTACCTCGAGCCTTCGCTCGGCCCGGCACACAAGCGGCTACCCCGAGCCTCCACACAGCCCGGCACACAAGCGGCTACCCCGAGCCTCCACACAGCCCGGCACACAAGCGGCTACCCCGAGCCTCCACACAGCCCGGCACACAAGCGGCTACCCCGAGCCTCCACACAGCCCGGCACACAAGCGGCTACCCCGAGCCTCCGCACAGCCCGATGCGGCCTGATGACGGGACTGTGTCCGGCAGCGCCGATTGTGCCGGGTACCGGCCCGGATCAACGGCGGCGGTCCCTCTGGTTGGAGGGGCCCCGTGCCGTCGGCATGAATTCTGGTCAGGATTCGCCGGTGAGGCGGCGGCGATCGCGTTCCTCCGCGGATGCGGCGGCGTTGCGGCGCTGCTCTTCGGCGGCCAAGTGCAGTGCGGTGCGGCTCCACACCACGCGCACCCAGTGGAAGGTGAGCACGATCGCGACGATGGCGCCGAGGATCAGGCCGAAGCCGGGGCCGGCGCCGACATAGTTGCCCAGCCCGGGGGTCTGGCGGTGCCAGATCGAAAGGACGCCGAACACGCTGGCGACAGCGCTGCCCGCGACGGCGATCCAGGCCAGCACCCAGCGGCGGGTCATCAGCGCCAACGTCGAGAATCCGATGCCGAAGACCGCGATGAACCAGACGAAGACCCGCGAGGGCAGCCCGATGTGCTCGATGCGCGCGACGTCGGTGTTCAACAGCACGTCGAACCCGCGTGCCGCGCCCGCATGCGGCAAGACCAGCGACACCAGCAGCAGGAACACGGCTCCGGCCACCACCATGGCGCGCACGCCGGGGTCGATCTCCCCCGCGATCCTGCGCTCGACAGCATCGAGATCGTCCCGGAATTGTTCGAAGTCGCTGGCGCTCTCGACCGAGCTCACTGAGTCCTCGTTTCGTTCGTCTCCGGCGGCGCTCGCGGATTTCCCGGCCTGTTCCGGGGTCTCCGCAGACGTGCCGCGCTCGTCGTCGCCGGACGCGGGTTCGACCCCGCCGCGGCGCGCGGCGTCGCCCTCGTCGTCCGGCCTGGTGGTCATGCGCCGCAGCCGGTGGAGCAGCCCGCGGCCGCCGGTTCAGGGGCGGGCGCACCGATACGCGGCAGGCCGAGACCGACGCCGATGGGGGCTGTCTTCGGCGTGACGCCGCGCTCGTGCGCGTCACCGGCGCGGGTGCGGCGGTGCGTCTTGATCCCGGCGTCGGCGATCAGATGATGCGGGGCCGCGCCGGTGATGTCGACGGTGACCAGATCGCCGGGGCGGATCGGCTCGGCGGTGCCGCCGGGGCGGAAGTGCACCAGCCTGCCGTCGCGGGCGCGTCCGCTCATCCTGGCGGTCGCGGCGTTCTTCTTGCCCGCCCCCTCGGCAACCAGCAGCTCCACCTCGGTACCGACCAGCTCATGGTTGGCGGCCAGGGAGATCTCCTCCTGCAGCACGATCAGCCGGTCGTAGCGCTCCTGCACGACGGCCTTGGGGAGCTGATCGGGCATGTCAGCGGCGGGGGTACCGGGCCGCTTGGAGTACTGGAAGGTGAACGCGCTGGTGAAGCGCGCCCGCCGGACCACGTCCAAGGTCTCCTGGAAGTCCTCTTCGGTCTCGCCGGGGAAGCCGACGATGATGTCGGTGGTGATCGCCGCGTGCGGCATCGCGGCACGCACCTTCTCGATGATCCCCAGGTAGCGAGCCTTGCGGTAGGAGCGCCGCATGGCCTTGAGCACCCGGTCCGAACCCGACTGCAGTGGCATGTGCAGCTGCGGGCAGATATTCGGGGTCGCGGCCATCGCCTCGATCACGTCATCGGTGAACTCGGCCGGGTGCGGCGAAGTGAAACGGACCCGCTCCAAGCCGTCGATGGTCCCGCAAGCGCGCAGCAGCTTGGCGAACGCGCCGCGGTCGCGTGGCTCGGCCGGGTCGGCGAACGACGCGCCATAGGAGTTCACGTTCTGGCCGAGCAGGGTCACCTCGAGCACGCCCTGGTCGACCAGCGCCTGCACCTCGGCGAGCACATCACCGGGACGGCGGTCGACCTCCTTGCCGCGCAGCGCGGGCACGATGCAGAAGGTGCAGGTGTTGTTGCAGCCGACCGAGATGGAGACCCACCCCGCGTAGGCGGACTCGCGCTTGGCGGGCAGGGTGGACGGGAACGCCTCCAGCGACTCCAGGATCTCCACCTGGGCTTGCCGGTTGTGCCGCGCCCGCTCCAGCAGCACCGGCAGCGAGCCGATGTTGTGTGTGCCGAACACCACATCCACCCAAGGCGCCTTGCGCACCACGACGTCGCGGTCCTTCTGCGCCAGACAGCCGCCGACGGCGATCTGCATGCCGGGACGGCCCGCTTTGACCGGCGCCAGGTGGCCGAGCGTGCCGTAGAGCTTGTTGTCGGCGTTCTCACGCACCGCGCAGGTGTTGAACACGACGAGGTCGGCCGTCGCGCCGGGCGCGGCCTTCACGTATCCCGCGTCCTCCAGCAGGCCCGACAAGCGTTCGGAATCGTGCACGTTCATCTGGCAACCGAAGGTGCGGACCTCGTAACTGCGTGCCGTGCCCTCTGCGGGCGCGGGCGACAACACTGCCTGTCCGATCGAATCCACCCATCCAGGGTACGGGGGCCCGTCCGGCGGGTTTCGCGGGCATCCGCGCAGGCTCCGGGCACATATCCGGGCGAACGGAGCGGTGGACCGATTGGTTACGTCGACGTGTCAAATCGGCGCGGCGAGACGGTGTGTCGCCGAAACCCGGGCAAATCCCCAATTTTTGCTTAAGGTCTTGTCCATGACCGACGACGCCGCTATCCCCGACACGATCGGGGACGCTCCTGCCGGGGCCGTCAGCGCCGCCACCAGCGCGCCGCCGATGATCTCGATTCGCAGTGTGGATAAACACTTCGGCGACCTGCATGTACTCCGGGACATCAACCTCGAGGTTCCCAAGGGACAGGTCGTCATCGTGCTGGGCCCCTCGGGTTCCGGTAAATCGACGCTGTGCCGCACCATCAACCGACTGGAACCGATCGACTCCGGCGACATCGCCATCGACGGTGTCCCGTTGCCCGCCGAGGGCCGCGCGCTCGCCGCGCTGCGCGCCGACGTGGGCATGGTGTTCCAATCGTTCAACCTTTTCGCGCACAAGACGATCGTGGAGAACGTCATGCTCGCGCCGATCAAGGTCCGCAAGATCAAGAAGGACGCTGCCCGCACCAGGGCCATGGAACTGCTCGACCGGGTCGGCATCGCCAACCAGGCCGACAAGTACCCGGCCCAGCTCTCCGGCGGGCAGCAGCAGCGCGTCGCGATCGCCCGCGCGCTGGCGATGAACCCGAAGGTGATGCTGTTCGACGAGCCGACCTCCGCCTTGGACCCGGAGATGGTCAACGAGGTGCTCGAGGTGATGGTGTCGCTGGCCAAGGAGGGGATGACCATGCTGGTCGTCACCCACGAGATGGGGTTCGCCCGCCGCGCCGGGAACCGGGTGCTGTTCATGGCCGACGGCCAGGTGGTAGAGGACGCGCCGCCGGACGCCTTTTTCACCGCCCCGAAGTCCGACCGCGCCAAGGACTTCTTGGGCAAGATCTTGAGCCACTGACCTGCCGGACACAGCGGCCAGCAATACCCACGAGAGGGAGAAGGAAAACTCGATGAGGATCAACCGTGCCCTGCGATTCGGTGTCGGGGCGATCGCCCTGGCACTCGCCGCCGCGACCGCCACCGGCTGTGGCGGCGGCGACGACAAATCCGCCCTGGACCACGCCAAGGACGGCAAGCTCACCATCGGCATCAAGTTCGACCAGCCGGGTCTGGGCCTGCGGAACAAGGACGGCTCCTACAGCGGTTTCGATGTCGAGGTGGCCAAGTACGTCGCGGGCAAGCTCGGCGTGCAGCCCGAGGGCGTCACGTTCAAGGAATCCCCCTCCGGCCAGCGCGAGACGCTGATCGAGAACGGCCAGGTCGACTACATCGTCGCCACCTACTCGATCAACGACCAGCGCAAGGAGAAGATCGACTTCGCCGGTCCGTACTACATCGCGGGTCAGTCGCTGCTGGTGCGTGCCGACAACACCGCCATCAACGGCCCCGATGATCTGAAGGGCAAGAAGGTCTGCTCGGTGAAGGGCTCTACCCCGGCGCAGAACATCAGCAAGAACTTCCCCGACACCCAGCTGCAGGCCAACGACACCTATTCGCTGTGCCTCGAGGGCCTGCGCGCGGGTTCGTGGGACGCGGTGACCACCGACGACATCATCCTGGCCGGATACGCCGCGCAGAGCACCGGCGCGTTCAAGGTGGTCGGCAAGCCGTTCACCACGGAGAACTACGGCATCGGGTTGAAGAAGGGCGACAAGGAACTGCGCGACAAGATCAACGACGCGATCGAGGCGATGATCGCCGACGGCTCCTGGAAGAAGGCGTTCGACTCGACCGTCGGCGCCTCGGGCTACCAGGCCCCGCAGCCGCCGACGGTGAACCGGTACTGAGTTCCTCCGTCTTCCCCAGCACGGGTGGCCCGGCCCCGACCGGACCGGGCCACCCGCCGCACTTCCCCTGACCATCGAGACCCGATCGGAGGGACGCGTCCGCCGTGTTCGACCTGATCTCGAGGTACGACACCGAAATCCTCGAAGCCTTCTGGGTGACCATCCAACTGAGCGTGCTGTCGGCGATCGGCGCGCTGATCCTGGGCACCGTCGTCGCCGCGCTGCGCGTATCACCCGTGCCGGTCGCGCGCTGGATCGGCACCGCCTACGTCACCATCTTCCGCAACACCCCGCTCACGCTGATCATCGTGTTCATGTCGCTGGGCCTCTACACCACGATGGGCTGGCGGCTCGCGGGTGAGGGCCCGGATTCGCTGGCGCAGAACAACTTCCGCTTCGCGGTCATCGGCTTGAGCATCTACACCGCCGCCTTCGTCTGCGAGTCGCTGCGCGCGGGCATCAACACCGTGCCGATGGGCCAGTCCGAGGCGGGGCGCTCGCTCGGCTTCGGCTTCCTGCAGAACCTGCGGCTGATCGTCCTGCCTCAGGCCTTTCGCTCGGTCATCGCCCCGTTGGGCAGCGTCCTGATCGCGCTGACGAAGAACTCCACCATCGCCTCCGCCATCGGCGTCGCCGAGGCCGCGACTTTGATGGCGGAGATGACCGAGACCGAGGCCGCGGTGCTGGCGATCGGCGCGATCTTCGCGCTCGGCTTCGTGATCCTGACCCTGCCGACCGGCCTGTTCTTCGGCTGGCTGGCCAAGCGTTACGAGGTGGCCCGATGAGCGAGCGAAGCATCAACACAGCCGCAAGTGCGGTCATGCCGGAGCCGAGCGTCAGTGAGGCGCAGGCATGAGCGCAGGTGCTTCGGTTCTGTTCGACGCGCCAGGTCCGAAGGCGAGGCTGCGCAACAGCGCCTACTCGGTCCTGGTCGTGGTCGCGGTGGCTGCGGCGCTCTGGGTGCTCTACCGCGGATTCGCCGACAAGGGACAGTTCACCGCCGAGAAGTGGCAGCCGTTCCTGGAAGCCGAGGTCTGGTCGACCTACCTGCTGCCGGGTCTGCGGGGCACGATCGTCGCCGCGCTGCTGTCGATCGTGCTGGCCTTGATCCTCGGCATGATCTTCGGCGTGCTGCGGCTGTCGGACCATCGGGCCGTGCGCTGGGTGGCAGGTGCGATCGTCGAGGTGGCACGCGCGATCCCGGTGCTGATCCTGATGATCTTCCTGTTCGCGGTGTACTCCGACTACGACCTGTTCAAGTCCGACGACCTCGCGCTCGCCGCGGTGGTCACCGCGCTGACCATCTACAACGGCTCGGTTATCGCGGAAATCGTGCGGGCGGGCATCCGGTCGCTGCCGAAGGGGCAGGCCGAGGCGGCTGTCGCGCTGGGCATGCGGAAGGGCCAGCTGATGCGCTTGGTCCTGTTGCCGCAGGCGATCACGGCGATGCTGCCCGCGCTGGTCTCGCAGATGGTGGTCGCGCTCAAGGACTCGGCGCTGGGTTACCAGATCACCTATGTCGAAATCGTGCGCTCGGGCCAACAGCTCGGCGCGGCCGAACAGAACACCGTCCCGGCGCTGATGATCATCGCGGTCATCATGATCGCGCTCAACAGCGCGCTGACTCTGGTGGCGACCAAGCTGGAACAGCGGCTGCGGGCGCGTAAGCGCGGGAAGGGCGCCGGCGCCGTGGTCGCCGCGGACTCCGTCATCACCGACGCGGCGCCTGGCGTCGACATCAGCGCGAAACCGTGAGCATCGACGAGCAGGAGTTCGAACGGTTCCTTGCCGCGGCGGGTGACCGGTCCGTGGAGTTGCGTGCGCTGGACGTGGTGATCCGCTCCAGCGCACCGACTTTCGAACCGGTGCTCACCAAGGGCATGGGTGCGCCCATGCTGGGGTACGGCATGCTGCCGTACCGGTCCAAGAGCATGAGGGAACCGGGCGAATGGCCGGTCGTCGCGCTCGCCGCACGTAAGAACTATGTGTCGCTCTATATTTCGGCGCTGGAGGCCGGGGAGTATGTGGCCGAGCGGTATGCCGACCGGCTCGGGAAAGTCAGCTGCGGGAAGTCCTGTATCCGGTTCAAGCGCTTGGACGATCTGAACCTGGAGACGGTGCGGGAGATCCTGCGCGAACTGGAGCGGCGCAAGCTCGCCGGAGAGAAGCTCTACGGCGAGCCCTGATACGAGTATCGCCCTACCCGAGTCCGGGCTGCGACCCGACAACGTCACCGCGGGAGCACATTTCAGTCGCACGCTGAGTCTTCGACAATCCATGGGGACGCGGGGATCGGCGACGCGGCGGGATCGGCCGATTGCACATAATGCTTTGGGAAGTATTGGCCCGCAACGGCTCTCACTGTCAGCTTCCGAAGCGGGCCGACCGGGCATCGAGCGGCTTGCTGCACCGAGGTGTTGCGCTCGAGCTGAGCACAACACTCGTCCCGTCGGCGGCTGAACGCCAATCTCGTAGGCAGACACCGATCCCCGGTAGCCGACCGGTGGAACGGTCATCAGTGCTTCATGCCGATGGGGAGTTGACGATCGATGACCAGCCGTACCTCCGACCGCCTGTTCGACGAGTCTTTCGCGTTCCCCGGCGAGCTGCGCCGCCCCGGTTGCGCGGGTCCCGCCCGCGTCGCCGTGATCGGCGCCGGTGCCAGCGGTCTGGCCGCCGCCTATGAGCTGCAACGGCACGGCCTCGACGTCACCGTGTACGAGCGCACTGCGCGGCCCGGCGGACGTGTCCGCACCTGGCGGTTCTGGGACGGCACCCACGGCGAGCTGGGTGCGATGCGGATCCCAGGCAATCACCACTGCACATTGCATTATGTCGACGAGTTCGGCTTGGCCACACGGCCTTTCGTCAACGCCAATCCCGACGCGTACTACCTGCTGCGCGGACGGCGGGTGCGCAGGTCGAAGGTGGGTGAGGTGCTGCCCGCCTATCAGCTGCGCGAGGCCGAGCGAACCGACCCGCTGCTGGCGCTCGAACGCCTGCTGCGCGATGCCTGGCACAGGCTCGGCGACCATCGGCGCAAGGCGCTGTTGGCCGGGGACGTGGCCGATCCCGAACTGGACCGGCTGGCCGCGACCTCGCTGTGGCAGTTCGCCAGGCAGCGGCTCTCGCCGGACGCGTGGGACCTGATCGGGCACGCCAGCGGGCTGCTGCACTACGAGCACGCCTCGCTGCTGGAGGTGCTGGTCGACTACTTCGGGCTGTTCAATGTCGACCAGCTGGAGCTGGTGGACGGAACCGACGCGCTGATCCGCGGTTTCACCGACGCGTTGCGCCCGGGCAGTCTCCGGCTGGCCACTCGCATCACCGAACTGCACGTCACCGCCGACGGCGTGCGGCTGCGGGGCGAGCGGCACGGCGCTGCGCTCACCGACGAGGTCGACTTCGTGGTCTGTGCGACTCCGGCGCCCGGCCTGGACCAGATCGACATCTCCCCCGCGCTGCCCGCACAGCAGCGGCAGGCGATCCGCGGAATCAGCTACGCCAGCAGCACGAAAACGCTCGTGCACGTGCGCGAGCGGCACTGGGAACACGTCGACGGGATCTTCGGCGGCGGCAGCTTCACCGATCTGCCGATCCAGCAGGTGTGGTACCCGTCGGACAACGCCCAGCCGGTGCCCGGCGAATCCCGCTGGGCGGCAGCGGATCACGACCGGTCGCACGCCCCGGCCGTGCTGACCGCCGCCTACCTGTGGGAGAACAATGCCCGGCGGTTCGCGGCGCTGCCCGAAACCGACCGCACCAGGGTGGTGCTCGCCTCGCTCGAACAGCTGCACCCCGGTCTCACCGCCGCGGTGGACGACGTCGTGCACTGGACCTGGGACGAGCAGGTCGGCATGGGCGGCGGCGCGTTCGCCTACCTGGCGCCCGGGCAGCACGCACGCTACCTCGCGGGAATCGCCGCGCCGCATCCTGCCCCGGCGCCGCGGGTGTTCTTCGCGGGCGAACACCTCTCGGTCGCGCACGCCTGGATCCAAGGCGCGCTGCAATCGGCGCTGCAATCCGTCCGCCACGTGCTGGATCAGGTGAGCGTGCCGCGTGCGGCTTGACCGAGCCACCTTGCTGCTCGCCTCGGTCAGCGCCGTCTGCGGCGCAAGCCACCGAAGTTCTCGACACAGGAGTACAGAATGACGATCACCACGGGCGCGATCACGCTGGAACGCGCGGCGCTCATCGTTGCCGAGGCGCTGACCTTCGGCGCGGCACAAGGGTTCGACCCGCTCACCGTCGCGGTGCTCGACCCTGGCGGACACCTCGTCGCCCTGCAACGTCAGGACGGCTCCGGCATCCTGCGCCCGCAAATCGCGATCGCGAAGGCTTGGGGCGTACTCGGCTTGGGCGTCTCCAATCGTGAGATCGCCCGCCGCGCGGCGGCCGCGCCGACCTTCTTCACCTCGGTCGCCGCGCTTGCCGAGGGGCGCATCCTCGACGTGCCCGGCGGCGTCTTCATCCGCGACGCGGCGGGCAGGCTTCTGGGTGCGGTCGGCTCCACCGGCGCTGCTACATCCCTCGAGGACGAACGCGCGGCGGTCGCGGGCATCGCGGCCGCCGGTCTGGTCGCCGAAACCGGTGAGGTGTAGACCGACGATGCCGCGCCCGAATCCCGCATGGCGTTGCACGTCCGTGGCGGCGGTACGACGGGTCAAGACCTCGACCGCCGCGGGCCGGGCCCCGATCGGCTGTCCGAGCTCGAACAATCAGCAAACCGACCGAAAACGCCGCAGCCGCCCGAGATTCCGGTAGCGGCCGACAGCTGGAATAGGCGGTGCCGCCGCCACAGTGGTCGACACCTGTCGAGTATCCGCATCCCGCACGCCGACCAGCGTGGAGCGCAGTTGTGAGCGGGAGCCCTCGAGTAACCGCGCCGCACGGCTGGATCCGCAATCGAGGAGACACTCACATATCCCGCCCCACAGTGATCCCGGATATGCGGCCGCTTCTCGTGCATGGCGCGCGATTCGCAGGCGCAGCTCGCCTTCCGCCGGTGATCACGATCGTTTCGGCTGGACACGCCCCACCATCTCTGCGAGCACTCGCCCGGATTACCGCGGAGTCGGCTCGCCGCAGCGCGATTCAGTCGACGGGGTCGATGAGATCGCTGTCTGCGCCGTGATCGGCCAGTGCCTGCTTGACCACGCGGTAAGCCGTGGACTGGCCGTAGCCGCGGCGGGCGAGCATGCTGACGAGACGACGAATCGCCTTGTCGTGGTCCAGGTCTCGCGGCAGCGAACGCATTTTGCGGCGGACCAGTTCGGCGGCGCGGGATTCCTCGTCGTCGGCGGTGATGGCGGCGAGGGCGGACACGACATCCTGCTGCGGGACGCCTTTGCGCCGGAGTTCCTGAGCGAGCGCCTGCTTTCCTTTGCCGGAGAAAGTGTGGCGGGAGTGCACCCATTGCTCAGCGAAAGCGGCGTCGTCGACAAGGCCCACGTGAGTGAGGCGCTCCAGCGCCCGATCGCTCACCTCGGGTGAGTACCCCTTGGCGGCCAGCCGCTGGGCGAGTTCGGCACGGCTGCGGGCGCGGACGGCGAGCAAGCGAAGACATGCCTCCTTGGCTTGCTCGACCGTCCCGCCCGGTGAGTTGCGCTCCGAAGAGGACCGGCTCGCACCGGCTTCGGCCTCGGGCGCATCCCACTCGGGTCCGGCCGCCACCGGATCCATCCAGCGGCTCTCGGCCCGTTCGACGTCGGCCGACTGGAAGTCGCTGTGCCCGAGTGCATTCCGGCGTCCTCGCCGGGACCCGGTCGAGCGCACCCGCTGCGGATCGGGCGCGCTCGACCGAGTTCCCATGGTGTCCACCTCGGCCGAACCGGCCGACCGGACTGGTCCCGGTTCTCGCTCCTCCGACCGGAATCCGGCGGTCACCGGACCCGCTGATCGGCCTGCCGCAGTCGGTACGACGGAATCGTGCCCGCTCGCACGCGACACACCTGTTGCCGTCCCGGCGTCATCGACACCGAGACGAGCCAGCTGGCGCCGCATGTCCGCGATCGGATCAGAGGACGATGTCGCCCGCGCGCCCCGACCCGACGACCGCCGGCTGTTCATCGACTCAGAAATCGGCCGGTACCTCGGCGGCGCCCTCCGCGGTCACGTCGGCGCCGATACCGAGCTTCTCCTTGATCTTCTTCTCGATCTCGTCGCGGACGTCGACATTCTCCAGCAGGAACTTGCGGGCGTTCTCCTTGCCCTGGCCGAGTTGATCGCCCTCGTAGGTGTACCAGGAGCCGGACTTGCGGATGAAGCCCTGCTCGACACCCATGTCGATGAGCGAGCCCTCCTTGGAGATGCCGTGCCCGTAGAGGATGTCGAACTCGGCCTGCTTGAACGGCGGCGAGACCTTGTTCTTCACGACCTTCACCCGGGTGCGGTTGCCCACCGCGTCGCTGCCGTCCTTGAGCGTCTCGATGCGGCGCACGTCCAGGCGCACCGACGCGTAGAACTTCAACGCCTTACCGCCGGTGGTGGTCTCCGGCGAGCCGAACATCACGCCGATCTTCTCGCGCAGCTGGTTGATGAAGATCGCGGTGGTGCCGGAGTTGTTCAGCGCGCTGGTCATCTTCCGCAGCGCCTGGCTCATCAGGCGAGCCTGCAGGCCGACGTGGCTGTCACCCATCTCGCCCTCGATCTCGGCGCGCGGCACCAGCGCGGCCACCGAGTCGATGACGATGATGTCGATGGCGCCGGAGCGCACCAGCATGTCGGCGATCTCCAGCGCCTGCTCGCCGGTGTCGGGCTGGGAAACCAGCAGCGCGTCGGTATCGACGCCGAGCTTGCGGGCGTAGTCCGGGTCGAGCGCGTGCTCGGCGTCGATGAACGCCGCCACACCGCCCGCGGCCTGCGCGTTGGCCACCGCGTGCAGCGCGACGGTGGTCTTACCCGAGGATTCCGGACCGTAGATCTCGACGACGCGGCCGCGCGGCAGACCGCCGATGCCCAGCGCCACGTCGAGCGCGATCGAACCGGTGGGGATCACCGAGATGGGCTGGCGCGCCTCCTCGCCGAGGCGCATGACGGCGCCCTTGCCGAAGCTCTTCTCCACCTGGGCCAGCGCGAGCTCGAGCGCCTTGTCCCGGTCGTACGCCTGTGGTGCCATGTCCTGATCCCCTTTTCGACGGGTAGGTCTCGTTCTGTGGTTGGCGCCTACAGTAGAGCCCGGCACCGACAAGTTCTGACGACAACACTAGACGAACAGGTGTTCGAGTCAAGCGACGCGCCCGGCGACACCCCGCACCGTCCGCACCGCCCTCGGCTGACGCCGCGCGATCACCGCACCAGCGTCGTCACCGCCGCGCCGCCCTGCGACGGTGACGTCCGGCGCCCCTATCGCTGCGGCTGCACCGACTCGTCGCCCGGATCGCGCGGCCCGAAGATGCGCCGGTCGGACTCCCCGATCCGGACATCGTTGATGCTGGCCTCCCGCCGGGACATCAGGCCGTCCGGTGCGAACTCCCACTGCTCGTTGCCGTAGCTGCGCCACCACTGGCCCGAGTCGTCGTGCCATTCGTATTGGAAGCGCACGGCGATGCGGTCTCCTTCGAATGCCCACAGATCCTTGCGCAGTGCGTACCCGTTCTCGACAGACCACTTCCTGGTCAAGAACTCGACGATGGCGTCGCGGCCGGTGAAGAACTCGTCGCGGTTGCGCCAGGTCGAGTCCTCGGTGTACGCGGCGGCGACGCGCTCGGGATCGCGGGTATTCCAGGCGTCTTCGGCGGCCCGCACCTCGAGCTCGGCGGATGCCGCGTCGAATGGGGGTAGTGGAGGTCGCATGAGACAACTCCCTTCCTGATAGATGGGGTTCACGGATTGACGGGCGAGAGTTCGGCGGCGCCCCAGCGCAGCGCTCCCTGACGCCGCTCGACCACTTCCTCGATGGTGAAGTCGAGGGAGCACTGCGCGCCGGTCGCGAAAGTCTCCGGCGCCCAGATCAGTTCGGCGGTTCCGGTCAGCTGGAGGGTCGCCCCGGTGGGCCAATCCGGGATCAGAATTCCGCACGGGGGATTCACCTCGATATTGCCGAGGGTCATGAACATGGAATTGCCCCGATAGTCCGGCCAGCGCAGCCGCGTGGGCGAAAGCACCTGCAGGAAGCCGGGATTCCCGCCGCGATGGGAGGCGTCCGCGTTGCCGTCCGCGTCGGCCGTCGCGACGAAGAACGTGTCGGCCGCCGCGACCGCGGCCTGCTGGCCCGGGTCGAGTTCGCCGCTGCGCCGGGCCGCCGGGGCCCCGGCTTCCGGCGTATAGCTCTCGATATTCCGGCGGGAGATGTACTTCGGGCAGTTCGAGTACACCTGATCGGTGACGAGGCGCAGCCCCGCGCCCTCCGGCGTCGCTCTGCCATTGACCCGCATCCGCCTGCGTCGCTGCGGTTGCAGGGCGATCATGCCGACGCGGGCATGCCGCGTCAGCGTCTCGTACAGCGGATCGGCCGCGGCGGGCCTGGCGCCGACCACGATCGTCCGGTCGTCGAGCGCGTGCACGAATCCCGGCGGCCCGACCAGCTCGCTCGCCCACAGACGGCCGGTCGCGTCGGCGGCGGCGAGCACCACCATCCGCTGTTCGGCCAGGAAGTCGGCGGCGGCCGCGGGGATCTCGGGGCGGATCATGCGGCCGACCCGCTCGGCGATGTGCGCCTGGCCCATCCGGCGCTGGACGGCGACCTCCCCGGCATGGAACGGCTCCATCACGCTTCTCCTGTCGCTTCCTGGGCGAGCGATCAGAAGAACCCGCAGGTCGGGGCAGCACCGCTGGGGGCAGGCGCGGATTCGGCTCCGCTGGGCGCGTAGACCTCGAGCCGGATCCCGTCCGGGTCGGTGAAGAAGATCCCACCGGAGGCGATGCCCTCGCCGTGCGCCACCACCCCGTCGTGGGCGAAGGTGACCGACAATTCGCGCAGCACCCGCTCGACGTCACGCACTTGGTCGATGCTGTCGACCTGGAACGAGAGATGGTGCAGCCCAGGCGTCTCGGTCGAGAATGTGCCGTCGCTCTGCTCCCACAGCGTGACGACGAGCTTGCCGTCCGCGCCGAGGAAGGCCCAGCGGCGTTCGCTGTCGGTACTCGCGGCGAGCTGTTCGAAACCCAGGGCGCGGCGATAGAAGTCCACCGAGCGATCCAGATCGGAGACGTTCAGTCCGATGTGCCCGGTGGCGAGCTGGGGTGCGGCGACAGCGTTCATGGTGTTCCTCCTCGGGAAGGTTTAACCTGTCTATATGCGTTTACTGGTTAGAACATACCGACAACGCGACAACCACGTCAACCACTGAAGCTGATTTTACTAGTTAGACAGGAGGTGGTCGCCGTGCCCAGCGACGCGGACTCGATACCCTCGGGTATGCCCGATCCACGCCCCCACCTCGGTGAACCCCTGGCGCTCGATCTGCTGAACACGCGGTGGATCGAGCACGGGCCGCAGGATCTGCTCACCGACGTGGCCGGTCTGCGCATCTGGCTGGCGTCGGCGGGCCTCGCCGATCGCGCGAGCGCCGACGCGGCCACACTGGCCGCGGTGCTGGCCGCCCGCGCGGCCGTCTACGACGTTGTCGTGCACGCCGCCCATGACGCGCTCAATGAGGTGCTCGCGCACGGCCGGATCCGGCGCGCGCTCACCGAGTCCGGGCCCGCCGAGGTGGTGGAGGTTACCGAGAAGCCCTGGCTGCCCGGCTGGCTGGCCGCCGACAACCTGCTCGACCTGCTGCGCGCCGCGCCCGACCGGATCCGTCAGTGCGCGCACCCGGACTGCGTGCTGTTCTTCTACGACACCTCGAAGAACGGAACCCGGCGCTGGCACTCGATGGCGACTTGCGGCAACCGCACCAAAGCGGCCCGGCACTACGCGCGGAAGGCGTGAGGCGCGGAAGGCTTGCGGCTCAGAACAATTCGTCGAGCAATCGGTAGTACTCGAGGCGGCTCACGTCCGGTTCGGCCAGCCCGTAGGAGGTGCAGAAGGCGGTCACCTCGGACTCGCCGAAGTCCTCGCGCAGATCACGAACGGCCAGCGCCAGATCACGGTAGCGGTCGGCGATGCCGAGTGCGCCCAGGTCGAGCAGGATCTCGCCCTCCAGCACGTTCGACGGGGTGAAATCACCGTGCGTGACCACCAGATCCTCTCGGTCCGGCCGCCGCGCCAGCAGCCGTGCGAGGATCTCCGTCGGCGTCGATCCGCGGTTGTCGTCGTCGAAGTCGTCCGGATCCACCAGGTCTTCGACCACATTGCGGCGCGCCTGCGCTAGCACCACGTCGAGCCGTCCGTCGAACGGGCACTCGGCGACCGGAATGCTGTGCAGCCGACGCAACACCGAGCCCATGGCGGTGCCGATCGAGGTCGGATACCCGGCGCCGGAGCCCGCTCGGGCGGCCAGGCTCGGCGCAGCCGCGTCGGCGAGCAACAGCACGTCGTCCTCGAAGGCCGCCACTTCCGGCAAGTGAATCCCGCGACCGCGCAACCAGTTCAGGCGTTCGTACTCGGCGACCGCCTTCGGTCCGCGTTTGAGCCAATAGGCGCCGTTCACGAGCACGACATCACCGCTCATGCCTTCGTGCTCATCCGACCAGGCCGACAACTCGCCGAGTAGTGCGGCGACCATGGGCGGCAACGGAATCGGCAGCTCACCCAGGATGTCCAGGGCGGCGCGGGTGGATTCGATCTCCTCGGGTTCACCTTCGACGAGGCGCAGCCGCATCGCCTCGGTCAGCATCGCGTGTGCCTCCGGCAGCTGATTCCGCTCGGCGAGCGCCTTGCCCAGATGCTGGAGGGCGAACGAGAGCACGTCCGGCGCGGCCGTGCGCGCGTGCTCGACGGCGCGGCGATAGAGCATCTCGGCCGTGCCCGCGTCACCGCGGTAGCGGTAGACATCGCCGAGGTTGATCCACACGGTGATCCTGCGTTGCTCGGTGTCCACCAGTTCCAGCGCACGATCGAGGTGATCCAGCGCCTCGTCGTAGCGACCGAGCAGCATCAGTTCGATGCCGGTCTGCCGGAATTCGGTGAAATCGACGGGGCGGGCCTGCGCGACCCGGGCGGCGAGGCGCTGCGGGTCGTGCGGGATCATCCGCTGCCGCTCGTCGAACCGGTAGAGCGGCTCGTCGTGCTCGACCCGGTCGGGGGCGTTCACCAGCGCGCCTTGGGGACGTCGAACTCCGCGCACAGCGCGCGCCACACATCACGGGGATCGATCCCGGCCTCGATGGCGGCGGATCCCGTGCGTCCGCCCAAGGCGGGAATCACATGGTCGTTCACCAGGGCGTCGCCCCGGGCCACACCGAACTCGGTGTGCAACAGTTCCTGGAACTCGGTCAACCGCACCGTTCCGAACTTACTCGCCTCCCACGCGTGCCCAGCTCAGTGGCACGCTCGCCGTTCAGGGATGGACGGGTTGCATAATCCGGTGGCAGAGGGCGATGGGGTCTGGGAGCGAGGCGGGCGCGGCAGCCGCTTCGGCGGCCTCGGTGTAGCCGGGGCCGGCGAGGATCTCCTCGACCGCGGCACGAAGGGCCCCGGGCGACAACGGGCGGACGACGATCGAACTACCTTGGCGGGCAGCGCGATTGGCCAGCTCCCACTGATCGCCGCCGCCGGGAACGGTGACGATCGGGACGCCCGCCGACAGGGACTTCGCGAGCAGGCCGTGCCCGCCGCCGCCCACCACGACGGAGGCGTGGGTCAGGAGTTCGTCTTGGCGGCCCAGCCCCGCTGTCGCCCACGGGGGAAGATCGGTGGGTGGCGTGTCCAGCATCGAGATCGCCACGCGGACACCGGCGCCCTCCAGTGCCTCGAGAACCGTCTCGACCATGCCCGCGACGCCGGTGTGCGCGGTGGAGGGGGCGACCATGACCAGCGGCCCGTCGCCGGGCGGAAGTTCGAGGATCGCATCGGTCGGCTCCCACAGCAGCGGACCGACGACGTGAGCCGCTTCCGGCCAGTCGGGGCGCGGTACCTCGAGCGCGGGCAAAGTGGCGATCAGACGGGCGGCGGGGCCGGGGTCGGCGGCGGGCAGTCCGACGCTCTCGCGCGCCCGCTCCCGCTGACGGTGGCCGTGGCGAACAGCGCGGGCGGTCATGCCGCGCAGCAGACCGTCCCGCATCCGCCCATACACGCCCGCACCAGGAGCGAGGCCACTCCCGATGGGCGGCAACGCCTTCGACGGCAGGTACAGCGGATGCGGGGACAGTTCCACCCACGGCACGCCGAGTCGTTCCGCGGCCATCCCGCCGCCCGCGGTCAGCACATCGGAGACGACCAGCTCGGGCAGCATCGCGCTCAAGTCCGGCAGGATCTCGGTGGAGACATGCGCGGCCCGCTCGTGAATGCGCTGCCCCGCGTCGGTGTCGTCGTCCACCGGCCGCGGCGCCAGACCCTTGAGCCGACGCACGCCGATCCCGGCCGCGAGCGCCGCCTCGAACCAGCGCGGACCGGTGAACAGCACGGGCTCGTCACCGGCGGCCAGAAACCGCAAGCACAACGCGATAGCGGGAAACGCATGCCCGGGATCGGGTCCTGCGACGACGGCTACTCGCATTCGCCTAGCCTGCCACACGGCTACCGGGGCGGATGGCACCTATCTCGGGGCGCGTCCGGAGTCGCGACGAATCCATGCCTCGTGCTGTCACCACGTCGACGCCGGAAGACGGCACAGTGCGGATCAGCCGCCGAAATAGAAAAGCTCGAAACCAACCGCGTGTTCGGCGGGGAAGCCCTCGATAGGGCCGGTCGCCCGCGCGACGACGGCCCGAACCTGGTCGGCGACCGGCTCGGGGCTCAGGGCCTCGAGGTAGCGGTGATGTTCGGCGAGCGAGGCGGCGGCCTGGGCGAGGGTCTCGCTGACGTCCACGGCGTGCGTGACGACCGGTCCCACGACCGCCGCCCACCGTGCCGACCACGGTTTCCACTCGGCGATGTCCGGGAAGATCCACTCGTTGCCCGCATCGGAGACGGCGTCCAAGGCGGCACGGCCGACTGCGCGGTGATCGGCGCTGTTGGTGTAGCCGGGCGCCCAGGTGTCGCCGAAATTGAACAACACCACCATCTCCGGCCGATGCCTGCGGATCGCGGCGGCCAAGTCGCGGCGCAGGTCCAGACTCTCCTGAACTCGACCGTCCGGGTAGCCGAGGAATTCCACCTCCCGCACGCCCACCACCTCGGCCCCTGCGACCTCTTCCGCCTCGCGGAGGGGTCCGGCGACCGCAGGCTGCAGACCGGCGATACCGGCCTCTCCGCTGGTCACCAGCACATAGCGAATGTCCTTGCCCTGCCCGGTCCAGCGTGCGACCGCAGCGGCAGCACCGTATTCGATATCGTCAGGATGCGCGACGATCACCAAGCCGCGCCGCCAGTCTTCCGGAACCTGATCCACGAGAGACATTCAAGCACTGCCGTCCCGGTGACCGGCCGTGCGACGCCCCCGACCGGACGCCGCACGGACCTCCGCTGTCGCTACAGCTTGCTCACCGTCGACTTGTCCGAGCCCGATACCGCCTTGTACAGCAGGTACAACCCGAACACGATCGCGCTGATCACGAGAATCGGGAACAGCCCTTTGATCAGCGCACCGATGACGGCCAGCGCGATCCAGACGACCGCGACGACGCCGATGATCTTCCACAACATGTGATGCCTCCCAGAAGTCCGTTTACGCTTCGAGCATGACACCTGACCGGGCGGGAATCAGCAGGTGAGACGGGATATCGGGGTGTAAATCAGGGTTCACCCCCACCCGCGCCGCGCACAGCATCAGCCTGCGCGCCGTCGACCGGTCACACGCCATGCCGTGGCGCCGCTGTGGGCGGGCACGGGAGGCCACGCGCGAATCAGCCGCGCCCGGGTGACACCCTGGCGCGGCCGTTTCGTGCGCCGGTCAGCGCATTCGGTCCTCGGGGTTGTACATCTCGTCGGTGAGCCGCTCTTCATGCGGGACGGCCTCTGGCTCCTTGGTACCGAGATCGGCCGAGTCGACAGCGTACGGGTCGGTCATCGGTTCACGCCGAATCCGCATCCCGTCGCCGCTCGCAGGCATGCGGAGCGTCTCCTCTTCGCTCTCCAGGTACGTGCGCATCCGCGCCATGCCGAGATCCTCGTGCTCCGCGCCGGTATCGCAGCGCTCCTCCGAGCGCACCATCCCGGCATCGGCACGTGGCGGCTGGTCCGGAAGCGGCTGCCTGCCGTAGACGTCCCAGGCGGCCTGATCCGGGTCGATCTGATAGTGGTCGAACAGTTCCTGCTCGGCCTGCGGGCTGATCTGCCCGTTGTGGTCCAACTGGGGCGCGGTTTTCACCGCGTCCTTCTCGACCTGCACCTGCAAGATGCCGGAGTCGGCGCGGTGCTCGGCTCCGGCCAGCGGAACCAAGGCGTCGGCGCTGAACAGCCCGGTGGATACCGCGACCCAGGTGGGCGAGCCGGAGTTGTTGTCGACGTAGACCCGTTTGACCTTGCCGATCTTGGCGCCGCCGGGGTCGTACACAGAGCTGCCGATGAGCATTTCCAGCATTTCGGTCATGGGTTCCTCCGCAGTTCGTTCGGTGCGATGCGCAGCCCGACAGAACGCGGCCGTACACCGCGCGTACCGAGAAAGGGGTTCAGTCGCTTGTGGATCGGTCGGTCACGTCGAGTCCGGCGGCGACGCGCTGAGTCCTGCGCGCCTGTCGCACCGGGTCATCGGCGGATTCACACGCCAGATAGCGGCTGATGTCCAGCCGCTGGGTATCCTCGTCGAGCAGCGATTGACGGTGGGAAACATCGAGCATGACGTGCTCCTGCCCAGTAGTGCATGGTCCCGGCCCCCGCACCGGGTCGGGTCGATCAGCTACAGATTGGCTACTACCCTGGTTCCGGCTAATCAAACCGGATCAACTGGTGAATTCGATCAAACACCCGCAGCGGTACCAACCGCATAGCAATCTTTGCGCTACCTAGCGCGACCTGGCCGCGCCGCCCGCTGCACCCCCAGCGATCGCACTGCGTTCGCCCTTGACCAGGAGCAACCCCGCGGGCCTGCTCGTGAACCGGAAATCCTTGCCCCGATGGTCGACTTCCCCGTCGGTCGCCACCGAGACCGGTTCCTCGGCTACCCGGACGTCGAGCCGGGAAACCCGCCGATGCACATAAGTGGCGGAGCGCCCGAGCGTGCCGGTGAACGTCGCCGAGATCAGCCGCAGCCGCGACAGCGGGACATCCGCCCGGAGGTAGCGAAGGTCGAGGGCGCCGCCGCGCAATTGCGGGCGCGACATCGGGATCTGATCGGCTGGTCGGTAGGCGCCGTTTCCGACGAAGAGCATCCACAGCGCGGCGCTGGTGCCGTCCACGGCGATGTGCAGCGGCCGGGCGCGGAACAGCACGCGCACCATGGCGATTCCCGCGGCGGGCCACTTGCCGATGCGGCGCTCCCAACGCTCCCGGATGCGGACGAAATCGGGATACCCGCCGAGGCTGGCGGTGTTGACGAAGATCCGCTCGTCGGCGTTGTCGAAACGCACCTCCGCCACGTCGACGCGGACCGCCTCGCCCGCTTCCAGCGCGGCGAAGGTCACCTCGGGATCCTCCACCCCGGCGTCCCTGGCGAAATGGTTCAGTGTGCCGCCCGCGAAAACCGCGAGCGGCAACCGATGGCGCACCGCGTACGCCGCGACAGTGGATACCGTTCCGTCGCCGCCGACCGCGCCGAGCGCGACGATGTCGCCGCGTCGTACCAGATCCTCGATCCGTGCTTCGAGGTCGTCGGCGCCGCCGATCGCGAGCACCGCGGCGGCGGGCAGTCGCTCGCGCAGGACGGCGAGCGCGTCGTCGCCCGCGCCCGCCTGCGGGTTGCCGATCAGCAGCAATCCGGCGCCGCGCGGTAGAGCGTCGATGTGTTCGGCCGGGCCGACTGTGGCGGGTTCGTCGTCACGAACAGCCCACCACCGCCGGGTGACCAGCGCGACCGCGGCACCGAACAACGCACCCGCCACTACGTCGGATGGCCAGTGCACGCCGATGTGCACCCGCGAATAGCCGACCGCGGCGGCGATCGGGGCCACCACAGCGCCCGCCGCAGGTGATTCCAGCGCCAGCCCCGCCGTGAACGCGGCGGCCGAGGCCGAATGCCCCGACGGGAACGACGACGACACCGGCGGAGCGACCAGCCTGCGCACGAACGGAACGGATTCGTCAGGAGGACGGCGACGCGGGAACAGCGGCTTGGCGATGCCGTTGGCCACACCGCTGGCGATTCCCAACGCGAGCAGACCACGCACCGCGCCCCGCCGAGTCGAGCGGTCCCCGGCGACGAACAGGACCGCGCCGAGCGCGATCCACAGGCGGTTCTTGTCGGCCGCGCCGCTCAACCCTTTCAGCACCCGGTCCGCGGGCGTCGGCCGGACGCGCGCGCTGTGCTCGACCAACCAGCGATCAAAGCCGTACGCGATACCGGCGACATGCCCACCGTCGCGTCCGCGAGTCGGGAGAAGCCGCATCGCCGAAGCCTACCGATTGTTCGAGGCAGCATGCCCGAGCTGGTCAATTCCCTTGCCGACGCGCGCAATTCCGCTGGCCAGACGCCTCCGGCATGCCGACCGCCCGGCCGATACCCCAACTCAGTGCACGGATGTACTCTGATCTCTACTGCACACTGGCCTCGAACGGCGCGAAGGA
Source organism: Nocardia sp. NBC_00508 (assembly GCF_036346875.1). Lineage (NCBI taxonomy): Bacteria > Bacillati > Actinomycetota > Actinomycetes > Mycobacteriales > Nocardiaceae > Nocardia > Nocardia sp. NBC_00508. Next base: position 5,887,762 of record NZ_CP107852.1, on the reverse strand, counting down.
AGGGAACATTCAACGATGCAGATACCCTATCCAGCACACAGTCATGCACTGAATCTCCTGTGACGGTCGGGACCTGATGGAACACACGAACGAGCTGGCCCAAGAACTCGCGGCGGCGGCACGGCGGCACGGTTCGGCGATTGCGGGAATCGTCGGCTCCGCCGCACGCAAAGCATCCTGGGAGGTGCTCGACCTCATGGCCGAGAGCCGCGAACTGGTGGGTGCGGCGTTCCGCGCCAGAGCCGAAGAGCTGCGCGGCCGAGACCGGACGCGCTGAGCTGGATCGATCAGATCGGTGGTTGCGGCGACGCGGGCACCGATCGGTCGGCGACCTCGGTAAGGGCCTGAGCCCATCCGTCCAGCCGATCGGAGGCATGCCGGAGATCCGCGACGATCGTGTCGAAGTTGTGCCGCACCACGGTGTTGTCCGGGATCGCGAGAATCCGGCCCGCGGCGGCGACAACCTCTTCGTACTCCGCCACCCCGGTATCGAGCCTGCCCAGGGTGAGCCGCAGGTTCTCGGTGAGTACCACGGCCGCAGGCGAATTCGACTGCCCGACCGCGGCGAGCCCCTGCTCCATCGCCGTGATGTCGGCAGCGAGCGCGTGCAACGCCGCCGCACCCGATGCGGCCGTCTCCAGCATGTCGGCCAACTCCTCCTGCGGCAGTCGCTTCGAGCGGCCGATCTGCGCGCCGAGTTCGTGCAATGCCTTCTCCGCCCGCACCAGTCGCACGATCGGCGGCCGGGCATTCGACCACAGCGGCGGCTGCTTGCGCGGGATGAACGCCGCGTGCGGCAGCGGCGCACCGCGCAGACGCAGGTAGCGGCGGGTGCTCAGCGCGGCGCCGGTCACCAGCGCGACCGCGCCGCCGCCGACCACTACCACGGCCCAGACCGGCGCCGAAATGACCACGAGCCCAACGGTTCCCGCCGTGGTGAGGCCGGAGACGGTGCCGAGCTGGAAACTGCGCCTGCGGGCCCTGCGGCGGCGGCGCAACTCGCGCTCTCGCGGATCGGCCCAGCGCCGCACCGCGACCAGTGCGTTCTCGCCGACCTCGCGAATGCTGTCCGGCAGGCTGCCCGGCTGCGGCGCGAGCGCGGCCTGCGCCCGGATCATCGCGGACGAACGCGGGCGCCGTGTTTCGCGCCGCGGCTCGCGAAATGCACTGCCGCTCATGCTGTATCCCGTTCCGGCATGAGCGGGGCCTTCCGTGGTCACGCTCCGCTGCCGCTTCCAGGCCTGACCGCTCATGCCATCTCTCCCACCGGTCGCGCGCATCGGACAGGCCCGGACCCGACCCGGCCGACGGCCGGCCGGTCGTGTACCCGCGCCATGTCCTTCAGTGAAGCAGCCCCCACCGACACATCCTCGCCGAATGTCCGGCCGCGGGCTACTGCTGCGCGGCCTGCCCCTTGTTCATCTGCGGCTGCGCCGCATTCGGCTGCGCCTGGTCGATGGCCGCCTGGCCGCCACCGGCGGGCAACTGCTCGCCGCGCATGGACGCGCGAATCTGCTCGAGCTTGCTGTGCCCGGCCATCTGGATGCTGGCCTGCTGCACCTCGAGCATGCGGCCCTGCACCGTGTTCTGGGCGAGTTCGGCGGAGCCGAGCGCGGTGGCGTAGCGGCGTTCGATCTTCTCGCGCACCGCGTCCAGGCTCGGCGTGCTGCCCGGCGCCGACAGCGTCGAATCCATCTGCTGCAGCGACGCGGAGACCTGCTCCTGCATCTTGGCCTGTTCCAGTTGGCTGAGCAGTTTGGTGCGCTCGGCGACCTTCTGCTGCAGCAGCATCGCGTTCTGCTCCACCGCCTTCTTGGCCTGGGCGGCGGCCTGCAGCGACTGATCGTGCAGGACCTTCAGGTCCTCGACGGACTGCTCGGCGGTGACCAGCTGCGCGGCGAACGCTTCGGCCGCGTTCGTGTATTGGATCGCCTTCTCGGTGTCGCCCGCCGCGTTGGCCTGATCGGCCAGCAGCACGGCCTGGCGTGCGTTGGCGTTGAGCTTCTCGACCTCGTCCAGCTGCCGGTTCAGCTTCATCTCCAGCTGGCGCTGATTGCCGATGACCGACGCGGCCTGCTGCGAAAGGGCCTGGTGCTGGCGCTGGGCTTCCTCGATAGCCTGCTGAATCTGGACCTTCGGATCCGCGTGCTCCTCGATCTTGGCGTCGAAGAGGGCCATCAGGTACTTCCAGGCCTTGACGAACGGATTAGCCATCGATTGATCCCGCCTCCATCTGACATGCCGCGCCAAGGCGCGACTCCAGTGCGCGACCGTCACGCACTCGATATCTGCCTATCCTCCACCATGTGACACCCGGGCCGGGCGAACCCGGCCCGAACGACGCATTACGGAGAATCTATCCGCTTTTCACGTCGGCCCGCAGCGTTGCCGCGACCGCCACATCTCGTTCCGCGTCACATGCCCTTCACCAGGACCAGCATGTCCGATCTCGGCGCTGGAATGACGATCCTGGTGTCTTCGGCCAGCGGCAGCGGCCGCGGGGAGGCCACGGCCGCCGACATGGAGGCGGAGGCGGGAGCCAGCGCGGGCTCGGCGCTCGCCGCGGGCTCGGCGGCGCTCTCTTCCGGCTCGGCCGCGGCGGGCGCGGCAGCGGCCTCGTCCGCGGACGACGCGGCCGGCAGTCCATCGGCGCCGGCCATGATCGTGCTCACATCCCACAGCACGCGTGACAGCGGCACGTCCAGCGCCTCGCAGATGGCAGCGAGCAGTTCACTCGATGCCTCCTTGCGACCCCTCTCGACCTCGGAGAGATAGCCCAGGCTCACCCGAGCCGACGTGGACACTTCGCGCAGGGTCCGATTCTGGGCGAGACGCGCACGCCGCAGACTGTCTCCGATCGCCTCTCGCAGCAGCGTCATCTCGTTCTCCTTCGTTCCCGGTCGCCGGGCCGACGCGATTCGTGACCCCACGCATGCCGTTCTTTCTCGCACAACGTCGGAGCAGGTCCGGTTGGTTCCCGCCCGGGCACGTTCAATCGATCCGCCCGGCGCGGCCGACCGAGCCCGGCTCCCGCACACAGCGCAGCAATTCCGACACCGCCGTGCGTGTTGCGCCGATTCTGATCGTCCACCGGTCGCCGGGGAGTTTCAACCGCACCACTTCGGAATGCCCTGGACCCGCGACCCCTAGGAAGACGGTGCCCACCGGGTGACCGTCCTGCGAATCGGGGCCCGCGACGCCGGTCAGCCCCACACCCCAGTCCGCGACGCATTTCGTGCGGGCGCCGACGGCTAGTTGCTCGGCGGTGCTCGCCGCCACCGGGCCCTCCGTCGCGAGTACGTCCGCGTCGACGCCCGCGAGACTGTGTTTGAGGTCCGTCGCGTACACCACCAACCCGCCACGCAGGACGGCGCTGGCGCCGGGAACCCCGGCGATGGTGGCGGCGAGGAGTCCAGCGGTCAGTGACTCGGCGGTCGCTACGGTTTGCCGCATCGTCACCAGCGCCCGCACGAGTTCGGCGGCGGGTACCTGAGCGAGGAGCGGATCGGTCATGCGCCGCGCGTCCGGCCCGATCCGCCCGCGAACCACACCCTGGCGGCCTGGCCGACATAGTCCAGCCCGGTGATCACGGTCAGCGCGACGGCCAGGTACATCAGCCCCATTCCGAGCTCGGCTGACCAGCCCGACAACGGCAGCAGCAACAGGGCGATCGCCAGCGACTGGACCAGGGTCTTGAGCTTGCCGCCGCGTCCGGCGGGAATCACGCCGCGCCGCACCACCACCAGCCGCAGCAGCGTCACGCCGATCTCGCGACCGCAGATGACGATCGTGATCCACCACGCCAGGTCGCCGAGCAGCGACAGCCCGATCACCGCGGACCCGATGAGCGCCTTGTCCGCGATGGGGTCGGCGAGCTTGCCGAAATCCGTCACCAGTCCGTATTTGCGCGCCAGTTGCCCGTCGAACCGATCGGTGATCGCGGCCAGGCCGAACAGCGCGGCGGCGGTGATCCGCCAGCCGGTCTGGTGACCGTCCCCGACGAACAGCGCCACGACGAACAGCGGCACGAGCGCCATGCGCAGCATGGTGAGCGCGTTCGCGATGTTCAGCAGCGGCGCCCTGGTCTCGGCCGGGGCTGTCGCGAAACCGGGTCGGACCGGCGCGGGCGCCCCCCAGGGGCGGTCCGTCTCGTCAGGTTGCACGCTCACGCCGTGCCTCTCCTCAGCCGCCTCGTCATCCCACCGCACTGCCCGGCGCGATGCGGTGAGCGGAGCGACTGGATCTGCGGCACAGGTTCAGACTATCGGTAACCGGGCCGACTACTGTGCACCCCATGACCTCTCGGGGACCACTAGGTGGTTCGACCAGCGACGCGCACCCGGGCGCGGCTTCCGCCGCCCAGACCTCCATCCCGGTCGTCCGACGCGCCCGCACCTCCGACGTGCCCGAGATCAAGCGCCTCGTCGACGTGTACACCGGTCGCATCCTGCTGGAGAAGAACCTGGTCACGCTCTACGAGGCGGTGCAGGAGTTCTGGGTCGCCGAACTGGACGGCCGCATCGTCGGCTGCGGCGCGCTGCACGTGCTGTGGGCCGATCTCGGCGAGGTGCGCACCGTCGCGGTGCATCCCGACGTCAAGGGCTCCGGCGTGGGCAAGCTCATCGTGCGGCGGCTGATCGCGGTGGCCCACGAACTCGAGCTGCAGCGCCTGTTCGTGCTGACCTTCGAGGTGGAGTTCTTCGGCAGGCACGGCTTCGTCGAGATCGACGGCACACCGGTCACCGCCGAGGTGTACGCGGAGATGTGCCGCTCCTATGACACCGGTGTCGCCGAGTTCCTCGATCTCAGCTATGTGAAGCCGAACACCCTCGGCAATACTCGAATGCTGCTGACGCTCTGATCCCGTCTCTCAGGAAGCGATACCCGTGCCGATCTTCGCCGTTCACTACGTCTACTCCGAGTCCACCGCGGCCGGCCGCGACATCCACCGTCCCGACCACCGCGCGTGGCTGGCCGGCCTGCTCGAGGCCGGCACCCTGCTCAGCAGCGGTCCGTACCCGGACGGGTCCGGCGCGCTGCTGATCTTCCGGTCGGAGGACGCGGGTGCGCTGAAGGACCTGCTCACGCAGGATCCGTTCGCCACGGCGGGCCTGATCGACGACGTCCGTGCGGTCGAGTGGGCCCCCGTGTTCGGCGCCTTCACGTCCTGAGCCGCTAGCGGCCGACCCGGGTGCGCGTCCGGATCAGGCTCGCGATCGTGGCGACGACCAGGATGGTCAGGATGACGCTCAGCGAGACCGGCGTGGAGATCTCCGGGACCGCGACGTGCTCGCCGCCGTTGACGAACGGCAAGGTGTTCTCGTGCAGGGCGTGCAGCACCAGCTTCACGCCGATGAACGCGAGGATGGCGGCCAAGCCGTAGGACAGGTAGACCAGCCGGTCGAGCAGCCCGCCGATCAGGAAGTACAGCTGCCGCAAGCCCATCAGCGCGAAGGCGTTCGCGGTGAACACGAGGTAGGGCTGCTCGGTCAGACCGTAGATGGCCGGGATGGAGTCCAGGGCGAACAGCAGGTCGGCGAAACCGATGGCCAGCAGCGCCAGCAGCAGCGGCGTGACCACGCGACGTCCGTCGATCCTGGTCACCAGCTTGTCGCCGTCGTACTCGTCGGTGGTGGGCAGGATCCGCTTGGTCAGCGCGACGATGCGGCTGTCGCGCTTCTCCTCGACCTCGACCTCGTGGCCGCTCTCCCGCATCAGCTTGACCGCGGTGTAGATGAGGAACAAGCCGAACAGGTAGAACACCCAGCTGAACGCGCTGATCGCGGCGGCGCCGACGCCGATGAACAGCCCACGCATCACCAGGGCGATCACGATGCCGATCAGCAGCACCTTCTGCTGGTAGATCCGCGGCACCGCGAAGGTGGACATGATGATCAGGAAGACGAACAGGTTGTCCACCGAGAGCGCCTTCTCGGTGACGAAGCCTGCGTAGTACTCCCCGGCGTAGGTCGAGCCCCACTTCCAGGCAACCAGGCCGCCGAAGGCCAGCGCCAGCCCGATGTAGACCGCGGACCAGAATCCGGATTCCCGGAACGTCGGCTCGTGCGGGGTGCGGACGTGCGCATAGAAGTCGAAGACGAACAATCCGAGTATCACCGCGATGGTGATCAACCATTCGAGTGCGGTTACCTGCATGCGATGTGCCGATCGGAAGCGAAGGTCATGGCGTCCATAATGCCCGATTTGTCCGTAATAACTGGTAGCGGATTAGTTGCCGACCATACTTCCACATGCGCTCCCTCGATCGGCGGCGCGGTAGCCGTCGGCCGTGACCAGCGCCTACCGCCCCAGAACCGGACGCCCCTTGGCGCATTGCCGCATACCGCCACACGGTGGACGGGCCGACCCGGACTTCCTCGGCGACGTAGTGCTGCTCGAACCATCGTCTCAGCGAGGTCTCGACAACACCGGCGGACGCCGGCCCCGACCATCACCGCGCCGATCGAGCACCACAGCGGCGGTGAAATGCGCTGGCCCACGGCGAATGGCGCCTGACCGAACGCCCGGAGCGGCTACCGCCGAGCGATACCTTTGCGTCACGCACGAACTGAACCGCGGCGGGGCGGCCGCGAAAAGCGGTTCACAACATCGGAATCGGGTGTTACTTTCGACACCGGCGAAGATCACGGAAGGACGAAGGCGATGACCGGAGCGGTGCGGCGACAGTTATCGCCCCACACTGTCCGGCTGTCGCACGCCCGCGCTGTGCTATCTGCCTCGTCCGCCCTGGCTTGGCGGATGAGCGTGCGGAGCGGCCCCTGAACGTGTCTTTCGCAAGGACCCGTGCGGAAAGGGGCCACCCCGGCGAATAGCCGAAGGGCGGCCCCTTTTTCGTGCAGACGGACGTAGCTCAGTTGGTAGAGCAACGGTCTCCAAAACCGTTGGCCGGGGGTTCGAGTCCCTCCGTCCGTGCCGGACCGGGTGGTCCGCACCACCCACCGATCCCTCGTAGCCCAATAGGTAGAGGCGCCGGACCTAGATTCCGGGAGATGCGAGTTCGAATCTCGCCGAGGGAACCATCATGATCACTCCTGTGGCTGGGACGGATCGCCGCTCTCGCCGCCGCCGCGGATCGACCACAGCAACCCTTCCAGCTCATCGGGTTTAACGAGCACGTCACGTGCCTTGGAGCCCTCGCTCGGGCCGACCACGCCCCTGGTCTCCATGAGATCCATCAGCCGCCCCGCCTTGGCGAAACCGACCCGCAACTTGCGCTGCAGCATGGAGGTGGACCCGAACTGGGAGGTGACCACCAGTTCCACCGCCTGCAGGAAGACGTCCAGGTCGTCGCCGATATCGGGGTCGACGTCCTTCTTCTCGCCCGGTTTGGCCGCGGTCACGCCCTCTTGGTATTCGGGTTCGGCCTGGTTCTTGGCGAAGTCGACGACGCCGTGGATCTCCTCGTCGCTGATGAACGCACCCTGCAGACGAGTCGGCTTGCCCGCGCCCATCGGCAGGAACAACCCGTCACCCATGCCGATCAGCTTCTCGGCGCCGGGCTGGTCGAGGATGACCCGCGAGTCGGTCAGCGACGAGGTCGCGAACGCCAGCCTGGAGGGAACGTTGGTCTTGATCAGACCGGTCACCACGTCCACCGACGGACGCTGCGTGGCCAGCACGAGATGAATGCCTGCCGCACGCGCCTTCTGCGTGATGCGGACGATCGCGTCTTCCACATCGCGCGGTGCGGTCATCATCAGGTCGGCCAGCTCGTCGACGATGGCGAGGATGTACGGGTAGGGCCGGTATACCCGCTCGCTGCCCAGCGGCGCCGTGATCGCACCCGACTTCACCTTCTTGTTGAAGTCGTCGATGTGGCGCACCTTGTTGGCCTGCATATCCTGATAGCGCTGCTCCATCTCCTCGACCAGCCAGGCCAGCGCGGCCGCGGCCTTCTTCGGCTGCGTGATGATGGGCGTGATCAGGTGCGGAATGCCCTCGTAAGGCGTCAGTTCCACCATTTTCGGATCGATCAGGATCATCCGGACCTCGTCCGGCGTCGCACGCTGCAGCAGCGACACCAGCATCGAGTTCACGAAGCTCGACTTACCCGAACCAGTGGAGCCCGCGACCAGCAGATGCGGCATCTTCGCCAGATTGGCGGAGACGAACTCGCCCTCGATGTTCTTGCCGAGGCCGATCACCAGGGGATGGTGGTCGGTGCGAGTGGAGGGCGACTTGAGCACGTCGGCCAGCCGGACCAACTCGCGGTCGGCGTTGGGCACCTCGATGCCGACAGCGGACTTGCCCGGGATCGGTGCGAGCAGCCGGACGTTCTCCGTCGCGACGGCGTAGGCGATATTGCGGGCCAGCGCGGTGATCTTCTCGACCTTCACACCTGGCCCGAGTTCGACCTCATAGCGGGTGACCGTCGGACCGCGCACGAAGCCGGTGACCGCCGCGTCGATCTTGAACTGCACCAGGACCTCGGTGATCGCCTCGATCATCGATTCGTTGGCGGCGCTGCGCTTCTTGGGCGGGTCGCCGTCGGTGAGCAGCGACAGCGGCGGCAGCGTGTAGTCGCCCTCGACTTCGCGATCGGTGACGAATTCCAGCTGCTTCGGCGCCGGTGGCGTCTGGTCCTCGACTACCGCGGCCGGACGCCGCTTCTTCGGCTTCGGCTTCGCCGCGGGTTCCTCGCCCGCGATCGACTTGGCGTCCCGCAGCGGCGGCTCGCCGAGCACCTCGGTGACCGCGTCGGAGTCGCCGAACTCGTCGGGCGGGTAGTTCTCGGCAGGTGTGCGACCGCGCCGTTCGGCGCCGGAGCGGTGCAATGGGAAGCCGTCGGCGTCATAGTTGGCCGGATCGTAATCCCGCTGGTCGCCGTCATATTCGCCGTATTCGTCGCCTCCGTGCGCGGTGCCGAAGTACCGGCGCAGTTCGGCGGGAACCTCGCGCACCGTCGTACCCGTCACCAGCAGTAGGCCGAAGACGATGGCCAGCAAGAGGATCGGAATCGAGAGCCAGGCGGTCAAGCCGTTGGTCAGCGGCCCGCCCACCACGAAGCCCACGAAACCGGCAGCGCGGGAACGGCCGTGCGCATCGGTGGGTGCGCCCGCCGCGATGTGCCATAAACCCAGCATCGGAAGGCCGATCAGCAGGCCGCCCAGCACCAGCCGCGGCCGGATCTCCGGGCGCGGTTCGGTCCGCATCAGGACGACGGCGATCCCGGAGGCCACGAAGGGCAATGCGGCCGAGGCCGATCCCGAGATCGCGCGGATGACGTCCTCGACCCAGTGGCCGACCGGCCCGCCCGCCGACAACCACACCGCCGCCGCGATCACGGCGCTGAGCGCGATCAGGGCCAGCGCGATGCCGTCGCGCCGATGTCCGTGTTCGATCTCCCCGGCTCGGCTCAACGTGCGGGTGGTCGCGCCGAGGCCGCGGGCCAGCATGGTCCAGCCGCCGCTGATACCGCGACCGATCACCGCGAGCGGCGCGGTGTTCGAGGTGCGGGCCACCGGACGCCGGGCCCGGGTGGTGCGTCCTCGGGACGCCGCGGATGCGCGCGGCGCCGCCGCACGGGGCGTGGCCGCGCGAGACCGTGCCGTGGTCCTCCCCCGCGCCGATCCCGCCCGCGCCCGAGTCGTCGTGGTGCTGCGGGACTTACCTGCCATGGCCCCCAGGCTAGCCGCAAACGCCCCGCTGTTCCGCCTCTCCGGGTCTTTAGGCCGTACGAGTCGGGTGCCACTGGACCTGCGTTCAGGTCCTACGTCAGGTGTCCCTAAGGCTTGGGCGTACCCGGCGAGTTACCCATGTGCTTGCGAAATCAGTGGTTGCGTAATGTGCCGTACCAGTCGGGTGGCGCCGGATTTGCGTTCAGGTCGCGCTCAGGGGTTCTCCCATGTTTGGGGCGTATTCGGTGAGTTAGCCAGGTACCTACGAGATGAGTCGCCGCGTTGGGTCGAGGTCCGGTGCGGAAACGCTGACGTTGCCGCGATATCACGGCTTCGAGGCACCGGGGTGGTGAATGCCGACGTCAGCAGAGATAGCGGTAACGTCGCGGCGAGCTGTAGTGCGTAGATCACACCGAGCGGTCCAGGCCGAGTACCGCGCGGACGGCGTCGGGGGGACCGGCGGTCTCCAGCCGTACCTCGTCCCGGCCGAAGGCGTGCAGCAGTAATTCCGATGGCCGACCGGTCAACGTAACCACCGTGCCGGATCCGGAGCGGGCTCTCGTGCGCCTGCCGTCCGGCGTGGCCAGCTCGACCGTGACCGACGCCCTGCGATAGGACGTCGGCGCCGTTCTGCACACCAGCGACCACAGTTTGTCGTCGTCGGCGGCGGTCAGTTCGCGCGGCCGCCAACCCGGTTCGGCGCGGCGCACGTCTTCGTGGTGGACGAACATCTCCGGCAGATTGGCCACCGCGTCCACCGGCCGCAGCGGCGACCACCAGGGCGGACCGGTGCGCACCTGGTCCAGCAGCACGGGGAACGGCCGGCTCGCCGCTTTCGCCTGTACCCGGGCCAGATGCCCGGCCAGCGGCTTCAGCAGGATGCCCGGCGCGGCGTCGGGCCGCCGCTCGCGAACCACCAAGTGCGCGGCGAGGTCCCGCACCGTCCACCCGGCACAGAGCGTCGGCGCGTCCGGTCCTACGGCCCGCATCGCTTCGACGAGCCCTTGACGTTCCCGCTGCGCCATAGTCACGCTCAGACCATACCGAGCGTCCGGTCGCGGCGGCGCGAAGCAGGACACACCCGTCGCCGAGGCTCCGGCGCCACGCGAAGATCAGCGGCAGCACACGCCGCCGCATCCGATCGGCTGCGGAACGCCCTGCCCGGCGGGGTCTGCGAAGCCAGACGCTCGTGAGCGCAATGGCGTTGCCGGTCATCGTGTTTCACCGCGGCCGTCGATCGAAGTCCCCTCCCGTGCACGGGTTGCGTGAGCAGCGATGGTGAACCACACTGAGCTCTACGCTTGCTCTGCCAATGGGCGCGGTTTTTCCATACCGCGGAGTCTTTTACTCCCTGTGCCGGGAAATCTCCGGCTAGCGCAATGAGAGTCGGCTCTGTACCTTGTCTCTCGGTCCATCGGGTCGTGGACCTAATGACAAGAAGGGGCAAATCCTCCGTGAAGAAGTTTGCTACCGGTGTGGCCGCCTTGGCGGCGGCGGGTACCGTGCTGGCCGTCAGCGCGCCCGCGGCGAATGCCTACACCAACAACTACGGCGCCATCGCGCTGTCCACCTCCACCGGGTTGATCGGGTACTCCTACGACTACCCGGATTCGGCTTCCGCGCAGCGTCGCGCCGTGAGCTCCTGCGGCGCCGCGGACTGCAGCACGGTGGTCTGGTTCCGCAACGGTTGCGGCGCCGTGGCGTACTCCAGTAACAGCGGCAGCTGGAGCTGGGGGTACGCGTCGTCCCGGCGCGCCGCGCAGGGCCAAGCCCTGGCGCACAACGATTCCGCCGCCTACATCGTGCACTGGAACTGCACGTCCAACCACGGCTGATGCCCGGTATTCGAGTCGAAGGAAACATTGTGAAGCACCGCACTTTCCGGACCGCCGTGGCCGTCGTCCTCACCGCAGTGGCCTGCTCGCTGACCGCCTGCGCCTCCGGCGACGACTCCTCGTCCCCGAGCACCAGCGCCAACCCGAGCCACACGCCGGGTGAATTGGAAGGTGGCTCCGACAAGGGCGACAAGGAGGCCGGCTCCGCGCCGACCACCCCGTCCTCGCCCGCACTGGCCAAGCCCTCCGTGCAGCAGCTGAACGAGCGGCTGCAGAAGGCGTTCGATCCCAACGTGCCCAACGCGGAGAAGATCAGCTGGATTCAGGCCGCCGAACAGGATCCCTACCTGGTCGCCAACCTCGTCGACGCCGCGAAGAAGCAGAAGGTCGTCGTCGAGGTCACCGGCGTCGGCGACCCGAAGGACGGCAAGCTGAAGGCCGATGCCAAGGTCACCATCGACGGCACCCCCGTGGACGACGCGTTCATCCAGTTCGTCTCCGAGGGCGGCCAGTGGAAGGTCGACCACACCTTCGCCTGCAATATCGTCAAGAGCGCGAAGATCGAGTCCGCGGCCTGCCAGGAGTGACCGCGCACGCATGAGCGAAAAAGCGCCGGATAGCTGAGCTATCCGGCGCTTTTCGCAGTTCGGAGATCAGACGCCGATAACCGTCGGCACGATCATCGGACGACGCCGATAGGTGTCCGCCACCCAGCGCCCGACCACCCGCCGCACGCTCTGCGCGATTCGGTGGGTGTCGGTGACGCCCTCGCCCGCCAGCCGGAGCAGTTCGGCCTCCACCAATCCCGCCGCGTCCAGCAGCGCGGCCGGATCGTCGGAGAAGCCACGCCCGCTGACCTCGGGCGTGCTGACCGCCTTGCCGGTGGTCTCATCGATCGCGACGGTGATCGCGATGAAACCGCCCTCGCCGAGCACCAGCCGGTCCGATAGCGTCGACTCGCCGACATCGCCCACCGACAGCCCGTCGACATACACATGCCCGACCGGCACTCGGCCGACGACCGAGGCGATGCCGTCGACCAGATCGACCACCACGCCGTCCTCGGCGAGCACCACCCGGTCTTCGGGGACGCCGGTCGCCACCGCCAGGGCCGCGTTCGCGCGCAGGTGGCGCCACTCGCCGTGCACCGGCATCGCGTTGGTCGGCCGCACCGCGTTGTACAGGTACAGCAGCTCACCCGCGGACGCGTGCCCGGAGACGTGCACCTTGGCGTTCTGCTGGGTGATCACCGTGGCACCCAGCCGGGCCAGGCCGTTCACCACCGCGAATACGGAGTTCTCGTTGCCGGGGATGAGTGAGGAGGCCAGCACCACCAGGTCGTCGGCGCGAATGTTGATCTGCCGGTGCTCGCCGCGCGCCATGCGCGACAGCGCCGACAGCGGCTCGCCCTGCGACCCGGTCGAGATCAGCACCAGACGGTGGGCCGGGAGAGTCGCGGCGACATCGAGGTCGACGACCACACCGTCCGGGACCGTCAGATAGCCGAGGTCCTGCGCGATCTGCATATTGCGGACCATCGAGCGGCCGATGAAACACACACGCCGCCCGTACTTCTGGGCCACGTCCACCACCTGCTGGATGCGATGCACGTGACTGGCGAACGACGCGACGATCACCCGGCTGCTCGCCTTGCCGATCACCGTGTCCAGGACGCCGCCGATCTCACGTTCCGGCGTGACGAATCCGGGGACCTCCGCGTTGGTGGAGTCCACCAGGAACAGGTCGACGCCCTCGTCGCCGAGCCGGGAGAATCCGGCCAGGTCGGTGAGCCGTCCGTCCAGCGGCAGCTGATCGAGCTTGATATCGCCGGTGTGCAAGACGACGCCGGCGGGCGTACGGATGGCGACGGCGATCGCGTCGGGAATGGAGTGATTGACCGCGAAATACTCGCAGCCGAACGGGCCGTGCGTAGTGTGCTGTCCCTCGGCAACCTCCACCAGCTTCGGATGCTGACGGTGCTCCCGGCATTTCGCGGCGACCAACGCGAGAGTGAACTTCGAGCCGACGACCGGAATGTCCTGCCGCAACCGCAGCAGGAACGGCACCGCGCCGATGTGGTCCTCGTGGCCATGGGTGAGCACGACGGCGACCACATCGTCCATCCGGTCCTCGATAGGACGGAAGTCGGGCAGGATCAGGTCGACGCCGGGCTGCTGGTCCTCCGGGAACAGCACGCCGCAGTCGACGACCAGCAGCTTGCCGCCGTACTCGAAAACGGTCATGTTGCGGCCGATCTCGCCGATGCCGCCGAGCGCGAACACGCGTAGCCCGTTCTCGGGCAGGGCCGGCGGGGTGCCGAGACGGTCGTGCCTGGCGATCGCAACCGGCTGCGGCGCGGGCGCTTCGGCTCGCCGCCCGCCGGAGGACGCACGTCCGCGACGCCGGGACGGCGCCTCCTGCGCCCGGCGCTCCGGTCTCGCCTGCGCCGGCTTCGCCGCCTCGGCGCGCACGATCGGTCCGGCCTCCACCGTCACCTCGGCGGGCGCCGCCTCGGCCGGTTCGGCCGCCTTCGACGAGGCGGGCGGCGTCGTCCGCTCGACCGGTGCGGCCGGGGCGGGCGCTCCCGCGGGCCGGGATGCGCTGCGACGGGAACGACGGGCCAGGGGCTCGCTCACGAGAGCACCCCCAAGGTCCGCAAATCGGCAGCCAACGCGTCCAGTTCCCCCTCGCTCGGCATCAGCTGCGGCAGCCGCGGCTCGCCGACCTCGACCCCGAGCAGGCGCAGTCCGCCCTTGCTCATCGCGACGCCGCCCAGCCGCGCCATCGCCGCGTGCAGTGGCAGCAGCGTGGCGTTGATCTCGCGGGCACGCACCACGTCACCGGCGGTATACGCCTCGATCATGGCGCGCAGCCGTTCCGGCACGAGATGCCCGATGACACTGATGAATCCGGCCGCGCCGACCGACAGCCACGGCAGGTTGAGCGCGTCGTCGCCGGAGTAGAAGGCCAGGCCGGTGCTCGCGATGAGGTCGGCGCCCATGTTCAGGTCGCCCTTGGCGTCCTTGACCGCGACGATGCGCGGGTGTTCGGCGAGTGTGCGGATGGTGCCGCTGGCGATCGGCACCACCGACCGGCCCGGGATGTCGTACAGGGTGACCGGCAGGTCGGTAGCGTCGGCGACGGCGGTGAAGTGCGCGATCAGCCCGGCCTGGGTGGGCCGGGAGTAGTACGGCGTCACCACGAGCAAACCATGTGCACCCGCGCGCTGCGCGCAGCGCGCGAGTTCGATCGAATGCGCGGTGTCATAGGTGCCCGCGCCGGCGATCACGGTGGCACGATCGCCGACGGCGTCGACGACGGCACGCAGCAGATCGGCCTTCTCGGACTCGGTGGTGGTCGGCGACTCGCCGGTTGTTCCGGAGATCGCGAGCAGGTCGACGCCGCGGTCGACCAGGTCGGCCGCGAGCGCGACCCCGGTATCGACGTCGAGCTTGCCGTCGGCACTGAAGGGGGTCACCATCGCGACACCTACCGTGCCGGACGCGCGCAGCTCCGTTGGCGTCGATTCACCGTTCGTCATGGTCAGAAAGGCTACCCGCTCCGGGACACACCCTCGACACCCTTGTCGGCGATCGAGCCGCAACAAGGGACGATCGCCAGACACTGACTGCACGATGATGTCAGACATACTCTTGCTAGACATTATTTTAGACGTCACACTGGTGTCATGGATTTGAACAAGTACACCGCCCAGCTGCGCGAGAACCTGATCGCCGCCGCAGCGCTCGGCGACGAGAAGACCCAGGCCACGGCGGCGGCGCTGGCCGCGGCGACGGAGAGTTCGGCCCGGTTGGTGTTGCTCGCCGCGCTGTCCGAGCTCGCCGCGGAGGTCAGCTCGGCGCTCGGCGACCGCACGGTGCACGTGTCGGTCGACGGCACGGACGCCTCGGTCGATGTGCGCAAGAGCACGGCAACCGACGAGCCGCCCACGTTCGAGGAGATGACCGGAGACATCAGCCGGGTCACGCTCCGGCTGGTCGAACAGATGAAGGCGCGCGCGGAAGAAGCTGCCGCACAGAGCGGTCAGTCATTGAACTCCTGGCTGTCGGGTGCCGTGCACGGCGCGCTGCGCGACCAGATGCGCGGCTACGGACCCAAGCGCGACAGCTGAGCCCGGCCGCGCGAGCCCGGCACGCTACAGCAGCGGGGCGAGATCGCCCCGGTCCCCGATCGCCACCTCGTCGAGTTCGAGCCAGTCGGCCAGTTCCCGCAGCGCACCGGTGAGCGCATGCGCGGTGGCCGGAGTGTCGTACCCGGGTTCGGCGAACGCGGCGGGCACCCACAGCCGACCGCTCGCGCGTTCGGCGCGCAGGTCGACGCGGCCGACGAGTTCGCCGTTCAACAGGAATGGGAAGACGTAATAGCCGTGTACCCGTTTGTGTTCCGGCGTATAGATCTCGATCCGGTAGTGGAAGTCGAAGATCCGCTCCGTGCGAGCGCGGAAGAAGATCAGCGGATCGAACGGGCACAACAGCGCGGCGCCGTCGATGCGGCGCGGCGTGGACGCCCCGGCCCGCAGATAGGCCGGTTTCGCCCAGCCCGCCACCTCCACCGGGATCAACTCGCCCGCGTCCACCAGATCGGCGATGGCCGGCTCGGTCTGGGTGCGCTGTAGGCGGTAGTAGTCGCGCAGGTCGGCCTCGGTGCCGATGCCGTGCGCGGTGGCCGCCCGAAGTATCAGCTCCCGCACCGCGTCCTGCTCGGAAACGCGACGCGCCAGCACATCCGGCGGGATCACCCGCTCCGCGAGGTCGTAATGCCTGGTGAACCCGACGCGGGCGGCCACAGAAAGCGCGCCCGCGGCGAAAAGCTGCTCGCAGATCATCTTGGTGTCGCTGAGATTCCACCAGGAGCCCTTGGGCCGCGGCTTGTCCAGCTCGAGATGGCGCTCCACCTCACCGGCGGTGGCCGGGCCCACGTCGGTGATCACATCCAGGATGTCCTTGCCCAAGGTGGGATTGCGCTCCACCACCTTGCGCATACCGGCCCAGCGCCCGTGCTCGTAGCGCCGCATCCGCCAGCGCAGCAGCGGCCAGTCCTGCACCGGGATGAGCGCGGCCTCGTGCGCCCAGTACTCGACCAGTGCGCGCGGGCGCCGCACGCCGTTGCTCCATGCGGCCTGATCGAGCAGGGCGCGATCGTAGGGACCGATTCGGCTGAACACCGGCGCGTAATGCGCCCGCACCACCGCCGACACCGAATCCAGCTGCAACAGCTGCGTTCTATCCAACACGCCGAGCACCGATCGCCTGGTCGCCCGACCGGGCTTGCGCGCCCCGAAACCCTGCGCCGCCAAAGCCGTTCGACGCGCCGCCGCCGCACCCATCTTCCGCATGGACCGCACACTGCCATGTGGCACCGACAGGCTCTCGTCAGGTCGATACGGTGACGGCGCCGGTCGTGTCGATTTCGGTGCGGCGGTCTCGGTCCGACGCGGTGGCCAGTACGGTCGCCAGGATCCGGCGGCCGGTCGGGAGGATGCGGACCGTGACCGATCCCTCGTTCGCGGCATCCAGCTCGCGGGTGGCCGCGTCGATCACCTGCTGCCGCACCCGGGCGGGGACGCCCGCGAAACCGCCGTCGTCGAGCAGGACCACCTCGACGCCACGCGAGCGGGCGCCGCGGGCGGCACTGCTGAGCTGTTCGGTGACCAGGTGCGGGGCCCGGAGGCCGTCGCGCAGTTCGGCTTCCAGGAGCCGGCACTGTTCCCGCTCGAGGGCGGTCAGTTCGTCGCCGTCGGCGATGCGCTCCAGAATCGGGCGCGCCACCGCGTCCAGGCGGGCGAGTTGCCGGTCGCGTTCCCCGTTCTCCGCGGCCATGGCGGCCTCGGCGGCGGCGCGCATGGTGGCCTCCTCCCGCAGCAGGCGCAGCGAGCGCTGCGTGGGACGCATGATCGCCGCGAACAGTGACACTCCCGCCACCGTCGCGACCGGCACGATCGAACCGACGACCACACCGACGCGCAGCCCGGCCACCACACCCACGACCGCGATCACCACACCGATGCCCGCGACGCCGAGCCAGGCCGCGGCGGGCCGTCCGCGCAGCACCAGCACGGCGAGCACGTACGACGCGGCGAACGCCGTCCACACCTGCTTCGACCAGCCGTGTTCGACGTCGAACGAGGTCAAGATCGTGGCCAGCGGCCCGGAGGCGGCGACGAACACGGTCGCGGGCCAGGGCAGCGGATCGACCGGCGATGCCACCACCACGACGCCGGCCAGCGCGAGCACGACCAGCGCCGCGATGACCGCGACCAGCGGCGTCTCCGAGAAGTTCCGGACCATGTAGAGCACGATGGTCGCCTCGAGGATGACCAGGAACAGCCAAGCCGCCCGGTCGCGCAGTCCGAGCAGATCCCGCAGCCCGAATTCGGTGTCCTGCTGCTCAGCCATTGCCGCCCCATACCAGCGTGACGCTCGTCCCCTCGCCCGGCGAGGATTCCACGAACCCGGCGCCACCCGCCAGCTGCCGCATGCGGCCGAGGATGCTCACCGAGATGCCGAGCCGGTCGACGGGCACCTCGCGCAGATCGAAACCCGCGCCGTCGTCGCGGAATACCACGCGGATGCCACCAGCGCTGATCGTCACTGTGACGGTGCGCCGCACGTCGCGCCCGGCCACGGTGGCGTGGCGCAGACTGTTGCGCACGGCCTCGGCGAGCGCGGCGGCGATCGTGCTCGCGGCGGCGACCGGCAGGTGCAGATCGTCGAATCCGGTCCAGCGCCGCGCCGTGAACCGGATGCCGGGGTTCACCTCGTGCACGGCCGAGCGCAGGAATCCGATCGCGGATTGCGCGTCCAGCCGGTCGGGTTCGGTCTCCCCGACCCGGGATTCGTCGAGTTGTTCCAGCGTGCGCTCGGCCTGGCGGCGCAGCACCGGCGATTCTGTCCCGGCACGCGAAGCGTCCAGCAGGGTGGACAGCACCGCGTCGTGGATCAGAGCGGCGAAACGCGCGCGCTCCCGGTCCCTGGCCGCCGCGCCCGCGACGGCCGCGGCACGGCTGCTCTCGATCGCCGACTCCCGATCCACGCGGTCGGCCGCGGCCCTGGCATAGATCACACACCACAGGAACAACGCGCTGAGCCCGGCCGCCCTGGCGAAGTCGCCGAGCAGCGCCAGTGCGGTGGTCTCGCGCAGCACGACCAGGTTCGCCAGCGCGCTGAACGCGGCGCCGACCATCAGGTACGCGACGGCCAGCGGCGGGCGCCACGCGAGCACGGCCGCGAGGACGCCCAGTGCCAGTACCCGGTACAGCCACACCGAGGCCGCGTCCTCGGCCTCCGGTCCGGCGTAGGCGAACGGGACGACCGCCATCGCCGCGAGGAAACTCACCGCCGCCGCACCGGCGACCAGCTGGATCCCGCGCCGGCCCAGGGCGATCGAGGCGACCGCGAGCACGGGGAACCACCCGAAGGCCAGCGCTACCTCGACGACCGTCCAGCCGACGGACACGAACCGGCTCTGGTCGGCGATCTCGGGTAGCTCGACAACCGCGGCGATCATCCCGGCGATGCCGATGGCCAGCCCCAGCCTGCGCAGGATGCGGTCGGCAGCGCCCTCGGAGGTCTTCTCACGGGACAGCGCCACGACACCGCGGCGCCAACGGCTCGGGCGGAGCCGGTCGAGCGGGGAAGAGCGGGAGTGCGACGGGGTGTCCAGCATGCTGGACGCGGTCATCCGCGTGGATGCCGCTCGGGCACCGGGAGCCAGCCGTCCTCCACCGCCCGCTTGTACAGGTCGGTCTTGGTCGGCGCCGGACGACCGGCGTCGGCGTACTTCTGGCGGATCCGGCCGAGATAGTCGTTGACCGTCTGCTCGGACAGACCGGTCAACCGCGCGACCCGGGAGGCCTTCTCACCGGACGCGTACAACGTGAGCACTTCTTCCTGGCGTGGGCTCAGACCCACGTCGGACAGCTGCGGGTCGCCGTCGATGGCGGCCGCCCAGTCGGTGGTGACCACCTGTTCGCCGGAGGCCGCACGGCGCACCGCTGCGACGACAGTGGGCACATCCTCGGACTTACGCACCACGCCGAGCACACCGGCACGCGCCGCGGAGCGCACCAGGAAGGCGTTGTCCGCGCCGGTGAAGACCAAGACCTCGATGCCGCGGCCGCGCAGGGCGCGCACGTTGTCCTCGGGCGAGGACCCGTCGGCCAGCCGCAGGTCCAGCACCACCAGATCGACTTTCGGCGCGCCGTCGGCGGCGGCCAGCAGTTCCGGCACGGTGCCCGCGGTCAGCACCAGATCGAGATCGGTTTCCGGCGCAAGCATCGCGGCGAGACCGATCGCGACGGATTCGTGGTCTTCGACCAATCCGATCCTTCGCGGCGCGCTCTCGCCTCCTTCGGCCCACGTCACCTGACTCTCTCCCATCCTCCACATCCCCACCGGAACAAACGCCCTGCCAGTATGCCGGGCCGTGGGGCGGAATGGTCAGACACCAGAAATCGGGGGACGAACCGCTGTCGACCATTGCGCGCCGAACGCCACGAGATGGTTCGTGCCCGCAGTTCCAGTTCGTCGCGTGGACCATCCCGCATGGCAGTGTCGGCCTGCGGGCCGCCGGTCAGACGAGATCGGTGTCGTTGTCCGGTGCTTCGGGCCGTAGTTCTTTGAGTCCGCCGTCGGCCGTACATTCGTAGAACCGAGCTCCACGCTCGGTGAGATAGTCCGGCCCGACAGGTGCCGCCTCGGCGGGCATGACACCGACGCTGTGGCCGAAGAGGTCGATGACGGCTTCGACCTTCATCGTGGCCGCCTGCCGGTCTGCGGCCATGAACGCCAGCTCGAGCCGTTGCCTCTGTTCGCTCGTCACCTCTGTGTAGGTGCCGTCCAGGTACGTCAGGCGGGTTGTCGGCCGACCGTCGTCCATTCCGGCTATCAACCACATCGGTGCGTGATAGTCGGCATGGATCAGCGTGGTCTCGGTCGCCTCGAATGCCATCGCGCCCCCTTCCGCTTGGTCGATCGTCGCCAGCTTACCGCGCAGCGACAGCGGACGGACCGCGGCGGCGCACCGAGTTGAGTTGTGAGCCAGCCAGTTTCACGGAGAACCGCTGCAGTCGGCGGGCACTGCCGGTGTAATTCGAGGCAACGCGAGGCGGCGCCCGGTGTCACTCCATCAGCTGAGCCGCCACCGTCGCGCCCAGCTCCCAGCATCTCGACAGATCGGCCTTCGTCGGCGGCCCCAGCACCACCACGGGGGCAGCGGCCTTCACCCAACCCATTCCCGTGGTGACACCATCGACGCTGCGCTCGGCGCCCTCGGTGCCCTGATTGCCGTGAATGTACAGACCGTAGGGACGGCCTCGCGTCGAATCCAGGCACGGGTAATAGCAAACGTCGAACGCGTGCTTGAGCGCGCCGGACATGTACCCCAAGTTGGCCGTCGTTCCGAGCAGGTAGCCGTCAGCCTGGAGCATGTCGACCGGCGTGCAGGCCAACGCCGCGCGACGAACCACCTCGACGCCCTGGATCTCCGGGTCGGTCGCGCCCGACAACACAGCCTCGAACATCTCCTGCATATGCGGGGACGGCGTGTGATGAATGATCAGCAACCGGGCCACCCTGCGATGGTATCGGCCGGTGCGGCGATCAGCTGTTGTCGCGCTCGTGCCGTTCCAGCGCCACCGCGCGGCGCATGCTCTCGCGCGCTCTGGTCCGGTCGCCCGCGTAGTCGTAGGCCCGCGCGAGGCGGTAGGAGACGCGCCAGTTGTCCGGATCGGCCTCCCATTCGGCCTTGACCGTCGCGAAGAGTTCGTCGGCGGCAGCGCGTTCGATGCGACCGGACGGGAGACGCGGCAACTGCGAAGTGTCCAGCTCGAGGCCTTCGTCGTGGATGCGCCGCGCCAGGTGCTGATGCGCCAGCGCCGCGCGGACGGTGGCCGCGACGATCCAGACGCCCAGCAACGGCAGGATCAGCACGCCGACGCCGATGATGATCGCCGCCACGTCGCCGGAACCGATCAGGCTGAACGCGATCCGGCCGAGCAGCAGGAAATAGAAGCCGAGCACCAGCACAAGGGCTGCGATCAACGCGACGAGCTTGACGACCTCCGTGCTGCCCTTCGGATCAACCGGTTCCGCGCTGCTCACGACGGTGCCTCGCTGGTCGGCTCCGCCGTGCGCCGCCGCGCGCCGTGCCGCCGGTTCACGCGCTGACGCCCGCTCATTGGGGCACCATCCCTTCTGCAGCCCGAACAGTTAGGGTTGTTGTCTCTCGGTTCCGGTGGGTGCATGGCCTTCGTCGCGTGCCATTTGATGGCCAGCATGAGTTCTGCCAGCCCCACCGGGCCGAGGGCCGCGGACCGGCGTCAGGGACATGCCCCGCAGAGGGCCGATCAATGAGCTTCCGGCGGCGGCCCTCGCTTCCGAGGAGGCAGTTCATCGACCTCGAGGGAGCACACCTGTGGCGTTCGCCGGCTGGGACTGGGGCAGCACCACTCACGACGTGACCGTGATCGACGATGCCGGTGGCAAGATCGAACGCTTCCCGGTGCCGCATACTGAAGACGGCATCGCTCGCGCGTTGGCACGGCTGGCCTGCTACGGCGGGCCCGGTGAGTTGCCGGTGGCAATCGAGACCACCCGCGGGCTGGTCGTGGACCGGCTGCTGACCGCCGGGCATCCGGTGATTCCGGTGCACCCCAACGCTTTTCATGCCGCTCGCCCCCGTTGGGGCGCCGCCCGCGCCAAGAACGATCCCGGCGATGGGTTCAAGCTGGCCGACTACGCCCGCACCGACGGCCACCGGCTGCCGGTACTGGCCCCGACCCTGCCGCAAACGCTCGAACTGCAGGCATTGACCCGTCAGCGCGGCGACCACCTGGGCATGCGCATCGCCGCGGTCAATCAACTCGCCGCGCTGCTGGACACGCACTGGCCCGGAGGCAGGACGATCTTCGCCAGCCTGCACTCGCCGATCGCGCTGGCGTTCCTGGACCGCTACCCGAGCCCGCAGGCCGCTGCTGGGCTCACCGCGGCCCGCCTCGAGGCGTTCTGCCGCCGCCACCACTACAGCGGCCGCCGTCCCGGCACCGAGCTGCTCGCCCGGCTGCGCGAGGCACCCACATCGGCCAGCAGGCTCGGCGAGCCGGTCATCGCGCAGCTGGTCCGCGCCCAGACCGGGCTCGTCCGCTCGATCCAAACCAGCATCGACGCACTCGACGCCGTGATCGCCGACGCTCTCGCCGCACACCCCTACGCCAGATTGCTGGCCGATCTGCCCCGCGTCGGCACACTGAACCTGGCCCAGATCATCGGCGAGGTCGGCCCAATCCTGGAGCGCGCCAACAGCTTCGATCAACTCGCCGCCGAAACCGGCATCGCCCCGGTCACCCGCTCCTCCGGCAAAATCCACACCGTCGCCTTCCGCCACGCCACCAACCAGCGAGCCAGACAAGCCTTGGTGACCTGGATCGACAACAGCCGCCGCGCCAGCGACTGGGCAGACCAGCGCTACACCGCCGCCCGCGCCCGCGGCCAACGACACCCCCACGCCATCCGCACCCTCGGCCGCGCCTGGCTGCGCATCATCTGGGCTTGCTGGCGCACCAAAACCTGCTACGACCCCACCAAAAAACAACCGACTCAACAACCGATCGCCGCATAGGGGTTGACTCAGGGAACTCATGCCTGCACCTCGCTGACGCTCGGCTCCGGCACGAGCGAGTGCTCGGCTGTGTCGATGGTTCACTCGCTGACGCTCGCTCATGCCTGCACCTCGCTGACGCTCGGCTCCGGCACGAGCGAGTACTCGGCTGTGTCGATGGTTCACTCGCTGACGCTCGCTCACAGGTCCAGGAACGGATCGAGTCCGACGGTCAGACCCGGACGGTTCGCGATGTCGCGCACACCGAGCAGGACACCGGGAGCGAAGGACGAGCGGTCGATCGAGTCGTGCCGGATGGTGAGGGTCTCCCCCTGGGTGCCGAACAGCACCTCCTGGTGGGCGACGAGACCTGCCAGGCGCACCGAGTGCACCCGCACCCCGTCCACGTCGGCGCCGCGCGCGCCTTCCAGCTCGGTCGTGGTCGCGTCGGGGCTGCTGCTCAACCCCGCCTTGTCTCTGGCCGCGGCGATCAGGCCCGCGGTGCGGTAGGCCGTGCCGGACGGCGCGTCCGCCTTGTTCGGATGGTGCAACTCGATGACCTCGACCGATTCGAAGAACCGGGCGGCCTGCTCGGCGAAACGCATCGACAGGACCGCGCCGATGGCGAAGTTCGGCGCGATCAGCACGCCGACGTCCGGACGTCCGGCCAGCCAGCCGCGCACCTCCGCCAGGCGGGCCTCGTCGAACCCTGTGGTGCCGACCACCGCGTGAATACCGTGCTCCACCAGGAACTTCAGGTTCCCCATCACCACGTCCGGGTGGGTGAAATCGACGACCACCTGGGTGTTCGCCGTGGTGAGCAGGTCGAGCGAATCGTTCTTGTCGACGGCGGCCACCAACTCCAGATCGTCCGCCGCCGTCACCGCCGCGCAGATCGCCTGTCCGACTTTGCCACGCGCTCCGAGCACTCCGACCCGAATGGTCACCGCACCTCCTGAATCCGCTTCGGTCGGTGTCAGCCTAATGGTCGCCGTCGGACGAAGTCCCTCCGCGGCCCCGCGCCGGGCCGCCGACCTCCGTACTCGGCGTGGCCGCGAGGTTCGCCGCCATCTGTTGCAACCTGCGCACGGTCTCGGCGAACTCCTCGGCGCTGATCCCCTGCGCCATCTGCCACCTGCGCAGGCCGATCCGGAGCCACGTCTCGTCGTGCATCGCACGCCCCGCCTCGGTCAGCGACAAGACTTCTCCGTCCTTGGCAACCAGTCCGAATTCGATGAGTTCGGCCAGTTCGGCGGGCCATTCGGCGTCGTCGGCCCAGAAGGTGTCGAGCGCGTCGTGGACGTCGTCGGCGCGCTGTGGGCCCTTCACCAGCGAGTGCAGTGCCTGCCAGCGTCTACGGCCGAGCCCGCCCGCGGCGAGGTCCTCGTCGAAACGCTGGTTGATCAGCCGGTCGAGTTCCACGAGCCAGTACCCGATTCCACGCTGGATGGCCATCGCGACCCCTTATGTATGTCGATGAACAACTAAATGTAATAATACATCTAGTTGTCGGATGTGACAGGCTGAGCGAGTGGACGAGCACGACGCGAGCACCATTGCCGTAGAAACCGCGATGGTCCGGATCCGGCGCAGGCAGACGCGCGGCGCGCTGAGCGACGGCGCGATTCCGGTCGCCGTGTTCCGTGTGCTCGACGCCGTCGCCGATGGCGCCGCCGATACGGTCGGCGAACTCGCCCCCACTCTCGGTATCGACCAACCGCGCGCGAGTCGCCTTGTGGCCCAAGCGGTCTCGTCCGGATTGCTGGAACGGGTGGCCGATCAGCGCGACGGACGGCGGGCGGTCCTGCGCCTCACCTCCGCCGGACAGGACGCGGTGGCCGCCGCCAGGACCGGGCGTCGCAAAGCCATGGCCGCCGCCATGGCGGGCTGGACCGCCGCCGAGCGCGCCGACTTCGCGCGGCTGCTCGAACGATTCGTCGACGCGCTGGACCCGCCTGCCGAGTGAACGGCCCCGGTCCACGTTCCCAGGGAGGGTCACCGCCGCATCACCGGGACGCGTCAGTCGAAGACGATCACCTGACGCAGCGCGTGGCCCGCGGCGAGTTCGTCCATGGCTCGGTTGATGTCGTCGAGGCCGACACGCGCCGAGACGAGCCGTTCCACCGGCAGACGCCCCGACCGCCACATGCGGATGTACTCGGGAATGTCCCGGGAAGGCACGGCGGAACCGAGGTAGCTGCCGACGATCGAACGCCCCTGTGCGACCAAGGCCAGCGGCGAGATGCTCGCGCGGGCATGAGGAGCGGGCAGTCCGACGGTCACCGTGGTGCCGCCGGGCGCGGTCGCGGCGACCGCGGTCTCGAAAGCGCGGATGTTGCCCGCGGCCTCGACCACCACTTCGGCCTGTATGCCGAGCTCGGCGACCTCGGCCGGGGTATACGCCGCGTGCGCGCCCAAATCCCGTGCGAGAGCAAGCTTGTCGGGCACGGTGTCGACCGCGATTACCTCGTGGCCCTCCGCCGCGAGCGACACCGCGACCAGGATCGCCGCCATGCCGACACCGCCGAGGCCGACGACCATGATCCGGTCCCCGATGCCCGGCTTCGCCGAATTCAAGAGGGCGCCACCGCCGGTCAGTACCGCGCAGCCGAGCACGGCCGCGACGTCAGGGGGCACGTCGTCTTCGACCGGCACCACCGACCTGCGATCCACCACCGCATACGTGGCGAAGGCGGATACGCCCAGGTGGTGGTGCACTTCGGCGCCCTCGCGGAGCAACCGCCGCCCGCCCCCGAGCAATTCACCCGCGTTGTTGGCGATACTGCCGGGCACGCAGGGTGTGCGGCCGTCGGTCGCGCAGCCCGCGCATTCGCCGCAACGCGGCAGAAAGGTCATCACGACGCGCTGCCCGACCGCGATATCGCCGTCGCCGGGGCCGACCGACTCGACCCGTCCCGCGGCCTCGTGCCCGAGCAGCATCGGCACCGGCCGTACCCGGTTGCCGTCGACTACGGACAGGTCGGAATGGCACAGTCCCGCCGCTTCGATCCGCACCAGCAGCTCCCCGGGGCCCGGTTCGCGCAGGTCGAGTTCGCATACGGCGATCGGCGTCGATGCGGCGAACGGCGCCGGCGCCGCGATCCGCTCCAGTACCGCGCCACGAATCCTCATTCCGCCGACGCTACCGTGTTTGTTTTCGCACCGCCCGCGGCGCGGTGGTTGCGTACGGCCGCCACCACAGGACCTGGCGACACCAGGGATTCGGTGCTATCTTCTTCGACCGTGACGGTGCTCCCGTTGGCCGCCTTGCACCGAGCCCGGGGTCGGGACCGTCACGACTCAGAGGAGAAATTCCACTGTCTGTGCAGTTCAACCACACCATCGTCGGTTGCCACGACAACCGCGAGTCCGCCGAATTCTGGGCGGACATCCTGGGACTGGAAGTCGGGACACCGTGGGGACCGTTCATTCCGGTTTCCCTCACGGGCGGCGTCACCTTCGACTTCGCGAACGTACCGCCGGACCTCGGCGAAATCCAGCCCCAGCATTACGCCTTCCTGATCTCCGAGGCCGAGTTCGACACGGCCTACGCCAAGATCCAGCGTTATCGAGTGGATCATTGGGCCGATCCGCGCCAGCAGCATCCCGGCGAGATCAACCACAACGACGGCGGCCGCGGCGTGTACTTCCTCGACCCGAGCGGTCATTACCTGGAGGTGATCACCGTCCCGTACGGCGGCGCGTGATTTCGCTCGACGTACGATGCCGCGCATGGGTTTCGATCTGGTCGGCGTAGTCGAGCGGCTGCATGCCGACCTCGCGACGTGGCTGGGGTCACAAGCTCCGGTCGAGGTGTTCGAGCGGTTCGCGGCGGCACAGCACGAGCGCTTCACCATGGTGACGACCGGCGGTGACCTGCTGGGCCGCAGCGAGCTCATCGCCGGTCTGCGCCGGGCCGGGAACTCCGTGCCGGGGCTGACCATCGAGGTGTCCGACGTCGAGGAACTCCTGCGCTCCGAGAGTGCGGCGGTCATCCGTTTCCTGGAAGCCCACCGGGTGGCCGGGAGCGTGACCCGCCGCTGGGTAACCGCGGTGCTGACCACCGATGACCCGGGTGGCGTGCGCTGGTTGGCCGTGCAGGAAACCGAGGCTGCGGCGGACTGACCACACCATCCTTCCCGTTACTGGGAAGGCCTCTCCGCGGCCGCTCGGCCATGCCGAGACAATTCGGTTTTCAGGCCAGGTGGGTTCGAGGAGGTAGGTGCCGGTGGATCGGTGGGAACGCGACGGGCTGCGCTCCGCCAACAGCGGAATCCGCAACCAGGTGGACCACATTCTGGATGCGCTCGCCGAGCAGCGCGCCCACCTGACGGACGTGCACGAGAAGCTGTCGGCGGTGCGGTGCACGGCCGAGTCGGCCGACGGCTTGGTGGAAGTGACCGTGGACGCCGGGGGCGTGCTCACCGATGTCCGGTTCACCCAAGCCGCCCTCCGCGTGACCCCCGAACAGCTGGGCCGTTCGGTCACCGAGGCGGGACGGGAGGCGGCGCGACTGGCCCGCGAACAGCACGCGGAGATCATCTCCCCGATCGTCGACGAAGCGGGGGCCGTACCCGACCTGCCCGATCTGGTGCCGGGTGCACCGAGCTGGCGCGAGGTATGGGAGGAACCCGGGCGCCAGGACACGTCGCAATGAAGCGACTGCGGGCTAATCACCGCGATGGATCCGATGCGGACTCACCGCTCGCGCAGCGCGGATTGCTCGCCGGATGGGACGGTCCGGGCGGTCCGGGCCGACTCAACCAGCGAGGAATCCTGCCGCCCCGAGTTCTGTTGCGGTATAGCTGAACTCGGGGCAGCTCGGCCGGTGATCCTCGAGTGTCGGCACATGGCATCTACCTCCGTTCGGGCGGCAGCTCATGGGCTGCGGTGTGGACAGGCATAGCAGGGCGATCAGGCGTAGAGCTTCGCGAGGAACGCGGTCATGTTGTCGCGCACCCGCTCGACTTTCTCCTCGGGCGTGAGGTCTTCGCGATAGCGACTCCCGAGCGCGGGCCGCTTCTTGTTCCGTGCGTACAGCGAGCAGGCGAGATCGGTGCACATGTAGGTGCCGACCGAGTTACCGCGGCGCCCGGATTCCCCGGCCTTGTGGGCGGTCATCAGGGATACGCCGCCGCCGGTGTGCGTGGTCAGGCAGATCGTGCACATCTGTGCCCGCCCCGGTCCGCCGGTGGCGTAGCGCAGAGCGACGCCGACCAGGCGGTCGTCCTGCGGGACGATCAGGTAGCCCCGACCGGGCAAGGACAGATCGCTCCAGCCGAGGAAGTCCAGATCCTCCCATGGCCGCTCGTTCAGGTCCCTGGGCACGGGCAACCGTTTGGCGTCTCCTTTCGAACAGTTGACGAACGACGACCGGATGTCGCGTTCGGTGACGGGTTCCATGACGGATCTCCTTCGGTTGATCGGTGGACAAACCGAAGCGACGTTAGTGGTCCGGTCCGTGACTGGACAATGAGTTTTCCGTGGCTACCGTGCGAGGAAGTGCCAGCCGAGCCACGCCCACACGAGCACAGCGGCAATCCTCGCCGCCCGGGTGCGGGTGAGGTAGGTGATCGTTTCACCGAGGGGCGCCACCAGATCGCGGCGCAGGTGCGTGACCACAACCGTGCCGAGCGTGGCCGCCAGTATCAGCACGAACCCGACGACGATGATCGCCCGATCGCTCATTTCGACACCAGCCACCAGCCGACACCCAGCCACACCAACCATCCGGCGATCCGCAGCGGCCACTGCTCCAGAGCCGGATCCAGCAGCGTCGACAATGTCGGATGTTCGTCGCTGGGCCGCGTCCATTCCGGTTGCCGGGCAAACGCATAACCCTCCCACAGCGCCGCCGCGACCAGCAGTGTCGACCATACGGCCGCGCCGCGCCGCAGCCGGGCGGTGGGGCGAGTACGCACTGGCCTGACCCGCCAGGCCAGGACCGCAACCACGACCACCAGCACGACCACCAGCGCGTTCGCCGGCCAGCTGAAGGGTCGGGTGGCGGCCCCACTTGCCGCCAGGGCAGCGCCGACAGCAAGCAGCGCCACGCGCCGCCGGGATGGTCGCGCCGGGCATGCCGGTTCGCTGGTCACATTGGCAGAATATTGCTCCCAGGCGACCGTCCTCGGGATTCCGGCAATCGGTCGCAACACCATGTCCGGGGTTGTGGGATTCCTCCGAATGGAGGTGGAGCCGAGGAGCAGGCCAGAATTCACCGTGGCGGTCGTTTCGTGGAGCGGATGACGGGATTCGAACCCGCGACCCTCACCTTGGCAAGGTGATGCGCTACCAGCTGCGCTACATCCGCACTCGCATCGCGGTGTTGTCCGTGACGCGCCCGGAGAACATTAGCGGACAATCGCGGGAAAAGCCCAATCGCCGCTCACGTCGCCCGCTCGGCCGTCTCCCTGCTGCCGCGCAGACCGAGACCGGCCGCGATCAGGCAGGCCAGGGCGACGACACCGACGAACCACGGGAACACGGTGCTCAGGCCCCAGGTGGTGGCGGCCCAGCCGGCCAGGATGGTGGGC
The DNA here is from genome assembly GCF_036346875.1 of Nocardia sp. NBC_00508. Classification (NCBI taxonomy): domain Bacteria; kingdom Bacillati; phylum Actinomycetota; class Actinomycetes; order Mycobacteriales; family Nocardiaceae; genus Nocardia; species Nocardia sp. NBC_00508. The sequence continues at coordinate 5,858,137 of NZ_CP107852.1, read as the reverse complement.
AGGGCCATGGCCGAGTAGGCCAGCAGGTAGTACGCCGACATCGTCTCGCCCCGCTTGTGTTGCGGCACAACCTGCGACAGGTGACGCAGCGAACCGCCGAAGCCGAGGCCGAAGGTCGCTCCGAGCGCGACGCCCGCGACGAGCACCGCGACCCAGTTGTGCGTAGCCAGCGCGGGCACGGTCGACAGCAGCGACAGCGCCATGCCGGTGTCACCGAGGATCGCCGCCCATCGGGCGGGCACCCTGGTCGCGAACAGCTGCGCGGTGGCGCCGGAGAGCGCGGTGGACGCGACGACCGTGCCACCGAAGACCAGATTGTGGATGCCCGTCTGCTGCGCGGCCAGCGAGGGGTACAGCGACAGCAGCACGCCGAGCACCGACCAGGCCGCCATCACGCCGATCGCCGAGAACCAGAAGTCGGCACGGATTTCCTGCGGCACGGCGGGTTTCGCGATCCGGATGCGTCCGGACACCCGCGCGGAATGCGGTTCGCGCAGCGCGAGCACGCCGGCGCCGATCGCCAGGCAGACGACGGTGATCACGACGTAGGGTGTGCGCAGCGGATGCGGGGCGTACTGGGCCAGCAACGCCGAGCCCAGAATCGCCACCGCCATCCCGATGTTGAACGCGACGCCGCTGAGCTGCCCGGATCGCGCTCCCCGGTGTGGACGTAGATCCAGCAGCGCGGCCGCGCCCGCGACCACGGTCGAGCCGACCGCGATACCGTGCAGCGCACGCGCCAGCAGCAACATGGGCACGCTGTCGGCGAGCATGAACACCACCAGCCCGACGACCATCGTGCCGAAGGCGCCGAGCAGCACCGGCTTTCGACCGACCACATCGGAGATCCGGCCGGACACCAGCACCGCCGCCAGCGCGGCTACGGCGTAGACGGCGAACACGATGGTCGTGGTGAGCGGCGAGAGATGCCACTGCGTTTCGTAGATGCCGTAGAGCGGTGCGGGCACACCGGACACCCCGAGTGCGACGCCACTGGCCGCAAGAATCAGGGCGTAGGCCCAGCGTTGCGAGGTCTGCTCGTCGGCTGCCACCGCCATCGTCGCTGCCATCAGATCTCCGATCAGGTAAGTTTGATAGTGATCGAACCGCAGTCGACGATACATCTGGTACGACAATCATCAAACCTGGGAGTGAGCCAGATCATGTCCGACGCTAACGGCGCCGCACCGGAGCCGCCTCCGGTGGCCGGGCTGTCCACCGTGCTCGGCGCGCTGCAGGACCCGGTGCGCCTGGAGATGGTGCGGCGGCTCAGCAATGCGGGAACGGCGGTGCGCTGCGGGGCGCTCTACGAGGCGATCAACAAATCGACCGCCACCCACCACTTCAAGATCCTGCGCGAGGCAGGCCTCACCGAACGCGTGATCGTCGACGGCCACACCTGCCAGCGCCTGCGCGCCGACGACCTGGAATCCGCACTGCCCGGCGTGGTCCCGACGATCGTCGACGCCGCCAATCGCGCCCACTCTTCGTGACCCGCCGGGGCGAGCTCACGCTCAGCAGTTGTCGAAGCGCCACTGTCCGTCGATGAACGTCCAGGTCTTCGGCTTCGCGTCGTCCTCGGCCGCGCGGGCGTCGAAGTTCTTCACCGTGACCGATCCCGTCGTTCCCGAGGTGGTGACGCTGACCTCGGACGGCTTGGTCTTCAGGTCCCTGCCGTCGTAGAGCTGCGCCATGGACGCCACGTAGTCGTCCTGGTTCAGGGTGAGCTTGCAGCGCGTGGAACGGAATCGGTATGCCGCCGCGTAGTCGTGACTCGCCAGTGCGGCGTTCATCTCGGTGGCCTCCGCGCGCAGCGCGGCCGCGGTCGGCTCACCTGCCTTCCCTACGGCTTCCGCGTTCTCACCGCCGCACCCGGACAGCACGAGGATCGGCATCGAGATCGCGCCCAGTACGCGGAGGGCACGATTCGTTCGGTTCATCTCGACTCCTTGCCAGAAATCGCCGGATTCGACACCCGGACAATCGCGTTCAGCGTCTTTCCGACGCGGACGGCCGAAACAGTATCGCGCCACCGGATTGCGCGCCGAGCCGCGGGTTTCCCGGACCGCGGCCCGCCGGGATCAGTTCGGGACCAGCCGCCGGACGGCGGCGGGCAACTCACGGGTGCGCTGGTACGGCCCGGCCACCGATGCCGCGAACGGCCGCGCCAGCATAGCCCGCGCGACAGCGGAAACCTGGTCGGTGGTGACTGCGTCGATGCGGGCCAAGGTCTCGGACACACTGCGGTGATTGCCGTAACTGAGTTCGCTGCGCCCGAGCCGGTTCATGCGCGAGGCGGAGTCCTCCAGGCCGAGCACCAAACCGCCGCGCAACGAGCCCTTGGCGCGTGCGCACTCGGCATCGCTGATGCCGTCCGCGGCCACCTCCTCGAGCACACCGCGCGCCAATGCCGCCACGTTGCCGAGGTTTTCCGGCTGGCAGCCGATGTACACCGAGAACGCACCGGTGTCGGCGAAGGTGTCGACGCTGGAATACACCGAGTACGCCAGCCCGCGCTCTTCCCGAATGCGTTGGAACAGCCGCGAACTCAGCCCGCCGCCGATCACCGTGTTGAGCACCGACAGCGGCCAGCGCAGTTCCCCTTCATGCCGTCCGAAGGCACGCACGCCGAAGGCCAGGTGCGCCTGTTCGCTGTCGCGGTGACTCCGGTGCAGCCGCGGAGCGCCGTGCGGGCGGAACAGGCCCTCGCGCCGCGGCGCGGGCGCCGCCGCGGGGTCGAGCCGGTTCTCGAAGGCACGATGCACCAATTCCACGGTGTGGTCGTGCTCCACATTGCCCGCGACCGCGATCACCATCCGGTCCGGACGGTAGCGGCGCACGTGAAAGGACCGCAACTGAGCCGCGCGCATGGCTTCGATGGATTCGACCGAGCCGATCACCGGACGCCCGATCGGGTGGTCGCCGAACAGCGCGCTCAGGAAGGAGTCGCCGACCAGGTCCTCGGGGTCGTCGTCGCGCATGGCGATCTCCTCGAGTACGACCTGGCGCTCCACGTCCACGTCCACCGACCGGCACAGACCGTTGAGCACCACGTCGGAAACCATGTCGACGGCCAGCGGCAGATCCTCGTCCAGGACATGCGCGTAGTAGCAGGTCTGCTCCTTGGCGGTGAACGCGTTGAGCTCACCCCCGACCGCGTCCATGGCCTCGGCGATGTCGAGTGCCGACCGCGTCGGCGTCGCCTTGAACAGCAAGTGCTCCAGGAAATGGGCGGCGCCCGCGACGGTCGGGCCTTCGTCGCGCGAACCGACCCCCACCCAGACGCCGATGGACGCCGAGCGCACCCCGGGCAGGTGCTCGGTCACCACGCGCAATCCGCCGGGCAGCACGGTCCGCCGAACTCCGCTGTCCGTGTCCACCTGTAGCTCGAGTGACGAACCCCCCTGCCCGGTGCTGAGCAGAGGGGTTGTCGTCTTCTTCTTCGTCACAGAGACAAGTACTACTCGGTCCCGGCCGAGCCCGCATCGGCCGCGTCGTCGCCGGATTCCTCGGCGGTCTCGTCGACCGGCACCAGCGAGATCTTGCCGCGGTTGTCGATGTCGGCGATCTCCACGCGCAGCTTGTCACCGACGTTCACCACGTCCTCGACCTTGGCCACACGCTTGCCGTTGCCCAGCTTGGAGATGTGCACCAAGCCGTCGCGGCCGGGCAGCAGCGAGACGAACGCGCCGAAGGCGGTGGTCTTGACGACCGTGCCGAGGAAGCGCTCGCCGACCTTCGGCAGCTGCGGGTTGGCGATGGCGTTGATCGCGTCGATCGCGGCCTGCGCCGACGGGCCGTCGGTCGCGCCGACGAACACGGTGCCGTCGTCCTCGATGGAGATGTTGGCGCCGGTGTCCTCGGTGATCTGGTTGATCACCTTGCCCTTGGGCCCGATCACCTCGCCGATCTTGTCGACCGGGATCTTGATGGCGGTGACGCGCGGCGCGTACGGGCTCATCTCGTCCGGGGTGGTGATGGCTTCGGCCATCACGTCCAGGATGGTGGTGCGCGCGTCGTGCGCCTGGCTCAGCGCACCGGCCAGCACCTGCGAGGGGATGCCGTCCAGCTTGGTGTCCAGCTGCAGCGCGGTGACGAAGTCGCGGGTGCCCGCGACCTTGAAGTCCATGTCGCCGAAGGCATCCTCGGCGCCGAGGATGTCGGTCAGCGCGACGTAGCGGACCTCGTCCTCGCCCTGGTCGTTGGTGACGGTGTCGGACACCAGGCCCATGGCGATACCGGCGACCGGCGCCTTCAGCGGCACACCGGCGTTCAGCAGCGACAGGGTGGAGGCGCACACCGAGCCCATCGAGGTGGAGCCGTTGGAACTCAGCGCCTCGGAGACCTGACGGATGGCGTACGGGAACTCTTCCTGGCTGGGCAGCACCGGGATCAGCGCCCGCTCGGCCAGCGCGCCGTGGCCGATCTCGCGGCGCTTGGGCGAACCCACGCGGCCGGTCTCACCGGTGGAGAACGGCGGGAAGTTGTAGTGGTGCATATAGCGCTTGCTGGTCTCCGGGCCGAGCGAGTCGACCTGCTGGGCCATCTTCACCATGTCGAGCGTGGTGACGCCGAGGATCTGGGTCTCGCCACGCTCGAACAGCGCCGAGCCGTGCGCCCGCGGCACGACCGCGACCTCGGCCGACAGGGCGCGGATGTCCGCGAGACCGCGGCCGTCGATGCGGAAGCCGTCGGACAGGATGCGCTGGCGCACCAGTTTCTTGGTGACCGAGCGGAAGGCCCCGCCGAGCTCCTTCTCGCGCCCGGCGAAGTCGTCGCCGAGGCGATCGAGCACGGCGAGCTTGATCTCATCGATCTTCTCCTCGCGCTCCTGCTTGCCCGCGATGCTCAGCGCCTCGCCCAGCTCGCGCTTGGCGGTGCCCTCGACGGCCTCGTACACGTCCTGGCCGTACGGCGGGAAGAGCGGGAACTCCTCGGTCGGCTTGGCGGCCAGTTCGGCCAGGTCCTGCTGCGCGCGGCAGAGCCGGGCGATGAACGGCTTGGCGGCCTCGAGCCCCTCGGCCACGACGGCCTCGGTCGGGGCCTGCGCACCACCCTCGATCAGCGCGATGACGTTATCGGTGGCCTCGGCCTCGACCATCATGATGGCGACATCACCGGACTCGACCACACGGCCCGCCACGACCATGTCGAACACGGCGTCCTCGAGCTGCTCGGTGGTCGGGAACGCCACCCACTGAGACTCCGCCCCGGTGTGGATCAGCGCGACGCGCACGCCGCCGACCGGGCCGGAGAAGGGCAGGCCCGCAATCTGCGTGGACGCGGACGCGGCGTTGATCGCCACCACGTCGTAGAGGTCTTTCGGGTCCAGGCTCAGCACGGTGACCACGACCTGGATCTCGTTGCGCAGGCCGTCGACGAACGACGGACGCAGCGGGCGGTCGATCAGGCGGCAGGTCAGGATCGCGTCGGTGGAGGGACGGCCCTCGCGGCGGAAGAACGATCCGGGGATGCGACCCGCGGCGTACATCCGCTCCTCGACGTCGACCGTCAGCGGGAAGAAGTCGAACTGGTCCTTGGGCTGCTTGCCCGCGGTAGTGGCCGACAGCAGCATGGTCTCGTCGTCCAGGTAGGCGACGACCGAACCGGCGGACTGCCGGGCCAGGCGCCCGGTCTCGAACCGGACGGTGCGGGTGCCGAAGCCGCCGTTGTCGATCAGCGCGACGGATTCGAAGACGCCGGGCTCGACCTCGACGGCCGTGCTCTTGCGTTCAGTGGTTTCGGTCATTTCTCTTCTCTCAACCTCTCGTCTTCGCCGGCTCGAGCGCGTTGCGAGCGCGATCCGGCTCTCGTCAGCCGTACCGGGCACGGGCGCGCGGCAACCCTCCTGGCTGCGACGCGCACACCCGGCCGAATCCCCTTGGAGACGGCGACGCGGAGGCGGTCATCGATCGAAGCCCGACGGCGCGAACTCGCAGCCGAAAGGCCACTACCGAAGACCGACGCCACGCGGGCGGGTGCATACGGCTGTGCAATGTTGTCGTGCGACGGGACAGATCCGTCCCTGGTACACAAGTAGCCAACGAAAAGATTGTACGTCTCCCCGTTCGCCGAGCTATCGACCGCCTCGGCTACGGCACGGATCGAGCAATAAGAGAGCCACTCGGCAGCGAGCCACCGCACCGTTGGGTCGCCCAGCCGCCACCCAACGGGTAGGGCGAGCATCTAGTAGCGCGTTGTCTTCCACCGCGACACGTCGGCCCCACTCCCATTTTCGAGCGAAGCGAGACCGAGCATTCCCCGGTTCGCGGCCCGGCTCCGTCCGAGCGATTGCTGCGTCCGCGAGCCGGGCCGCCATCCAACCGGTACGCGAGCGTCCAGTAGCGCGGTTGTCTCTCACCGCGACACGTCGGCCCCACTCCCATTTTCGAGCGAAGCGAGACCGAGCATTCCCCGGTTCGCGGCCCGGCTCGCGTCCGAGTGATCGCTGCGTCCGCGACGAAGTCGCCAGCAGCGGTCACTCGGACGCGAGCCATCAGGGGGCCGCGAACACGCAGCGCCGCAGGCGCTGCAAATCGAACACAGCTACCTACGCAGCCCGAGGCGCTCGATCAGCGAACGGTAGCGGTTGATGTCGTTGTCCTGCAGGTACTTCGACAGCCGCTTGCGACGACCGATCAGCGCCATCAAGCCGTGGCGGGTGTGGTGGTCGTGCTTGTGCTTCTTCAGGTGCTCGGTGATGTCGGCGATCCGCTTGGACAGCAGCGCGATCTGCGCCTCCGGCGAACCGGTGTCCTTCTCGTGCAGGCCGTACTCGGCGAGAATCGCCGACTTCTGCTCGGTGGTCAGTGCCATGGGGCATCCACTCCTAATTTCTCAGTTCCGCGCTCGAAGACCCGGTTACCCGGTGCGGGCGCCACCGCGGACCGCAGCAAACCCGAGGATCCACCCTACCGGACCAGGATGCTCCGGCCGAAATCACCGGTCGATTCGCCCGGTCCAGAGCTCCGGTTGCGCCGGTCCGCATTCCGATCGAGCACGAGAGCCACCGCCGCGACGTCGCGTCCGGCCACCGGGGAGCCCGACCTCGTGCGGGCCGAGACTCACCTGTCGTCGACGGCGGTCAGGATCTTGCGCGCGGTCTCCACGTCACGGCCCATGGTCTCGATGAGCTCGTCCACGGAGTCGAACTTGCGCTGTCCGCGCACGTGCTCGACGAAATCGACCGCGACGTGCTGGCCGTAGAGATCCGCCTCGCCGTCGAGGACGTACGCCTCGACCGTGCGGGCACGGCCGGAGAAGGTCGGGTTGGTGCCCACCGAGATGGCGGCCATGGCCCGCTCGCCCGGTGTGACCGTGCCGATCGTGGGGCCGGGGCCGAGCACGGTGAACCACCCCGCGTACACACCGTCGGCCGGGATCGCGGCGTGCATCGGCGGCGCGACGTTCGCGGTCGGGAAACCGAGCTGCTTGCCGCGGCCGTCGCCGTGCACCACGACACCCTCGACCCGATGCGGGCGGCCCAGTGCCTCGGCCGCGGCCGCCATGTCGCCCGCGTCGACGCAGGCGCGGATGTAGGTCGAGGAGAAGGTCACGGCGTGTTCGCCGAGCAACGTCACGCCATCGACCTCGAACCCGAAGCGGTTCCCGAGCTCGCGCATGGTGTCGACCGTGCCCGCGGCCTTCTTACCGAAGGTGAAGTTGTCACCCACCACCACCTCGGCCACGTGCAGCCGCTCGACCAGCAGATCGTGGACGTACCGGGCGGGGGCCAGCTTCATGAATTCCTGCGTGAACGGCATGACGCAGAACACGTCGACGCCCAGCTCCTCGGCCAGTTCGGCGCGGCGGGTCAGGGTGGTCAGCTGGGCCGGGTGCGAGCCCGGGCGGACCACCTCCATCGGGTGCGGGTCGAAGGTCATCAGCACGGCGGGCACGCCGCGTGCGGCGGCCGACTTCACGGCCCGGCTGATCAGCTGCGCGTGGCCGCGGTGCACACCGTCGAACACACCGATCGTGACGACACAGCGGCCCCAGTCCGCGGGGACCTCGTCGAGACTTCGCCATCTCTGCACAGTGCGCAGCCTACGCATATCAGGTAGCGAACAGTATTCGGGCGTGCTGACGTCACACAACGTTTCCGGTGCCGGGAGCCGACGAGCCATTCCGACTCCGAGCGCAGGCGTCGGCCGCCAATCCAACCGCCGCCACGCAAGGACTATGACCCGGGCACCTCCGCCCCTCGTCCGGCCCACTGAGACCGCCCATCGCGCTCGCACAGCGAACCCGCCTTCGGTGCGCCGCGCGACGTCATCCGAGAGTTAGCCGACGGGTGACCGCGCACGCCGCATCGGTGTGGACTGTTGTGCCGCAACGTCGCGGTTCACGACACCGCGGGCCGGAAATTTCGCCTACCCGAAATGCTCCGGACGGATACGCGAAAGCGCCGATACATCCAGGGTTTTCCACGCTCGAGAAGCTCATCGCACGCCAGTGGCGGGAATGGTCTAGCGTCCGAATCGTCGGCGACGGAAGTGCCCCCGGAGTAGCCATGAAAAGTGCAGTCAAACAGGTACGTGTGATCAAATCGTCCGATTCGGCCGAGACGATCGGACGGCAACGACAACGCCTCATCCCCTGTATCACCACCGAAACCTGTGGCGCGACCGGCATCTCGGCGGGCATGGTCACCATGCCTCCCGGTGCGGTATCGAAAGCGCATTACCACGCGCACAGCGAGATCGTCGTCGTCTGCCTGCGCGGCAGGGCGGTCACGCTGATCGGCCCGGACCTGACCCCTTATTTCCACGGGCCGGGCGAGTTCATCTACATCCCGGACGGTGTCGTGCATGTTGCGGTGAACTTCGAGGAGGCCGACGACCTCCTCGCGGTGGAAATGCGAACCGATCCTCTGTTCAACGACGACGTGGTGCTGACGCCGGAATACGACGCCCGCGTGCCGGAAGTTGTTGTCCGCCTTCGCCTCGACCGGGCCGGTTCGTGAGATGGCTCTCGTCAAACGCAGCAGCGCCGCGGCCGCGGTGACCAGCGGACCGATCGACGACATCTTCGCGGCGCTCGCGCAGCGCCCTGACGTCGTCTCCTTCGCCGTCGGGGCACCGGACCCGGCCCTGCTGTCCACCGAACTCGTCTCGTCGCTGTCCCTGGACGCCATCCGGAAGTACGGAAGCACCGTCCTCCAGTACGGCATGACCCAGGGATTCGCCCCCCTCCTGGACGAAGCCCGAAACCTTTTGCGCAACCGCCATATTCGATGCTCACTCGACAGCATGCATATCTCCACGGGCGGATCGGGAGCATTGCACAACGTGTGTTCTGCGCTGCTCGATCCCCATGACGTGGTGCTGGTGGAAACGCCGACTTACGGCCCGGCGGTCAAAGAATTCGGGAGCCATGGCGCCACCGTTGTGGGGGTGCCGTCGGACGATTTCGGAATCGTGCCGGAAGCGCTGGAGGAAGCTCTGGCCCGATACGACGTCGCATTCGTTTACGTGTTGCCTACTTTCCAGAACCCGACCGGGCGAACGATGCCGACCGAACGGCGCGAACAGATCGCCGAGATCGTCGTCCGTCGCGGCACCTCGATCGTCGAGGACGACGTCTATTCCGACCTGCGCTACCGAGGCGTTTCGCCGCCCGCGCTCTGCTCCTTCGCACCGGACAACACGATCTACATCACGTCGCTCTCGAAAACGCTTGCCCCGGCAATTCGTGTCGGAATCACCGTCATGCCGCCGGATCTCCTGCACAGTGTGCTGGCCCTGAAGCAGGGCATCGATATGCAGACATCGACCTACTGCCAGGCGATTGCCGCCGAGTTCCTGGGCAGCGCGGCGGGGGCCGCGCACCTCGCTCACGTCATCGACGCTTACTCGGCCAAATTGGACACCCTGGTCGACGCTGTCGAGCGGCACTTCCCCCAGGGCTTCCGATGGCTCGAGCCCGAGGGCGGGATGTTCTTGTGGGTCGAAGGGCCGCGCGGTTTCGACGCCGACGCACTGCTGGGCACGGCACTGCGCGAGGGCGTCGCCTTCCTGCCGGGCAGCGTCTTCTACGCCGACGGCGACGCCGACCACCGCAACACGATGCGGCTGAGCTTCGCGAACGTGCCGCGAGCCGATATCGACCGGGGCATCGCGGTGCTGGCCGCCCTCTGCGAGGACACCGCATGAGCGGTCAGGCCCGGAGGCGGCAGCGAAGCGTAACCACGCAGGGCTCCGCTCAGGCGAGAAAACGGCACCGCATGAGCGGTCAGGCCCGGAGGCGGCAGCGAAGCGTAACCACGCAGGGCTCCGCTCAGGCGAGAAAACGGCACCGCATGAGCGGTCAGGCCCGGAGGCGGCAGCGAAGCGTAACCACGCAGGGCTCCGCTCAGGCGAGAAAACGGCACCGCATGAGCGGTCAGGCCCGGAGGCGGCAGCGGAGCGTGACCACGCAGGGAGGCACAGCATGAGTGAGCGGCATCCTGTCCTCGGCACGTGGGAGGTCATCGCAGAGGGTGCTCCCTTCGCCTACCACGTGATGCAGTTCCATCCCGGCGGCACGATGCTGCAATCGAATCCGGACTACGGCAACCGGGCCACCAGCGACAGCAACGGCATGGGCACGTGGCGCTCCGACGGACACCTCGTCATCGGCGCGTTCCTGGAGTTCGTCGTCGATCGGGCCGACCCGACCGTGGTCGGCAAGGGGATCGTCGCGTTCGAACTCGAAGTGACCGGAGACCGGTTCTCCGGATCCGCCACCGCGACGTTCTACGACCTTGCCGGTACGCCGCTGCGACCGCCCGCGACCGCACTGCTGACCGGCCGGAGATTCGACGGCACGGCGTTCGCCGGGCGTGCGGATTCACGCGATCGTGATGTCTGAATGTGTATATCGGCAGCGCCCAGCCTAAGCTCGGGTGTGTGCCCGGTAAACGAGATATCGCCACGCGACGCGAGCTGGCCGACACCTCCGTGCCAGGCGAAGCCCATGGTGGCACCGCGACGATCGCGCCGGTGCTCTCGTCGGTCGCCCAGGATTATCTGAAGGTGATCTGGACGGCGCAGGAGTGGTCGCCGGAGAAGGTGTCCACCAAGTTGCTCGCGGAGCGCATCGGCGTGTCCGCCTCGACCGTCTCCGAAGCGGTGCGCAAGCTGGCCGACCAAGGGCTGGTCGAACATGCCCGCTACGGTGCGATCGCCCTGACCCCCGAAGGCCGCCGCGCCGCCGTCGCGATGGTGCGCAGGCACCGGCTGATCGAGACATTCCTGGTGAACGAGCTCGGCTACCGCTGGGACGAGGTGCACGATGAGGCCGAAGTGCTCGAGCACGCGGTCTCCGAACTGCTGATGGCACGCATCGACGCCAAACTCGGCTACCCCGACCGCGATCCACACGGCGACCCGATCCCCTCGGTGGACGGCGCGGTACCCACCCCGCCCGCCCGCAGGCTCAGCGACTTCGCCGCGGGCGAATCCGGCCGCGTCGCCCGGATCTCCGACTCGGACCCGGATATGTTGCGCTACTTCGACTCCGTCGGCATCGCCCTGGACACCACCATCGCGGTCGTCGAACGCCGCGACTACGCGGGCACCATCGCCATCCGTATCGGCGCCATCGAGTCACCGACCGACTTGGGCCGCCCCGCCGCCGAGGCCATCTGGCTCACGGCCTGACCCGGTCGGCTCCGCGGAAGGCGGGTCATCGGGCGTGGTCGGCGCTGTTCTCGCCTACGCGTCCCATCCAGGCGGTTCAGCAACGCGTCAACGGCACCCGAACCAGCGATGCGGGTTCGCTCACCGATGGGCGCGGGCGACGACGGCCGACGACGACGAAATCTCCGGAGGCGCCACCGCATCGGTGAACTCCGCCGGACCGTCGGCAAAACGGCAGCCGCGTGGCACCGTGGGCAGGTCAGCCGCGTTCCACGGTCGCGGAGCGGCGCGCCAGTTCGGCCGCGCGGACGGCGATGGCATCGCCGAGGTCGGTGGTGGTGGCGGTTCCGCCGAGGTCCGGCGTGCGGACCTCGCCCGAGGCGAGCACGTCGCAGACCGCTCGGTCGACGGCGGCGGCCGCGTCCGACTCGCCGAGATGATCGAGCAGCATCGCGCCCGCGAGGATCTGGGCGACCGGGTTCGCTATGCCCTGACCCGCGATGTCGGGGGCGCTGCCGTGTACGGCCTCGAACATCGACGGGCCGGTGCGCTCGGGGTTGATGTTGCCCGACGGCGCGAGGCCGAGCCCGCCGGTGACGGCGGCGGCGAGGTCGGAGAGGATGTCGCCGAACAGATTCGAGCCGACGATCACGTCGAGCCGGTCCGGGTGCAGCACCAGCTCGGCGGCCAGCGCGTCGACGTGCATCTGGCGCGTCGTCACCTGCGGATACTCCGCGGCGATGCGCTCGAATAGGCTGTCCCAGTATGGCATCGAGTGGATGAGCCCGTTCGACTTCGTCGCCGAGCACAGCCGCCCGGACCGTTCGCACGCCCGCTCGAAGGCGTACCGGATGATCCGCTCGCACCCGGCGCGGGTGAACACCGACTCCTGGAGCACGAATTCGTCGGCGCGGCCCTCGTTGTGGATGCCGCCGATGCGGGAGTACTCGCCCTCGGAGTTCTCCCGCACGATGAGGATGTCCAGGTCGTCGGCGGTCCGGCCGCGCAGCGCCGACTCCGTGCCCGGCAGCAGGCGCACCGGCCGGAGGTTGACATACTGGCCGAAGGCGCGGCGCAGCGGGATCAGCAGGCCCCAGAGCGAAATATGATCAAGCACACCGGGAAAGCCGACCGCGCCGAGCAGGATCGCGTCGAATCGGGCGAGCCGCTCCGGACCGTCGACGGGCACCATCGCACCGGTGCGCAGGTATTGCTCGCAGGACCAGTCGAATTCGGTCCATTCGATACCCGGCAGCACCGCGTCGAGCACTCGTACCGCCTCTGCGGTGACGTCGACGCCGATGCCATCCCCTGGGATGGTCGCGATCCGGTATCCGCTCACTCGTGGTTCCTCTCCGCTTGCGTTCGGCGCACCTGGCATCCGGCGTTCTCGAATCCGAGCCGACTGTGGTCCTGGTCCGGACTATCCGTGGTCAACTGCTGGGGGCACGCGCCGTACGGCTCGGCAAGCCACCTCACAACTTCACGCCGATGTACTTGGTCTCCAGGAATTCATCGATTCCGGTGAGTCCGCCCTCGCGTCCGAGCCCGGACTCTTTGACGCCGCCGAACGGCGCGGCCGGATTCGACACCACGCCTTGGTTGAGTCCCACCATGCCGGTTTCCAGCGCCTCGCATACCCGCAGTCCGCGCCGCAGGTTCTCGGTGAACACGTAGCTCACCAGCCCGGAGGGGGTGTCGTTGGCTCGGCCGACCGCCTCGTCCTCGGTGTCGAAGACGCCGATCGCGGCGACCGGTCCGAAGATCTCGGTGTGGCACAGTTCGGCGTCGTCCGGGACATCGACCAGAACGGTCGCGGGATAGAAGGTGCCCGGACCGTCCAGCGCGGTGCCGCCGATGAGCGCCGTGGCGCCGCGAGCGCGGGCGTCATCGACCAGGCTCTGCACCTTGGCGACGGCGTCGGCGTCGATCAGCGGGCCGACCACCGCATTCGGCTGGGTGCCCCGGCCCATCGGCAGTGCGGCCATCCGATCGGCGAGCCTGCGTGCGAAGACCTCCGCGACGCCACGCTGGACCAGAATGCGGTTGGCGGCGGTGCAGGCTTGGCCGATATTGCGCATCTTCGCCGCGAGCGCCCCCTCGACCGCCTCGTCCAGGTCGGCGTCGTCGAATACCAGCAGCGGGGCGTTGCCGCCGAGTTCCATCGAGGTACGCATCACCGTCTGCGCACACTGGGCCAGGAGTTGTTTGCCGACCGCCGTCGAGCCGGTGAAGGACAGCTTGCGCGAGCGATCGTCGCGGATCAGCGGCGTCATCACGGCGGCGGGATCGGCGGTGGTGACCACGTTGACCACTCCGGCGGGCAGCCCGGCCGCGGACATGATCTCCGCCAGCGCCAGCATCGAAAGCGGCGTCTGCTCAGCGGGTTTCACCACGCAGGTGCACCCTGCCGCGAGGGCGGGAGCGATCTTGCGCGCACCCATGGCCACCGGGAAGTTCCACGGCGTGATGAGCAAGCTGGGGCCGACCGGCTGCCTGGTCACCAGGAAGCGTGAGCCGCCGGTCGGCGCAGGCATGTATCCGCCGTCCAGGCGCACGGCCTCCTCGGCGAACCAGCGGAAGAACTCCGCGGCATAGGCAATCTCGCCGCGCGCTTCGGCCAGCGGTTTGCCCATTTCCAGCGTCGCGATCAGCCCGAGCCGCTCGGTGTCGGCCAGCAGCGCGCGATGCACGCGCATGAGCAGGTCGCTGCGTTCCCGGGGTGGTGTGCGAGCCCAGTCCGGCTGCGCCGCGCACGCCGAGTCCAGGGCCGCGAGCCCGTCGGCGGGGTCCGCGTCGGCGACCGCGCAGAGCAGTTCACCGGTCGCGGGATCGAAGACAGGGAGCGATCCGGCGGCCTCGCGCCACTCGCCGTTGATGAACAGACCTCGCGGCACCGTCTCGATCGCGGCTCGTTCGGCAGTGCTCAGGGCGCTTTCGGTGAGCATCGTCGGTGGCTCCTCTCGACCGCGCAGCGTTCGGCCATTGCTGCGACCCGTGCGGCCATGTTATGCATATTGTCGACAATCCGACAATAGACAATTGGCGGCATCTCATCCCACCCGCTCCGGGAGGCGAATCACCATGACCGAGCTATCGCCCGTCCTGAAACAAGCCACTCCAGTGACCGTCGACCACGGCGCGGGGTGCTATCTCTACGACACCGACGGACGCCGATACCTGGACTTCACCGCCGGTATCGGGGTGACCAGCACGGGCCACTGCCACCCGCATGTCGTGGCGGCGGCGCAAGCGCAGGTCGCCTCGCTGATCCACGGCCAGTACACGACCGTCTTGCACCGGCCGCTGCTGGAACTCACCGAGCGGCTCGGTGCGGTGCTGCCGGAGGGGTTGGACGCGCTGTTCTTCGCCAATTCCGGTAGCGAGGCGGTCGAGGCGGCCCTGCGGCTGGTGCGCCAGGCGACCGGACGGCCGAACGTCATCGTGTTCCACGGCGGTTTCCACGGCCGCACCGTCGCCGCCGCCACGATGACGACCTCCGGCACCCGGTTCTCCGCCGGATTCAGCCCGCTCATGTCGGGGGTGCACGTCGCCCCCTTCCCCACCGCGTTCCGCTACGGCTGGAGCGAGCGGGAGGCCACCGCCTTCGCGCTGCGCGAACTCGACTACCTGTTCACCACGCTCACCTCGCCCGCCGAGACCGCCGCGTTCCTCGTGGAGCCCGTGCTCGGCGAGGGCGGCTACATCCCCGGCAACACCGAGTTCTTCCGCGGACTGCGCGAACGCGCGGACCGGCACGGCATCCTGCTGGTCTTCGACGAGATCCAGACCGGCTTCGGGCGCACCGGAAAGTTCTTCGGCCATCAGCACTTCGACGTCCGGCCCGACGTGATCACCATCGCGAAAGGGCTGGCCAGCGGGTTCCCGCTGTCCGGCATAGCGGCACCGCGCGAGCTGATGGCGCGGGCGTGGCCCGGCTCGCAAGGCGGCACCTACGGCGGCAACGCGGTGGCGTGCGCGGCAGCGATCGCCACGCTCGATGTCATCGAATCCGAAGGGCTGGTGGCGAATGCCGCGGCCAGGGGCGCGCAGCTGCTGCGCGGGCTGCGCGAGAGCGCCACCAAGGCGATCGGCGACGTCCGCGGTCTGGGGCTGATGGCGGGCGCCGAATTCACCACGCCCACCGGCGAACCCGATCCGGTCACCGCCGCGGCCGCGCAACGCGCCGCGGTGGGCAAGGGGCTGCTGCTGCTGACCTGCGGCGCGCAGATGAACGTGGTGCGGATGATTCCGCCGCTGATCGTGACCGATACTCAGATCGAGGACGCGCTCGCGATCTGGTCGGAGGTCCTCGCGGAGCTGTAGCCCGGTGACCACCGCCGGTATCCCGACCCCGTCTTGCCCGCCCGGCGGGCACCGATGATCAGGAAGCAGGACCGCATGGCCCGCTACATCACCATCTCCCTCACCAAGGCCGCGGTGACCTGCCGCGCCCGTCTGCTCGACGCGGAGGCGCCGCGCACCTGTGCGGCGGTGTGGAACGCGCTGCCGCAGGAAGGCGACGCGTTCCACGCCAAGTACGCCCGCAACGAGGTGTACACCCTGCTCCCCCGGATCGACGCGGCCCCGCATCGGGAGAACCCGACCGTCACGCCGATCCCCGGCGACGTGTGCCTGTTCGATTTCGAATCGTGGGAGATCGGCAATCCGGCCTACGGCTACGAACCCGGCTCCGCGGCCGAGCACGAGCGCGGCGCCACCGACCTCGCGCTCTTCTACGGCCGCAACAATCTGCTGATCAATGGCGATCTCGGCTGGGTGCCGGGCAATGTCTTCGCCACGATCGAGGAAGGCCTGACCGAGATGGCCGCAGCGTGTAACGCCCTGTGGTTGCATGGGGTTCAAGGCGAAGCACTCGCCTTCGCTCGCGCCTGACCCACGACCGAGTGGCCCCGCGGCACTGCGCGGGGCCACTCGTCGGTCATGACGCCAGCACGAATTCGGCGTAGCGGGCTACCGCCAGCACCAAATCGTCGGAGTGACGCGGACCGATGATCTGCAGTCCCACTGGAAGACCCGCAGGGGTGGTGCCCACCGGGATGCTGATCGCGGGCTGCTGGGTGAGGTTGAACGGATAGGTGAACGGCGTCCACTCCGCCCAGTGATGCAGCCCGCTGCCGGGCGGCACGTCGTGGCCCGCCGCAAACGCGGGAATCGGCACGGTCGGAGTGATCAGGACGTCGTAGTCGGTGTGGAACGCGCCCATAGCGATGCCGAGCTGCGCCGCCACGTTGCGGGCGGCGAGATAGTCGACCGCGCTGACGGTTTCACCGCGCTCCCACACCGCGAGCAGTCCCGGGTCCACCCGCTCGCGCGTCCCTGCCGGGAAGCCGGACAGCATGGTGGCCGCCCCTGCCGCCCAGAGCAGTTCGAAGGCTTCGCGCGGATCGCCGAAACCGGGATCGGCGGCGCTGACGCCCAGTTCGGCCTCGGCGAGGCGGGCCACCGCCGCGTCCACGACCGCCTCGACGTCGGCGTCCACGTCGGCGTAGCCGAGCGTCGGCGAATACGCCACGCGCAGTCCGCGCACGTCGCGCTGCATCTCGGCGCGGAACGCGGTGATCGTGGGAGCAAGCGCGGTGGGGTCGCGCGGATCGGGGAGCGACAGGATGTCCATCAGCAGCGCCGCGTCCTCGACGGTGCGGGTCATCGGGCCCGCGTGCGCCAGCGGACCGAAGGGACTGGCCGGGTAGAGCGGAATCCGGCCATAGGTGGGCTTGAAGCCCACGATGCCGCAGAACGCGGCCGGAATGCGCACGCTGCCACCGCCATCGGTGCCCACCGAGACCGGGCCCATGCCCGCCGCGACGGCCGCGGCGCTGCCGCCGGAGGATCCGCCCGCGGTGGTGGACGGGTCGGCCGGATTGCGGGTGATGCCGGTCAACGGGCTGTCGGTGACTGCCTTCCACGCGATCTCCGGAGTGGTGGTCTTGCCCAGGAACACCATGCCGTCCTCGCGCAGCCGAGCCGCCACGGGGCTGTCCACCGGCCACGGGCCGGCGGGGTCGATCGAGGTGGACCCGCGCCGGGTGGGCCAGCCCTCGGTCAGGAAGACGTCCTTGAGCGAGATCGGTACGCCGTCCAGCAGTCCGCGGGCGTGGCCGGACTGCCAGCGCGCCTCGGAATCCTTCGCCTGCACCAGGGCACGATCGGGATCTACGAGGCAGAACGCGTTGAGCGCGGCGTCGCGGTCGGTGATCGCCCGCAGGATCGCCTCGGTCGCCTCGACGGGTGACAGGGCGCCCGCCGCGTAGGAGGAGACCAGCTCGACCGCCGTCATCGCGGTCGGGTCGGTGGGAATGTTCATATCGGGGTAGCTCATGGATGGGCTCCTTCAGCCGGGCACGTACCCCAGCCTTTTGTCGACCACGTTGTCCAGCGGGCGTCCGGTGATCCATTTGTCGAAGTTCTCGGCGAACATGGTGACGATCTCGGTCCGCCATCCGATGACGTCACCGGAGTTGTGCGGGGTGATCCGGACATTCGGCAGTTCCCACAGGGGGTGATCGGCCGGGAGAGGCTCGGGGTTCACCACATCGAGCGCCGCGGCGGCGATCGATCCGGTGCGCAACGCGGCGACGAGATCGTCGGTCACAACGAGTTCCCCACGGCCGACGTTCACAAACCTGGCGTGTGGCCGCATCGCGGCGAAAGCGGTGGCGTCGAACATATCTCTGGTCTGCTCGGTCAGCGGGGCGATCGCGATGACGTAGTCGGCCCGGCACAGTTCGGCGTGCAGATCGGTGGCGACGGTGCCGAAATCCGGGTCCGTGACACACTCCCGCCTGCCCACCGCCCGTACCGTCATTCCGACCGCACGCAGCAAGCGGGCGATGTGGCGTCCGATCGAGCCGGTGCCCACGATCAGCGCACTGGCTCCCGCGACGCGTTCGGATTCCCGATGTCGCCACTCGTGCCGCTGCTGCAACAGCAGCGATCCGGAGAGGTCCTTGGCGAAGCCGAGAATCTGTCCGAGCACGTATTCGGCGATCGCCACGTCGAAGACGCCGCGGGTATTGGTTACCACCACATCACTCGTCCGCAACTCGGGAAACATTGCCGGGTCGACGCCGGTCGACCCCATGTGTAGCCAGCGCAGCCGGTCTGCCGCATGCCATGCGTCGGGCAGAGCGCGCGTGCGAAAGTCGTAGACGAACAACACTTCCGCCCCGCGCAGGGCGTCCGCGAGGCCGGAGGCCTCCGTGTACCGAACAGTGGCGCGGCCTTCCACCCGGGCCATGTGTTCGACATCGGGCACACTGTCACTGTGCAGGACGGTGACAATTGGGCCCTGTTCCACATTGACACACTAAGATCACATCGTATGATTGTCAACAATCCGATCGTGTTCGGAGGTCGTCCCGGCTGAAGCGCGAGAGGGGCCCCAGTGGACTTGAGCTTTCCCGATCTCGATGGCCCCGTCGCGCAGCGGGGTATCGGGATCATCGCTCCGTTCGATCTCGCACTCGAACGGGAGCTGTGGCGCTGGGCGCCCTTGGAGGTGAGCCTGCATCTGGCTCGCACTCCCTATGAACCGGTCCCGGTCTCGCTGGAGATGGCCGAGCTGGTATCCGATGCCGCGCACCTCACCGCGGCCACCCGCAACGTGTTGCACGTGGAGCCCGAGGTGGTGGCCTACCTGTGCACGTCGGGCAGCTTCATCAAGGGGCTCGCCTACGAGAAGTCGTTGCGCGACACCATCTGCCGTACCGGGGCCCAGGACGCGGTCACCACGTCGGGCGCGCTGCTGGAGGCGATCCGCCATCTGGATCTCACCCGGATCTCGGTCCTCACCCCCTATGACGAGATCCTCACGCACCGGCTGCACGAATTCCTCGCCGAAGCCGGGTGCGCGGTGGTGCGCTCCGATCACCTCGGGCTCGGCGGCGGCATCTGGAAGGTCAGCTACCGCACCATCGCCGAACGCATCGTGGGCGCCGACGATCCCGCCGCCCAGGCCATCTTCGTCAGCTGTACCAATCTGCCGACCTACGACCTCATCGAGCCGCTGGAACAGGCGCTCGGCAAACCCGTACTCACCGCCAACCAGCTCACCATGTGGGCCTGCCTCGGCCGGATGAAGCTGCCGACGATGGGTCCGGGCAAATGGCTACTCAACGTTTTCTGAAGGAAGAACATCGCATGCAGGCACCCACCGTCGGCTTCATCTACCCCGACCACGCGGCCGAGGACGACTACCCGCTCGCGGCGGCGGCACTCGGCGCGCACCTTCCGGTAGCGCACATCTACGGCACCGATCTGCACGCCGTCCCCGAACTGCTCGAGCTGGGCAGCCCGGAGAAGTTGCGCGTCGGCGCGGCACTGCTCGCCCGGCACCGGCCCGCGGCGGTGGTCTGGGCCTGCACCTCCGGCAGCTTCGTCTACGGACCCGCGGGCGCTCGCGAGCAGGTGCGCGCACTGGCCGAGGTCGCGGGCGTGCCCGCCACCAGCACCAGTCTCGCGTTCGCCGACGCCGTGCACGCGCTCGGGCTGCACGCCGTCGCGATCGCGGCCAGC
Source organism: Nocardia sp. NBC_00508 (assembly GCF_036346875.1). Lineage (NCBI taxonomy): Bacteria > Bacillati > Actinomycetota > Actinomycetes > Mycobacteriales > Nocardiaceae > Nocardia > Nocardia sp. NBC_00508. The sequence goes on along the minus strand of NZ_CP107852.1, from coordinate 5,837,978 downwards.
TATCCCGACGAGGTCGCCCAGCTGTTCGTGGAGTTCCTCGCGGACGCGGGCATCGACGTCGTCTCGATGTCCAGCGCGGGTATCGACACCGCCGCCGAGGTCGGCACGCTCACTCCGCCCCAGGTGCTGCGGCTGGCCGCCGACAACGACCACCCGGACGCGCAGGCGCTGCTCATTCCCGACACCGCCATGCACACCATGGCGGTGCTGCCGGACCTGGAAGCTACGCTGGGAAAACCGGTGCTGACAGCCAATCAGGTCACGATCTGGGCGGGCCTGCGGCTGGTCGGCGCCGAGCCGGTCGCCCCCGGGCTCGGCAGCTTGTTCGCGGAAAGGCAGATCGATGTCCGTCGTTGATTTCGAGCCGGTGAACCGGCAGTCGACCGCGGAGATGATCGCCGATCGGCTCCGCGAGGCGATCATGCGCGGCAGCCTCGCCCCGGGAGCGCAGCTCGGCGAAGCGGATCTGGCCGCGCAGTTCGCCGTCTCGCGTGGGCCGGTGCGCGAGGCGATGCAGCGGCTGGTGTCCGAGGGCCTGCTGCACAGCATCCGCCACCGCGGCATCTTCGTCATCGAACTGGCACTCGACGACGTCATCGATATCTATCGCGCGAGGACAGCGCTGGAATGCGGCGCACTGGAGCTGATCCTGGACGGTCGCCGCCCGATCGCCTACGAGGCGCTCGGACCCAGCGTCGAGGAGATGGTGGCCTGCGCCGAACGCGGTGACGCGGTGGGTGTGTCCGACGCCGACCAGGCCTTCCACGAAGCTCTGGTAGAGAGCGCGGCCAGCCCGCGGCTGGTGCGCGCGGCCCGCACCTTGCTGATCGAGACGCGAATGTGCCTGGGCGCCTTGCAGACCACCTACCCCGACCTCCGCGAACAGGCCCACGAACACGTCGACCTGCGGGAGGCCATCGCCACCGCCGCGCCCGCCCGAGCTCGCGCCCTCCTCGTCGAGCACATGGACGACGCGGTACAACGCCTCCGCCACCAGATCAGCCGATAGACGGCTACCTCGCCTCCACACGGCCCGGCGCCGACTGCGGACGGACTACTCATGTCGAGTTGCATGGCCGAGCTGACGGCCGCGAGCAGTTGACATGTAGGAGATTGCCTACCTGCCATTTCGTGGCGGTGACCCGAGCTCGAGCTGTAAGAGGTCGCCCCGACAGGCGCCAGTCATCGCTCGCCCCGCAGGCTACGGACGGACGCCTCCGGCTACGCCCTTCTTGCGGCTGCGTCAGCCATCGCTCGGCGCGGGCTGCGGGCGAACTACGTCCAGCTACCCCTTCATGCGGCTTTCTCGGGTCCGCGGCGCGGTTCAACGGGACAGGAAGTCGAGCAGCGTGCGGAATTCCGCGAGCGACAGATAGCCGTCGCCGTCGCGGTCGGCCGCGGCCAGCAAAGCATCGGCAGGTTCGTCGATCCGGCCCGCGCCGACGTGGCGGATGAGCGATTCGAGTTCCTCGACCGAGATGCGGCCGTCGCCGTTGACGTCGAAGATCTTGAAGGCGGCGTCGGCGTCGGTCACCTCGATGCGGCCACTGACCAGCGCGGCGTCGAATTCGGCACGGGAGACCAGGAAGTCGCCGTTGGTGTCGGCCGCGGCGACCATCCGCTCGACCGCTTCGTCATCGACTTCTAGGCCGAGTGCCCGGATACCGGTGGTGATGTCCGCTACCGAGACGAGGCCGTCGCCGTCCCTATCCCACAACCCGAACGTATCGACCGGTCGTTCACTCATCGCCCATTACCTTCGCTGCCACTGCCTACCGTGGCCGCCACTGGATTCCGCGCACGACGACCAACGCACACTGTACGGATTCCATTGGGGGCGTGGTGCTCCGGTTGCACTCAGGGCAGGCCGCACAGCACCGTGCGCAGCGCTCTCGGGACGACGGGCACGCACGTCCCGATCCCGGCTCGGGCTGCTCGCGGCATTCCACCACGGAGGGATCAGGCCGATCAGGGCAGGCGGTCCGCACCCGATGTGAACCACTCGGTGCGCTGAGGTTCTGCGCAACGCCAGTTCCACGCCGCGTCGCCGAACGCGACGGTGGCGGGTCAGCGGGCGGCAGCGATGCGATCGGACGGCACCCCGAGCCGTTTCTCGTCGGCGTCCGCGAGCCAGAACCAGATCGGCGGCAACACGACTTCGATGGCGGTCAACACGATCTGGAACCAGTGCGGCCAGCCGTACACGGCGACCGAGACGAGGCGAGCGACGGCGCCGAGCAAGAAGATTCCAGCCAGCCAGCGGATCGCGGCGGCCGGGATCGGCGATTGCCGCGCCGCCCAGATCCAGACAACGCCGTATCCGATGAAGATCGCGCCGAAGAACCGGGTTTGGCTATCCGCGGTAACGCCGGAAGAACCCATATCGGGTATCCCGTCGATGCCGAGTGCGATGTGCATGAACCCGATCGCGACGCAGGCGATACCCATAGCCATGGACAGCCACTTCAGTGCAGCGGACATACATCCCTCCCGGAAGCACGTGCTCGGAATGACGCCCGGCGGTCTCGTCGAGCACCGATGATCTTAGTTGACGTCTGTCTACTAAGACGGTACGACCTTGGTAGACAGACGTCAACTAAGCTTGTGCGGTGACGTCCCGCCGCCGCCTTTCGCCCGACGAGCGCCGCCGCCTGCTGCTCGACGCAGGCGCGAAGCTGTTCGCCGAAGACCCCTACGACGCCGTGCTCATGGAGGACGTCGCCGCCGCGGCAGGCGTGTCCCGCGCGCTGCTCTACCGGCACTTCCCGAGCAAGCGCGACTTGTTCGCGGCCGTCTACCAGCTCGCATCCGATAGGTTGCTGATCGCGACGACTTTCGACGCCGAAGCCCCGCTGACCGACCAGCTCGCCGCGGGCCTCGACACGCACTTCGACTACTTCGAGGCCAACGCCAACACCGTGCTCGCCGCCAACCGCGTGCTGGCCGCCGATCCCACGATCCAGGCGATCATCACGGGCGAACTCGGCGAGCTGCGCGAACGTGTCCTCGACGCGCTGGGACTGCATGGGCGGCAGCGTGCGACCGTCTCGGTGATCCTGATGAGCTGGCTGACCTTCGTCCGGGTACTCACCGTCGACTGGCTGGAGAACGGCACACTGACCCGCGCCGAAATGCGCGAAACATCACTCGGCGCTCTCCTGGGTGCCCTGCGGCCGATCATCGCTCTCGACGCCCCGCAGGACACCGAGAGCCGATGAAAGCCGTTGCCCGCGATATCGAGTGCGGACGATCAGCGGGTCAGATCTGTGTGGTGTCGGGTGTGATCAGCTCGAGGTTCGGAAAGTACGTCCGGAACCGTGAGGTGTGCCGGGTCAACAGCCGGTAGCCCGACACCGCGGCGTGGGCGCCGATATAGAAGTCCGGTAGCGGGCTTCGCTTTTCACCGCCGCGGCGCCGGTAGGCGAGAAAGGCTTTGCCGGCCACGAACCCAGCTTGATAGGGCAGGTCTACGCGTTCCAGTTCGCTCTCGGGCAGCGCCGCGTCCAGCTCTTCGATACTGTCGAAACCGGCTGCGACTTCCGCGTAGACAATCGGATTTATGACCGTGAAACCGAGGTCACGGGCTTCGGCGATGGCGTCATCCGACCAATCCGCCCACTTCGGATCGTCGGTGAGCACATCGAGCAGCACGCAGGAGTCCACCAACGTGGTCGGGAGGTCCCGGACCGCCCGCAGCGTGCCGCTACTCTCCACGGAACAGTGCCATCAACTCGTCGGTCGTCATGGTCGTAGTCGCCCGGCCTCGCATGTGCCGGGTCAAACGCTTGCCACGCCGCTCCGCACCTTCTCGGCGGACGATCTGCAGCGCGTTGCCCACCTCGATGACTTCCACTTCGTCCCCCTCTTCGAGTGCGTACTTGCGCCGCAGTTCGGCAGGGATCGTGACCTGGCCTTTACTGTTGAGACGCATCGGTCACCCCTCGCTCATACGTATTACATGCGACACGTATTACATTATCCCGAGTTGGACCAGCCGACAATGCGGCAGTGCGCGGTGTCGTCCGCGCCCGGTGGATCAGAGGTTTGCCGGGCGGACGACCATCACCGAGGACGCGCGGTTGCCGGACTCACGCAGCAGGGCGATGGCGCGGCCTGCGGGGTCGATGGCCGCGTAGACGCCGGAGATTTCGGCGGGGGCGAGCCAGCGTCCGTTGCGCAGATCTTCGGCCTGATTCTCATCGATGTCCCTGTGCGGGAACGCGGTTCGAACCGCAGCGTCGATATCGAGGCTCAGCGGTGGCACGCCCGACTCCGCTGCGTCGGCCAGCTCGTCCAGGGTGCGGGCGTGCTCGAGCGTGAACGGGCCGACCCTGGTGCGGCGCAATGCGGTCAGGTGACCGCCGACGCCGAGCGCTGCGCCCAGGTCACGGGCCAGCGCGCGCACGTAGGTGCCCGAGGAGCACTCGACCACTACGTCCAGGTCGACGAAATCACCGGCGTCGCGGCGGGACAGCACGTCGAAGCGCGACACCGTGACCGGGCGGGCGGCCAGCTGCACGTCCTCACCCGCACGGTGGCGAGCGTAGGCGCGTTCGCCGTTCACCTTGATCGCGCTCACCGTAGCGGGGATTTGGTCGATGTCACCGGTCAGTTCGGCGGTGCGGGTGGCGATGTCGGCGTCGGTGAGGTGGGCGGCGGGTGTGGTGGCGAGCACCTCACCTTCGGCGTCGTCGGTGGTGGTGGCCTGCCCGAGACGGATGGTCGCGGTATACGCCTTGGTGGTCAGGGTGAGCAGGCCGAGCAGTTTGGTCGCGCGGTCCACGCCGAGCACCAGCACGCCGGTGGCCATCGGGTCCAGCGTGCCCGCATGCCCGACCTTCTTGGTGTGCAGCAGTTTCCGGCATTTCGCGACGACATCGTGGCTGGTCCAGCCACCGGCTTTGTCGATGATCAGCAGCCCGCCGAGCACATCGGGGCGCGCGTCCGATCCCGCCATCAGCTGTGCACGATCGCGGTCAGGATGTACCCGTCGACGATCAGCCAACGGCCGTCGAACGAGCGCAGCGGTGCGCCACCGTCGGTGGTCTGGCCCGGCACCAGAAGTTCGGTGTGGAAGCTGCCGTGCCCGGAATCGGCGGTGCTGTCCTCGATCTCGAACGTGATGTGCGCGTCCTCGAAGCCGAGCCAGCGCACCGTCAGCGGGAACCACGCTTTGTAGGTGGCTTCCTTGGCGCAGAACAGCAGCCGGTCCAGGTGCAGCTCGGAGTCGGTGGTCTTCAGCCACTCCCGCTCCTGCGGCAGGCTGACCGAGTCCAGCACGCCGTCGGGCAGCGTGGCATGCGGCTCGGCGTCGATGCCGATGGAACGGAACCGCAGCTTGTGGCCCAGCACTGCGGCCTGATAGCCGTCACAGTGGGTCAGGCTGCCGACGATCCCGCGCGGCCACACCGGAGCGCCCCGCTCCCCCTTGCCGATCGCGACCGGCTGCTCGCCGAGCTCCGCGAGCGCCAACCGGGCACAGTGCCGCGCGCCGATGAAATCCCGGCGTCGCTTCTCCACCGACTTGGCGATGAGATGCTCCTCCGCCGGATGCGGCGTCAGATCCTCCGGATACGCCAGCAACTCGGCAGAGGCCACACCAGCGGGCAGAATGTTCTCGATCATCACCGCCGAGCCTAGCCGAGCGCCGTCGGCGGCCTGCGCCACGACTACGCCAGTCCGCGCCGCTGCTGCGCTTTGCTCCGCATTTCGGCGGCGGCGGCTTCCATTTCCGGGGTCACCTGGAAGTGGCCGCCCCATTTGTTCAGCGTGCCCGGCGGGTACTGCGGGGTGGGCAGGATCTGGCGCAGCAGTCGATCGGGCAGGCCGCGGCGCTGCCATTCGCGGGGGTAGCCCAGCGAGACCTCCTCGAACCGGACGCCGTCGTAGTGCGAGGTGCGCGGGATGTGCAGGTGGCCGTAGACCGAGCAGACCACGTTGTAGCGGGTGTGCCAGTCCGCGGTCAGCTCGGTGCCGCACCACAGCGCGAACTCCGGGTAGAACAGCACATCGGTCGGCTGCCGCACCAGCGGAAAGTGGTTGATCAGGACGACCGGCGTGCCGGGCGCGAGCGCGTCGAGCTTGCGCTTGGTCGCCTGCACGCGGGCGTGACACCACGCGTCCCTGGTCAGGTACGGCTCCGGCGAGAGCAGGAACTCGTCGGTCGCCACCACGTTGCGTTCCCTGGCGATGGCGAGACCCTCCGCCTTCGTCGTGGCGCCCTGCGGCAGGAACGAGTAGTCGTAGAGCAGGAACATCGGCGCCAAGGTCACCGGTCCGCCGTACTCCTCGGCGCCCGCGCCCTCCCACACCGGGAACGGGTCCTCCGGCGTCAGCACGTCCAGGTCACGGCACATCGAGACCAAATAGTCGTAGCGCGCCACCCCGGACATCTGCACCGGATCCTTCGCCGTGGTCCACAGCTCGTGGTTGCCCGGCACCCAGATCACCTTGGCGAAGCGGCCGCGCAGCAGCTCCAGCGACCACCGGATGTCCTCGGTCTTCTCCCCCACGTCGCCGGCCACGATCAGCCAGTCCTCCGGCGAGTCCGCCGTGATCTGCTCGACGACCGGCCGATTCCCTTGGTGCCCGACGTGAATGTCGCTCACCGCCATCAACTTGGGTATCACCACACCTACCTTGGCATATCTGTTCCGATTCGCACGCACCGGCCGAGCCGGGTGTCGTTCACGTCGGCACCTCGGCGCCGACACGGGCCCAACGGCCCGACAGCGCCCGCCACGTGACGGCGAGCAGCCGTAACACCATGAACGCGGCCAAGCCGGACCAGATTCCGGCCACGCCCCAGTCGAACGCCAGCGACAGCCAGATGGCGGGCAGGAAGCCGGCCAGCGCCGCGGTGAGCGTGGTGGTGCGCAGGTAGGCGGCGTCACCCGCGCCGAGCAGCACACCGTCAAGGGCGAAGACGATGCCCGCCACCGGAATCAGGGCCACGAAGAACCACCACACCACATGGGTGCGATCGAGTACCTGCGGATCGTCGGTGAACAGCGTCGGGATGACCACCACCCCAGCCGCGAAAAGGGCGGCCAGAGCGAGGCTGAAGATCTCCGACCATTGGGTCACGCGCCGGGCGATGCCCCGGGCGCCCGCGGCATCGCCCGCGCCGAGTGCCGCGCCGGTGAGGGTCTGCGCCGCGATGGCGAGCGCGTCCAAGGCGAGGGCCAGGAAGTTCCACAGTTGCAGGACCAACTGGTGGGCGGCCACCGAGGCAGCGCCGAAGCGGGCGGCGACCGCCGCGGCCGAGACGAAACAGGCTTGGAAGGCGAAGCTGCGAACGATCAGGTCGCGGCCGAGCACCAGCTGCGCGCGCATGACCGACCACTGCGGGACCAGAGAAACCGGTTCGCGGATCAGCGCGTTCAGAAACAGCGCCGCCATCAGCACCTGGCCGACGACATTCGCCAATGCGGAACCGGGCAGTTCCATACGCGGCGCGCCGAACAGCCCGTGCACCAGCACTGGGCACAAGACAGCCGAAACCGCGAGACCCGCAACCACATAGGCCAGCGGCCTGCGCGTCTCCTGGACGCCGCGCAGCCAGCCGTTGCCCGCCATGGAGATCAGGATCAGCGGCACCCCGAACAGCGCGATCCGCAGCCAACCCAGCGCTTCACCCGCGATGTCGCCGCCGCCCGCGATGGCGTTCGTCAGTGGCACGGCGAACAACTCGGCCAACAGCAGGATCGCGGCGCCGACCGCGATCGCGATCCACGTGGCCTGCACGCCTTCGGCGACAGCGCCCCGGTGATCGCCCGCGCCGTGGCGGCGTGCCGAGCGCGCGGTGGTGCCGTAGGACAGGAAGGTGAGCTGTGAACTCGTCTGCGCCAGAATCAATCCGCCGACCGCGAGACCGGCCAGCGCGAGGGCGCCGAGCCGACCGACGACGGCGAGATCGAACAGCAGGTAGAGCGGCTCGGCGACCAGCACGCCGAGCGTCGGCAACGCCAGCCCGAGAAGGCGTTTCGGGCCGGCCGCGGCGGCCCGGTCGACCTCGAGCAGCCGCGTCTCGGCCTCACGTGCCGAGCCGGTAACCTCCGCCTCGCTGGAACTTTTCGCGTTCACGAACACCTCCGCTACCCGGACCCGGAGGCGACCGCCGTCGGTCGGGCCGAACAAGTTTCGTGGCGACATGCTTCCTGCCGACCGCTGCCGAAGTCCACCGTCATCCGAGCGCGGTCAACAGCGCGGCGACCAACTCCTCGGGCGAGCCATAGGCCGTGTATCCGGCGGCGAAGCGGTGACCGCCGCCGCCCAGCGCCGTGGCCACCTCCGCCACATCCACGCCGTCACCCACCGAGACCCCGGTGTCGCGCGAGCGCAGCGACACCGTCCACCGACCCGGCACGGCGTGGGATTGCTTGAACACCGCGGCGATTCCCGCTTCGGCGGTCGTGCGCACGATATCGATGACGCTCTCGACCTCCTCCGACCGCACCCCGTCGACATCGTCGCGGTGCACGAACGCGTACACCAGCCCGACACCACCGCGCGCCTCCGGCACCAGCCGCGCGGTCCCCAGCACTCGGGCCAACATCGGCAGCCACCCGAACGGGTGCGTGTCCAACAAGGTGCGGGCGATCCCCGCGCCATCGATCCCGGTGGACAGCAGGCGCTCCGCCAAGTCGTGGGTCCCCGGCCGCACCCACCGGAACGAGCCGGTATCGGTGACCAGACCGGCGTAGAGGCAGTGCGCCACGTCCGGATCGATCGGCACGCCCCAGGCATCGAGCAGCCGCGCGATCAGGCTCGTCGTGGACTCGGCGCTGGGATCGACCACGTTGATCGCACCGAACCGGGTATTCGACCGATGATGATCGATCACCATTGTCGTTGCGGCGCCGGGCAATCGGTCGGCGAGCGCGCCGAGCCGCCCCGCGCTACCACAGTCGACCGTGACCAGCAGGTCCACCTCGGCACGCACGTCGGCGGGCGCCACCAAGTGCCGCACCCCCGGCAGCGACCGCATCGAGACGGGCAACTCGGCCGGTTCGGCGAACGACACCTGCACCGGAATACCGCGCCGGTGCAGGACCAGCGCCAGCGCGAGACCGCTGCCGATGGTGTCCGCATCGGGCTGCACATGGCAGATGATGGTCACCGAGTGCGCCGCGTCCAGCGCCGCCACGGCCGCGTCCAGGTCGGCCGTTTCCCGCATCGTCGTCATCAACTACCGCATGTCACTCGTCGGCGTCGCGTTCGACCTTGTAGGGGTCGGCGTCGCCCGCGGGCCTGGCAGTGGCGGCCACCTTGGCGACCGCGTCGTCCGCGGCCCGCGCCTTGGCGAGCAGTTCCTCCATCTGCCGCGCCGCATCGGGCACGGTGTCCAGCACGAACGCCAGCGACGGGGTGAACTTCACCCCGGTTCCCGCACCCACTTTGGAGCGCAACACACCCTTGGCCTTCTCCAGACCGGCGGCCGCGCCGTCGTAATCCGGTTCGGCGTCAAGGGTTTCGCCCATCACGGTGTAGTACACCGTCGCCTCGCGGAGATCGCCGGTCACCTTGGCGTCGGTGACGGTCACGAAACGCAGCCGCGGATCCTTCACCTCGTATTCGATCGCGGTGGCCACGATCGAGGAAATCCGCTTGGCGAGTCGGCGTGCCCTGGCTTGATCCACCATGGCCGTTTCCTCCTCACTACTAACTCTGTTCGATGGCGGCCGGAGACCGCCGTGCCCATCGCTCACGCTGTGCCCGGCGGCAGGAGCAGCGTTGTGTGGCCGCATGCTCCCGCCGAGGTCAGTCTTCGGGTCCGAAGATCCGGCGGCGCACCGCCAGCAACTGTAACTCCGGACGGGCCGCGACGTGCCGTTCACATCTGTCCAGCACTTCGGTCAGGTGGTCCATTCCCGCGCTGACCATGGCGACGCCCAGCATTGAGCGACGGTAGAGATCATGGTCCCCGCCTTCGGCGGCACTCACCCCGAAGCGCTGCAATTCGGCCAGGATCGGCCGGATCACCGAGCGCTTCTGTTTCAGTGAATGCACATCGCCGAGTAGCAGGTCGAACTCCAGTGCACCCAGGTACACCGACACCCCTCCACTAATCGGGACGACCGGCCCGGACGCCGCGGCCTACACGGCGCGGCGTCCGGACTCGTCTCGGTCTATCAGTCGCGCGGCTTCTCGCGCAGCTCGTAGGCCTCGATGATGTCGCCTTCCTTGATGTCGGAGTAGGTGACCGTCATACCGCATTCGAAGCCCTCGCGGACCTCGACAGCATCGTCCTTCTCCCGTTTCAGCGAGGAAATCGTCATCGTCTCGGCGATCACCATGTTGTCGCGGAGCAGGCGCGCCTTGGCGTTGCGCTTGACCGAACCCGAGGTGACCATGCAACCGGCGATGTTGCCGACCTTCGACGAGCGGAAGATCGCCCTGATCTCGGCGCGCCCCAGCTCGACCTCTTCGTAGATCGGCTTGAGCATGCCCTTGAGGGCCTTCTCGATCTCGTCGATGGCCTGGTAGATCACCGAGTAGTACCGGATGTCGACGCCCTCGCGGTTGGCCAGCTCGGTCGCCTTGCCCTCGGCGCGGACGTTGAACCCGATGATGATCGCGTTCGACGCCGACGCCAGGTTGACGTTGGTCTCGGTGACGCCACCGACACCGCGGTCGATGACCCGCAGCCGCACCTCGTCGTCCACCTGGATCCCGAGCAGCGCCTCTTCGAGGGCCTCGACGGTACCGGAGTTGTCGCCCTTGAGGATCAGGTTCAGCTCGCTGGTTTCCTTCAGCGCGGCATCCAGATCTTCCAGGCTGATCCGCTTGCGGCTGCGTGCGGCCAGCGCGTTGCGCTTGCGCGCGTTGCGCCGGTCGGCGATCTGCCGTGCGATCCGGTCCTCGTCGACCACGAGGAGGTTGTCACCGGCGCCCGGCACCGACGTGAAGCCGATGACCTGGACCGGCCGCGACGGCAGCGCCGCGTCGACGTCCTCGCCGTGCTCGTCGACCATGCGGCGCACGCGACCGTAGGCGTCGCCCGCGACGATCGAGTCGCCGACGCGCAGCGTGCCGCGCTGCACCAGCACCGTGGCGACCGGGCCGCGGCCGCGGTCGAGGTGTGCCTCGATGGCCACACCCTGCGCGTCCATGTCCGGGTTCGCCCGCAGGTCGAGGGCAGCGTCCGCGGTGAGCAGCACCGCCTCGAGCAGTGCCTCGATGTTGGTGCCCTGCTTGGCCGAGATGTCGACGAACATGGTGTCGCCGCCGTATTCCTCGGCCACCAGGTTGTACTCGGTCAGCTGCTGCCGGATCTTCTCCGGGTTCGCGCCTTCCTTGTCGATCTTGTTGACCGCCACCACGATCGGCACGTCGGCCGCCTGCGCGTGGTTGATCGCCTCCACCGTCTGCGGCATGACGCCGTCGTCGGCGGCGACCACCAGGATCGCGATGTCGGTGGCCTTCGCACCGCGGGCACGCATGGCGGTGAACGCCTCGTGACCCGGGGTGTCGATGAAGGTGATCAGCCGGTCCGCGTCGCCCAGGTGGGTGAGCACCTGGTAGGCGCCGATGTGCTGGGTGATGCCACCGGCCTCGCCCTCGCGGACGTTGGCCTTGCGGATGGTGTCCAGCAGTCGGGTCTTACCGTGGTCGACGTGACCCATGACGGTCACCACCGGAGGACGCTGTTCGAGGTCTTCCTCGCCGCCCTCGTCCTCGCCGTAGGTGAGGTCGAACGACTCCAGCAGCTCGCGGTCCTCGTCCTCGGGGCTCACCACGTGCACGACGTAGTTCATCTCGCCGCCGAGCAGCTCGAGGGTCTCGTCGTTCACCGACTGGGTCGCGGTGACCATCTCGCCCAGGTTGAACAGGGCTTGCACCAGCGCGGCCGGGTTCGCGTCGATCTTCTCCGCGAAGTCCGACAGCGACGCGCCGCGGGCGAGCCGGATGATCTCGCCGTTGCCGCGCGGCAGCCGCACACCGCCGACGGCGGGCGCCTGCATCGAGTCGTACTCTTGCCGCTTCTGCCGCTTCGACTTACGGCCACGACGGGGCGCGCCACCGGGACGGCCGAACGCGCCGGCCGCACCACCGCGGCCGCCGGGACCACCCGGACGACCGCCGCCGCCACCACCGGGACGACCACGGAAGCCGCCGGCCGCACCACCGGCGCCAGGAGCACCGGTACCCGCACCGGGAGCACCGCCACCGCCACCGCCTCCGCCGCGGTAGCCACCGCCACCGCCACCGCCACCGGGACGGCCGGCACCAGCACCGCCGCCGGGACGACCCGGACGACCTGCGCCGGGACCACCGGCACCGCCCGGACGCGCCGCACGCGACGGCATCGCGCCGGGGTTCGGACGCGGGGGCATCGAGCCGGGGCTGGGCCGCGGACCGCCGGGGCGCGGACCGCCCTGACCGGGGGCCGGACGAGAGCCCTGGGCCGGGCCGGGACGCGGGCCACCCTGCGCAGGACCGGGACGCGGACCACCCGCGGGACCCGGACGCGGGCCACCAGGGGCGGGACGCGACGCGGGCCGCTCGGGAGCCGACGAATAGGGGTTGTTACCGACGCGCGGGGTCTTCGGCCCGGGACGGGGACCGGGCGTAGCGCCACCCTGACGCGGGCCGCCCTGCGTGGGAGCGCCGGGACGCTGCTGCTGACCGGGACGCGGGCCGCTCGGCGTCGGACGCGGACCGGCCGGGGCCGGTGCGCTCGCGCTTGCGGCGGCCGGGGTGATCGATTCCCGTGCGGCGGGCTTCGGGGCGGGAGCCGGTCCTGGACGCGCGGCGGGACCCGGCCTCACGGCCGGGGATTCGCCGGTACGCGCGGCGGGACGGGAAGTCTCCTGCGCCGCGGGCGCCGGAGTAGGCGCCGGAGCCGACGGACGCGGGCCGGGACGCGGGCCACCGCCCGCGGGCTTCGCGGCCGGACGGGCCGACGACGGACCGGGGCGCGCACCCGACTTGGTGCCGTTCGACGGGGCTGATTTCGCCGCGAACGACTCACGCAGCCTGCGCGCGACGGGAGCTTCCACCGTCGACGACGCCGACTTCACGAACTCGCCCTGCTCCTTGAGCGTTGCGAGTAGTTCCTTGCTCGTGACACCGAGTTCTTTGGCCAACTCGTGCACGCGGGCCTTGCCTGCCACTGCTCTCCTCACTGAGAGGCCGAGCAGCGCCACCGTCTCGGGACGGGGGGCCCGCACGACCTCGGGTTATCTCCGATGGACGTTCATCGTTGGTACTTCACGGTGTGCTCATGAGTGCTCGTGCCTGTTCTCGAGGTAATGCTCCAGGGCTGAGATATCCAGATGTCCGGACACTCGTAGTGCTCTGCCGATGGCTCGGCGCCGTTCTGCCGTGCTCAGACAAGCGGAAAGGGGGTGCAGCCAGGCACCCCGTCCGGGAAGTCTGCGCCGCGGATCGGGAACGATCTCGATGACGTGGGAGCCGTCTCCGTTCTCCCGGTCCCGAGCCACGATCCGCAACAGATCGACGGCCAGTTCTCGCTTTCGGCACCCGATACACGTCCGCACGGGAGCGGCCCGGCGCCGGGGCGCCGCGTGCTGCTCGGTGGTGCGGTCGGTCATTAGTGCCGAAGGCTCGGACTGAACCTTGGACCACTCTACCGCTGCCACGCTCGGAACGCCGAACCCCTCCCCCGCGGAAGTTACGAACATGTCATCCCGAGCACTCCGCGGGCGGGTTCCGGTCAACTGCGGTGCGCCTCCGTTCGAACCGATCCGCCGCCCATATCGGGCGCCGCGTCGCTGCGGATATCGATGCGCCAGCCGGTAAGTCGCGCGGCCAGGCGGGCATTCTGCCCCTCTTTGCCGATGGCCAGCGAGAGCTGGAAGTCGGGTACCACCACGCGGGCCGCGCGCGCTTCCGGGTCGACGATAGTGACCGAAACCACTTTCGACGGCGAGAGCGCGTTGCCGACGAACGTCGCCGGGTCGTCGGCGTGATCGATGATGTCGATCTTCTCGCCGGCCAGTTCGCTCATCACGTTGCGCACGCGCTGCCCCATCGGGCCGATACAGGCGCCCTTCGCGTTGACGCCGGGCACGGTGGTGCGCACGGCGATCTTGGAGCGGTGCCCCGCCTCTCGCGCGACGGCGACGATCTCCACCGAGCCGTCGGCGATCTCGGGCACCTCCAGCGCGAACAGCCGCCGCACCAGGTTCGGGTGGGTGCGCGACAACGTGATCTGGGGTCCGCGCGGACCGCGGGAGACGCCGACGACGTAGCACTTGATCCGGTCGCCGTGCTCATAGGTCTCGCCCGGCACCTGTTCGGCGGGTGGGATCAGTCCCTCCGCGCCGTGCAACTCGCTGCCGATGCGCACGACGACGGTGCCGCGTGCGTTGGCGCGCGCGTCGCGCTGCACCACGCCGCCGACGATGTCGCCCTCATGGGTGGAGAACTCGCCGAAGGACTTCTCGTTCTCCGCGTCCCGCAGCCGCTGCAGCACCACCTGCCTGGCGGTGGTCGCCGCGATCCGGCCGAATCCCTCCGGGGTGTCGTCCCATTCGGAGAGCACGTTGCCGTCGACGTCCACCTCGCGCGCCATCACGCGGACCACGCCGGTCCGCTGGTTGATGTCGATCCGCGCGTTGGGCTGATGGCCCTCCGTGTGGCGGTATGCGGTGAGCAGCGCCGACTCGATCGCGGAGATCACGGTCTCGATCGAGATCCCCTTGTCGGCGACGATCGCGCGCAGGGCTTCGATTTCGATGTTCATTCCACGATCCCTTCGGTCGGCGAATCGGACGCTGTTACTGATTCCTGTCGTGCATTCGGTGTTCCTCGAGCGGGACTGCTCGCCGCCACGCCGGCGACCGCCACCCCGTCTTCCCGACCCGGATCCGGTCGCCCCGGAACGACTCCGCCGGCGAGTGCCAGCTCCCGCGCGCCGGGCGGGGAGAACTCGACCTGGACGACGGCGCTGGCGATGTCGGCGAGCGGGACCGTCACCCGGTGCGGGTCGCGTTTGCCGCCGAGCACCAGCGCCACCGCATCGCGGGTGAGCGCGCCGACCCTGGCTTCGAAGGTCGCAGACTTCTCCGGCGGCTGCGCGCCGTCGCGCAGTGCGACGCGCACCTTCCGCCCCCGGGCGCGGTGCCAGTGCCGGTCGGCGGTCAGCGGGCGATCGATGCCCGGCGTCGTCACTTCCAGCAAGTAGGGCGTCTCGCCGAAATCTCCCGCGTCGTCCAGCAGCGCCGACAGATCCGCGCTGAGCGTGGCGATCGCGTCCAGATCGGACGCGTCGCTGTCCACGGTCACCTGGACCCGAGCCTGCGCGTCCGCGCGCTTGCCCGCCGTCGAGATCTCGACGCCCTCGAGGTCGAATCCTCGGCGCTCGACGAGACCAGCTACGAGCTGGCTCACCCTTTCCTCGGTCGGCATCGGCATGTGGGCGGCTCCTGGTTCAGTTGTGACGCGGCGGGAAATTTCTCTACCGAAGGTCTAGCGTAACGCGCCACGAGAGTGTAAAGGACCAGCGGTATGAGGAGTACGCACGCCACGGCCGACGCCGCGGCCGGTGGCGTACCGCGAATCTGGCACGATGGTGCCGTGCCCATCCGCCTTCCCGCCCCGCCGCGTGCCGGGTGCATTTCCGGCATTCCCTCCGACCGGCGCGAGTCCCGTCTCGGCGCCCTGGATCGTCGCAGCGCGCTACGCCTCGCAGGCGGAGGAACGGTCGGCATCCTCGTCCTCGGCGCGCTGGCGGGCTGCACCGAAGAGGACCCGGT
The DNA here is from genome assembly GCF_036346875.1 of Nocardia sp. NBC_00508. Lineage (NCBI taxonomy): Bacteria > Bacillati > Actinomycetota > Actinomycetes > Mycobacteriales > Nocardiaceae > Nocardia > Nocardia sp. NBC_00508. Next base: position 5,822,253 of record NZ_CP107852.1, on the reverse strand, counting down.
CCACGAACCGGATCCGCTTGCCGCACAGGAGATTCTGGCTCGCGCCGACGCCGCCGCGGCGACCGCGGCCATCGCCACCGCACCGGAGCGGCACGCCGCGCTGAGCACGGTGGCGGCCGAGCGCACCGCGCACGCCGATGCCCTGCGCACCGAGATCGACCGCGTGATCGGCGTCTACGCCGACGGCACCACGCCGGTGCACCGCACCCGCGCCAACGGATCGGGCCCGTCCGCCGTGGCGGCGGGCAGCGCCGTTCCGCCCACCGCGCCGCCGAGCATCGACGCGCTGCGCGCACAACTCGCCGCATCGCAGAAATCGGCCGCCGACCTGGCCCGCGCCCTGTCCGGATACCGGGCCGGCCTGCTCGCCTCGATCAGCGCCGCCTGCGCGGCTCAGGCGGGGGTGTTGCTGGTATGACCGAGTCCGAACGCCGAGCGCTGCTGGACGCGCTGAACGCCGAGCACGGCGCGGTGTATGCCTACGGCGTGATCGCCGCGCACGCCTCGCCCGAGCGCACCAGGCTGATCGCCGAGCACACCGCCGCTCACCGCGCCCGGCGCGACACCACCGCCGACGCGCTCGCCGCGGACGGCGCGACGGTGCCGCCACCCGGCGCCGGCTATACCGTGCCGTTCCCGGTCACCGACCCGATCTCGGCCGCCCGGCTGGCCACGACGGTCGAGTCCGACACCGCGATCGCGTGGCGGGCGGTGGTCGAGCGCGGTGCGTCCGCGACCGTCCGCCGCACGGGTGTCGACGCGCTCACCGACGCCGCTGTCCGGCTGGCCACCTGGCAGTCGATCCTCGGCGCCAATCCGCCGACCGTCGCGTTCCCCGGCAAAGCCTGACCGTGCTCGGTGACAACGTCCAGCCGTACGCGCCGGATTCGGCGCGCTCCGCCCCGCGCCGGCGCGATCGATGCCGGACATACCAACCTGCCCGCCCCGGACGGCGGCCCGGTATCGATTCCGTGCCGCCGTCCAGCTCGAAACACCCTGCCTACGGCCGCATCTCGTAGGCGCCGTCGTGGGACACCGCCTCGGCCCACACCCGGTCGAACCGCGGACGGTCGGCGACCGGCGGCCGCAGGGCTGCCGCGGCCCAGCCCTGCTGCTCCGGGGTGGCCGACGGCTTGCCGTACAGCGCGGTGGCGTAGGCGTTGAAATCGCGGATCTGGAAGTCGAAGATCTGGTCGATCAGGTCACGGTCCAGACCGGTGATCGCGGCCTGTTCCAGGATCAGCTGGCCGTAGACCACCAGCGAGAACAGGTGGCCGATGGTCAGCATGAAGTCCAGGTCCTTCTGCTGCTCGGCGTCGGGTGCCGCGGTGGTCAACAGCGTGCGCAGCGCCTGCGCCTGCTCGTAGAACCGGCTGACGTTGGGGATGTCGGCGTGCTTGTCGTAGATCGGCGTCCAGTCCGCGAACTGCACCTTGCCCGCGCCCCGCGCCGGGCCCTGCCGCCAGAAGAACGCGTCGTCGGCAGCGTCCTGCCTGGTCCCGATCTCCGGGTAATCCGCAGGATTGAACAGGTAGTTGGGCATGAACTTCAGGATCTGCCCGACGTTCACGTGCACCGTGCCCTCCAACCGGGGCAGGGTGTTGATCAGCCGCTGCACCTCCGCGAAGTAGGTGTTCTTCTCGAACCCCTTGGCGGCCAGCACGTCCAGCAGCAGCGTCATGACGGTCTCGCCCTCGGAGGTCACCTTGGACTTCGTCATCGGGTTGAACAGCAGATAGCGCCGGTCCTCCAGGCTCGCGCTGCGGAAGTAGTCGACGGCTCGGTCGCTGAACAGCTTCATCGCGAGGATGCGCGCGTAGGCGTCGACGAAGTTCGTGCGCACGTGCGGGAAATCGGTGACCGGGTTGCCGTAGAGGATGCGGTTGTTCGCGTGCGTGATCGCCTCGTAGAAGGAGTGCTCGACCATGCCGATGCCGCCGTGGCAGAGATTGAACTTGCCCACGTTGACGGTGTTCAGCGCCGCGGAGAACGCCTCGGGGCCGGTGTGCAGGATGTCCTCGGCGCGCACCGGGTAGTTCTCCAAGCGGAACGTGCTGACGTACATCTGCTGGTGCACGACATTGCCGAGCAGGCGATAGTTCTCGTGGCGGGAGTCGGCGGCGAACCAGACGTAGGCGTCGGCGCCCTCCAGGTCGGCGCGACGAGAGAACACCGACACCATGCTGGCCACGTTGCCGTTGCCGATGTAGTACTTCTCGCCGTTGGCGCGGAAGAGGATTCCGGCTTCGGCGTCCGCGCTGCCGGGCTTGGTCGGGGTGAGCACCAGGTCGGTGTTGTAGATGTCGGCGCCGTGCGTCTGCTCGGACAGACCGAACGCCATCACCTCACCCGCGGAAAGATCGGCGGCCGCACGCTTCTTGGCGTCCTCGTTGTCGCTCTGCCAGATCGGGCCGAGACCGAGGATGGTCACCTGCTCGGCGTACCAGTACGCCAGACCGTAGAAGCCGAAGATCTCGGACAACGCCGCGTTGCGGGCCGCGTCCCAGCGACGGCCCGGGTCGCCATCGGCGTAGGCGGCGGGAGTGAGGAAGGTGGCGAACAGCTTCTCCTTCCGCACGAAGTCGAGGAAGTCGGCAGTCCACACCGCGTTCGCGTCGTCGGCGAGCAGACGCTGCTTGCCCCGCCCCTCGAACCACTCGATCGTGGCACGCAACAGTCGCCGCGTCTCGGCGTCGAACTGCTGCGGATCATAGGTGGCGGGGTTGAACAACCGCGCGTCTGTGTTTGCCATGCCGGTTAACTTACCAGCGGGTAATCGCAGCGTGGACCAGCTCCACGGATCTACAACCAGCAAATTCAGGCTACGACGGCTAGGCGGGGGAGACTTTCGCCACCACCGCGTCCACCGCCGCGGCAGCGGGGAGTTCTTCGGTCTCGCCGGTGAATCGGTCACGCAGTTCGACCTTGCCCTCGGCCCAGCCACGGCCGATCACCAGGACCAGCGGCATACCGAGCAGTTCGGCGTCCTTGAACTTCACGCCCGGCGAGGCGGTGCGATCGTCGAAGAGCACGTCCAGGCCTTGTGCGTGCAGTCCGGACACCACCTCTTCGGCGCCCGCGCGGGCCGCCTCGTCCTTGTTCGCGATGACGACGTGCACGTCGTAGGGCGCGACCGCGGCGGGCCAGCGCAGCCCCTTCTCGTCGTGCTGCTGTTCGGCGATCACCGCGACCATGCGCGAGACACCGATGCCGTAGGAGCCCATGGTCAGCCGGACCGGCTTGCCGTTCTCGCCCAGCACATCGACCTCGAACGCATCGGTGTACTTGTTGCCGAGCTGGAAGATATGGCCGATCTCGATGCCGCGCGCCGACACCAGCGGGCCGCGCCCGTCCGGCGAGGGGTCGCCGTCGCGGACCTCGGCGGCCTCGATGGTGCCGTCGGGCGTGAAGTCGCGGCCTGCGACCAGGCCGACGACGTGCTTGCCCGGTTCGTCGGCGCCGGTGATCCAGCTCGTCCCGGTGCCGACGCGGGGATCGACCAGATAGCGAACACCGTTGGCCTGCAATGCCTTCGGGCCGATGTAGCCCTTCACCAGGAACGGATTCTCGGCGAAATCGGCATCGGTGAGCAGCTCCACCTCGGCCGGTTCGACCGAGGCACCGAGCCTCTTGTCGTCCACCTCGCGGTCACCGGGGACGCCGATGCCGATGATCTCGGTCTTCCCGTCCGGGTGGCGCAGCTTGACCATGACGTTCTTCAACGTGTCGGCCGCGGTGACCGGGCGGCCGTACCGCTCCGCAAGCCCTGCGCTGTTGGCCCAGTCGACCAGCGTCGCGATGGTGGGGGTGGCCGGGGTGTCGTGCACGACGGCGGCGGGCCGGCCCTCGATGGGCAGCGGCTCGGGAGCAGCCGTTACCACCGCCTCGACATTGGCCGCGTAGCCCGATTCCAGGCAGCGCACGTAGGTGTCCTCGCCGACGGGACTGTCGGCCAGGAACTCCTCCGACGCGCTGCCGCCCATCGCGCCCGAGGTGGCCGCGACGATGACGTACTCGACCCGCAGCCGGTCGAAGATGCGCTGGTAGGCCTCACGGTGCGCGTCGTAGCTCGCCTTCAGCCCGTCCTCGTCCAGGTCGAAGGAGTAGGAGTCCTTCATGACGAACTCGCGCCCGCGCAGGATGCCCGCGCGAGGGCGTTCCTCGTCGCGGTATTTGTCCTGGATCTGGTACAGCATGACCGGAAGGTCCTTGTAGGAGCTGTACTCGCCCTTCACGGTGAGCGCGAAGAGCTCCTCGTGGGTCGGGCCGAGCAGGTAGTCCGCGCCCTTGCGGTCACGCAGCCGGAACAGGGCTTCGCCGTACTCGGTCCACCGGTTGGTGGTCTCGTACGGGTCGCGCGGTAGCAGCGCGGGGAGCGAGATCTCCTGGGCGCCGATCGCGTCCATCTCCTCGCGCACCACGTCCTCGACCTTGCGCAGCACGCGCAGGCCCAGCGGCAGCCACGAGTAGACACCCGGGGCAACGCGGCGCACGTAGCCGGCACGGACCAAGAGTTTGTGGCTGGGCACCTCCGCGTCGGCGGGGTCGTCGCGCAGGGTTCGCAGGAAGAGGCGGGAGAGGCGGGTGATCACGGAAGCACAGGGTAGTCGCTGGCCGGACGCTGGTCCCAGCGCATTACCGTATTCGTTCGTGCTGGTGCTGCTGCCTCCTTCCGAAACCAAGTCCGACGGCGGCGCCGGAGCGCCTCTCGCGCTGGACGCGCTGGCGATGCCGCAGCTCACGGCGCTGCGTGCGCGGCTGATCGAGGAAGTGATGCGCTTGGCGGCCGACCCGGAGCGCTCCCGAGCGGCGCTGGGGCTCGGCAAGGGCGGCGACGGCGAGATCGCCAGGAACGCGGCGCTGCGCACGTCCCCGACTCGCCCCGCGCTGGAGCGCTACACCGGCGTCCTCTATGACGCGCTCGACGCGCGCTCGTTCACCAAAATCCAACGAGCCAAGGCGTATGCCCGGCTCGGCATCGGCTCGGCCCTGTTCGGCGCGGTCCGCGCGGGTGACCCGATTCCCGCCTACCGGCTCTCCGGCGGCTCCAAACTGCCCGGCCTGCCCACTCTTTCGGCCCTATGGCGCGACGAGCTGGCCGCCGCGCTGCACGCCGAGGCCGCGGGCGAGCTCGTCGTCGATCTGCGCTCGGGCACCTATCAGCAGCTGGGGCGGGTTCCGGGCGCGATCACCGCGAACGTTCTCACCGAGCATCCGGACGGCTCGCGCACGGTGGTGAGTCATTTCAACAAGCACCACAAGGGCCTGCTCGCTCGCGCCCTCGTGCTCACCCGGGCCGAGCCGACCGACGTCCGCGGGGTGGCGCGGGTGGCGGCGAAAGCCGGGTTGCGGACCGAGATCGCCTCGCCTACCGAGCTTTTGATCATCACCTGAGTGCGTCTGGTTATCCCGTCGGAGCAGTGAGCGCGGACAACTCAGCGGCGAGATCGGCCCGTGCCGCCGACTCGTACCGATGTCGCGCGGGCGACGCGCGGAACAGATAGTGCTGCTCGGCGAGCTTCCGCAGTACCCCGTCCGGGACGTGCCGATTCCGCACGCACCCCCTTGTGAACATGGCGTAGCGGGGCGTGTCGGCGGCGAGGATCGCCGAGTCCGTGGTCAGGATGACCGCTCGGCAGCGCCCGTCGTCAGGTCGCGGATCAGCAGGGCGGTGTGCAACGAGGTGCGGGATTCGCCGTCGTCGAGGTCGACGTCGAGGATGCGTTCGATGCGAGCGAGCCGGTCGTAGAGCGTCGGGCGGCTGATATTGAGCCTGCGGGCGAGTTCGGTCTTGTTGCCCGCCAGGTCGAGGAACTGCCGCAGGGTGCGGGTCAGGTCGGCGTCGTGGCGGATGTCGTAGCGCAGCAGGGCGCTCAGCTCGGTCTCGGCGAACCGCTGCACGCCCGGCTCGCCGCGGATCAGCGACAGCAGTCCGCGCAAGCGCACGTCGCCAGTGCGATAAAACGGCCGCGGCGCCGAGCTTCCCAGCGACAGCGCGACTTCCGCCACGTGCGCGGCATGCGCGAGCCCGTACGCGGTGTCCAGCAGCGAGTCCGACACCGCACCCGCGCCGATCACCACCCGCCGCACGCCGTCGACCCGGTGAACCTCACCGAGGATCGTGGTGCAGGCGGCGGCGAGCGCCTCGTCCGGATCAGCGGCCCGCGGCAGCGCGAGGATCAGCGACACCCGGTCCCCCTGCTCGGCCGCCACCAGCGCGGTTGTCTTCGCCAAGCCGAGCCCGTGCGTCACGGCGTCCATGATGCCCACGGCGCGGCGCTGCCACGCGACCGGATCGGATTCGGTCGTCACGGCGACGTCGACCGCCAGCGGGACGTAGGCGGCCCGGCGGGCCAAGCCGAGCGCGGCAGAGCGAGCGAGTGCGTCGCGCTCGTCCAGCCTGCCGTTGACCAGGTCGTCGATCAGTCCCGTCTGCGCTTGCCGGTGCAGACCGAAGCGGTCCTTCTCGATCATGCGGTGCAGTGTCAGCGTCTGGGCGGCGCGCTCGAGCACCATGCGCGCCCGCTCGCTCGGCACGCCGTCTGCGCGCAGGAGCAACCGTCCCCACCGCTGCGTGTGCGGGCCCACCGCGACCGCGTTCCAGTTGTGCGGCAACAGACGCGAGGTGGTCTCCCAGTTCTCCAGTAGCGCCGAGGTGGACGTGTGGCGCGCCGACAGCGCGAGCACCCGGTGCGCCAGGTCCTCCAGCACCACCGGCGCGTCGAGCATGGTCGCCGCGGTCTGCACGATCTCGGCCAGCGCGGCGCGGCGCACACTGAGCTCGGTGAACGTCTCGTGCACGGTGCGCGCGAACTCCAGCTCCGCGTATTGGTCGGCGACGATCACCCGGTGCACGGCCTCGGTGATCTCCACGAACCGGGTCACCCGGCGCAGCGCGATCAATGGAAGCCCCAGTGCGTCGGCCGTCGAAGCAACGGCGGGCGACAGCGCGCGCACGTACCCGCCGAGTTCGACGATCAGCCCGGCCACTCCGGCGGCGGCCAGGGTGGTCAGGTACTCCGCCGTCGCCGCGTCGCCGTGACTCATGGCTTGTCCGGTGGTCAGGATCAGCTCGCCGCCGACCAGCAGGTGCGCCACGTCGGCCAGCTCGCTGACGTGCACCCAGCGCACCGGCCGCGCCAGCGATCCCCCGCCGACCACCTCGGGTTCGCCGGAGCTCACCACCGGCATCGCCAACACGTCGGCAACAGAGGGAAGCACCCGACGAATCGTAATACCGAATGCGAAATGGCGTACAAATCGTCGGCCCATCGGGAAGGCTGTATACCGGACAGTGGTAGTCGTGCCGCCTACGCACCCGGTCGCCGCGGGCACGGGGAATGCTGGCGGCCTCGCCGATGCTCACCGACCGAATCGAGGAGACATGCAGACCATCGCGCACTGGCTCGACGGCAAGACCTTCGCGGGCACCAGCCAGAACACGGCGCCGGTCACCAATCCGGCGACCGGCGCGGTGACCGGGCAGGTCGCGCTGGCGAACGTCGCCGACACCCGCGCCGCGATCGACTCGGCCGCGGCGGCTTTCCCGGCCTGGCGGGACACCTCGCTGGCCCGGCGCACCCAGATCCTGTTCCGTTTCCGGGAACTGCTGAACGAGCGCAAGGAGGAACTCGCGCGGCTGATCACCGCCGAGCACGGCAAGGTGGTCGCCGACGCGATGGGCGAGGTGAGCCGCGGGCTCGAGGTCGTCGAGTTCGCCTGCGGCATACCGCATCTGCTCCAAGGCGGCTACACCGAGAACGCCTCGACCAAGGTGGACGTCTTCTCCATCCGCCAGCCGCTCGGCCCGGTCGCGATCATCTCGCCGTTCAACTTTCCCGCGATGGTGCCGATGTGGTTCTTCCCGATCGCCATCGCCGCGGGCAACACGGTAGTGCTCAAGCCGAGCGAGAAGGACCCCTCCGCCGCGCTGTGGCTGGCGGAACTGTGGGCCGAGGCCGAGCTGCCCGCGGGTGTTTTCACCGTGCTGCAGGGCGACAAGGTCGCGGTCGACGAACTGCTGGACAACCCGGGCATCAAAGCCGTCTCGTTCGTCGGCTCCACCCCGATCGCCCGGTACGTCTACCAGCGCGGCACCGCCGCGGGCAAGCGGGTGCAGGCGCTCGGCGGCGCGAAGAACCACATGGTGGTGCTGCCCGACGCGGATCTGGATCTCGCCGCCGACGCGGCGGTGAACGCCGGGTTCGGCTCCGCGGGCGAGCGTTGCATGGCGATCAGCGTGGTGGTCGCGGTGGGCGGCGCGGCCGACGAACTGGTCGGCAAGATCGCCGAACGGGCCGCGACGATCAGAACCGGCGACGGCACCCGCGGCGCCGACATGGGCCCGCTGGTCACCAGCGCGCACCGCGACCGGGTCGCCGACTATATCGCCGCGGGCGAAACCGCCGGGGCCACCGTGGTTCTCGACGGCCGCGGCGTCGCAGCCGACGGCGCGGCCGACGGTTTCTGGCTCGGGCCGACGATTCTCGACCATGTCGGCGCCGACATGAGCGTCTACACCGACGAGATCTTCGGACCGGTGCTGTCGGTCGTGCGGGTCGGCAGCTACGACGACGCCCTCGCGCTGATCAACGCCAACCCCTATGGCAATGGCACCGCCATCTTCACCAACGACGGCGGCGCAGCCCGCCGCTTCCACAACGAGGTGGAAGTCGGGATGGTCGGCATCAACGTCCCGATCCCGGTGCCCATGTCCTACTACAGTTTCGGTGGCTGGAAGAACTCGCTGTTCGGCGACGCGCACGCGCACGGCGCCGACGGCGTGCGGTTCTTCACCCGCGGCAAGGCCGTCACCACGCGCTGGCTCGACCCCAGCCACGGCGGGCTGAACCTCGGCTTCCCGCAGAACAAATAGGTAACGCCCAGTGACGCAGGAGAACTAGCCGATGACCCTTCCGAACGGGCTGTCCCTCGACGAGGCCCGCACCGCGGCCGCCCTGGCCTCCGAGCTCGACCGCAGACATGTCTTCCACTCCTGGTCCGCGCAGGCGCACCGGGATCCGATGACGATCACCGCGGCGTCGGGTTGCTACGTGTGGGACGGCGACGGCAACCGGCTGCTCGACTTCTCGTCCCAGATGGTGAACACCAACATCGGTCACCAGCATCCGAAAGTCGTCGCGGCGGTGCAGGAGCAGGCGGCCAAGCTGTGCACGATCGCGCCGCAGCACGTCAACGACGCCCGCTCGGAGGCCGCGCGCCTGATCGCCGAGCGCACCCCCGGTGACCTCGACCGGATCTTCTTCACCAACGGTGGCGCCGACGCCGTCGAGCACGCGGTGCGGATGGCCCGGCTGCACACCGGGCGCTACAAGGTGCTCGCGCGCTACCGCTCCTACCACGGCGGCACCGAGACCGCGATCAATCTGACCGGCGATCCACGCCGCTGGCCCAACGACCGCGGCAACAGCGGTGTGGTGCATTTCTTCGGGCCGTTCCTGTACCGCACCCAGTTCCACGCGACCACCGAGGCCGAAGAGACCGAGCGCGCGCTCGCTCATCTCCGGCAGACCATCGCGTTCGAGGGTCCGGAAACGATCGCGGCGATCGTCCTCGAATCCGTCCCCGGCACCGCGGGCATCATGGTTCCGCCGCCCGGGTATCTGGCCGGGGTGCGAGCGCTGTGCGACGAGTACGGGATCGTGTTCATCGCCGACGAGGTGATGTGCGGCTTCGGGCGCGCCGGAAAATGGTTCGCCATCGAGCATTTCGAGGTCGTGCCGGATCTGCTCACCTTCGCCAAGGGCGTGAACTCCGGATACGTGCCGCTGGGCGGAGTCGCGATCGGTCCGGCCATCGCCGCGACCTTCGACGACCGGCCCTATCCCGGCGGGCTCACGTATTCCGGGCATCCGTTGGCCACGGCCGCGGCGGTCGCCACCATCACCGCGATGCGCGACGAGCGGATCGTGGAGAACGCCGCCGACATCGGCGCCCGTGTGCTCGGCCCCGGCCTGCGCGAACTCGCGCGGCGGCATCCCAGTGTCGGCGAGGTGCGCGGAGCGGGTGTGTTCTGGGCGCTCGAACTGGTCCGAGACCGGACCAGCCGGGAGCCGCTGGCCCCGTACGGTGGGTCGAGCCCGGCGATGGGCGAAGTGGTCGCGGCGTGCCGCGCGGCTGGGCTGCTGCTGTTCGTGAACTTCCATCGCCTGCACGTCGTCCCGCCGTGCGTGATCACCGAGGCCGAGGCGAAGGAAGGTCTGGCGATCCTCGACCACGCGTTGGAGTCGGCGGACCGGCACACCGTCTGAACCGCAAAGCTTTCGACGATCCGGTGGACGCCCGGCGAAGGCGGGAATGCCCTGCTGCGCCGGGTTGTTCGCACAGAGCGTGACCAGTACCGCCGCGCTTTCCGATGACCTGAAGAAGTACCTGGACGAGGAGCGAGTGTTCGCCACGGCCGCCACGATCGGGCCGAACGGGCAACCGCACCTGACCGTGATCTGGCTGAAGCGCGACGGCGAAGACCTGCTCTTCTCCACCACGACCGACCGCCAGCAGGCTAAGAACCTCGCCCGCGACCCGCGGATCACCGTGCTGATCAATCCGCCGGACAGCCCCTATGTCTATGCGGAAATCCGGGGCAACGCGGCGATCAGTCCGGATCCGGAAAAGACGCTGCCCAACGAACTCTCGCTGAAGTACACCGGCAAGAAATACGCTGATTTCAACCCGGCTTCTGTAAACGACGGACCGCGCATCATCGTGCGCGTGACACCGCGTCGCGTGGCAGGGCGATTCTGACCGGCCGCTGGCAAGCCGCAACTAGCCCGTCGAGCTGACACCTTTGGCCCGGCGCCGAACCTTGCTTGCCTGGAGGCTTCAGCCGACCGGCGGACACCTGGTTCTGCAATGACCACCCACGCAACCGCATCGGCCCACCCTTGCTTTCGAGCAAAGCGAGACCGAGCATTCCCCGTTCGCGGCCCGGCTCGCATCCGAGCGGCCGCCGCGTCCGCGACGAAATGGACCAGCGGCAGACACCCAGCCGCTAGCGATCAAGTGCGGCACACCCTTGACGCCGCAGTCGCCGACCCACGCAACCACTCGGCCCAACCCCCGATTCCGAGCGCAGCGAGACCGAGCATTCCCCGTTCGCGGCCCGGCTCGCGTCCGAGCGGCCGCCGCGTCCGCGACGAAGTCGCCAGCGGCGGCCGCTCGGACGCGAGCCATAAGGGGGCCGCGAACACGCCGCGCCCGCGCGGCAAAAAACACAGCTCAGGCCTGTTGGGCCTCTTCTTGGGCGTGCTGCGCCTTCGCCAATTGCTGCGGCGTGAACCGCAGCGTCAGCGCGACGAGTCCGGCCGCGAACGCGATGAGCGCGCAGACGAACAACACCAGCGTGTAGCCACTGCCCAGCGCGGTTATCTCGGCGGGCGTCATCGCGGCTACCTTGCCGGTGCGGCCGCCGAGCGACAGCGTGCGGGAGGCGGCGATCGGCGTGAGCAGGCCGACGAAGACGGGCGTCGCCAGATTCATGAACATCTGGCCGACCGCGGCCAACGGGCCGATATTGGCCGGTGGCACTCCGACCAGCACGCACAGCGGCGTGAGCACCATAGCCATGCCGACACCGAAGCCGATCACCGTCAGCAGGGGCAGCAGCGTAGCGAAGTACAGCACATCGCCGTCGAGAGTCGAACCGAACAGCAGCCCGACGCCGAGCACCGCGGCCGCCCCCGCGAGCAGCCAGCGCGGCGCGATGTACAGCGCAGCCTTGGACGCCACCGCGCCGCCGATGCCGATGCCGATGGTGAACGGAATGGCTGCCACGCCCGCCTTGAGCGGACCGTAACCGATCACGTTCTGCATGAACTGCGCCACGAAGAAGGTCATCGCGCCCAGCACGCCACCGGCCAGGAAGATCAGCAGGAAGGTGGCGACGCGGTCGCGGCTGTCGAACAGCGACCAGGGCAGCAGCGGATCATCCACTCGCCGCTCCAGCGCCACGAAGACGACCAGCAGCACCACGCCCGCGATCAGCGAGCTGATGATGGCGGGGTGCCCCCACCCGATCTCCGGTCCCTCGGTGGCGCCGAACACGATGGACGCGCAGGCGAGGGTGCCGAGCACCGCGCCGGGCACATCCAGCGCCGATCGATGGTGCTCGGTGTCGGCGAGCTTGTAGGCGGCGCCGAGGATGATCAGCGCGCCGATCGGGACATTGATCAGGAAGATCCACCGCCACGACAGCTGGGTCAGCGCGCCGCCGACCACCAAACCGCCGACCGAACCGATGCCGACCATCGAGCCGACGATCGCGATCGCCTGATTGCGCGCCTTGCCCGGCGCGAACGTGGTGGCCACGAGGGCGAAGGCGGTCGGCGCCGCGACCGCCGCGCCCGCGCCCTGGAGGGCGCGCGCGCCGATCAGCATGGCTTGGTTCTGCGCGAGTCCGCACAGCAGCGAGGCGAACGTGAACAGCGCTACGCCGACGATCAGCATGCGCTTGCGGCCGAAGGCGTCGCCGAGCCTGCCGCCCAGGAGCATCAGGCCCGCGAAGGTGAGCCCGTAGGACGTCACCGTCCACGCGCTTCCCGCGCTGGTCAGCCCCATCTCTTCCTGCAGCCGCGGCAGCGCGAAGATCACGACCGTGCCGTCCAGCACGACCATGAGCTGCAACCCGCTCAGGACTAGGATCGCGAGCCCGAAGGCCCGCTGCGTCACTGGATACTGCATCGTCGCAGCGGGATTCCGAAGCACAGTGAGCCACTGTAATTGATGGCTCCACCGCCTCCCCCGCCCCACCACGTCGCGGCTGTCACGGCAGCTATCGATTCCTCCGGCTGGCGGTGTGCGTGGGCGTGCCGCGCTACCCGGCTGCGGAGTCGGCGTGCGAGGTGGCGGAGTCGGCCGAGAATCCGGCCGTCGGGCCGATCACCACGATGGCGGGTGGGCGGATGCCTTCCTCGCGGACCCGCGTGGCGACCGTGCCGAGGTCGGCGCGCAGCACGCGCTGGGTCCGCAGCGTGCCCTCCTGGATGACCGTGACGGGTGTGTCGGCCGGGCGGCCGCCGTCCAACAGCGCCGTGGCGAACTGTTCGATCCGTTCCACCGCCATCATCAGCACCAGGGTGCCGCGCAAACGGGCCAGCGCGGGCCAGTCGACCAGCGAGTCCGGATGGTCCGGCGCGACATGCCCGCTCACCACCACGAACTCGTGGGTCACACCGCGATGCGTCACCGGAATCCCCGCGGCGGCGGGCACCGCGATGGGGCTGGTGACCCCGGGCACCACCGTGACCGGAATCCCCGCCGCGACGCAGGCTTCCAGCTCCTCGTAGCCGCGCCCGAACACGTACGGGTCGCCACCCTTGAGCCGCACCACGAACTTGCCCGCCTTCGCGCCTTCGATGAGCGCGGTGTTGATCGCGTCCTGCGCCATCGCCCGCCCGTAGGGGATCTTCGCGGCGTCGACCACCTCGACCTCGGGTCCGAGCTCGGCGAGCAACTCCGGCGGAGCGAGCCGGTCGGCGACCACCAGATCCGCCCTGGCCAGCAGCCGCCGCCCGCGCACGGTGATCAGGTCGGGATCGCCCGGTCCGCCGCCGACCAGCGCGACGCCGGGTGTGATCGGCGTCGAGTCGTCGCTCACCACGCCGGATTGCAGGGCCTCGAGCAGCGCGGTGCGCACCGCCGCCGAGCGCCGGTGCTGTCCACGCGCCAGCACGCCGAGCGTCAGTCCGTCGTAGCGCGCGGTGGCCGGGGTGACCGCCGTGCCCAGCCGCGCCGTGTCGGCCCGCACGCAGAAGATCCGCCGCCGCGTCGCCTCGGCGACCACAGCGGCATTGGTCTCGGGCTCGTTGGTGCACGCGATCGCATACCAGGCGCCGTCGAGATCGCCGTCCGCGTAAGCGCGCAGCGCGACGGTGATCTGGCCCGACGTCGCCATGCCCTCGACCGCAGGCGTGATGGCGCGACTCACCACGTGCACATCCGCGCCGGAAGCGATCAGCAGGCCCAGCCTGCGCTGCGCCACCGTGCCCCCGCCGACCACGATGACGCGCCGTCCGCGCAGATCGAGCCCGACCAGGTAGTTCGGGTCGCCGGTGGGCTGGTCTTGCGTTGCGTCTGACGTGTTCGGCACAAGTTTCGAGCCTACGGCCTGACCGCGGGGTACCGGCAATCGACCGGCCACCCCTGCGGCGGTGTTTCGCGATCGCCGCGACCACGACCGAAAGACAGGTCGCCGCCTACCGGCGATAGGGCGCCTCCTAGACGCGAGCGACGACGCGGCATGGGCTCAGGCGGACGACAATGGATCCGGCATCGTGGATCTCGCGCGAGCAGCTGCGGCGCACGCCCCATCCAACCCGCTGTGACCTGCGACGACACACCGCAGCGACCGGGGCGGCGAGTGGCTCACGGGCGCCGGGTGGCATACGGTCGGTTTGTCCTTCACCCCGCCCGGATCCACCGGCGAACGCGATGTGGTGGCCGGGACCGACCGGCTTGGAAGGTGAACGTATGACACAGGTGACACCGGTACAGCAGCTACTAGACGTGGCCTACGAGGAAGCGCTCCACGGGCTCGCCCAGGGCGGGATCCCGATCGGCGCGGCTCTCTTCGACGCGGACGGCATCCTGCTCGGCCGCGGCCGCAATCGCCGGGTGCAGTCCGGCGATCCCAGCGTCCACGCCGAGACCGACGCCTTCCGCGCGGCCGGACGGCGGCGCGACTACCGCCGCACGATCATGGTCACCACGCTCTCGCCGTGCTGGTACTGCAGCGGCTTGATCCGCCAGTTCGGTATCGGCTCGGTGGTCGTCGGGGAATCGCAGACCTTCTCCGGCGGGCACGAGTGGCTCGCCGACCACGGTGTCGCGGTGACCGTCCTGCAGGACCGGCGCTGCGTCGACCTGATGGCCCGATTCATCGCCGAGCATCCCGCACTGTGGTACGAGGACATCGGCGCCGCCGACGAACTCGAGGCGTGACGACCGCCGCCCGCGCGGGTCAGCGGAAGTACGGATACTCCTGCACCCAGTGGAAGCCGCGGCTGCGCAACGGGAAATCGTCGAGGTTCACCGAGGTCAGCGCGATCGACACCGGCTGGTCGGCGATCGTGCCGGTCAGCGTCACACGCTCGGATGCGGGCCGGTCGTAGCCGAAGCTGCCCAGCAGGACCGGTTGCGCGTTCATGAGGCTCGGCGGCGCGAGCAGGGTGACGGTGCGAGCGTCGGAATCGACTATCGCGAGCACCGGAAGCAGCCGGCCGTCCATTCGCTGCACCGTGGCGTTGTCGCGATCGAAGACCACACGCTGCCAACGCATTTCGTCGGTGGTCAGCGGCGGCACCGGCTTGCCGTCCACACTGAACTCGGTCACCGCCCAGATGCCGTACAGCGGAGGTTCCGGCCGGCCCGCCCCCTGTTCGGTCCACCGGTCCCATCCGGTGTAGGCGTTGGAGAACAGCAACCACAGCCCGAGCGCGATCTGCGCCACAGCCGCGATTCGGTTGGCGCGCGGCGTCCGAAACAGCGGGGGCGTCCTCGACGAGCCGACCGGACGATCCAGCACCAGCACGTTCACCAGGCGCCTGGCCTCCGGCGCGAGCAGCACCAGGCACAGCAGCATCAAGTGGAACGACAGGATCTTCGCCGGTACGTCGTAGGTCATGTCCAGCACGAACACCTGGGTCGTGCACACCAGACTCAGCATCGCGCCCACCAGCGTGGTGCGCGGCACGAACAGCAGCGCACCGCCGAGCAGTTCCGCGCAGCCGAGCAGGATTTCGTACTGCGGCGACACCCCGATCTGGTTCCAGAGCACCGCCATGGGGCTGAAGTCCCCGTACGGCTGGATCAGCCGGCTCAGCGGCGTGGGCGGCATCTGCGTCGGGATGGCCTTGGCCATGCCGTAGGCCACCATCTGCCCGGCCAGGCACAACCGCAGGAACAGCAGGAGCCAGGGCTGCATCGCCCGGTAGTCCGGCCGTTGCCGATCCAGCACGCTCCAGATCAGGGTCCCGAGCACCGCGACCACCCCGACGACGAACACCAGCACCCAGAAGTAGGCCTGATCGCCGCTGATGGACGCCGTGTTCGCCGCGACGGAGGCGCCGAACACCTGCGTGCCGGTCCACTCGACGAGGGGCCGCAGCGCGCGGGCGGCCCCGTAATTCACCCAGTCGGGCAGCCACTGCCGGGCCAGGCCGAGGAACTCCGGCACGATCGCCGGATACACCAGGCAGAACAGGCCGAAGTACAGAAACCCGAAGCGGAACGCCAGTCGGGTGGCGCCGCTCCATGGCCGGGTACCGGGATCCACGGCGCTCGCGGCGCCGTCTGCCCGATCGAGGATCGCTTCCGCGGTCACGGCGGTCCTTCCAGTCCGAGTTGACGCAGACCGAAGGTATCGAAAAGTCCGGGATCCGTTCGGGGATTCGACGCGATCGGTGGACTCGAACCGTCGCGCGTGACGTCGACGGGTCAGCGGAAGTACGGGTACTCCTGCACCCAATGGAATCCGCGGCTGCGCAGGGTGAAGGTGTTCAGGTCGACCCGATCCAGCGACAGCGTCACCGGCGTGCCGTTCAGCTCGCCCGTCAGCAGCAGCGTGTCCGATGTCGGCTGGGCGAAGGTGAAACTCGCCAGGCGGGCGGGCGGCGCGTCCTGAGCTCGCGGCGGCTCCGACAGCACGAGGGTGTGCGCGGCCTCGTCGACCTGCGCCACGACGGGCACGGACGAGTCGTCCATCTTCTGCACCGCAGTGTTCTGCCGGTCGAAAATCACTCGGCGCCAGCGGCTTTCGTCGGTCAGCAGCGGCGGCGCCGGATGCCCCGCCCTGGTGAACTCACCGACGGTCCAGATGCCGTACAGCGGAGGCTTCGGCGCGCCGTCACTGTCGTCACGCCATACCTCCCAGGTGAGCACCGTGGTACCGGTCAAGATCCACAACCCCAGCGCGACCTGCAGCGCCGCCGCAATCCGGTTCGCGCGCCTCGACCCGAACAGGACGGGCTGGGTGGCCGGCTCGGACGGGCGTTCCAGCACGAGCACATTCGCCAATCGCCTGGCCTGCGGCGCCAGGACCGCCAGGCACAGCAGCAGCAAGTGGAACGAGAGGATCTTCACCGGCACGTCGTAGGTCATGTTCAGCACGAAGACCTGCGCCATGCTCACCAGGCTGAGCATCGCGCCGATCGTCGCGGTGCGGGGCACGAACAGCAGCAGTCCGCCGAGCGTTTCGGCCGTGCCGAGCAGGATCTCGTACGCGGGCGCCGCGCCGACCTGGTTCCACAGCACGGATGCCGGACTCATGGTCCCGTACGGCTGCAGCAGCGCGGTCAGCGACGGTGCGGGCATCTGTGCCGGAATGGCCTTGGCCAGGCCGTAGAAGAGCATCTGGCCGCCCAGGCACAGCCGGATGAAAAGCACGAACCACCCTCCGAGAGTGGTGTACTCGCGACGGCGTCGATCGAAGATCGACCAGGCAACCGTGATCACCGCGGCCGCGACCAGTTCGCAGAAGATCAGCACCCAGATGGCGGCCTGGTCGCCGCTGCCGGAATTCTCGTGCAGCACGGCTTCGACTCCGAAGACGTGCTCGCCGACCCAGCCGGTGAGCGGATTCGCCGCGCGCATCTGCCACAGGATCGCGCTCTCCGATAGCCACTTGCCCACGATCCCGGTGAACGCGAAGAGGATCTGCGCGAACGACACACAGAACAGAAGCAGATACGCGAAGACGAACCGGAACGCGATCCGGGTCGGCAGGTTCCAGGGACGCCGAGGGGCGCCGAGGGGCGCCTCGTCGCCGCGAGGCTCCAGGACATTCGTTCCGACCGTGCGCACACCGCCCCCTCGCTCGCCGATAGATCTCCGAAAGCCGAAACTATCCGAACTGGTCATGGGATGACCTCAGGGAAAACCCCGGAATTCCGCATACATCTTTCGGCCTACGTGCTGGCCCCACTGGACGATCCACCCGGCGGACCCGCTTCGTGCCCCGGTTTCCACCCACGACAGAACTAGAACGCGTTACAGTCGCGTATCCAGGCCTTTGGGCGTGCACCCGGGCCGCACGTGTCAGGAGGACGACATGACCGATGATCCGGATCCGGCACAGCGACAGCAACTGACCGTCAGCGAGCGCGACCTGGACACGCTCGCCGAGAACCTGGCGCACTGGCTGCGGGCGAAGGTCGGCGCCGACCACCTGCCACAGGTCTCGGGATTGTCGCGTCCGCAGTCCGGCGGCATGTCCAGCACGTCGATCCTGTTCGACGCCGAGTGGAGCGCCGGAGGGGGCCTGGAGCGCGGGTCGTTCGTCGCACGGATGGCTCCGGAGGCCGGATCCTTCCCGGTCTTCCAGACCTACGACCTGGCCACGCAGTACCAGGTGATGGCGGGCGTGGCCGCGGCCACCGACGTGCCGGTGCCCGAGCTGTTCTGGCTGGAGAACGAGGAAAAGCCGCTCGGTACACCGTTCTTCGTGATGCGCCGGGTCGATGGCCGGGTGCCCGCGGACAACCCGCCGTACGTGTTCGTCGGCTGGCTGTTCGACGCGAGTCCCGCCGAGCGGCTGCGGCTGACCCGCAACACCGTCGAGGTGATCGCGAAGATCCACGGCATCCCCGATCCCACGATGCGGTTCCCGATGCTGGACGGTCCGGGCCAGTCCCTGCGCAGGCACGTCGAGGCGCAGCGCGCGTGGTATCGGTGGGCGCTGGCGGACGACGGCTTCGCGATCCCGCTCATCGAGCGGAGTTTCGCGTGGCTGGACGAGCACTGGCCCGCCGACCCGGGTCCGGACGTGCTCAGCTGGGGCGACGCCCGCCCTGGCAATATCATCTACCGCGGGTTCGATCCGGCGGGGGTGCTGGACTGGGAGATGGCCGCGCTCGGACCGCGCGAACTCGACCTGGGCTGGGTGATCTTCATCCACCGCTTCTTCCAGGACATCGCCACGCGTTTCGGCCAACCCGGATTGCCCGACTTCCTGCGCCGCGACGACGTGGTGGCCGAATACCGAGCGCTGACCGGACATCCGGTGCGCGATCTCGATTTCTATCTCGTCTACGCCGCGTTGCGGCACGCCATCGTGATGGCCAGGGTGAAGCGCCGGATGATCCACTTCGGCGAGGACACCGACACACCGGATCGCGACGACTACGTCATGCACCGGGCCGGCTTGGAAGCGTTGCTCGACGGAACCTACGAATGGGACTGACCATGCCTGTGCCTTTGGACGAATACCCGATCCACCAGACACCGCTCTCGCTGGCCCGGGTGGCCAGCAGCGATCGGAACTTCTACGACCGCAGCTACTTCAACGCCCACGACCGCGACGGCGGCAGCCTGCTGATCACCGGACTCGGCGTGTACCCCAATCTCGGCGTGACCGACGCCTACGCCGCCGTCCGCCGCGGCGACACACTGCGGGCGGTGCGCTTCTCCGACGCGCTCGGCGACCGCGGCTTGGACCAACGCGTCGGCGGCTACCGCGTCGAAGTGCTCGAGCCGCTGCGCCGCATCCGGCTGATCTGCGACCACGACGACCTGAGCTTCGACCTCACCTGGACCGGCGCCTTCCCCGCCGTGCAGGAACAGCCGCATCTGATCCTCGCGGGCAACCGGCCGATCATCGACGCGTCCCGGTTCGCTCAGGTCGGCGCGTGGGCGGGCACGCTGCACGTGGACGGCGACGACATCCCGATCGACCCGGCGGTGTGGACCGGAACCAGGGACCGCTCATGGGGCATCCGCCCGGTCGGCGAGACCGAGCCGCCCGGCCGCGCGGCCGCCGAGCCCTCCGGTGGGTTCTGGTGGCTGTATGTGCCGCTGCGGTTCGAGGAATTCGCCGTGGTGGTGATCGTGCAGGAGGAGCCGGACGGCAGGCGCACGCTCAACGACGCGACCCGAGTCTGGCCGGACGGGCGCACCGAGCAGCTCGGCTGGCCGCGCATCACAATCGACTACCGGTCCGGCACGAGGCTTCCCGTCGCGGCGCGGCTGGAGCTGACCACGCCGGACGGCAAGCCGCTGGACATCGAGATCACCCCGGGCACCGGCGTCCCGCTGCACGTCGGCTGCGGCTACGGCGGCGACCCCGACTGGCAGCACGGCCAGTGGAAGGGCCGCGACTGGTCCTGCTCCAGCCGCTACGACCTCACCGACCCGGCCATCGTCGCCCGCACTCCCTACGGCGTGATCGACCACGTCGCCCGCGCCCGCTGCGGCGACGCCGAGGGCTGGGGCCTGTTCGAACACGCCAGTCTCGGCCGCCATGACCCCACCGGCTTCGCGGACTGGGGGTCGGTGGCACCGTAAGCAAGGGTGTCGGCGGTCGGGCCGGGCACGGTGACCGCTCAGCGCGCGGCGGTCGCGGCGATCACGACTCCGTTGATCGTGGTCTTCGCGATCAGCAGCGGACCGCGTCCGGCCAGCAGAGCGGAGGCTTCCGCGACGCTCGCGGTGCCGAGCGCGCTCGCGGTGCGTGCGGACGGATTCGGCACTCGAACACCGGCGAGTTCGGCAGCCGTGTAGGAGCGGACGGGCACGCCCAACGCCTGGGCAGCGGCGTGCAGGCCGGGTTCGGCGGCGCGCCGGTCGATGGTCGCCAAACAGGCGATGACGTTGTCCCCCAGTACTTCTCGCAATGCCGCACGAATTCTGTCCGCGTCGGTGCCCGGGCGGACGCCGAGGCCGACGGCCAAGTCAGGTCGTGACACGGGCGCTGGCGTAGGCCGCGGCGACCGCGACGAAACGACGCACCGCGCTCGGATTTCCGGCCGGATGGGTGTGTAGGTAGGACGCGTGCACGTTGTCGGCGAGCATGCCATCGAGGACCCGTTCGCCCTCGCTGCCGTGCCAGCCCCACGCGGGCGCGGCCGAGGGCGGCGACACCAGACGGGTTCGATGGAACTCGTGCCCGCGGACCCGTTCCCCCGCCCGCCACAGCGGAGAGTCGCCGAGGGCCACCGCATCTCGGTAGCCGAGCGTCAGGCGCGGGCTGAACTCGGCGTCGGCGTCGATCACTCCCGCCATCGGATGGCCGTCGAGTGAGCGGGCCAGATACAGCAGCCCGGCGCATTCCGCGTGCACCGGCATCCCGCGCCGCGCGGCCTCTGCCACCGTCCGCAACAGCGGGACGTTCGATGCCAAGTCCGCGGCATGTTCCTCCGGGAAGCCGCCCGGCAACACCAAACCCGCTGTAGCGCCGGGCAATTCGTCGTGCAGCGGATCGAAGACGGCCACCCGCGCGCCCGCCGCCGTCAGCAATTCCCGATGCTCGGCATATCCGAACGTGAATGCCGCCCCACCCGCGACGGCGATCAGCGGTCCCTCCAGGTCGGCGATGCCACCGGCCGCGCCGAGAGTACTCCCGGCGGCTGCCGGCGAGTCACCACCGAGAATCGTCTCGGCGGAGGCCTCCGAGTCACCGCCACGATCGAGCTGCCGCTCGGCATGCGCCTGCGAATCACCACGATCGGGGGCCGCTCGGGCATGCGCCCGCGCGTCACCGCCATCGAAGGTCGCCGCAGCGGATGCCGGGGCATCACCGCCGAGACCGCGCACGGCGGCGGCGGGATCCCAGGACGGCCCGGTGACCGACGAGCGGGCCAGCGCCGCGATCGCGTGCAGGTCCACATTGGCGGCCACGAGTTCCGTCATCGCCGCCACGGCCGCCGTCGCGGCGGCGCCGTGTTCCACGGCGGGAATCAGGCCGAGATGCCGGGACGGAACCTCCAATTCGGCCAGCCGCGGCAGCGATCCGAGCACCGGCAGCCCGACCCGGTCGCAGGCCGCGCGCAATACCTGGTCGTGCCGTTCGCTGCCGACCCGGTTCAGGATCACCCCGCCGAGCCGGACGCCGCTGTCGAAGGTGGCGAACCCGTGCAGCAGGGCCGCCAGGCTCTGGCTGTGCCCGCGAGCGTCCACCACCAGCACCACCGGCGCCCCGAGCAGACTCGCGACCTGCGCCGTCGACCCCTCCGCCACCGGACCCGCGTGCTGATCGATCCGCCCGTCGAACAGCCCCATGACGCCCTCGACCACAGCCAGGTCGCACCCCTGCGCACCGTGCCGATACAGCGGTACGACACGTTCGGCCCCCACCAGCACCGGATCCAGATTTCGCCCTGGCCGGCCCGCCGCCAGTCCGTGATACCCCGGATCAATGTAATCGGGCCCCACCTTGAACGGCGCGACCCGATGCCCCACCCGCCCCAACGCCCCCATCAAACCAGTAGCAACCGTCGTCTTCCCACTGCCCGACGCCGGAGCCGCCACAACCACCGCCCTCATCCCGCCCCCCGCTCGTCGAGTGGCACACCATCGTGTGGGCATCTCGCGATACGCCGCAGGCATGTGCCACTCGCGATCCAGAACCCTGTCACCATTCGATGCCTCGTTGGCCTTTGCGGCCCGCGTCCATGGGGTGTTTGAGTTTGGTCATCTCGGTGACCAGGTCGGCGGCTTCGATCAAGGCGGCAGGTGCGTCGCGGCCCGTGATGACGACGTGTTGGTTGCCGGGACGGTTGGTCAGGGTGTCGACCACTTCGGCCACATCCACCCAACCCCACTTCAGCGGGTAGGTGAATTCGTCGAGGACGTAGAACCGGTGCTGCTCGGCCTGCAGGCGCCGGGCGACCTCCTGCCAACCGGCGAGCGCGGCCGCTGCGTGGTCCTGCTCGGTGCCCTGCTTGCGGGTCCAGGACCAGCCCTCGCCCATCTTGTGCCACTCCACCGGCCCGCCCGCGCCGGTCTGCTCGTGCAGCGTGCCGAGGGCGCGGAAGGCCGCCTCCTCGCCCACCTTCCATTTGGCGCTCTTCACGAACTGGAACACCGCGACATCGAAGCCTTGGTTCCATGCCCGCAGCGCCATCCCGAACGCGGCCGTCGACTTACCCTTGCCCGGCCCGGTGTGCACCGCGAGCACCGGCTGATTACGCCGCTGCCGCGTGGTCAGCCCGTCGTCGGGAACTGTCTCCGGAACACCTTTGGGCATCGAAACCTCCTTGCGGTTCTCGGCTCACTCCGCCCCTGCACGGCCCGCATACCGCGCCGAGGTCGCCTGCGCGAACCCGGCCGGATCGGGTACGGCAGCCGTGCTCAGACTCCGGCGCGAGGGCGATTTCCCCTGTTCAAGCGGCCCGCACCGCACCGCTCCCGGAACTCGCGCGGACGATATCGGCCACCGAGTCCCCGGTCAGCTCGGCCAGCCGCAGATAACCGCCGCGCAGGTCGCGTGCCAGGTCCGCGGCGAGACCGAGGCGGATCATGCCGCGTTCGCAGTCGACCACGATCGAGGTGACCGCGTCCTGCGCGAGCAGGCTCGCGGCGGCGCGGGCGCGGGGAACGGGATCGGCGCCGCCGGTCGCACGGCCATCGGTCAGCACCACCAGCATCGGCCTGCGGCGCGGGTCGCGCACGCGCTCGCGCCGCACCACCTCGCGTGCCTTCAGCAGGCCCGCCGCGAGCGGGGTCTTCCCGCCGGTACGCATTCCGGACAACCGCCGCACCGCGATATCGACCGACGAGGTCGGCGGCAACACGAGTTCGGCGTCCGCGCCACGCACGGTGATGACGGCGACCTTGTCGCGGCGCTGGTAGGCGTCCCGCAGCAGCGTGACCACCGCGCCGGTGACAGCCGACAGCCGGTCTTTGGCAGCCATCGAGCCGGACGCGTCGACCACGAAGACGATCAGATTGCCCTCTCGCCCTTCGCGATACGCGCCGCGTAGGTCGTCGGCGGCCAACCGCAACGGCCCCTCGTCACGTCCACGGGACCGTTGGTGCGGTACGGCGGCGAACACCGTGCCCAGCAGATGCAACCCCGAGGAGGTATCGGTGCTGGACCGTACGACGCGCCCGTGCCGCGATTCGGCGCGGGATCGCCTGCCCGGCGCCCCCTCGCCGATGCCGGGGACCTCCCAGCGCGGCGGTCGAGCCGCCGCGGAAACCGGTGCGCCACTGCGTCCTTCGCCCGCTCCACCGCCCGGCCCGTCCGGCGGCGACGGGTCCTCGGGTCCGCCATCGGGGTCGTCGCCGGAGACGCCGTCCGGTTCCGCCTCCGGCGGCGTGAATTCCTCGGTCGGCGCGGGCGGTTGCTCCTCGCGCTGTGCCTCGGTGGCCGCGTCGCGCATGGCGTCGTCGAGCTGCTGCTCGCTGATGCCGGGCTCGTCGAACGGATCGCGCCTGCGTCGGTGCGGCAGCGCCAGTTCGGCGGCGACGCGCACGTCGTCCTCGGTCACCGCGTCGCCGCCACGCCAGGCGGCATGCGCGGTCGCGGTTCGCGCGACGACCAGATCGGCGCGCATTCCGTCGACGTCGAACGCGGCGCACAGCGCCGCGATCCGGCGCAATTCCACATCGTCGAGCACCACTCGGCCGATCCGTTCCCTGGCGGAGCGGATCTGCCCGGCCACCGCACGATCGGCCTCGGCGTACCGCGCCACGAACCCGGCCGGATCGGCCTCGTAGTCCAGCCTGCGGCGCACCACCGCCATGCGCACGTCTACCTCTCGGGAGGCGGCCACGTCCACGGTCAGACCGAACCGGTCCAGCAGCTGCGGGCGCAGCTCACCCTCCTCCGGGTTCATCGTCCCGACCAGCACGAAACGCGCGGGTTGCGAGTGCGAGACGCCGTCGCGTTCGACGTGTACCCGGCCCATCGCGGCCGCGTCGAGCAGCACGTCCACCAGGTGGTCGTGCAGCAGGTTGACCTCGTCCACATAGAGCACGCCGTGATGGGCCGCGGCCAGCAGGCCGGGACGGAACGCCTGCTCCCCATCGCGCAAGACGCGCTCGAGGTCCAGGGAGCCCACCACGCGGTCCTCGGTCGCGCCCACCGGCAACTCCACCAGCCGGGCCGGGCGCGCCCCGGTCTCGTCCACAACCGGCGGCAACAACTGGGCAAGCGCACGCACCACGGTCGACTTGGCGGTGCCCTTCTCGCCGCGGACCAGCACGCCGCCGATGCCGGGATGCACAGCGCACAGAATCAGCGCGAGTTGCAGCCGCTCCTGCCCAACGACGGCCGAGAACGGGAACCCGGCGTCACCGTCCGAGGTAGGACGAGCCCTGTTCATCTGCTCTGACGTCAACGTAGTTTCGGCATGAGACACGGACACGCCCCAACTCTAGGCGCGCCCCGATGCCCGCCGAGCGGTGCCCTCCATGCGATCGGTTCGGGGCAGACCGCCACCATGCCACTCGCGCAACTACCAGCGAGTCTTACGAGCGACACTCGCGGCCCGGCTCGCGTCCGAGCAGCCGCCGCGTCCGCGACGAAGTCGCCAGCGGCGGTCGCTCGGACGCGAGCCATAAGGGGGCCGCGAACACGCCGCGACGAAGTCGCGGCAAATCAGACAGAGCCTCCCCTGCGCATCGGCACGTGGGGGATGCCGTCCTCGTCGAATTCCTCGCCGTCGACCTTGAAGCCGTGCTTGCTGTACAGGTCGACCAGGTAGCTCTGCGCGGACAATCGCACCGTCGCCGAACCGGTCTCGGCCAGCGCCGCCTGCAGCAGCCGCGTGGTGTAGCCGTGCCCGCGCGCCGGCGCCGCGGTGCACAGCCTGCCGATACGGAAGCTCTTCACACCGTCCCGGTGCTCCTCGCACAGGCGCAGCGTCGCGATCACCTCGCCCTCGTCATCGAGCCAGAAGTGCCTGGTCTCGGGCAGCAGGTCCTGCCCGTCCAGTTCCGGGTACGCGCACTTCTGCTCGACGACGAAGACTTCGACGCGAAGTTTCAACAGCTGGTAGAGCGTGGCGGTGTCGAGATCCTGCGCCCATGACCGTTTGAGAGCAACCGTTGACATCATCGCGCCTTGCTATCACAACCTAGGCGTTCGCCGCGACCCCTGCGTGCCTCGGCGTGTTGTCGCCACCGCCGACGAGGTTCAGCGTCTTGGAGGTCCAATCCCACACCTCGTGGAACAGCGCGGGGTTGTCCGAGAGCTGCACGCCCAGGGAGGGCACCATTTCCTTCAGCTTCGGCGTCCACTCGGCGTACTCCTGCGGGAAGCAGCGCTGCAGGACGTCGAGCATGGCGGTGACGCAGGTCGAGGCGCCCGGCGACGCGCCGAGCAGACCGGCGATGGAGCCGTCGCGGGCGGCGATCACGGCGGTGCCGAACTCGAGCACGCCGCCGGCGCCCTTGCGCCGGATCACCTGTACGCGCTGGCCCGCGGTGATCAGCTCCCAGTCCCTGGCCTCGGCGCGCGGGATGAACTCCGACAGCGTGATCACCTTGCCCGCCTCGGACTTCAGCAGCTCGCTGACCAGGTACTTGGTCAAGCCCAGCTCGGTGACGCCGACGCCGAGCAGGGAGAAGATATTGTTCGGCCGCACCGACTTGAACAGATCGGTGTTCTTGCCGTCCTTCAGGAACTTCGGTGTCCAGCCCGCGTACGGGCCGAACAGCAGGCCCGGCCTGCCCTTGATCACACGGGTGTCCAGATGCGGCACCGACATCGGCGGCGCGCCGACGGCGGCCTTGCCGTAGACCTTGGCCTCGTGCCGATGGATCAACGCCGGGTTGACGCAGCGGAAGAACTGGCCGCTGACCGGGAAGCCGCCGAATCCCTTGGCCTCTTTGATGTTCGCCTTCTGCAAGAGCGGCAGCGCGCCGCCGCCCGCGCCGACGAACACGAATTTGCTGATCAACCTGCGGGTTTCGCGGGTACGCACATTGCGGACCGTGACCAGCCAGGATCCGTCGGACTGCTTGGCCAGATCGCGCACCTCGTGGCCGAAGGCCAGGTCGGCCCCGGTGGAACCGAGGTAGGCCAGCAACTCCTGAGTGAGCGCGCCGAAGTCGATGTCGGTGCCGCCGTCGGTCCAGTTCAGCGCGATCGGGTCGGAGAAGTCCCGGCCGCGCGCCATCAGCGGCAGACGCCGGGCGAACTCGTCGGGGCGGTCGATGTACTCCATGCCCTCGAACAGCGGGTGCGGCGCCAGCGCCTCGTAGCGCTTGCGCAGGTACTCCACGTTGTCGGCGCCGTGCACGAAGCTGACGTGCGGGATCGGGTTGATGAAGCCGGACGGATCGCCGAGGACGCCGTTTTCCACGCCGTAGGACCAGAACTGACGCGAGACCTGGAAGCGCTCGTTGATGTCGACGGCTTTGGTGATGTCCACCGAGCCGTCCGGGTTCTGCGGGCTGTAGTTCAGCTCACACAGGGCGGAGTGTCCGGTGCCCGCGTTGTTCCACGGGTCGCTGCTCTCCGCCGCGGCGGCGTCGAGCCGCTCGAACAGGGAGATCGACCAATCCGGCTGCAGCTGCCGCAGCAGCGCGCCGAGAGTGGCACTCATGATGCCGGCACCGATGAGTACTACATCGGTCTTTTCAGTCAGGGCAGCGTTCGGCACGGGTAGTTCGACTTCCTTGTCCTTCTGCGCGGGCCCACCGGGCGGGTGGACCTGCCTGGGCACGGTGTGTGGTTGTCACTCGGGTCCGGCTCCGCCGTTCCCGAACACTATGGCGGGAGTCAGGTTACCCGCCGTTCACCTAGGCCCAATTGTGCACCTCACCACCCCCGCGACACGCGGTCGGCCTGCCGAATGTGCGGAATGCGACAGAGATCGTCGTCACTTCCGCGGCAGGGAGACCGCGATGGTCTGTCGGCTCACGGCGCCGTCCAATACATTGGTCGCGTGACGAACGAACAGTCGCTTGCCGAGCCGGTCAACACCTCTCCGGATGGCGTCCGCGTCACCGCTGCCGACGGGGACTGGCTCCCCGACGTCCTAGGCCCGCACTACCAGCAGCGCACGCTTCCGCTGGGCCCCGATCCCGACGGCGAAGGCGACGTGGTCGCCACGCTGGTGCGCTACGTGCCCAGCGGCGCCGTCGAGCAGACCGCGGGCGTGGTGCTCTACGTCCACGGATTCACCGATTACTTCTTTCAAGAGCACCTCGCCGAGCACTACGCCGAGCGCGGGTTCCAGTTCTACGCGCTCGACCTGCGCAAGTGCGGCCGCTCGCTGCGGGAAGGGCATACACCGCACTATGTGACGGATCTCGCTTTCTACGATCGGGAACTGGACGAGTCGCTGCGGATCGTGCAGGCCGAGACCAGTGCGCCGGTGGTCATCACCGCGCATTCCACCGGCGGTCTGGTCGCGTCGCTGTGGCTGGACCGGCTCAACCGCTCCCGAGGGACGGCCGCGGCGGGGATCACCGGCCTGGTACTCAACAGCCCGTGGTTCGACCTGCAGGGTCCGGCGTACTACCGGACCATCGGAACACGGTTCATCAAGGCGGTCGGGCGGTTCCGGAGGATGGTCGAGCTGCCCGGGGGCAAGATCAGCACCTACGGCGACAGCCTGCACCGGTCGGTGTCCGGCGAGTGGGATTACAACCTGGACTGGAAACCGTTGGAGGGCTTCCCGGTTCGGCTCGGCTGGTTGCGCGCGATCCGCAACGGCCACGCACG
The DNA here is from genome assembly GCF_036346875.1 of Nocardia sp. NBC_00508. NCBI lineage: Bacteria > Bacillati > Actinomycetota > Actinomycetes > Mycobacteriales > Nocardiaceae > Nocardia > Nocardia sp. NBC_00508. The sequence continues at coordinate 5,793,845 of NZ_CP107852.1, read as the reverse complement.
GCTGCACGAGGGCCTCGACATCGGGGTGCCGTCGCTGATCCTGCGCTCCAGGATGACCAAGTTCGCCCGGCGGTACGGTCCCGCGGTGGACGTGGCCGACGCGGTTCTCGACGTCAAGCAGATCCAGCGCTGGTCGGGCTGTCTGGGTGACCGCACCAACATGGTGCCGATCGACGGCGCCAAGCACGACGTGTTCCTGTCCGGGCCCAAGGCGCTGGCGCAGGCGTTCGCCGAGTTGGACAGCTGGCTGGACTGGCTGGCCGGCTACCAGGCGGCGGCCCGCCGGCAGTCACCAGAGGCTGGTGCGTAGCACGATCTCGGTGGCCAGCTCGTGGTCGGCTTCGGTGGCCACGTTGGTGACGTCGACCTCGATCACCCGGAACTCGCCGTAGACGAACCGTCCCGACGGGTCGGCCACCGAGCGCGGCATGTTCTTGGTGACCAGCAGCGTGGTCGGCACCTCCACCTGACCGGTGGTCGCGTCCGCCACCGCGCCGTCGGTGCCCGGTACGGCCGGATGCCCGCGGTCGGCGACGACCAAGCTCTGGAACCGGCCGAAGCCGCGGGCGCAGGCCTGCCAGGCCAGCACGGCGCCCGCACCGCGTCCGGCGACGTTCACCCACGGCAGCCCGAGCTCGTCCAGGAGCGCGGTCACACCGGCCGCGTCCAGGCCCTCGATCGACTCCACCGCGAAGGTGCGCAGGTCCGAAGTGTGCAGGCGGGCGCATACCTGGTCGTAGACGTCCGCCGGATCACCCGCGTCGGGCAGCAGCAGGACGCTGTGCCGGGACTGCGGCCCGTCGATCCGCACGGTCCACGCCCGGTCACCCACCGTGATCCGCCGAGATTCCATGCCGAATCACGCTACACGGACGGCCGGGCCACAGGGGCGTATGCGGGGCGGCACTCAGGTGAGCAGGCGCATTCCGGCCTGCTCACCTGCGTTGTGATCGAAGGTGACGGTCAGGTCACATCCCGCCTCTTGACCGAGTTGCTGGATCAGCGCGTCGGCGAAGTCCGCTCCGTCTGCGGCCCGGCGCAGCGCCTGCCGCACGGTGTCGGCGCGCTCGACCACGATCTCGGCGGAGTCGAGCAGGCCGAGCAGCACGTCGGTGACGGCTTCCGGGTCCTGTTTGTAGCCGCGGCGCAGTACCCAGTGGATCTCGGCGAGCACGATCATCGTGACGTAGCCGGGCCTGCTCTCGCTGAGCCCGTCGATCACCCGGTTGGCCCGCGCGGACTGTTCCGGGTCGTCCTGGGTGAGGTAGCGAATCAGCACGTTCGCGTCCAGACCGATCATCGCCCCTTGCCTTCCACGATGTTGCCCGCGATCGCCTCGTTCATCTCGGCCAGGCCGATCGGCGAGCCGGACCAGCCGACGATGCCCTTCAGCGACTTGATCGTGCGCGTCTCCGGCACCAGTTCGTAGGTGCCGGTGGGGGTGGGCACGAAGGCGACCCGCACACCGGCGCGCAGCCCCATCGCGACGCGCACGTCGATCGGGATGGTGATCTGCCCCTTGCTCGTCACGGTCGCCGACACCACGCTTCCCCCTCGGCTGTTGGGCTTCTTGTCCGTCGCCATATTCCTCACCCGACCGTCGGCCCGCGCCTTACCTGGGACCGAATTCCTTACTGCAAGGTAAGGGGCGAGGTCCGCCGCGTCAACCGATAGCGTCACCAGGGAGAACAGTGCCAGTGGCCAGGGTGGGCAGATCCGCGGGCGCACCCTCGGCGAGGAGGCGCTCGATCGCCGCCACGTCGAGATGGTCTTCGACCAGCCCGGCTACCAGATCGAGCTGCGCGGCCCGCACGTCGGCCACCGAAACATCTTCGGCCACAACGAAACCCGTTCGTCCCGCGGCCGCGGCGACGGCGCGCAGCCAGCCGCGCCGCAATTCGTCCGACTCCAGCAGCCCGTGCAGGTGGGTGCCCCACACCGCGCCGCGCACGCTGCCCTCCGGCTCGCCGTCGACCGTGAGCCATGCCGGGTCGCCGCGGTGGGTCACCCGGCCGTGGTGGATCTCGTAGCCGCGCACTGCGGTCCCCGCAGCGTGGCCTGCGCTGCGGCGCAACACCTTCGGCTCGGCGAATTCGATCGCGAGGTCGAGCAACCCGAGTCCGTCGACCACGCCTTCGCCGGACTCGACCCGGTCGAGGATGTGGGTACCGAGCATCTGATACCCGCCGCAGATACCCAGGATCGGACGTCCCGCGGCGGCGCGGGCGCGCAGCCCGTCGGCGATGCCGGTGCGCCGCAACCACCGCAGATCCGACACCGTCGCCTTGCTGCCCGGCACGATCACCAGATCCGCGCCCGCCAGCCGGGACGGCTCGCTCACCCAGCGCACCGCGACGCCGGGTTCGCAGGCCAGCGCCTCGACGTCGGTGGAGTTGGAGATGCGCGGCAGCCGGATGGCCGCAACGGTCAGCCATTCGGCGCCCACCGGCGGTCGCGGACGACCGACCGGCGCGTCGGCCAGGGTCCCGAGTGAGTCCTCGGCGTCGATCCAGAGATCCTCGGCGTACGGGAGCACGCCGAGGGTGGGGCGACCGGTGAGCTCGGTGAGGCGGTCCAGACCGGGCCGCAGCAGCTCCGGCGCGCCACGGAATTTATTGACCACGAAGCCCGAGATCAACTGCTGGTCTTCGGGTTCCAGGATCGCGACGGTGCCGAACAGGTGGGCAAGCACGCCGCCGCGATCGATGTCGCCGACCAGCAGCACCGGCAGCCGTGCGGCGCGCGCCAGGCCCATGTTCGCCAGATCCGTCGCGCGCAGGTTGATCTCGGCGGGCGATCCGGCGCCCTCGCAGATCACCACGTCGAATTCGGCGCGCAGCGCGGCGAGTTCGGCGGCCACGACAGCGCGCAATTCCCGCCGGTGCCGGAAGTAGTCCTCGGCCCCGACCGTGCCGATCGCCGTGCCCCGCACCACCAGCTGGGAGCGCCGATCACTACCCGGCTTGAGCAGGACGGGGTTGAATCGGATGCTCGGTTCCAGCCCGCACGCCTGCGCCTGCAACGCCTGCGCACGGCCGATCTCCCCGCCGTCCAGCGTGACCACGGAATTGTTGGACATGTTCTGCGCCTTGAACGGCGCGACGCGCACACCGCGCCGGGCCAGCATCCGGCAGATCCCGGCCACCACGACGCTCTTGCCCGCGTCGGAGGTGGTGCCCGCGACCAGCAGCGCGCCCTTCATCGCACACCACGCCCACCGTGGACCACGACGAGGCTGGTCACGGCAAGGTCAGGATCTCGGTCCCGGACTCGGTGACGACCAGGGTGTGCTCGAACTGCGCGGTCCACTTGCGATCCTTGGTGACGACGGTCCAGCCGTCGTCCCAGATCTCGTAATCGATGCCGCCGAGATTGATCATCGGCTCGATGGTGAACGTCATGCCCGGTTCGATGACGGTCTCCACCGAAGGCTGGTCGTAGTGCAGGACGACCAGGCCGCTGTGGAAGGTGGGGCCGACGCCGTGGCCGGTGAAGTCGCGCACCACGCCGTAGCCGAAACGGTTGGCATAGGACTCGATGACCCGCCCGATCACGTTGAGCGCGCGACCCGGCCGGACCGCCTTGATGGCCCGCATGGTGGCCTCCTCGGTCCGCTCGACGAGCAGGCGCACCTCCTCGTCGACGTCACCGGCGAGGAAGGTCCTGTTGGTATCGCCGTGTACGCCGTGGATGTAGGCCGTGACGTCGATATTGACGATGTCGCCGTCCTCGATCACGGTGGAGTCCGGGATACCGTGGCAGATCACCTCGTTCAGCGAGGTGCAGCACGACTTCGGAAATCCCTTGTAGCCGAGGGTCGACGGATACGCCCCGTGGTCACACAGATACTCGTGCGCGATGCGATCCAGCTCGTCGGTGGTGACGCCGGGCGCGACCGCCTTGCCCGCCTCCGCCAGCGCCTGCGCGGCGATCTTGCCCGCGATCCGCATCTGCTCGATCGTCTCCGCGGTCTGCACCCAGGGCTCACGCCCCTCGTTGGCGGTCTTCTTCCACGCGTACTCCGGGCGCTCGATCGCGCGCGCGACTTCACGGGTAGGCGACAGCGTGCCGGGGACAAGCGGCTTGCGGGTGCGGACAGACATAGCGAACAGCGTAATGGGACGGTCGGATGGATGCCGAGACCCAGCCGGAATAGTCTCGGACCGCGGTCCGTTTACAGAATTGGTTGACATCGAAACAACTCGAAAGAGGCTCGAACCGTGGAACTGGGACTCACGACTTTCGCCGAGCTCTACCCCGTCGGCGACCGGCCCGCACCGACCGCGGCCGAGCGGCTGCGCGAAGTGGTCGCGGAGGCCGTCGCCACCGAGCAGGCCGGACTCGACGTCTACGGGGTCGGTGAACACCACCGCAAGGACTTCGCCGCCTCCGCGCCCGCGATCGTGCTCGCGGCGATCGCGTCCCGCACCGAGCGGATCCGGCTCACCAGCGCGGTCAGCGTGTTGAGCTCGGACGATCCGGTCCGCGTTTACCAGGACTTCGCCACGCTGGACGGCCTGTCCGCGGGTCGCGCCGAGCTCATGGCAGGGCGCGGCTCGTTCACCGAATCGTTCCCGCTGTTCGGCTACGACCTGGCCGACTACGACGAACTCTTCGACGAGAAGCTGGCGCTGCTGCTGCACATTCGGCAAGACGAGCCGGTCACCTGGAGCGGCAGATTCCGTCCGCCGCTGCGCGACGCCGTCGTCTACCCGCGCACCGACCACCGGCCCCTGCCGGTCTGGATCGCGGTGGGCGGCAGCCCCGAGTCGGTAATCCGCGCAGGACTGCTCGGCCTTCCGCTGGCCATCGCGATCATCGGCGGACAGCCGGCCCGGTTTGCACCGCTGGTCGACCTCTACCACCGTGCTCTGGAACAGGCGGGGCACCCGAAGCAGGCGGTCGCGGTGCACGCGCACGGGTACGTCGCGGACACCGACGAGCAAGCCGTCGCCGACTTCTACGAGCCGTACGCGTTGGCGATGAGCACCATCGGGCGTGAACGCGGCTGGGGTCCCATGACCCGCGCTCAGTTCGACGCGTTGCGCGCACCGGGAGGTTCGCTGTTCGTCGGCACACCCGACTACGTCGCCGAAAAGGTCGCCGCGGTAGGTGAAACGCTCGGCTTGGACCGCTTCATGCTGCACACCAGCGTCGGCACCCTGCCGCACGAAAAGGTCTTGCACACCATCGAGCTGCTCGGCACGAAGGTCGCCCCGCAGGTGCGCTGACGGGCCCGCGCCGTTGTCCCGCACACGGCGGAGTGATTGTCGTACAGCGGGATCCGTGGCGGACGTGCCGTGCCAGTCGACCACGCGGCACGCCGGGCGGGGCGCCCCGTTGCGCCCGCCGTCACTGTGCCGGCGGCCGCCCTGGGGTGAAGTTACTGGTCAAATGACTCGGCACCGCAGGCCGGGTGCCGCGCGGCGCGACGTGTTGGCGAGATCGTCCGCGATGATGTGCAGGGTGCGAGCACGGCGCGGACGTGGCCAGTCGGACAAATGACGCTGCGGGGCAATGTCACTATCGCGGACGAGACCACCGTCGCGACGAGATCATCGTCGGGGCATCACTGCTCGGGCAGACGGCGGCGGCCACCGGCCACGTCGGTTACCAGATCAGTGTAACCGTCGACGAGTTCGGCCAGCTGATACCAATGTTTGTGGGTATTGTCGCTTCGCGCGCCTTCGCTATCGATGACCTGATTCGCGTCCACCCAGCTCCGCGCCATCCGGTCCACCACCGCGCCGAGGCTCTCGGTGTGCAGCGAAGCCCCATTGCGGTGCTGCGGCATCTCCTGCGCCACCCAGTCGTTGATGTCATCGACGAGTTCCTCACGCCTGCAGTCGATTTCGGCGATGAGTGCGACGTCCTTCAGCTCGGCGCGGCGCTGATGTAGCTCGGCGAGCGCGTGTGCGGACCGTAGCAGTTCCCGATCTTGGAAACGGCGTCCCTGGAAGGCACACAATAATTGCGGCGCGGTCGGCAATGCGCCAACCGTCGGCGCGCTCACCGCCCTACTCCGAATTCACCCGACACCAACGCTCTTTGTACCAACATGATTGGCTCTCGATTCGGTTATCCCGGTCATCGGATCGGTTGTCACAACTAGGTTAGCTGGATCATGCACGTACAGGTGCAAGAACGCAAGATTGCGTCCGCCCTTCTGCGGTCAAGGGCTCCTGATGCCGCGAAATGCCCAGAGCGCACCGACCGCAATCGATTTCGGCGTCCGCTTGGCCGCGGCACCGCCGCCCGGCGACGGCCGAATCCGGTAACCGAATCCGACCAGGGCAACTCCGCTCATCGCTACTCCCGCCATCGCTCGCCGCGCCCTCTGCGGGCCTCGGTTCGTCAGTGGTGGTCGAGATCGCCACTTCGCCAGCAATGCCGCAGCGTCGCACCAGAGCCGGCCATTCGACTCACAGCTGGGTCAGAGCGGCCAGCAGCGTCAGCGCGGGCAGCGTGCCTTGGATCACTGCGCCCCTGGCGAACCGGCGGTCGTGGGCGACCAGAACCACCGCGGCGGCCAGCATCGACCCGCATCCCGTCAATACCAGCGCCCACCCCGCCTCCGGCACCGACCGCAGGAGCGCCACGCCCACCAGTGCCGTCACCGCGAGGAACAGGTTGTAGAAGCCTTGGTTGAACGCCCACGTCCGCGCCGCGGGCATCTCGCCATCAGCCATCTGAAAGATTCCCTTGTACACCTTGGGATCAGTGAACCGCACGGACTCCATGACGAAGATGCCGACGTGGAGTAGGGCGGCCGCGACCGCCAGTGCCTGGACCACCCAGAGCATGTGACCTCCTCACAAAGTGAACCGGCCGAGTGACGCCACGGATCGTGGAGTGCTCCGGCTCGAGCGCGAGGCGACTCCGGCGTGCCGAGGCATCCTATGGCCCGCGGCCGCGGCAGACCGCGCGACATGCCGTCGTCCGAGCCGTCGGCGGAATCGCTCGGCCCAGCTGTTGCGGGTCAACCCGTCAGCCCGAACACGCGACGGGCGTTGCCATCCAGGTACAGCTCGCGTGTTTCATCGTCGAGGCCGAGAGCGTCGAGGCCGTCGAGCGCGTGCTGCGGGAAGATCATCGGGTAGTTCGTGCCGAACAGCACCTTGCGGCGGCCACTACCGGACTCGAGGTATGAGACCAGCTCCGCGGGAAGACGTTTCGTCGTGTACGCCGAGGTGTCGATGACGACGTTCTCGTGCTTGCGCGCGACGGCGATCATTTCCTCCGTCCACGGATAGCCGATATGTCCGCACACGATGGTCAGTTCCGGAAAGTCGAGCGCGACCTGATCGATATACGGGATGGGGCGACCGGTCTCCGACGGCCGCAGCGGACCGGTGTGTCCCACCTGCGTACAGAACGGGAGCCCGAGGTCGACACAGGCCGCGAACAGCGGATAGAAGCGACGATCGGTCGGCGGAAGCTCCCACAACCACGGCAGCACCCGCAAGCCCTTGAATCCTTGTCCGGCGCGGCGGCGCAGTTCCCGCACCGCGTCCATCGGCCTGCGCAGATCCACCGACGCGACGGGGAACAGACGCTCCGGCGCCTCGGCGGCCCATGCCGCGACCTCGTCGTTGGAGATGAGAATCCCGTCCGGCGCGTGCCAGGCCGAGATCAGCGCTTGGTCGACGCCCGCGGCATCCATCGCATCCAAGGTGACCATCAGCGGGATGTCGCCGGTCGGGATGGTGGCGCCGGTCCACCGCCGCAGCGAGGCGAACATGTCGTGGGCGAGGAACCTCTGCGTAGGGTGTTGCGCCCAGACGTCAATGGTCATCTGCGTGATCCTGTTCGTCGCATCGGGATGGATCGCCTCCCGGTTACCGCACTCGCAATAACCAAACCGGAAGGTTCGCCAGGCATAAACTGGGTATCTATCGCAGGACCGTAGACACCCGAGGCAGAGCAGGGCAATGGCTGGTTCGGACCCGTTCGCCACAGAGCGCGATCGGCCTCCAGATATCGAGCAGGAACTGGAGGGCGCGGGTCTCGACGACCCGCAAGTGATCGGCAAGGGCGGTTTCGGCGTCGTCTACCGCTGTCGGCAGCGCGCGCTGAATCGCAGCGTCGCGGTCAAGGTCCTCACCGGACGGCCGGATCTGGAGCCGGAGAATGTCGAGCGGTTCCTGCGCGAGCAGCAGGCGATGGGCGCGCTGTCCGGCCACCCGAACATCGTGCCGATCCTGCACGTGGGCACCACCGACAGCGGACGCCCCTATCTGGTGATGCCGTATCACTCGCAGGGTTCCCTGGCCAACCGCATCCGCCGAGAGAATTTCCTGCCATGGCAAGAGGCCATCGGGATCACCATCAAGCTGGCCGGGGCCCTGGAGACCGCGCATCGCGCCGGGATTCTGCATCGCGACATCAAGCCGGACAACGTCCTGCTCACCGACTACGGCGAGCCGCAGCTCACCGACTTCGGGATCGCCCGTGTCGAAGGCGGTTTCGAGACCGCGGCCGGAGTGGTGACCGGTTCCCCGGCATTCACCGCGCCGGAGGTCCTGCGCTCGGGGGTTCCTTCGGTCGCCTCCGACGTCTATGGGCTCGGCGCGACGCTGTTCGCCATGATCACCGGCCACGCGGCGTACGAACGCCGTTCCGGCGAGCAGATCGTCGCCCAGTTCCTGCGGATCGCCGCCGATCCGCTCCCGGATCTGCGTCCCGGAGGCATCCCCGACGACGTCTGCGCCGCCATCGAGGCCAGTATGTCGCAGGAACCGGCGAACCGTCCCCGCTCGGCCACCGCGTTCGGGGAGTCGCTGCGCGGTATCCAGCGCGACAACGGCCTGCCGATCGAGAACATGACCCTGCCGACCGTCGACCATGCGGTCTCGATACAGGAGGACCTCAGCACGCGGCCGATGGCCGCCACGGCGAGGCACCCCTCGGCCCACCCCAAGACGCCGCCCACGCCCGAGACGAAGTTCCGCCCGGCGATGTCCTCCCGGCCGCTGGTCCGGCGCGACCGCCTGATGGACGCGTTGCAGACCGAGCCGCGACCACGGCTTGCCGTCATCCATGCCCCCGCCGGGTTCGGCAAGAGCACGCTGGCGGCCCAGTGGGCCAAGCGTCTCGCCGAAACCGACGGTGTCACGGTGGCGTGGTTGAACGCCGACCGCGACGACAGCAACGTGGTCTGGTTCCTCACCCACCTGATCGAGGCGTTCAACCGGGCGAGCCCGGAGCTGGCGCCCCAGTTGGCGCGGATACTCGAAGAGGGTGACGACAACGCCGCACGCTATGTGCTCAGCACGCTGATCAACAGCATCCAGGAACGCGGTGATCGGTTCGCGCTCGTCATCGACGACTGGGATCGGGTCACCGACCCGGCCGCCGTCGACGCCTTGCATTTCCTGGTCGAGCAGGGCTCGCAGCACCTGCAGATCATTCTGACCAGCCGATCGCTGGAGAGTTTGCCGCTCGGCACCATGCGCGTTCGCCATGAGATCGTCGAAATCGATGCCGCCGCATTGCGTTTCGACGCCGAGGAAGCGCGCGCGTTCCTCGCCGAGCAGAGCGGTGTCGCGCTGGCCGACAAGGAGAGCGCCGAGCTGCGCGACTGCACCGAAGGCTGGGCGGCCGGATTGCAGCTGGCTTCGCTGTCGCTGCGCGAGCACCCTGACCCCGCGACGCTGATCTCTCACCTGTCCGGCCGCCATCACACCATCGGCGAATACCTGGCCGAGAACGTGCTCGACACCGTCGAGCCGGATCTGCTCGATGTGCTACTCAAAACCTCGCTACCAGAACGGATCTGCGGGAGCCTGGCGACCGCGCTGACCGGCAAGCCGCACGGTCAGGCCGTGCTGGAGAACCTCGAACGCCGCAATCTGTTCCTGCGCCGGATCGACGAAGGCGGTGAATGGTTCCGCTACCACCATCTGTTCGCGGAGTTCCTCCGGCAGCGACTCGAACGGGACCATGCCGAGCAGGTGGCCGAACTGCATCGTGCCGCGGCCTCCTGGTTCGCCGAGCACGAAATGCTCAGCGAAGCCATCGATCACGCGCTGGCATGCGGCGACGAGAAGAAGGCCGTCGACTTCCTCGAGGCGAAGGCCCGCGCCTTGGTACAAGACGGCCAGCTCGCGACCTTCCTCGGCCTGGTCGCCAAACTTCCACCGGCGGAAGCCTGCGCACGCCCGCAACTACAGATCGGTGTCGCGTGGACGAACGCTCTCCTGCGGCGAACCACCGACCTGCACGCCGCATTGCGGCTGGTCCGGGCGTCACTCGAGAAGTCACCGGAGCCCGATCCCGATGTCGCGGTCGAGGCCGATCTCATCGAGTGTGTGGAGCACGTGTTCGCCGACCGCCCGGAAGGCGTGGACTCCGTGGTCACCCGATGCCTGGCCCGCGCCGACACGCTGGGGCCGTGGGCACTGGGCGCGGCCGCCAACCTCGCCTCGTTCTCCGCGCGTTGCCGGTTCGAGTACGACAGAGCACGCGAATGGCATGACTGGGCAGCCCCGTACTACCGGGAGACCCGCAACACGTTCAGCCTGATGTACAGCCATAGCCTGGTCGGCATCGCGGCGCGGGAACAGCTCGACGTCGCCGCGGCGGAACGCAGCTTCCGCACCGCGCTGCACATCGCCACCACCTCGTCGGGCCCGCAGTCCTACGCCGCACGGTTGGCAAGCGCTCTACTCGGCGAATTGCTCTATGAACGCGACCAGCTCGCCGCCGCGGAACGTCTGCTGGACGAGGCGGGGCGGCTGGGCACCGAGGGCGGGCCGGTCGAATTCATGATGGCCGCCTACGCCACCGGAGCCAGGATCAAGGCCCTGCGCGGTGACCTCGCGGCCGCCGCGCGCCGCCTGGACGAAGGCGCGGAGGCCGCGCGTGCCCTGAAGCTGCCGCGGCTGGCCACCCGGATCGCCAACGAGCAGGTGCGGCTCGGACTCACCGCGACATACGTCACCGAACCGCCTGCTGGTGAAGACGGCATCGCGACGATGGCCGCGGAAATGCGCGAGGATTCCGCGATCCGGATGCTGCTGCGGTCCGGAGCAGCGAAACGGGCGGCGGCCGCGGTCGCACGCGCCCAGCAGTTGCGCGACGCCATCGACACCACTCGACGCCCGCGAGCCGCGGCGCAGGCGCAGCTGCTGCTCGCCTCCTGCCTCGCGGCGGCCGGAAGGACCGACGCGGCGAAGGACGCCCTGGTGCCGGTGGTGGCCAAACACGCCGACATCGGCCTCATCCGACCGCTGCTCGATGAAGGCACGTGGATCACGTCGCTGCTGCACACCCTGAATTACGACCTCCGCGAAGGACTCTGGAAAGACGAATGGCCGATCGTCCCCCCAGCTTTCCTGCACAGGTTGACAGAACGCTGAACGATCCTTGCCGACGCCCGACCGGCTCACAACGCAGGTTGCCGGGAGGTATCCGTGTCGAGAATGTGCAGCACCCACCGGCCCTTGCCATCGGCTTTGGCGCGGTAGAGGCCCGTGTCGGCGGCATCGAGCAGCGATTCGGCATCGGCGCCCGCGACCGCGGTGACGACCGCGCCGATGCTGATGGACATGCGTAGCCGCCGGTCGCCCGCGATGATCGGATCGACCAAGGCCTCGAGCAGGCTGTTCGCCACGGCGGCCACCCGGTGGTCGCTGGCGGGCGGCGGGATCAGCGCGACGAACTCGTCACCGCCGATGCGGGCGATCAGACAACCCGAGCCACGCACACTGTCCTGCAAACGCGCGGCCACGGCGGTGAGGATCTGGTCACCTGTGCCATGGCCGTAGCGGTCGTTGACGTGCTTGAAGCGATCGATGTCGACGAAACACAACCCCGCGCGGTCCCCATTGCCCGCGCTCGCGATCATCTCGTCGATCCGTTCGATGAGATGCCGCCGGTTCGGCAGGCCGGTGAGCGGGTCGTGCCGGGCCTGCCGGTGCAGCTCCTCGCGCATCCGGTGCTGCTCGGTCACGTCTTCGCCGACCGCGAGCAGGTAGTCGCTGTGCCCGTCGGCACCCTTGACGAAGGTGATGGCGAACGCCGCCCAGCCATAGCTGTCGTCGGCGCGACGAATCCGCTGCTCCAACCGCACCGTGCCCTGCCCGGCCGGGACCAGCCGCTCGTAGACCAGCGTGCGGATGCCATCCCGGTCATTGGGATGCGCGAAGTCGTAGACCGACACTCCCCGCAGGGTGTCGACCGGGACGCCGATCATGTCGGCCAGCCCGCGGTTGGCGTCCAGCAGCGTCCCATCGGTGTCGCCGATCGCGATCGCGATGGCGGCGTTGTCGAAGACGACGCGGAACCGTTCGTCGGCTGCTCGGGTCGCTTCACCCGCCGCCTCCGCGGGCTGCTCCTCATGCGCGCGCAGGTGCGCTTCGTACCCCTGCCCCATCGCGGCGAGCAGCGCCGCGAGCCGCCGGCCGCTGGTCGGGGCGCGGTCGGCCAATTCGAACAGCGCCTGCGCGGAGGCGCTGGGGATGCCGGGGGCGACGAACCCGGCGGAGGCCAGCGCAGCGCCTACGCGAGCACCCACACCGGCGTCGAACGGTTCGGCCTCCAGGCCGGAAACCAGCTCCTCGACCAGGTCGAGCAGCAGAATCTCGGGGGCGGGAACGAACACGGAGCCACCCGTGACGGCCTGCAACGCCTGCCACCACGAGTTCGCCAGTGTGGCGAGTTCGAACTGTTCCACCGCAAACCCCCTCACCATTCAGGCCGGAGATAGCCCCCGACGCATCGTATCCACATATGTTCGATACCGTCGAGTACTGCCGCTCGGAAGTATTCCCACAGCTGGTGAGGATGCGGAACTAACCCGTGCCGTTCTCGGTGAATATCGACGCGCCCTTATAGCGCAGCGTCTTGATCTGCCAGGCCCAGGTTGCCTGCACACAGGCGACCAGATCCGCGATATGGGTCGAAACGGTGGCCGCCAGAGCCGCGTCGCTCGCTCCCACTCGATCGCATTGTTCGGCGGTGACAGCCCCGACCTGCCGGAATTCCGTGAGCCGCGCCCGAACGATCTCGCCGGCGCCGTGCACGGCGTCCTCCAGCGACCACCCGGGGTTGTTCAGCAGGACCGCGGAGATCAGATTGAAGTCCGCGAGATCGACGATGCACTCCTTTTCGAAGGAGAACACGTCGTTCATCAGCGCCCCGATCTCGACGGTCAACCTCCGCAATCGGCGGAGGTCACCGGCGAGCCCGGCACGCCGGATCCGGCCCCAGGGTAGGTAGTCGTCGCGACCGAACTCGCACAGCGCGATGGCCGGATACATCCCCGACACCTGGGCGCGCAGGTCGATGTACTCCGTCACGCTGAGCAGTCCACCGCGGGCGCGAGCGTTCTGGTCCCGGATCGCGGGCCGCAGATGATCGATGGTGGCCTCGATGAACCGGTCGAGCCATGCCGGGTCGGCGAGGGCGGACAGCATGGCGAGGAAGGCCGACGTCGAGGCCTCCACCGGGTTCGCATCGCCCGACGCCGGGCGTGTACGCAGCAGCGAGCACAGCCGGTCGACCGCGACGCGCGCCTGTCGCTGCTCGTCGTCGTCCAAGTGCCCGAACTTCTCTCGGCCGACAGTGTCGTTGAGCCAGAACAGGATCGCGTTGTAGAGACCGATGATCGTCATCCGCTCGGCGCTGATGGCGCCGGGATGCAGGTAAGGCGTCATGCTGTTGTAGTGCTCGCCACCGGGCTCGAGCCAGATCTGCTGGGCGCGGCAGAATCGCTCGACCTCCGCACACGCCTGTGCCCCGAACCGGTTCGGCCGGAAGCCCTGGCAGTAGTCGACGATGTCCCAGTCGGGCGTACTGAACATCGCTCGCAACGACCACTTCCGCTCGGCCCGCAGCAACTCCTCGTGCTGCCCACGCATCTTCACGATGTCCCGCTCGAGCGCCGATGTGTACTCACTGACCACAACGACTCCATCCCACAAATAGTTAGTACATCTAAATTGTCTCCGACTTACCTCCAGTGGGACTGGTCGAACGACCAAACCGTGGCCGATTGCATTGACCGGCCGCCTTCCGACGCGACGACGCAGCGGGCCACGCGCCGCCACGTCAGCTCGAGAGTGCGGGGCGGTCGGTGACCGGCGCGCTGCGTAAGCCGCGGTCGCACGGGCGATCCGACGGAATCGGCACGGCACGCCACCGTGGAGCGAGTCTGCGGCGGGGCCGGATTCATCTGCGGGCGAAGGTGAACCTGCTCGCGTTGTCCGAGCGGGCCACCTCGACCGAGTCCACGCAGAAGCTTCGGCCGCTCACTCCGCCGCCACGACGTCGCCGCGCATGGTCAGCAGCAGATGGTCGAAGCGGGCCCGTTGCGAGGCCGGACCGCCGCCCATGGCGGGAATCTCGTTGACCAGCTGGTGCGCCAGCGTGCGCAGCTTGACGTTGGTTTCCTGGGAACGCCATTGCAGCACCCGGAACGCCTGTTCGGCATTGATGCCGTAGACCACCATGAGCACCCCTTTGGCCTGCTCGATCACCGCCCGTGATTCGACGAGCTCGGGCAGGGTGTCATCGAGGATCTCCTGCCGGTTCTCCTCGAGCGCGTCGGACACGTCGATGAGATATCCGGTCGTGCCGACCACCAGGCCCCGGTCGTCGAACATCCGGTCGGCGACGACGATGACGTGATGGACCCGCCCGGAGGTATCGATGACGCGGTGGCGGCCGCAGAACGGCTCGCCGGTGCGCACGGCGGCGTCGATGGACCGGGCGACCAGCGCGCGGTCGTCGGGGTGCTTGTGCGCCAACAGCAACTCGGTGCTCGGTTGCGTGCTCTCGGCGGCGTAGCCGTAGACAGCCGCGGCTTCGTCCGACCATTCCCACCGCTGATCCTCGAACCAGAAGCGGAAGCTACCCACGCTCTGCGGCGTGCCCGCGACGACGCTCTCGACCGCGGAGGCGCTTGTCGGCGCGCGGTGATCCATCCTCGTCACGCGGCCATTATCCACCGGCACCGGCTCGCATCAGAGCGGAACACCAGATGAAATCGAACTGTAGCAAACTCTTCGCATCCCACAATTCTCCAGATTTTCAGCGACAAAGAGCGACATATCGCCCCTCTTCGCACACATGGCAATCAATCAGCAACGAGCCGGTGGCAACGGCAACGATGCCGCCGCACCCAGCAGTAGCCTCGCCGGGATGGCGACCACAGCGCGGCCGACGTTCGGCCCGGTTTACACCCAGGCTTCCCCGCAATCGCCTTCGCCTCGAAAAACACTGACCATAACGCGGATCACTGGAGGTAGTCTCTGTTGCTGTGCTCACGCTTTCGTCGCAGATTCGCTGCATGGGAGCGGGATTCAGGTGAGAACGCCGTAACGCGTTCCAGCAAGTGCGCAAGACCGAAAGGGTTGTTCTGATGGCAGGCAAGCGCACCGTACTGACCGTCCGGTTGCGACGTCTGGCGGCAATGCTGCACGAGATGCGCGAGTACGCCCAGCTCAGCAAAGAAGAAGTCAGCGCGAAGACCGGGATCAACGTCACCACCCTGTACCGGATCGAGACCGCGCAGGCGCGTCCGCAGCGCCGCACCCTCATGGCGATGCTCGACCTGTACCGCATCGGCGACGACCAGCGCGATGACGCACTGGAGTTGCTGTCGGACGCGTTGAAGCCCGGCATGTCGCGCGCCTACGAGGGCAGCGTGTCGGAGGTGTACGCCGCCTACATCAACTTCGAGTCCGAGGCGCTGTCCGCCCGTCACTACCAAACCTCCATCATCCCAGGGCTTTTGCAGACCTACGAGTACGCGACGGCGGTGATCGACACCTCGATGCCGAAACTGGAGGCGTCGGTCATGGAGAGCAGGGCGAGGGCCAGGATGGATCGCGCGGCCAACCTCTCCAAGGAGGAGCCGCTCGAGCTGTGGGTGGTGATGGACGAGGCCGCGATCCGGCGCACGGTCGGCGGCCCCTCGGTGATGCGCGGCCAGCTCGAGCGGCTGCTGCTGGAAACCAAGCGCAAGAACGTGATCTTGCAGATCCTGCCGTTCGACGCGGGCGCGCACCCGGGCATGGCCGGGCCCTTCACGCTGCTGGATTTCCCTGATCCCGCCGACCCCGAACTGGTCTATGTCGAGGGCATCGCGGGTGACGAGCTGATCGAGGGGCACACCGAAATCCGGCGCTTCGGCGTCATCTTCGACCAGCTGCGCGCCATGGCACTGAGCCCGCGCGACTCCGCGGCCATGATCGTGGACGCCGCGCACCGAATGGACTAGGCACACCGCGGCGCATAAGGCGACTATTTCCCCTTGGAATGGGTACCCTCGGCCTTACTGCCGAGGGGAGGACGCATGTCCGATATCGCCGTGAATCCGACAGGCCACTCCGAGCCCGAACTAAAACGGGTGATGGGGCCGGGGCTGCTGCTGCTTTTCGTCGTCGGTGACATCCTGGGCACCGGCATCTACGCGCTCACCGGCAAGGTGGCCAACGAGGTCGGCGGCGCCGTGTGGGTTCCTTTCCTCGTCGCGTTCCTGGTCGCGCTCATCACCGGTTTCAGCTATCTCGAGCTGGTCACCAAGTATCCGCACGCCGCGGGCGCCGCCCTGTACACGCACAAGGCTTTCGGCATCCATTTCCTCACCTTCATGGTCGCCTTCGCGGTGATGAGCTCCGGGATCACCTCCGCCTCCACCGCCTCGCGAGCCTTCGCGGCCAACTTCGCCGAAGCCTTCGACCTGGATATCGGCACCGGTATCGCGGTGACGGTGATCGCGCTGGTGTTCATGACGGTGGTGGCGGCGGTCAACCTGCGCGGGGTGAGCGAGGGCGTGAAGCTCAACGTGCTGCTCACCTGTGTGGAGCTGACCGGCCTGCTGATCGTCATCGGCGTCGGTTGCTGGGCGTTGGGCGTCGGCGACGGCGATTTCTCGCGCATCGTGGAATTCGACACCGGTGAGCGCAGCGCGCTCGGCGGCGTCATCGTGGCCACCACGCTCGCGTTCTTCGCCATGGTCGGGTTCGAGGACTCGGTGAACATGGCCGAGGAGTGCAAGGAACCGAGCCGGATCTTCCCGAAGGTGCTGCTCGCCGGGCTTTTGATCACGGGGCTCATCTACGTCTTGGTGTCCATCAGCGCGATCGCGCTCGTCCCCGCCGACCAACTCGGCCAGGGCGATACACCATTGCTGAAGGTGGTCGAGGTCGGCGCGCCCGACTTCCCGACGCACGTCTTCGCGTACATCACCATGTTCGCGGTCGCCAACTCGGCGCTGATCAACATGCTGATGGCCAGCCGCCTGATCTACGGGATGGCCAGGCAGGGTGTGCTGCCGCGACCGTTCGGCAATGTGGGCGAGCGGCGCCGCACCCCCTACAACGCCATTGTCTTCACCACGCTGCTCGCGCTCGGGCTCATCGTGTTCGTCGGCGAGGTGCCCGAACTCGGCGGCACCACCGCGCTGCTACTGCTGGCGGTGTTCACCGTGGTCAACGTGGCCGTCCTGGTGCTGCGGCGAGACAAGGTGGCACACAAGCACTTCCACACGCCGACGCCACTGCCCATCCTCGGCGCGGTGACCTGCGGATTCCTCGTCACACCGTTCACCGACCGCAATCCGGCGCAATACGCCATCGCGGGCGTGCTGCTGGCCATCGGTGTCGCGCTGTGGGGCCTGAACTACCTGGCCATCCGTGCCATGCGGGCGCAACCCCTGGCCACCGAGCCGCCCACGGAGTAACCGATCACGTTCTCCCACGGGTGATCACCTACTACCGGTATGTCCGGTTCTGCGGATGACTAGCGGCCGCGATGTAGGTAAGGTTGGCGCCGATGACCAGCATGGAAGCGCGTTTCGGGGACGCGACCCGAAGCGTGCCGCTCCCCAACCCGTGGAACCTGACCGCCTATTTGGCCGCAGTGGCAGCGCATCGCGGCCGCTCGATCAGCCTGCACCCCGTTCCGAAGGCGATGCTGGCCGAGACAGGCTGCGGCGGCGGCGGTCTGTGGGTAGCGCGTAAGCACGACGACATCATCGTGTACGACGCCGCGGCGACCGGCCGCAACGCCGATCACGTCATCCTGCACGAGATCGGTCACATGTTGCTCGGTCACCACAAAGACGAGGAGCGCGGTGCTCCGCTGCCACCCTCGCTGGCCGTCATCCTGCCCTCGATTTCGCCGCACTCCATCGAACATGTGCTCGGCCGTGCCGAATTCGGCACCGACCGCGAGCGGGAAGCGGAAGTCTTCGCCGACATGACCATGGTGTACGCGACATTGCCGCGACGCCGCCCTCGGGCGTCCCGGCTGTTCGGACGGGGCAAATAGTTACCAGCGGTCGTAGTGCCCCTCGGGTAGTCGCCTGGCCCCGGTGCGCAGGTCATCGATGAGATCCTGGTAGCCGTCGGCCAATTCGTCGATCTGGATCCAGGCGTCGTAGAAGACGGCGTCGGGCGCGTAGGCGAGAGCCGCGAATGCCTGGGCGACGAGCATGGCCAGGCGGTCCACCATTCGGCCCACGGTCTCGGAGTGTTCGGGCGCGGCGGGAGGCGGGATCGGCGCCGCCAAGGTGACCCAGCGGTCGATGCCGCGGACCAATTGCGCCCGTCGCCGGTCGAGTTTGTCGCACCGGCTGAGCGGTGTGCGTTCGCGAGTCCGGTGCAGCTGAGCCAATTCGCCGGCCGCCTCCAGCATCGGGTGATCTATGTGCGGTAGGCCGCGAAATGCCGCTAGCAGCAGTTCCTTTCCGGGAATCGCCCGGTCCTCGGACGTCTGATTCACCCTCAGCACCCCCATTCCGACCAGAGCGGCGGACGCGTTTCGATCACGTCCTCGATGCCTTGTCACGCCGGTGTTCCGGCACTGCCCGAACATCCACATGTGCCCAGCGTGACCCAGACCGAAGCCCTCCGCGTCCATTTCACGCAGTTTCGCTCACACGACACGCCCATCCATCGGACTTCCAGCGCCCTCGTACGACCCCCAAGCCATGGCAAACATCCAGTGACCTTGTGTTTTTCGAAGACAGATCCGCTTTTCCGGCAACTACGCCCAGCCGGGTCGACACGCCAGCCAATCTCCGGCGAGTCGGGCAAATGCCGCTTGATGGGCACGCAGGCGCGGTGGCCCCGGTTCCCGGCAGTTGGCCGCCCAGCAACCGGCGAGCGCGCAAACGAATGCGTCGACGACCGCCTCGGGCAGCGTCGCGAGTCACCGGGTGGCTGGCGAGAATCGGGCACCATCGAATTGCGGTGCACCCCTTGATCCGACCGGATCACCGCCATAGTCCAGCTGGGTGATCGGCCGACACCGCGGGCGGACCCGTCAGGATGCCCTGTCGGCCGCAGAGGATGGCGGCCTGACGACGCCGACGAGCGATCCTGAGTTCATGGAATAACTCTGGTTCTGCAGACGATCACTGGAATTTCCTTCGATCGTGTTGATTCGGCCGGTTCTGGGGTCCACGGATTCCACGATGCCCACATGGTCCGGGGTTCCATCGCCCTCCCAGTCGAAGATGATCATGTCCCCTCTCTGGGCACTCGATATATGCGCCGCCAATCCCAAGTGTTTGGCGTCGTTCCAGATGGCGGGCACGTAATTCTTGTTGCTCCAGTCGACGTTGTAACCGGACTGATCCCACACCCAGGTGGAGAAGGCCGCGCACCATGCGTCGTTGATGTTGTAGGGGGCTTTGTAAAGTTTGCCGTCCGGGCCGCGGAACACCGGGATATTGTTGCCGCCGCTTTCGGTAACACCGAGCCTCAGCTGCTCCTGCGCCTTCGCGACAATATCGTCCCGGCTTCCGTTACCGGGGGCGATTTTGGCCGTGCTCGGGGCCTGCGCCCACGGCCCCTGGCTCCCGACATCCGGCGCGCTACCGTAAGGGTTGCGGGGGAGGTCCGGCATCAGATCGTAGATATTCTTGGCGTCCCTTTGCATGCCCCTGTCCGCGTCCTCGATCCGGTCGTGCACAGCGTCCACTGCCTCCGCAATCAGGCGCAGCAACCGGACTTCCTCGGCGACGGTCAGGTACAGGTTGCCATCTGGCCACCGAGTCACCTGATGCTCCCCACTCAGCTCGGCTTTGAGCTCGTCCACGATTCCGATCACGTCCTGGAACGCCTTGTTCGACGTGTCGAAGCTCGCGATGGCGCTTTGATTGACACTGCCGTTATACGTTCGCAGTTGCTCCGCTCTCTCCTGGATTTTGCCGCTATTCTCGCCGTAGCCGTCGGTCATCACCGACGCTTTCGGCTGGAGCTTCTGAGCACCGTCCTCGGTGAGCTTGCGCCCTTCCTTGCTGAGCAGCTCGTTCTCCGCCAGCCAAGCGATCATGTCCGGCTGCCCGCCGTCGAAACCGGACGCGAACAGCACGATCGAACGCTGCATGTATTCTTCCGCCAGGTCGACGACCGCTTTGAGCCCCTCTTTGGCGTAGGCGGGATACGGAAGATCGATCTCGATGTCTTCGAAGGTCGTCATGCACGCCCTCCACCCGACCAGGTCCACACGACCGGTCTCCGCGAGCCAACGAACAGCATCCGCAACCTCACTTGCCCATGGCCGCCGGACGCCGTGGCGGCATACTCCCTATGCTCCACTGAGTATCGGACATTCCCACCATTAGTAATTCGCACCACTCGGCCCGTCGTTCGAGCGCCACGCGGCACATAACTGCAGCCACTGCACGGCCATCGGGTTGATCAATGGCCGCCACGACAGGCGGTTCGCGGAGCGCAGCGCGACATGGCGTGACGAAAGGTACGCAGCACCGACCGCGGGCCAGATGGACCGGCGCGCTTGCCCAGCCGTTCAGGAGGCGGTTTCTCGCTCGTCGAGATAGTCCTGACCGCCGACGTATGTGGTGTGTCCGGGATCGGCCGGGCTGGTGGTGGCGAGGGCGACGGCGGTGGCGAACTCCGTGACAGTGGGCAAGGTGCCCTGATTTCGGCGGGCGGTGACGGCGTCGGGGTTTCGGCGCTCCAGAAGCTGGACGATGATCGTGCCGTCGATCATGTCGCCGGAAACGACGTGCAAGGTCACGCCGCGGGCGCTGAGTTCGGGGATCATGGCGCGCAGGGCATCCTCACCCGCGCGTTTGCTCGCGGCGATGGGCTCGTATTCGGCGGGGACCGGCTTGCGGCCGTAGAAGTGCGCCTGATGACTGGTCACGAAGACGATTCCGGAGCCGGATGACATGTGCGGCAAGGCAAGTCGCACCAGTCGTTCCTGCGCGTCGCGGTTCAGTGCCATCGCGTAGCCGGGACCCGCATGCAGCTCGAGACCGCCGGAGGCGTTGAGCACCAGCACGTCGAGGCGGCCGAACTCCGCGGCGATCCCGGCGATCAGCGCGCGGGCCGAATCCGGGTCGGCGATATCGGCGCCCGCCGTGGACGCGCTGCCGCCCCCCTCCCGGATCGAGTCGGCCAGACGCTCGGCCCGCGTGACCTTCTCGCGGTAGTTGATCACCGCGTGGTCACCTCGCGCGGCGAGCACCCGTGCGGTCTCCGCGCCGATACCCCGGGACGCGCCCGTGATCAGAACGATTCGCCGTCCGGTCGTGTCGTCCACGGTCACCCTTTCGATCGCGCCGGGCCACTCCGGCGCACGCTTCTAATTCAGAATCACTATGCTGATTCTAAATGAGAAGCGCAAACGAACCGAAGCCGCCGCGCGGCAGGGACGACCCGGCGAACGCGCCGCTGCTGGCCACGATGGACCTGCTCGGCCAACGCTGGATGCTGCGCATCCTGTGGGAGCTGGAACCCGACCGCCTGGGCTTCCTCGAATTGCGCCGCCGCATGGGCAACTGCTCGTCGAGCATGCTCTCGGTGCGACTGCAACACTTGCAATCCGCGGGCCTGATCGCGAAGAACCCCGACAAGTCCTACGAATTGACCACCGCGGGCAGCGAACTCGGCACCGCACTCGGCTCGCTCTGGGACTGGTCCCGCCGCTGGCGGGTAACCCCGACCGACACACAGGCCGACTGATTTCCCGCGCATCCGCAGAAACCCATAGAAAGGCTGGCTCCCCAGTGACCACCCCAGACGAGACCATGGCCGCCATCACCAGTGCGGTCGCGCTCGGCCACGACGGCCGCCCGGATGACGCGCGCGAGGCGCTGCTCGCCCTCTGGTCCTCGCTCGGGCCGCAGGGCGATCCGCTACATCGCTGCGCCCTCGCCCACTATCTGGCCGACCTGTACGACGACGCCGCCGAGGCGCTCACCTGGGACATCCGCGCGCTGGACGCCGCCGACAGCCTCACCGACGATCGCGCGCAGAGCTATGACGCGGCACTGCAGGTGGCCGCCTTCTATCCGTCACTGCATCTCAACCTCGCCGACAACTACCGCAGGCTCGGCTCGTTCGAGGCCGCGCAGCGCGAGATCGACGCCGCCAACACCCGTCTGCATACCCTCGCCGACGACGGTTATGGCGCCATGATTCGCGCAGCGGTCGAGGAAGTCGCGGCTGCTATCCGCGAACGGCGCACCGAACGCCGGGCGTCGGCACCGACCGGGGGCCGGCCGGGATCGGGTGTACGACAATGACCGGGCTGTTTCATCGATCGAAGCAGTCGGCTCGGCTACTCGATGCCGAAGTCCTTGATCCTGCGATAGATGGTGGCCCGCGACATCCCTAGTGCCGCTGCGGCTTCGGTCTTGTTGCCGCCGTTCTCCGCCAGGCTGCGCACGATCGCGTCGCGTTCCAGCGCCTCGATCCGGCTCAGTTTGCGCCGAGTCAGCGACCGGCATTCCGGCGGAAGGTTATCGACGTGGATCAGGCCGGATCGTTGCCGGGACACGGTTTTCGCCAGCACCCTGCGTAGTTCGGCGACGTTGCCCGGCCACGATAGTTTGCCGAGCTGGCGCATCGCGTCCGGGGCGAGCCGGATGTCGGTGCCCTTGGCCAGCTCGCGCAGCAGGAAGGGGACCAGGTCCTCGAGGTCTTCGATACGGTGCCGGAGTGCGGGCACGCCGACAGTGTGGGTGAACAGCGGCTGCACCGAATCGAGGGCAGTAGTGGACGTGGCCGAATGCGTTGTTGCCGCGATCCATCCACGACCAGCGCACGCCTGGAGGATGTTGGCGATTGGATTGATCGACTCGGCCGGCAGACGGTCCATTTCTGTGATCACAACGCTGAAATCGCTGTCGCTGGTTTTGGTTCTCAGCGCGGCCAGCAGGCTCGCTGTGTCGGCGAAGTCGGCCATCCGCAGCACCCGGGCCATTGTGCCGGGGGTGACGTACGCAACGACAGACTCCGCGAGTTTTGTTCGTCCGGAACCCTTTTCGCCATCGATGACCACCCATTCACGATCCCGGCAGCACCTCTCGATCTGCTGGCAACTGCGCCGCCACGAGCTGCTCCTACCGGCGACACCGGGCAATGCGGGCGTACCGTGCACGACCGGGTGTTGCACCACGCGGTCGGTTGCCAACTGAACGTGCAGGACCATGTTGAGGCTGTTGCGTATCGAAATACGTTCGACTGCGGTCACTCTCGCGATCCGGCCGCTCGGTAGCGGGGCGAGGACGGTATCGACCGCCCCGGGGCGGCCCAGGTCGGCCGAATATTGCAGCAATGCCGCTTGATCGTGGGTATTGAGAGCATGGCGCAGAAACTGGTTCATCAACACCACGTCGCGACCGATCGCGAGCACGCCGAGCGGATACCGGCGGCATTGGCGCCGATACGCCTCCAGCAGCGCCGTCTCGGTTTCGCTGGCGAGGGCGCCCAGCCGGTCCTGGATCTGGCTGCTCGCACTGTTGGCGAGGGCGAGCATCAGCGGATCGGACCGGCTGGCCCAGCAGGTGAGATCGATGACGCCGATCATCGAGCCCGTCATCGGGTGGCGAATGGGCGAGCCCGCACACGCGAGCCGGCCGAGCGTGCCCAGATAATGTTCGCCGCCGCGAATGAACGTCGGGGTGGCCGTCTCCAGTGTGGTGCCGATTCCGTTGGTGCCGACGAAGTCCTCCGCATAGCTGTAGCCGGGAGCGAGTTGCACACCGTCGAGCGTGCGCATGATCGTGGCATCGGACTCGTGGCGCTCGAGCAAGAGCCCGTCCGACGAGGTCAGGATGACACTGACCGACTGGTCGGCCAGGTCGCTCGCGAGCCGCCGCAGCACGGGTGACGCGGCGTTCACCAGTGGGGAGTCGAGGTTCGGATCCCGCACATAGGGCAGCTCCACACGGTCGGAGTGGATCTGCAGGGCACGCGATCGGTACCAAGAGTCGAGCACAGTGTCCCGCACTCGCGGGCGATCGGGCGAACCCGCGGTGAGGAATTGTTCGCGTGCCTTCTCCAGGCTCACAGGGCTCTCGGCCCGAGGATCCGGCATCACCTCGTAACCTCGGCGCTTGTCGCTATCCATGGTGGCGGCCGTCTTGGTGAATGACGTGTCTCAGATTGACACGGTCAGTTTATCGCTTTCGCTGTGTCATAGGCACAGGAGAGAAGTGCTTCGACCGGCAAACCAGGAGAAGGCGTGTGAGTCAGCAGACCCTCAGCAAGGCCCATCGAAAGATCACCGACCTGTCGTGGGAGCCGACCTTCGCCGAGGTCCGGTCCCGCACCGAGCTGCCGGATGAGTTCTTCACGCTGTTCCTCGACCCGACCCGTACCTACAGTTGCGCGTTCTGGACCCACCCGGACGACACCCTGGAACAAGCCCAGCGGGCGAAGATCGACCTCGCCTTGGCCAAGTGCGACCTGCGCCCGGGGATGACCTTGTTGGATGTCGGTTGTGGCTGGGGGTCGACCATGACGCGCGCCATGGACACCTACGGGGCAAATGCGATCGGTCTGACTTCCAGCCGTAACCAGTACCGGTATGTGCGGAATCTGCTCGTCGACCGGCTGGTCCGGGGACGTCCATACGGTGGGGTGCGGCAGCAAGGCTGGGAGGGATTCGACCGCCGAGTGGACCGGATCGTGTGCATCGGTGCGCTGGAACACATGAGCCGGGACCGATACGGCGAATTCTTCGATTTCGCGTACCGGATCATGCCAGCCGACGGGGTGCTGCTGTTGCAGACCGTCGTCAGCTACGACCGCGGCCATTTACGTGCGCAAGGCACGCGCCTCACAAGGACCGATTTCGCGTTCCTGCGGTTCCTGCGTGAGACCATCTTCTCTGGTGGCCAGCTCACGGCACCGACCGGTCACATTCCGAAGGGAATTACCGAGTACGCGGAGGATGCCGGGTTCACCGTCACCGGCATCCAGAAGCTGGGACGGCACTACACCACCACACTGGAGTACTGGGTCTCCGCTCTCCGTGAGCACCGCGACCGGGCGATCGAGCTCGCCGGGCAAGACACCTACAACGCTTACCTCAGGTATCTGACCGGGTCCGCGGACTATTTCCGCCGCGGCTACATCGACGTCGCGCAATTCATCTGCGCCAAACCCGGCGCTGCAACCCGGCTGCGGTGAGCGTGCCCGCGGAACTTCGGGTCGGCGCCCGCCGAGCCAGCGCGGCGACGTTGGTGCAGCTGCGCCGACACCAATCAACGGTCGAGCGATTCACCCCGCCGGGACGGCCTGGTAGCTGTCAGTCGGCCGTTCGCGAGCGGCGCACCGAGCGCCGGGCGTCGGCGCCGACCGGGGCCGATAACGCAACAACGGCCCGCCCCGGATGGTGCGGGCCGCTGCGAAACCAGCTACTTCAAGCGGAGCCTGCCGAACAGGCCGTCCTTCTCGTCGCCGGGTCCGGCAGTGAAATACAGCGAGTCGGCGTCGCCGAGGCTATCGCCGTTGCCGAACATCAGCGCCCATAGACCTTCGATCGCCACCGGCTTGCCGTCGGCGTCGCGCAAGTAGTCGGCGAACTTGCCGGTGGCGTCGTCGTAGGCGAGCACGTGTCCGGCGCCGCCGAAGTTGCCGACGAGAAGCTTGCCGCTGAGCGGGCCGAAGCCCTCCGGCGCGACGGTCACCGCCCACGGCGCGTTCAGGCGCTTGCCGTCGCCGAGGATGCGCACCAGTTTGCCGTCGGCGTCGAACTCGGCGAGCTTGCCCTTGTCCGGTCGACCGCCCGCTGCCTGCTCTTGATCTTTGTCCAGCGAATCCTCTTCGCCCGCATCGAACGCGGTCGCGTCCGCTCGGTCTGCCTTGGTGGTGGCGTAGGCGACGAAAACGCGGTTGCCGACCGTCGAAACGTTGAATGGCGCGGGATCGCCGGGCTCGGCCTTCCTGCCCTTCTCCGGCGCGGCCGGGTCGATCGCGTCACCGGTGGCGAACGGGTTGGCGAAGCCGGTGGTGGGAACCAGCTGCCAGTCCTTGTCGAACGTCCGGACCTGCGGTTCGGCGCCGAAATCGGCGGCGAGCAGCTTGTCCCCCGATGGTGTCAGCGCGATTCCGAGGAACTGCATGCCCTGCGGCTGCCCGTCGAAGACCAGGTTGGCCGGGCCGTCATGACGCACGATGCGGTCTTCGAAGTCCAGCTCGGTCCATGCCGAGATCTTGCCGGAGTCGGTGGCGACGATGAAGCGCGCCGAGCCGTTCAGCGGGCCGCCTTCCGCCTCGACCGGCTGGTCGTGCACGTAGAACAGATCAGAGGTGATCGGCGCCGGATTGAACACGACGCCGGTGGTCTTGCCCGCGCTGGCATCCGAGGTGTCGGCGTCGGCGCCGGGAATGGTGACGATCTTCAACCCGTCCTGGAAGAGTTTCTGCACCTGGGCGTCCGACGACTCGGTGACGTCGCCGACGAACTGGAACGACTTTCCGCCCGCGCCGACCCAGAAGTGCCCGCCCGCGCCCTTGGGTCGATTGGCGAGACCCCATGCGTTCACCAGGTCGGGGAAGGTGAACTGCGCCTTGTACTCCGCGTCATTGGCGGCCAGATTGGTCTGAACGTAATTGTTGCCGTCGAGGGCGGGCGTCTCGTCGGGCCTCGAGTCCGAGCAAGCTGCCGCGAGAAGCAGCGTGAGGCCGAGCGCCGACGCGCGCAGCAGACAATTTCCGCGGCGCGACCGGCGCAACTCATTCCAACGTCCGTTCAACTTTACTGTTCCTTTCCAGCACACACACTCTGGCGCTAAGGTTAAGCTAACCTTAGCGTCGCGCAATTTCGGGGAGTCTACGAGCGCTATCCGGAGCACGGGTTTAGTCTGTTCGCCGTGGTCGAACCCCAGCCCTCCATTGCTCCACATCCGGACATCGCTCCGCTCGCTCCACTGCTCGGCATTTGGCGCGGAAACGGCCGGGGTGAATACCCGACCATCCAGCCCTTCGGCTATGTCGAGGAAATCCGGTTCGGCCACCTCGGCCGCCCCTTCCTCACCTACCGGCAGAAGACCCGCGCCAGCGACGACGGCAGGCCGCTGCACGCCGAAACCGGCTATCTGCGCTGTCCGCGTCCCGACCGCGTCGAACTGATCCTTGCTCATCCCACCGGGATCACCGAAATCTGCGAGGGCTCACTGGCCGTCGAAGACGGCACCCTGCGCCTGGAATTGGACTCCACCGGCATCGGCCGCAGCAGCACCGCGAAACTCGTCACCGCCCTCGGCCGCTCGATCCACCTGTCCGGCGACACCATCGACTACACCCTGCGCATGGCGGCGGTCGGCGAGCCATTGCAGCACCACCTCGCCGCCACCTTGCGGCGGGACTGAGCGCGCGGGCTTCATACCTCCAGAATCCCCGGATTCTGTACATACTCCTGTCGCTGAGGCATGGGGGCTGGCCGGGGCGGGACGAGCTCCATGGAAAATTTGGGAAACTCCGGCGGCCTCGGTAGAGCCGTCTCGAGGCCCAACTCCCTCTTCGCACGAGAGACGGCGTCGTAGGCTTGTCTGAGCGCTTGATCTACGGCACCGGCAAGCTTGAGTTCAGCAAACGACGTGAGATTACCACCGGCTGAAGGGCGTTCGGTGTAAGAGGCAGGCAGCACAAGCACGGCCGCGTTCAACACGTCCTGCAACCGATAGACTATTTCTTGGAGTTCTTTCAGAGCCGCCGAACCTACGGTGGCGGCTCGTTGCGCGATGGTGAAGTTCGTCCCGTCGGTGCCTTGCCAGCCCGCCGAATGACCCTGCAGAACATTCTGGGAGGTCGAAAGCGCTGTGGCGGCGAATCCGGTCAGACCGACCGCCTCGCCCTCCGGCAGCGAGGGCGGAGGCGCCGCCGGTGGAGGTATCGGTGGGGGGACTGCGTATTCCGGGGTACCCAGAATTTCGGCCAGAGCCTGGAAGACCTTTCGGGCGCCGACGAAATAGTCGGCCAGAACCTTCGATGCCCCGGGCGGAGGGTCGAGCGGCGGCACCTGCCAGCCCTCGGGCTTCGGCTTCGATCCGGGTGGAGTAGGCGGCTCGCCCGGGGATGGCGACGGCGTGGGATCGGAGTCGATCTGCATCAAGTCACCTTCCTCGACGGGTTGAGGATTCGAGTTCACAGTCTTGCACCCGAACCGGTACCGGACTTCCCAGCAACGGCGGACCTGGTCGGCTCGCTCATGTCGAGACTCTGGGCCCGGACGCCCACGTCACCGAGACTGCAGATACAGGCGTTCACACGGCAGCCTCGGATACTGGCTCGCGTCATCGGTGCAGACCTGGACCGGATCATGCCAGTGCTTGTCTCGCCACTCCTGGACGAAGACACTCGCGGCGGTGACGCATGCCCGGAAGTCCAGCCGCAACCCGTGCAGGAAGATCGACAGGTGAACGTCCGCTTCCTGCGGCCTCGGCGAATTGTCAGCGGTCATGGCCGACCCTCGCTGTCGGCCATCCCACGGCCCGCGCGGCACGAGGTCGAATCCGGGCCGGTTGGACGGCGTCTGACGAGGCGCGTCCCGTGTGACAGTTGAGACACTCGCCCTCCTTCGGATCCGTCCAGGTTGCCGGGGTGATGCCGGGTAGCGGACTCATATGGCCTACCGCGCCGGATTGAACCGGACATTACGAGCAGATTGCCGAGGCGAACACCGAGCGAGTTCGACATTGCCGAACGCCCAGAGTGGTCTGGGTCACTCGTCGCGCTATCGAACGGCGACCGAGGGGGTTATGACGCAGGTCACATACCTCGGAGGTGATGCCGTGGAGCAATCACCAGGTGTTCGACATTGTCGAATCGATGCTTTGCGGATTTGTTTCCGGTATTGCCCGTCTATTGACCTGGTTGCGGTAACCCAGTTGCCGCCCCACCCGAGGGCGACCCTGTTGCCGTCCAGCACCGCTTGCCGGAGATGGTCCTTCAACTGACGGGCGACGCAATGGGATGCTCCGGTGAATGCGATGTGCGCGAGTACCCACAATCGAATCCGCGCCTTGGCGAACTAGAACGCGTTCGGCAAGCGGCGACGTCCGGCGGTCAGCTCAGTGGCCAGGTCCTCATAAGCGATGGCCAGTTCGGCCAGACGCTCCCAGGCGAACCACAGGTCCCAGTCCGCCTCGGCGGCCAGGGCCGCGTGTGCGGTGACGCTGAGGTGGGCGAGGCGGTCGATCACCGCGCCCAGAGACTCGGTGTGGAGGTAGGCGCCGCCGCGGGCGGAAGGCAAGCGCACCTCGGACCAGCGGTCGATATCCCGGACCAGGCGGGCACGGCACTCGTCGATATCGCGCACAGCTGTACGGTCCGCGCCGAGTCGACGGACGTGCAGGTCGGCTAGAGCGCGGGCGCGCAGCAGCACCGGATGATCCGGTGGCGGCTCGCCCTTCCGGCAGGCTTGCAGCAGTTGACTTCTCGTCGGGAGGACATCGTTCACGACCGCGCCTCGCCCGGGTTCGGCTCCGCCGCGCGCGATGGCGCGTTATCTCGGATCACTCGCTGACGCTCACCGACGACGCTCCGGCCCGCGCAGGTCAGCACGCAATCCACGATCACCGCGCCGGACGGGCGGAAGGTGTCCCGGGGTGCCACCACCCAGCGGCGGAAGCCGCCGTTCGCGTCGGCGGGGGACGGCAGCGCTATTTCGCCGCCGAATGGCACGACGGAGACGTCGAGCCGGAACAGGGCCGCGAACAGTCGCGTGTCGTCGGGGAGATCTGGTCGGCACAGGAAAGTCCAGCGGCGCGAACGGATATGCGCGACGACCGGACCCAGCGGGTGGCCCCGAAAAAGCATGTCGTCTCGCACCCATTGCCCCATCCGGTCGGGCATCGTGATCCCGCCGACCACGCCTGCCTTGACGACGATCCGCCCGATCTCCGGATGTATCCCCGCGGGCAGTCCACAGGTGCGGCGGTAAAAGGCGCAGCGGGACGCGGGTGTATCCGCGAATGCCGCATGGTTCATTCGCCAGCCTCGATTCAATTGGTCCGATAAGAGCAAATGCCCGATCGCTGGACCTGGAACCGTTGTCGCGGTTAAGGTTTCAGCACTTCTTCGATTCGGACCGGGCGCGTTCAGTAGAGCACCGGATATTGCTGGGCGGGAACGTAATCAGTTGTGGAATCGGGCGGAAACCGCCCAGGTTCCAAGGATCCCCGCCAAAAGGTTCCAGTTAGCTACCTGGCCACTAGTTTGGCTACGAAAGGGAATTCGTCATGAGTCCAACAGGTTCCACCCTTGCCCGCCGCATGCTGGGCCGACAGTTGCGGGCCCTGCGGATCAGCTCGGGAGTCAGTGCGGAGTACGCCCGCGACGCGATCAACGTGGGCAAACAGACTCTGTGGCGGATTGAGACCGGACAGCCCGTCCGGCTGAATCCCCTGTTCATCGAGCGGTTGTGCCAGATCTACGGCGCGTCTGAGGCGATGACCGCCATCTTGCTCGAGTTGACCGAGGAGACCAAGCACACCGGGTGGTGGCATGCGTTCGGCGACACCATCCACAAAGAGTTCAGTCTCTACGTGGAATTGGAGGCGGCGGCCAAGCGCATCGTCTCCTACCAGACGACCCTCCTCCCTGGGCTCCTGCAAACCGACGAGTGCCGACGCGCCTTGATCTGGGCCAGCTTTCCTGGGATGTCAGGAGCAGAAGTCGAGCGAAGGATCGAGATGTTCGGGCGGCGAAGGACTCGCTTGGACAACGACTCGGATCCCCTTCTCCTGGAGGCGATCCTCGACGAATCCGCACTGCGCCGGGCGATCGGCGGACGCGCAGTCATGGAAGGTCAGCTTAGGCACCTGCTGCGAGTCAGCGAGCAGCCGAATGTTTCGGTGCGGGTGGTTCCACTCGCGTCGGAGACGTACGCGGGGCTGAGCGTCGGGTCGTTTGTCATGCTCGACTTCCCGAAGCATCCGACTGCCCATCTCACCGAACCCCCTGTCGTCTATATCCAGGGTTTCACCGGGAACCTGTATCTTGAGAAGCCTGAGGAGATCCGGCAATACCGCCAGGCGCACGCCGAACTCCAGCGATCGGCACTGGACCAGGAGCGTAGCCGATCCCTCATCCGCAAGATCGCGAAGGAGTACGGCCAGTGAACACCAGCCTATCCGATGCCATCTGGTTCAAGAGCAGCTACAGCAGCGCACAGATGGACTGCGTGGAGGTCGCATTCCTGCCTGAAGGCTCCGTCGGTGTGCGCGACTCGAAGAACCCGACCGGCCCGGCTATCGTGTTCGCACCTAGCGACTGGGACTCGTTCACTGCCTGCATAAGCAGCGGCGAACTCGACCGGTCATAATCCCAACCAAAGCTGCTCGACCACAGCCCCGGCTCCTCCGTCACCGGCGGTTCCGGGGCGCTCGCTTGAACCGGCGGCTAGGACGGGCGATGCATACCAGATCGCTTGCACCGGAGGTAAACCCCCCGGTAGCGTCAACCTTGATTGAAGGGGGCGGAGGAGCCGGTCCGGCCCTGGAGAGGCCAGGAACAGCACACCGGTGTACGAGGGGAACCCATGACATCAAGGCGGAATTCGCGGCGACTGACCATCCTCACCACCGGTGCCGCGCTCGTTCTGACAGGCTGCGGTTCCTCGACCGATGACAACGCCGCGCCAACTGGCGCTTCCTCCGCCAACCAGAGCGTCGCCCCTGACGTGCCCACCGGCTACGACCCCTGCACCGACATCCCCCAAAGCGTGCTCGACTCCGAAAATCTGCGCAGCAAGGACACAGACGACTCCAAAGCATCGGGAGGAATCAGATGGCGCGGCTGCGGATGGGTACAAACCGATGGATACGCACCCTTCATTCGCACAACGAACCTCACCGTAGACATGGTGCGCGACAAGAAGTTCGCTGACACCCGCGAATACACCATCAACAATCGCCGTGCGATCTCTACGCGGCAGGTCGAAGAACATCCCGACGCCGTGTGCACCATCAACGTGGAGATGAAAGGCGGAAGCCTCGAATTCTTCCTCAGCAATCCTCCGTCGAATCGTAAGACCGGCCAACTCGACACCTGCGCACTCGCGAAGACCTTGGCGGAGAAGGTAGTGCCGACGATGCCTGCCACTGTTTGAAATACGCTGAAGCGATCGAACTCACCGGGAGGGAGTAGCACATGGGTGACGACAACGCGCAGCCGCCTCGGCCGATGGCGAACATTTTGAGCGCGGCGCGGGAGGGGCAGTTAGGTATCCAGATGTCCCCAGAGGACTTTATCTACATAGACCGTGACTGCGAATTCTTCAAAATCGAGATTCGCAAGATCCAACGCTCCATGGATGCTGTTTCTCAGCAGGAGCATTGGGGCTTGGGCGAATCCAGCGGCGATATGGTGTCCGCATCCACGTTGGTCGATAGATTCAAGACGAAGGCTCGCGGAGCCGAGGATCGGAACAGCGTTCATCAGATCATGGAAGATCACTATCGCATCGTCGAGGACATCCAAGATGTACACCGGATCGTTCGGGATCGAATGATGCAGGCAGACAGCAACTTTGCTGCGGACTTCAACAGGCTCAACACCACACTGCCCGAGCGCCCACCCGTCGGACTTCGGTTCGGGCCGTATGCGCTCCCGGACGGAACAAACAAATGAGCGGCTACGAGAGCAAGCGCATCCCGAACGGCGGCGAGCACGCGGACAGCTGGGAACACTCACGGATCAATGACACGTTCAAGCCGCTCGATAGCGGCGACGCGTTCACCCAAGCCGACAAGTACTGGAAGGCCCGCAACCAATGGGAGCAGGGCGTCGAAACCTTCGCCCGCTCCATCCAGACCTCCATCGCCCAAGCTTGGTCGGGTCCGGCCGCGGAGCAGTCCAAGAACGCGATCGCCAAGTACACCAGCGAAGCGCAAAACCTGACCACGTCCCTGGAAGACCTGTACTGCCGCGTCCGCGATGCCGCCACTGCGATCTCCAATACAAAGAACGCGCTCCCGGACACCGTCAACTACCCCTGGACCGAGCGCATTTTCCACCCGAGCCGCTGGAGTCTGTCGGGCGAGCAATCCGAAGCCGAGCAGGCCGCGCGGGCGGCGATGAAGCAGTTCTATGTGCAGCCGTTCAGCGAGATGGACGGCAAGATTCCGGTGCTACCAACACCGGTAGGCCCGACCGCGTCGGTGGACATTCCGGCGCCACCGCCTGGCGGATACCAGAGCGGCGACAACGGTGGTCCCAGCTCGACCGGCCCAGGCAATGATCCCGGCGCCACCGACCCCGGTGTGCCCGGTGACAAGGATGGCGACGGCAAGCCCGATGAGCCGGGCGCCGAGGAGCAGAAGCCCGCCGACCAGTCATCGCAGGAGCAGCAGTCCGCCGACACGATACCGGCCAATACGTCGACCACACCCGCCGGCGTGGACCCCACGGCGACAACACCGACCACGACGACCGACCCCACCCGTACCGTGCCGACCGGTACCGGAACCCCACACGGCCCAGGCACGCCGGGAACCCCTGGCACGACCACCCAGCCGCAACCCGGACGCAGCATCCCGGGCACACCCGGAACCCCGACCCCCTCGGCGAAACCTGCGGCCGCAGCCGCGACGGCCACAAGTGCGCGCGGCACAGCCGGTTTCCCCGGGATGATGTCTCCCGGTGCGCGCGGCGGCGGCAAGGACGACGAGTCCGAGCACAAGACACCGGACTACCTGATCAATCAGGACAACACCGACGAATTGCTCGGCGAGATCCCGAAGACGCTGCCCGGCGGCGTCATCGGCGGCGTCCCGGACTGAGCGCGCCGCCTTTGCCCGACGAAAGCCTTCGACCGTCTCGGGAATACGGGTACGCGCCACCCTCGGGTTGGATGCCTGCAGGCGCCGCAGGCGGCTTGGCCTCCGATCGTCTCGATACGGGTACGCCCACCTCGGTTGGATTCCCTCGGGCGGTGCCGGGTGGCCTCGCCTCCGATCGTCTCGGGAATCGGGGTTGCGCGTCACGGCATCGCGTGCGACACAGACAGGAGTGACCGCATCCGACCTTTCGACTCGGCACACCGCAGTGCTGAGCCACGGGCGTGTGCGCATGACAGCGGGTCGCCTCGGCGCGGCCGGATAGGGACCTCACATGGCTGAATGGACCTGGGAACCAGACGATTTCGCCGCTCTCTGGTACGGCGACGCCCACGATCGCATCCCCAGCCCATTGCGCTACACCAGCCGCTTCGCCTACCGCGACGAGTTCGACACCCACCGCACCGCCGTCCGGGCGCGCTACTCCGCCGACGAGCTCGACGAGATCAACGCCGCCCTACACACGCTGGGCACGTCCGACCTCCGCATCGAAATCCTCGGCGGCACGTGCAAGCACAAGAACAGCACCGGACGCGACGACCTGCGCGAGTACCGGATCCTCGGCGCCCGCACCGGCTTCGGCGCGGTCGTGCTCAGCCAAGCAGGCAACCAACACGACCACGGCCCGATCCGCGTCCGCACGTTCCCCGCCGACCAGCTCCCCACCCGCCTGGTGAACGCGATCCCCGCCTGCAAACCCGGCACCCAGAAGCCCGCCACCTTCCACCCCGACGACCTCGCCCCGCGCCGCGACACCTACCTCCAGGACAACGCCCGCAACACCCCGCGCGAGCAATACCAACGCCTCCTCCACCGCCCCGCCGACGGCGGCGGCACCGCCGTCCTCCTCCCCGCTCCCCTACACACCCACGCCAAACCCGCCAAAGTCCTCCAATGGCACGACATCTCCAACGACGGCCGCTACACCGAACACCGCACCCACCACATCACCGTCCGCCCCACCACCCCAGCCGACCTCACCACTCACTTCACCACCTGGATCGACCAAGCCCGCCGCCACCTCGAATCCACCCGCCCCGAAACTTGGTAACCAGCCCGATGGAACCGAACCCGGCCACGCGGCGTCCAATCAGTAGGTAGCTGCCACAGGTCAACAGGTCGAGGAGAAGGTTCTGCAGCATTGCCAACGGAAGACACGCAGCGGTTCGTTCTGGGTAGCGGCAAAGGAATTGAATGACTGAATTTCGCTTGATCGGTGTGGGGACATTCACGATGCATCTCGACGAAGGTCGCCTTCCAGTAGATGTCGACGTGAGCCGAAACCTCCACAACCGCTTGGATCCACCAGATTTCTCCGCAGCGGCGATGACCGCCTACTATCAGGCACTCTGGCGTCACGACGCACCGATCATCGCGCAGGGTAAATTCGCCGCGCTGAGCGCATCCCCGTCCCGTCGTGCCCAATTGATCACACTTCTCGACACGCAGTCACTCGCCGAATTCGAGGCAGTCGAGCGGGCGCTCCGCGGAGGTGACGAATTCATTGGCCACGGTCCTCCAACCGACTTCGGATCACGTTCCGTTACTGTCGCCGCGAGCCTCTCTCGCATCAGCAGCATCAGCATCGATCCGGCATGGGCGGCAACGGCCAGCCCGCCGTACATCGCCCACGACATCATCGACTGTGCGAATCAGATCCGTCACCAGCGTCCACACTTCCACGAAGGCGGTTCATGGGCGCACCGCTCCGACGATGAGCTCGAGTACGAACTCGGGGAATACGAGAACTATCTGACGAGGACTTCGTAATGACCAATTTCTCGGCGGACCTGAACCAGTTGGTTGCCGCCGCGCGGGCCTGGCGTCGTGCGTCCGACTGCCTCGGCGATGCCGCACACAAAGCAGATAGCATCCGATACAGCAACAGAGATGTCGTCTGGGCGCTATTTCAGGAAGCCTGGAATGCTCAGGCCACAGCCGCAAAGTATATGTACGACAGGCTGAGCGAGGGACGGGACGAAACTGACGCGATTGGAGACGTCCTCGAACACGTTGCCAACGTGTATATGGAACAGGACCAAAACTTCGCGAACGTCCTCATCAAAATGGACGAAGGATAGCTATGGGCGACACCAAAAGTCTCTATGAAATAAATAACGTTCTCGATCAGTTCGCAGACAAGGTCAAAGAAATACGAAGCCAGCCCGCCAAAGTGGAGGTTGCGTTCAATGAAGCAGCAGCAGCGATGGCCATCTACGAGGGGCAGGCATTTGGAGGACCGATCGGCGCAGCTATTGGTGCCGCATATGGCGCGATCACTCACGACAACTTCAGCGGATACATGCAAGACCACAAGGAAGAAATCAAGGCCAAGATCCGGGATCTTCTCGATAAACTGCACGATGCTATCGAAGGTTTACGTGCGCCTATCGCCTTCCTCCAGACCAGCGAGGAATGGCTGAAGCTGAAATCCAAGATCGGCGAGGCACAGAATAACGAAGTAGTCAAAGGAAACGTGCTCGGCTACTGGCAGGGCGGTGCAGCCAATCGATACGGGGCCGCACGCACACTTCAGGACACGGCCATGGATTCAGCCAAAGCGACCTGCGACAAGCTGAGCGACTGCCTTGCCGCGATAT
Organism: Nocardia sp. NBC_00508; assembly: GCF_036346875.1. Lineage (NCBI taxonomy): Bacteria > Bacillati > Actinomycetota > Actinomycetes > Mycobacteriales > Nocardiaceae > Nocardia > Nocardia sp. NBC_00508. The sequence continues at coordinate 5,757,188 of NZ_CP107852.1, read as the reverse complement.
CGGATTCCGCTTGGGAATTCTACTCCGGCATCCTCCAGGATATTATCGGATTTCTTGCCAGATTCACTGCGGCTGTGGCTAAAATTGGTTCCTTCTTCGAAGCCCCCTGGGGAATTTCGGATGCGATCGATGCCCTTGCTGATATCATCCCGAAGACAGTACGTTACGGGGACAAACTCGCTACAGCCCTCCGTACACAAATTAATAACCTCGCTAAGATGACAGAATCCACAGACAACCAGAAGGCATTCCTCAACAACCGCTGGCCGGAAAGCACTTCCAAGAGTTTCGATACCCACGCTCCCGGGACCGAATGGGTGGCGACGTGAATCCACAGAAAATTTCCATCGTTGCGGTACTCGCGCTACTCCTGACGGGTTGCGGTGTTCTGCCGCGCACTGACACCGAACGGCAGACACTACAGTTGAGCAACCATACGATCCAGGAGCTGTGCGATTTTCCGAAACAGTTCTTCTCCGCCCGATATAACGCCCCGAATCTCGAAGTCAGCGTAACCGCCACCAAGCCGATGAACGATAAAATAGCTGCCGGCAACGGATGCGGTTACCATACACCTGGACGGAAGGAGTATCTCGGGGATGTCTTCCTGCATCGAATATTCGAGGACACGACGTCACCTACGATCGAGAATCGTCCGGCCCGCGTCCTGAAAGTTGATGGCGTGGCTGTCACAGAAACTGTGGAGCCCATACCGGACTATCTGGATCCCGCCACTGCGCGCCCGTACTTCGAGCTGACTGCCAATATCGATGGGTGGGAGGGCACACTAGAGTTCAAGAACGGCGACGACCAAGGTACGCAAGCGGGCGCGCAAGTGCTCGTCAATATGATTCGCGCCTTAAAGGGTTGACGACGACCTGCCCGCCGATCAGCAGTAGGGGAGTTGGTCCGGCCGTTGGAACCAGCGGCCGGATCATTGCCATCCGACCACCCCGCAACCTCGCCGCCCACTTCCTGTTGGCGTATTCGCCTGTCCAAGCCCGCGGCCCGGCGCGCGCAGACCTGCTCCGATCCGCGTCGTCGACGAATCCAGCTCCATGCTCCAACACCATCAGATCCCGCTCGACACAGAAGGATCCACGCCGCCTCACCACGCACGCCAGCGGAGAGCTTCCGACGAGCAGTCGAACCAGTGGTGGTGAGATCCCCGCACCCGCGACACCCACCTTTACGAAAACGGACGAAAACGGAGTGGGAGACTCATTGCCCAGGTCTCGGGCGGAGGCGTTAATGGAAAGTGCCGGGCCACTGAGTGAGTCGGGGCACCCCTCCCGGTTGAGAGGAACATTTCCACAGCACCGAGGAGGCAGCGCCATGCCCACAATCACTTCCCTCTCGCCGAACTCTGGTCCCACATCGGGAGGTACCAGCGTCACGATCACCGGCACCGGGTTCACCGGTCCCGCGACCGTGAGCTTCGGCAGCACCGCAACAGCTTTCACCATCGACTCCGATACCCAGATCACGGCTACCGCCCCGGCGGGATCGGTCGGTTCGGTGCAGGTCACCGTCACCACCGCGGCGGGGCCCAGCAATGGGGTGGCCTACACCTATCTCGCCGTTCCCGCGCTGAGCTCCATCAGCCCCAGCCAAGGGCCCACCTCGGGCGGCACGTCGGTCGTCCTCACCGGGACGGGACTGACGGGAGTCACGGCGGTCAGTTTCGGTAATACGGCGGCGACTTCGTTCACGGTGGACTCGGACACGCAGATCACGGCCGTCTCCCCAGCCGGAACGGGGATCGTGTCGATCACCGTCACGGGCCCGGGTGGCACCAGCAACGGCGTCCCCTTCACCTATGTCGTGGTCCCGACCATCACGTCGATTTCCCCGACCTCCGGGCCCACCTCGGGAGGAACCAGCGTCACGATCACCGGCACCGGATTCACCGGTCCCCTGACCGTGAGCTTCGGCGCCACCGCAACAATCTTCACCATCGACTCCGCTACCCAGATCACGGCCATCGCTCCGGCCGGGTCGGCCGGAGGGGTACAGGTCACCGTCACCGGCTCCGGCGGAACCAGTAACGGCGTCACCTACACCTACGTCTGATCGATGGTGTGCGCGGGCCGTCGGCGAGCTGTCGGCGGCCCGATCGCGCCGGGGTTGAGCGAACGATTCTCCAGGGTCCGTGCAACACACGAGAGCAGCACCGGCGCGATTATCGATCGTCGGCGCACACATCAGCTTCGGTGCCCGCCGTCCTCAGCTCAACGGGCGCACACGAGCACGGCCCGATTCCCGTGCGCATGCTCCCGGCGAACAACTCCCCGCGCGCCTGGTGACACGTTCCGTCTGCCCACCCCGAACGCCCGATAGCCCACGCCCATCCCCGCGCCGACCGGGTTCGCGTCCGGACGCCGGGATGTTCGAGGCCTCGAATTCGACTGCTGCGCTGAAGAGTTCGCCAGTGTGCTCCTGGATGGCGTTCCTCGCCGGTGCCGCCAGCTTCGCACAGGAATCCGGCATCCCGCTGTACATCGGTGTCTCCTCCGGCTTGTTGATCCCACACCCTGCCAGAACACCCACTACGGACAGTGCCCGTGCTGGTCGGTCTCGTCCTTGCGATGCATTCGACCGGCCGCTGGATCACCGCCAAGCCGCGCTGCGACTGACCGGCGGTGCAGGTTGGAGGGCTGCTTACGATCAGCCGTCCGGCGGCGTCTCCCTCCTGAGGGCGGAGACCCTGACGTGCGCCGCCATACGCCCTCATTGTCGCCGCGAATCCGCCTCGCGTCACGGCCGTGCGGAAGGCTCGACGCCCCGGCGTCGCCCCCTCTCCCGGTCGGCGATGGGAGCCGCTCCCGCTGGCCTAGGCGCCTCGGAACATTGGCGACCGCAAGCCGATTCGGCTCGCAAGTCGCCGCCGATCGACGGAGAAACCGATAGACTTCCGCGTCGAGCAAGGTCTCGAAGTCATCAGCGACGGCGATGGGGGCTAGTGCGTGCATGCACGGATCGATGTCGAAGCGGACGGTGCCGCGGCCGAATTGCGCTCGCTCTGGGGGCGATTGGTAGCCGAGGACGAGCTGCGCCAACGAGTTCTGTCCACCGAGAAGGCGCCGGAGCGGGGCACTCTCGGGGCGGTCATCGATAACCTCGCTCTCGTGCTGGCGCCGAGCGGGCTGGGTGTCGTAGCGGCCCGAGTGCTGGTCACCTGGATCCGTAGCAGGGTTGGTGCCGTCACCTTGACAGTGACGGCACCTGACGGAAGACGCTACGAGCTCGAGTCCACCAACGTCCGGAATCTGGACGCCGCCGCCATGCAGGCGCTCATGGACAGTCTCGCGAAAGCGGGTGACACCGAAAGCACGGCTCCCGAATGAAATTGGGATCCAAGGGTTCTCGTGCCCTCCTGGTGGGAACGGGAACACACGTGGCCGATTCCGTGCTGCCCGATGTCCCTGCGGTTGCCCACACGGTCCGTGCGCTCGGCGCCGCGCTGATCGACCGATGCGGCCTCGGCGTGCATGACGTGGAAACCGTAGTCGACCCGCACCCGATAGATCTCGAGGCCGCCATCGCGGACGCCGCGGCGCGGACCGAGGGCGTATTTCTGTTCTATTACGTGGGACACGGCCTCGTCGACGACCGGAACCAGCTGCACCTGGCAACCCACGACACCGACCACTATCAGGACCGGCTCGAGTTCAAAGCCCTCGCCTATTCAGCGGTCGGTCGGGCACTGCGGCGATCGCCGGCGCGGGCAATCATCGTGGTGCTCGATTGCTGCTTCGCGGGGCGGGCCTACGACGTGTTCGGTCCGGCCGCGAAGGATGCCTTCGACCTCGCTGAATCAGGTGGCATGTACGTGCTTGCGGCAGCATCGTCGAGCGAGGTCGCGCAGGCCCCCGCAGGCAAGCCGCACACCGCGTTCAGCGGCGAGTTGATCACCCTGCTTCGGCACGGTGCGGCCACCGAACCACCGAATCTGACCGTCGAGGGAGCCTATCGCCAGCTGCGCCGCGCGTTGCCGCTGGGCGGCAGCCCCGCACCGGTCCGTCATCTGCGCGGTCAGGCAGGCGAAGTCGTGCTGGCGTCGAACCTGGCGCACGCACCGGCACCCGTCGCCGCGGCACCCGAACGCGTACCGGCCGCCGACGAGCGCTGCCCGTACCGCGGACTCGACCCGTTCACCGCCGACGACGCCGCGTTCTACTTCGGCCGGGCGCGCCTGGTCGACGAATTGCTCGGCAGGCTCGCCGAGTGGTCCGCCGACGGGAAGCCGATCGCGGTGCTCGGTCGCTCGGGGGTGGGCAAGTCGTCACTGCTGCGGGCCGGGCTCATGCCCGCTGTCGTGGACGGAGAGATGCGCGTTCCCGATTCGCACACGTGGCCGCAGTTGGTCATCACGCCCGGCGAGCGGCCGCTCGACACGCTCGCAGCGCGGCTGACCACGCTGATCGATGCGACGACGGACCAGGTCCGAGATCAGTTGGCGGCCGACCCGGACAGCCTGGCCACCATACTGCGCGAACTGCTGCCGACCGGACGCCTGCTGCTCATAGTCGACCAACTGGAAGAACTGTTCACCCTGTGCCGGGACGTCGCGCAACGGCGCCGGTTCATCCAGGCGATCTGCGCGGCCGCGCACGAGCGTACGGCTCTGGTAGTGCTGGGCATACGAGCAGATTTCTACGGATCATGCCTGGCCTACCCGCAGCTCGCCGAAGCGCTCGCCAGGCGGCAGGTGACGGTCGGACCGATGACCGAGGACGAGATGCGGGAAGCCATCGAAAAGCCCGCTGCGCAGACAGGTCTCGGACTGGAGCCCAGCTTGTCGTCGCGCGTCCTGCGTGATCTCGGAGCAGGTCGCGATTTCGCCGTCGGTGCACTGCCACTGCTGTCCTACGCATTGCTGCTCACCTGGCAACGGCGGCGCGGCACGACGCTCACCGTGCTCGGTTACGAGGCGACCGGTGGCGTGTTGCATGCCGTCACCCAGGCAGCCGACGACGTTTACCGCCGGCTCGACGAAACCGGGCGGCGGGCGATGCGGGTGATGCTGCTGCGGATGGTGAACCTCAACGAAGACACCGAGGACACTCGCCGACGGGTGGATCTGGATGCGCTGACCCGAGAATTCCCCGCTGTCGCCCGCGCCCGCGAGGCGCTGGCAACTGCCCGCCTGATCACGGTGGACGGCGACACCGCGCAGATCTCCCATGAGGCATTGCTGCATGCGTGGCCCACGCTGCGCAGCTGGATCGACACCGATCGCGCCGGCCTGCTCGTCCAGCAGAAGCTGACCGACGCCGCACTCGAATGGAACCGGAGCGGGGCGGATCCGAACCTGCACTATCGCGGATCCCGGCTACGGCTGGCCACGGACTGGGCGGCCGCGCATCCCGGCCGAGTAAGCAAGCTCGAGCGACACTTTCTGGACGCAAGCGTCCGAGCGGAGCGCCGCAGAAGCCGAGTTCGCCGCGGTGTGACCGTGACGCTGGTGCTGCTGCTGGTCGGCGCGTTGACCGGGATGACATTCGCCCTCTACCAACGTGGCGTCGCGCAGGAGCGGCAGCGCACGAGTGTGGCTCGCGGACTTGTCAATCGAGCCGACGCCGCGCGCGACAGCGCGCCGCGACTCGCGTTGATGTTGGGCGTGGCCGCCGATCAACTCGACAGCAGTGTGTCGACGAATGCCGGACTGGTCACGAGTCTGTTGCAGCCCTACGCGGGCACCATCTCGGGTAGCGGCGCACCGACTTCGATCGCTTACAGCAACGACGGGCGACTGCTGGCAACCGGATGGAGCGGCCATGAGGTCACCGTGTGGAACGGCACCCGCAAGGTCGCCGCGTTCAGCGGTACGGACATCCCCAGTGCCCTGGCGTTCGATCCACACGGACACCGGCTGGTGGTGGGCGGAACCGATGGCGCGGTATCGCTGTGGGATCTGACCGACCCAGCCCGGCCCACTCTGCTCAGCGCCCGGCCCGGTCATACCGGCAAGATCGGCACGATCGAATTCAGTCCCGATGGCCGACTACTTGTGACGAGTAGCCCGAACCAGCCCGCGATTCTGTGGGACGTCACCGATCCGACGAACCCCAGGCAAGGCGGACGGATCACCACCGAGTCGAATCAGCTGCGGTCAGCGGCATTCAGCCCCGACAGCCGCAGGCTGCTCACCGGAGACCGGCGCGGTGAAATCACCCTGTGGGACATCACCGATCCGGGCACTCCGGTCGGACTCACCGATCTCACCGGTCACGCAAGCAATATCGCCGATGCGGTCGATTTCAGCCCGGATGGTCGCCGAGCAGCAGTCACAAACGGAAACTTGGTCCAAGTGTGGGATCTCGGCGATCCCCGGCAGCCCGCCAGGCTGGCCCGGCTCGCCGATCTGCCCACCACCGTTGCCGCCGTGCGTTTCGACTCGACCGGCAATGCACTCGAGATCGCCACTCTCGAAAGCGCATGGATCCGCAGCGACATCACCGATCCCGCGAAGCCGACTCGGGCCACCGTTGCCCCTGGCGGACGCAGCCCCATCAGCATGGTCACGATCGCCGACGACGGAAATCAGATGGCATCGGCGGGTGTGGACGGCACAGTGATCCTGAATCGAACCATGGCGCGTGCTGTGCCGAGAATGCCGCCCGCGCTCGGACATTGCGGCGATGCCGTGCGCTCGACTCGATACAGCACGGACGGCACGATGCTGGCCGTCGGATGTTTGGACGGCACCGTCAACCTCTGGGCGATCGCGGACCGAACGCGGCCGGTCCTGCTCGGCTCGCTCGCCGGATCGGCCGGCCCGACCGGCGCCGTGGCCTTCAGCGCAGACGGCCGAGTCCTTGCCGCAGGGCGGTACGACGGCGGCAACGTGGACCTGTGGGATCTGTCCGACCGCAGCGATCCGCGGCTGCTGGCTACTCGAAACGCCCAGATCGGTGACGTCAGCTCTCTGGTGTTCGCTCCGGAAGGCCGGATCCTCGCCGTCGCGGGTGAGCAGGGCGCCCTCCTGTGGGACGTCGAAGACCCGCGGGCACCTCGACCGTCGACCAGGCTCGATACGAACATCACCGTGCAGGAAGTCGCTTTCAGCAAGGATGGGCGCACGGTGGCCAGTGGCCGCAACGACAACAGCGCGACGCTGTGGGACATCACGGATCCGAGCCGAGGTATTCGGCGGGGCACCATGCGCCATGCCGGCGCGGTGAGCTCGCTGGCCTTCCGGCCGGATGGGCGCACCCTGGTCACCGGAAGCCTCGATGACAGTGTTGTCGTCTGGGATATCGGCGACCGCGACCACCCGCGGATGGCGAGCACTCCGCTCGTGGAACACACCGACTGGGTGCTTTCGGTGTCCTTCAGTCCGGACGGGCGGCTCATGGCCACCACCGGCCGAGACGGACGCCTTGTCATGTGGGAGACCTCCGATGTCACCCACCCGCGCAGGCTCGTCGCGGAACACTCCGATCGTTCCACCTTCACCGCCACGTTCAGCCCGGACGGGCACACGCTGGCCACAGGCGGATTCGACGATCTCGTGCACTTGTCGGATCTCGCCGGAGTCCTCGACGCGCGAGCGCACGCCCGCGAGCTGGCATGTGAGCGTGCGGGGCGTGGCCTCAACGAGACGGAATGGCACGAGCAGATCCCGGATCTGCCGTACCGGCAGACCTGCCCGTGACGAACCGGCATGGGCGGCCCCGCCGATGACATAGCTCGAGTCCGAATCCAGTTGTGTCACATGCCGACATGACATGGTCACGTAGTGGCGGTCGGCGTCCTGCGTTCGACGCTGCCGATGGTGACTCCCATGGGTGATGGCGACTTGTGCGCACTACTCCGCGACTTCCCGCAGCCGAGCCGCGATATGTAATCGGCCCGCGCGCACCGGATCCACGAGTACCCCGCTGTAGCAACGCCAGAGGGCACTTCGACGCCCGATCGCTCCATCCCCGTCAACATCTGGCAACAATCCGGAAAACGGACAAAAACGGATGCTGAGATGCGTTGCCGAGGTGCCGTTCCTGGGTGTTAATGGAGGTAACCGGGCCACTATCAGAGTCGGCACCCCCCGGTTTGGCGGAACCAGCAAACGAGGAGGCAGCGCATGCCTACGTTCCTCTCTCCGCCTTCCGGGCAGCACTCGCGGGGTTCCCCTGTCACCGTAACCGGCCGCACCGTAGCCGACCCCGCAACCCGCCGGTCCGCACGGCCGGATGGAACCACGAATCCTCTTCTTCCACATACGGGTTCGACTTGGCTAGCCCACACCGATGAAATCCCCCGGGATATCAGCACATACCAAACTTCGCAAAGTGGGCTCGTCTACTCGACGCCCCAGCCGCCGACCACCGACGGCACGGACCTCCACAAAACCCAACCGAGAAAGGGAAAACCAATGAACAAAGTACTCACGACCCTGCGCAGCGAGCCCGTTCGCGCCCTGTTGTACCCGCTGCTGGTAGCGGTCATCGGGTATGGGGTCACCAGGGGTGTCGTCTCGGCCGACGCGTCCGGATTCATTCTCGCCGTTGTCGCAGCGGCGCTGGGACTTCCGGCCGTCGAGTCGGCGCGCCACCGGGTGAGTCCAGCGCCGCCGCACAGTGGTGAACCCGCATGAAAGCGCCGAAGGCAACGACACGCCATGATCCCTTCGAAGTGGTCCTGTGCGCTGTCTTCGGTGTGTCGGCGCTGTTGCAGGCCCTCTTCGGTCCGCCGGCGGGTTCCGCCACCTCGAGCATGGCCCCGGGATTCCGGACGCTGTGGCTGGTTCTCCTGCTGATCGGCTGCCTCGCGACGCTGGTCGGCTTGTTCGCCCGGCGGGTGTGGGGCTACCTGGTCGAGCAGATCGGATTGGGGGCGCTCGGGTGGTCGCTGATGGCATTCGGCGCCCAGCTACTGGTGCTGCAGTTCCAGCAGCGAACCCTCGGGCCCGCCACGATTCTCGGCGGGCCGCTGCCCATCGCGCTGGGGCTCGCGTTCCTGTGGAAGCGACGGCAGGTATTGCAGGACGTGCGGACGCTGCACGCGGTGACGATGAAGGAGGAGCCATGACCATGGTCCAGCAGTCGCCGGTGTTCGCGGCGCTCTTGCTGATCGCCAGCTCCTCGGTGCTGTCGGCGATCGTGACGGCATGGTTCAAGCGCGGTGATGTCGACGCCACCATGACCAAGACGAAGGCCGACGCCGCAAAGGTGTTGAGCGACCTCGCCATTTCACAGACGCAACAGATGTCCGAGCAGATGGGCGCGTTCCGTATGGCACTGCGGGTGCACCGGGAATGGGATCGGAAGATGGTGACGCGGGCACGGCAGGCGGGCATCGAATTCGAGGACCCACCCGAGCTGTTCCTGTGACAAACCATACACCTGGATGAACCACTGCGGGATGGTTTTCGGTGCGGTTGCCAGACCCCCGCGGCAGCCCAAAGGTTTCCGTGATCAAACCCGGCGATCCGTTGCCGGGCGACGACCGGTGCCCGGCGAAAACGCCGCTGCCGCAACGCCAGACGGGCTGGTCACGGGGCGACACGCGGACAATCCGAAAACGGACCAAAACGGATTCGAGACTCGTTGCCCAGGTGCCCTTCCAGGAGGTTAATGGAATTAGCCGGGCCATTGAGCGAGTCGGGCACCCCCCGGTGCAGAGGAACGATCACCACGGCAACGAGGAGGCAGCGCCATGCCTACCATCACTTCCATCTCCCCCACATCAGGGCCCACCACAGGTGGTACCAGTGTGACGATAACCGGCACCGGGTTCACCGGTCCCACGACCGTTAGATTCGGTAGTACCGCGACCACTTTCACCCTCGACTCCCCCACGCAGATCACGGCGATCGCGCCCGCCGGTTCGGCCGGTACGGTGCAAGTCACCGTCCAGACCTCGGCGGGAACCAGCAACGGAGTCTCCTACACCTATCTTCCCGTTCCGTCCCTGAGCAGCGTCAGCCCCAGCCAAGGATCCACGGCGGGCGGGACGACGGTCACGCTCACCGGGTCGGGTCTGACCGGAGTCACGTCGGTCAATTTCGGTAGCACGCCCGCCACTTCGTTCACAGTCAACTCCGATACCCAGATCACCGCCGTCGCCCCTGCCGGGACGGGGATCGTATCGATCACGGTCACTGGTCCAGGTGGTACCAGCAACCCGGTCACCTACATCTATGTCATCGTCCCGACGATCACGTCCATCTCCCCGACCGCGGGTCCCACCGCGGGTGGCAACAGCGTCACGATCACCGGCACCAACTTCACCGGTCCGCTGACCGTACGGTTCGGCAGTACCGCAACTATTTTCACCGTCAACTCCTCGACGCAGATCACGGCGACCGCCCCCGCCGGTTCGGCCGGCACGGTACAGGTCACCGTCACCGGCTCGGGTGGAACCAGTAACGGCGTCAGCTACACCTATGCCGGAGTCCCCAGCCTCACGTCGATCACTCCGAGTTCGGGACCGACCACCGGCGGCACAACGGTCGTGCTCACCGGCACCGGCCTGTCCACCACCAGCGCGGTCACTTTCGGTGGCACACCGGCGACCTCGTTCACGGTCAACTCCAATACACAGGTCACGGCGGTAGCTCCTGCCGGGACCGGGACCGTGCAGGTCACCGTCACTACTGCGGGCGGGACCAGCAACGGACTCGCCTACACCTACGTCGCCGTCCCCACGCTCACGTCGATCATTCCGAGCTCGGGACCGACGTCAGGCGGCACGACGGTCGTCCTCACCGGAACAGGGCTGACCGGAGCCACCGCAGTCACTTTCGGTGCCACACCGGCGACGTCGTTCACGGTTAATTCCTCGACCCAGATCACCGCCGTCGCCCCCGCCGGAACAGGCACCGTGGGGGTCACCGTCACCACGTCCGGCGGAACGAGCAACGCGGTGTCCTACACCTACGTTCCCGTTCCGACCCTGACCACGGTGGTCCCGAATGTTGGACCAGTAGCAGGCGGCACGACGGTCGTGCTCACCGGAACGAACCTGAGCGGAGCCACCGCAGTCACTTTCGGTGCCACACCGGCGACGTCGTTCACGGTTAATTCCTCGACCCAGATCACCGCCGTCGCCCCCGCCGGGACCGGCACCGTGCAGGTCACTGTCACGACGGTAGGCGGAACGAGCAACGGGGTGTCCTACACCTACGTGGCCGTTCCCACCCTCACCACGGCGGTGCCGAATGCGGGACCGATAGCAGGCGGCACCACGGTCGTGCTCACCGGAACGAACCTGAGCGGAGCCACCGCAGTCACCTTCGGTGCCACACCGGCGACGTCGTTCACGGTGGACTCCGCGACGCAGATCACCGCGGTCGCACCCGCCGGAACGGGCACCGTGCAAATCACCGCCACCACCGCGGGCGGGACCAGCAACGGGGTGTCCTACACCTACGTCGCCGTTCCCACCCTCACCACGGTGGTCCCGAATGCGGGACCGATAGCAGGCGGCACCACGGTCGTGCTCACCGGAACGAACCTGACCGGAACTACCGCGGTCACTTTCGGTGCGACACCGGCAACGTCGTTCACCGTCGATTCGGCGACACAGATCACGGCGGTCACACCGGCTGGAACAGGCACCGTGCAAGTCACCGCCACCACAGCGGGCGGCACGAGCAACGGGGTCTCCTTCACCTACGTCGCTGTTCCCACCCTCACCACGTTGGTGCCGAGCGCGGGACCGGTCACCGGCGGCACCACGGTCGTGCTCACCGGAACAGGGCTGACCGGAGCCACCGCGGTCAGTTTCGGTGCCACACCGGCAGCCTCGTTCACGATCGACTCCGCGACACAGATCACGGCAGTCGCCCCGGCCGGAACGGGCACCGTGCAAGTCACCGCCACCACAGCGGGCGGGACCAGCAACGGACTCGCCTACACCTACGTCGCCATTCCGACCCTGGCCACGGTGGTGCCCAGCGCGGGACCGGTCACCGGCGGCACGACAGTCGTGCTCACCGGAACAAACCTGACCGCAGCCACCGCAGTCACTTTCGGTGCCACACCGGCGACCTCGTTCACGGTCGACTCCGCGACACAGATCACCGCCGTCGCACCCGCCGGAACCGGGACCGTGAGCGTCACCGCCACCACAGCAGGCGGGACCAGTAACGGAGTCGCCTACACCTACGTCGCTGTTCCCACCCTGACCTTGGCGGTGCCGAATGTTGGACCGTTAGCAGGTGGCACCACGGTCGTGCTCACCGGAACCGGGCTGACCGGAACTACCGCAGTCACTTTCGGTGCGACACCGGCGACGTCGTTCACGGTGGACTCCGCGACGCAGATCACTGCGGTCGCACCGGCCGGAACAGGCACCGTGCAAGTCACGGCCACCACAGCGGGCGGGACCAGCAACGGGGTGTCCTTCACCTACGTCGCAGTGCCCACCCTCACCACGGTGGTCCCGAATGCGGGACCGGTAGCGGGCGGCACGACGGTCGTCCTCACTGGAACCGGGCTGACCGGAGCAACCGCGGTCACTTTCGGTGCGACACCGGCGACCTCGTTCACCGTCGATTCGGCGACACAGATCACGGCGGTCACACCCGCGGGAACAGGCACCGTGCAGGTCACGGCCACCACAGCGGGCGGCACGAGCAACGGGGTGTCCTTCACCTACGCCCCAGTGCCCACCCTCACCACCGTGGTCCCGAATGCGGGACCGGTAGCGGGCGGCACGACGGTCGTACTCACCGGAACCGGGCTGACCGGAACCACCGCAGTCACTTTCGGTGCCACACCGGCGACCTCGTTCACCGTCGATTCGGCGACACAGATCACCGCCGTCACGCCCGCCGGAACGGGCACCGTGAGCGTCACCGCCACCACCGCGGGCGGAACCAGCAACGGGGTGTCCTACACCTACGTCGCCGTTCCCACCCTCACCACAGTGGTCCCGAATGCGGGACCGGTCACCGGCGGCACCACGGTCGTGCTCACCGGAACCGGGCTGACCGGAGCAACCGCAGTCACTTTCGGTGCCACACCGGCAGCCTCGTTCACGATCGACTCGGCGACACAGATCACCGCCGTCGCCCCGGCCGGAACGGGCACCGTACAAATCACCGTCGCCACAGCGGGCGGAACCAGCAACGGGGTGTCCTACACCTACGTCGCCGTTCCCACCCTCACCACAGTGGTCCCGAATGCGGGACCGGTCACCGGCGGCACCACGGTCGTGCTCACCGGAACCGGGCTGACCGGAGCAACCGCAGTCACCTTCGGTGCGACACCGGCGACGTCGTTCACGGTGGACTCCGCGACACAGATCACGGCAGTCGCACCCGCCGGAACAGGGACGGTGCAGGTCACCGCCACCACAGCGGGCGGGACCAGCAACGGGGTGTCCTACACCTACGTCGCCGTTCCCACCCTCACCACAGTGGTCCCGAATGCGGGACCGGAAGCAGGCGGCACGACGGTTATCCTCACCGGAACCGGGCTGACCGGAGCAACCGCGGTCACTTTCGGTGCCACACCGGCAGCCTCGTTCACCGTCGACTCCGCGACACAGATCACGGCGGTCACGCCCGCGGGAACGGGCACCGTCCAGGTCACGGCCACCACAGCGGGCGGCACGAGCAACGGGGTGTCCTTCACCTACGCCCCAGTACCTTCCCTCACCACCGTGGTCCCGAATGCGGGGCCGGTCACCGGCGGTACTACGGTCGTGCTCACCGGAACCGGGCTGACCGGAGCCACCGCGGTCAGTTTCGGTGCCACACCGGCAGCCTCGTTCACCGTCGACTCCGCGGTACAGATCACCGCAGTCGCACCGGCCGGAACGGGCACCGTGAACGTCACCGCCTCCACCCCGGGCGGAACAAGTAACGGAGTCGCCTACACCTACGTCGCCGTTCCCACCCTCACCACGGCGGTGCCGAATGCGGGACCAGAGGCAGGCGGCACGACGGTCGTGCTCACCGGAACCGGGCTGACCGGAGCAACCGCAGTCACTTTCGGTGCCACACCGGCAGCCTCGTTCACCGTCGACTCCGCGACACAGATCACCGCGGTCTCCCCGGCCGGAACAGGGACGGTGCAAGTCACCGCCACCACAGCGGGCGGGACGACCAACGGAGTCGCCTTCACCTACATCGCCGTTCCGACCCTGACCTTGGCGGTGCCGAATGCCGGGCCGGAAGCCGGTGGTACAACCGTCGTTCTGACCGGAACGGCGCTGTCCACCGCCACCGCGGTCACTTTCGGTGCGACACCGGCGACCTCGTTCACGGTCGACTCCGATACGCAGATCACCGCGGTCTCCCCGGCCGGAACCGGGACCGTGAACGTCACCGCCACCACCACAGGAGGAACCAGCAACGCAGTGTCCTTCACCTACGTTCCGCTTCCCACCCTCACCTCGGCGGTGCCGAACACGGGACCGGCGGCAGGCGGGACAACGGTGGTTCTCACCGGAACAGATCTGACGGGAGCCACCGCGGTCAACTTCGATGCCACACCGGCAACGTCGTTCACCGTCGACTCCGCCACACAGATCACGGCCGTCTCCCCCGCAGGGACCGGCACCGTGCAAATCACCGCAGTCACCACGGGAGGTACGAGTAATGGCGTCGGCTTCACCTATGTTTAACGGTTGACGCCGCTGGGCCGTCGGCAGGCTATTGCCGGCGGCCCAGTATTCGTTGCGGTTGAGCGAATACAACAGAGCCTCTGTCACCGTGGACGGAGGCTGCAGGGGTAAGGGGGTTTTCGTTGGCGACCGTACTCAAGATGCTGCTGGCGGAGCGGCATCTCAAAAGTCATCCGGATTTCCTGACCGCGTACGACCGGTGCGCGGCACAGCTCGACCCGCCCATTCCGCCGGGTCATGGGCCGGCCAAGGCGCAGTACTACCAATGGTTGTCGGGCCGCATGGTCGGGTTTCCGCGTGACTATCACTGCCGGGTGCTGGAGAGAATGTTTCCGGGCTGGACGGTTGAAGGATTGTTTCAGATGGCCAACTCCACACCAGGCAACCCCCGATTGCAGGGAACTGGCCCTTCCGGCACCGACATCCAGCTCGAGGCATTCCTCGGGGCCGAGATGACCACCAGGGGAACGACTCTGGTGTACCCGAGACTCGAGCTGACCAGGCCGTCCGTGGACGTACTGAAAGCGGCGGGGATTTCCCGGCCCTTCGGCAAGCAGTCGAGTGTCGACGTCCCGTCCATGGTGACGGAGAACGATGTTCGCGGACTGCTGTACGTGCTCTCCTTGCTGCAGCGCCAGACCGGCATTCGAGCCGACGTCCGCAGCGATCGCGACATGGTCGCCCGCTCGGACCGGCCGTACATCAGTTTCGGGCTGAGCGGCAACGACTGCACCGATCTGTATCTCGAGGCCGTCGAGCGTCCGCTGTTCACCGTCCATAACAGCGCCGCCGCGGACGGCGCCCGTTCGGTGCACCTGCGGTTGAGCGACGGCAGCGAATACGACTCGGACGACGACCGCAACATCGGCGTCATCGCGCGGGTGCGGCCGAGCCCGGAAGTGCACCCGGACCGATACTGGATCTATTGCGGGGGTCTGGGTCCGCACGGCACCGCCGGAGCGGGTTGGTATCTCGCCACCTCGTGGAGTCCGCTCCAGCAGCGTGCCGGTGATCGTGAGTTCGTCGCGGTCATCGGCGTCGACGAGTACTCCGATCGGACGACCAGCTTGGAGCATCTGCTGATCGCATCGACGGAGTGAGTGCTCCGGCATCACCCGGTGCAGGCACGACGAAGAAGGGCGTACCCGTGAAGTATCGGTCGACGATGGTTGCCGTGGCGCGGTTCCCGCTGGACCGCCCACGGCACCTCGAGCTTCTGTTCTGGGTTGTTCCGGTGTGGGAACGCAACCGCTTCAGTACCCGGCGGGCAACGCGGCGAACATATCTCGTGTCACGGCGACGGCATTGTCGGAACTACCACCTTTGACCAGCAACGTGGCGAACGCGATATCACCGCGGAACCCGACGAACCAGGAGTGCGACCCGCCGTCGACCTCGGCCTCGCCCGTCTTGCCGGACACCTCGCCCTGATCGGCGATCCGGTCGGCCGTGCCGCCGGAGACCACTTGGCGCATCATCATGCGCAGCCCTTCGAGCACGTCGGGGGCCAGCGCGGGGCGGTCGCCGTCGATCCGGGTCGGCCGCCCCGCGATCAGGTAGGGCACCGGCGCCGAGCCGTGCGCGATGGTCGCCGCCATGAGCGCCATACCGAACGCGCTGACCACGACCTTGCCCTGGCCGAGGCCGTCTTCGGTGCGCTGCACCAGATCGTCGGAGGGCGGCACCGAGCCAGAGGTCGTCGGCAGCCCGACCACCGAATAGCCGGGCCCCACGCCGAGTTTCGCGGCGGCGTCGTGTAGCGCGCGCCCGGGCAGCTCGCTGGCGAGTTTGGCGAACGACGTGTTGCAGGACCGCTCGTATGCGGTGGCCATCGGCACGTTGCCGACCGTGAACAGGTTGTAGTTGGGGATGGTGCGCTCCCCGATGATGATTCGGCTCGGGCACGGCAGCACAGTGCCGGGGGTCGCGAGACCGTTCGACATCGCCGCGGCCGCGGTGACCGTCTTGAACACCGAACCGGGCGGGTACTGGCCGATCGTCGCGATCGGACCGTCCCGGTCGGCGGCCTCGTTCTGCGCCACCGCCAGGATCGCGCCGGTGGACGGACGCAGCACCACCATCATGGCCTGTTCGGTACGCGCGTCCACGGCGCGCTGAGCGGCGTTCTGCACAGAGCGGTCGACGCTGAGCGAGAACGACGGCGCAGGCTGCGAAGGCACTTCGGTGAGCACGTCGGTGTCGGCGCCGTTGGCGTTCATGGTGACCACGCTCCAGCCCGCCTTGCCGTCCACCTCCGCGATCACCGTCTTGCGCACTTGGGCGAGCAGGTCCGGCGCGAAATCGCGGTCGGTGGCGATCAGGTCCCACTGCTGGGTCAGCGTGACGCCGGGCAGTCCGATGAGATCGGTGGTCACCTGGCTGGATTCGTGCTCGTTGAGCAGCGCGACGGTGTGGGCGCCGGTAGCGGCCTTCGCCGCGCCGAGGATCGAGTGCGGGGTCAGGGATTTGTCGAAGCGGTTCAGCGCCGCGGCCAGCGTAGTGGCCACCGCCGCGGCGTCGGGTGCTTGCGCCGCGGCGAAGGCGACCCGGGACACCTTGCCCGGCACCAGCACGTCGCTGCCGGACTGCTCGTTGACCCGCGCCCGCGGCGGCGGGGTGGACCGCAACGCCATGGTCTGAGTGTCGCCGAGTCTGGGATGGATGTTGGCCGAGGTCCAGCGGACCATCCAGCGGCCATTGCTGCGGCCCATCTGCAACTGGCCCGAGTAGTTCCAGGTCCGGTTCTTGGGCAGCCGCCACTCGTAGGCGTAGTCGACGGTTGCCGTGTCACCGTTCACCCGTGCCGCGCCGGTGCGTGCGGTGAGCTGTTCGGCCTGCAATTGGACCCACGCGGAACGCAATGCGCCGCTCGCCTTCTCGGGCAGATTGGTGAGTGCGGCCGCGGCGTCCACCCGATGTTCGGCGAACGCCTTGACGAACGCGTCCGCGGCCGGGACCGGCCCCTGCGCCTGGCTCGCGCAGCCCGCGGCGGCCACCGCGGTCACCGCGATGGCGAGCGAGAGGATCATCCGAGTCGGCATCGGCACCGATGGTAGTGGTCACCGGCGGGCAAACGCCTGCGGCACTCCGGAATTCGCCGCACCTGCGTGCGCGATCAGTCGACGAGGACGGTGGCGAAGGTCGCGATCTGCCGGAACCCGACCCGGCTGTAGGCGCGGCGAGCGATCCGGTTGTAGTCGTTCACATACAGGCTGGCGGTGCGGCCGGAGGCGACCACCGCGCACGCGATCGCCGCGGTGCCCGCCGTGCCGCGGCCCTTCCCCCGATGGTCCGGATGCACCCAGACCCCCTGGATCTGGCCGGTGCGCCGGGACAACGAGCCGACCTCGGCCTTGAAGACCACTTCGCCGTCCTCGAAACGGGCCCAGGCGCGGCCGGATTCGATCAGGCTCTGAATGCGGCGACGGTAGCCGCGCCCGCCGTCGGCGGCCCGGGGATCGACACCGACCTCCTCGATGAACATGTCGATCGCGGCCGAGAGGTAGCGATCGAGCTCGGCTGGACGCACCCGGCGCACCGCCGGGTCGGGCGTGGCCAGCGGCGGCTGGGCAAGCGCGAGCAGTGGTTGTTCCCCACGCAGTTCCCGTTCGGGGCCCCAGTGAACAGCCAACATCTCCCACAGTGGCAAAGCCAGCTCTCTGCGGCCCACCACCGAGGAACAGACGCGCGGCCAGCGGACCGCCCGGTCGGCGAACGCGCGCAAAGCGTCTCGGTCACCCAGCAGCGGCACCAGATTCGCACCCGAGAAGCACAGCGACTCCGCCGGACCGCCCCTGCTCCACAGCTCGCCCTGGCCGCACCGAGTGTCCAGACCGAACTCCTGTAGCCGGGCGGCGACCATGCACGAGGCCACCGGATCGGCATCCAGCACCCGCAGGACTTGCGCCAGATCCCGATTCGCGAGCTGCCGCGCAGGGGCATATTTGGCCCGTCGCGCCGGCTCCAGCAGACTCCGCACGGTGACAGCCTGCCACGAACCGGCGCCATGCGGTATCGCTATGCCGAAAGCCCAGGTCGGGCGCGTTTTGCTCAGCCGACCGTGACGACCGGTTCGCCGGCGCCCGCGTCCTCGCCCATTTCCTCGGCGATGCGCATGGCCTCTTCGATGAGGGTTTCGACGATCTTCGCCTCCGGGACGGTCTTGACGACCTCGCCCTTGACGAAGATCTGGCCCTTGCCGTTGCCGGAGGCCACACCCAGATCGGCTTCGCGCGCCTCGCCCGGCCCGTTCACCACACAGCCCATGACGGCGACCCGCAGCGGCACCTCCATGCCCTCCAGACCCGCGGTCACCTCGTTGGCCAGGGTGTACACGTCCACCTGAGCGCGCCCGCACGACGGACACGAGACGATCTCCAGCTTGCGCGGGCGCAGGTTCAGCGACTGCAGGATCTGCCCGCCGACCTTGACCTCCTCGGCGGGCGGCGCCGACAGCGACACCCGGATCGTGTCGCCGATGCCTTCCGACAGCAGCGCACCGAACGCCACCGCCGACTTGATCGTGCCCTGGAACGCCGGACCCGCCTCGGTGACACCCAGGTGCAGCGGGTAGTCGCACTGGGCGGCCAGCTGGCGGTACGCCTCCACCATGATCACCGGATCGTTGTGCTTGACCGAGATCTTGATGTCGCCGAACCCGTGCTCCTCGAACAGGCTCGCTTCCCACAGCGCCGACTCGACCAGCGCCTCCGGGGTGGCCTTGCCGTACTTCTCCATCATTCGCTTGTCCAGCGAACCGGCGTTAACGCCGATGCGGATCGGGATTCCGGCGGCGCCCGCGGCCTTGGCGACCTCCTGGACCCGGCCGTCGAACTCCTTGATGTTGCCCGGATTGACCCGCACCGCGGCGCACCCGGCGTCGATCGCCGCGAAGATGTAGCGCGGCTGGAAATGGATATCGGCGATCACCGGAATCTGCGATTTCCGCGCGATCGTGGCCAGCGCGTCCGCGTCCTCCTGACGCGGGCAGGCCACCCGCACGATGTCGCAGCCCGAGGCGGTGAGCTCCGCGATCTGCTGCAAGGTGGCGTTCACATCGTGCGTCTTGGTCGTGGTCATGGACTGCACCGAGATCGGGTGATCACTGCCGACCCCGACATCGCCCACCATCAGCTGGCGGGTCTTGCGCCGGGGAGCGAGCACGGCCGCGGGAGCGGTCGGCATCCCCAATCCGATTGTGCTGGTCACCTTCGGCTGCCTACTTTCGTCGTGTCCGGCCCATTCGGTGCCGAGTCTAGCCGTGGCGCACCTCGGCCACCCTGTGACAGCAGCGACAACGCTTCCCCTGCCGACCGCGACAGACTACGTCGCGAACCCCGTCCCTCGGCCGCCGACCCCGGTCAGAACAGCCTGATCGGATTGACGATGTCGGCAGCCAGGGTGAGCAGCATGTACGCCCCGCCGATCACCACGAACACGTAGGTCACCGGCAGCAGCTTCAAGTAGTTCACCGGCGCGCCGGGTGCCAGGCCCTTCCAGCCGCGAATGGTGTTGCGGATCTTCTCGTAGATCACCACCGCGATATGGCCGCCGTCCAGCGGCAGCAGCGGCAGCAGGTTGAAGACGCCGAGGAAGAAGTTCAGGCTGGCCAGCACCAGGATGAACAAATTCCAATAGCCGCGTTCCGCGGTCTCACCGCCGATCTTGCTGGCGCCGTACACGCTGACCGGGGTCTCCGGATCCCGCTCGCCGCCGGTGACGGCGACCCACAGCGAGGACACCTTGGCGGGCATCTGAGCCAGCGAGTCCACCGTGCGCACGAACATGTCCCCGGTGAACACCCCTGCGGCGGGGATCGCGGCCAACAGGTCGTATTGCACGGGTTCGTAGCGATCCGGTGCCACGCCGACGGCGCCGACCTCGCGTCCCGTGCCGCCGTCCTCGGGGTAGCGCATCACCCGCTCCGGGGTGACGGGGATGGTGAGGGTCCGGCCGTCACGCTCGACGACGTAGGTGAACGGGCCGTTCTGCTTCTGGGTTTCGGCCTGGAACTGCTTCCAGGTGTCCACCTTGACGCCGTTCACCTCCTTGACGACGTCACCACGCTGCAATCCGGCTTGCTGCGCAGGGCCAGTGCCGGTGCACGGCACGGTCGAAGCATCCGGATTCTGCTGCGGCACGCAGCTCATCTCGCCCAGCGCGGTGGCAGGTGGCTCGGTCAGGTTCGGCAGCCCCCAGCCCACGGCGAGCACCACGATCAGGATGAAGCCGAGCACGAAGTTCATCGCGATGCCGCCGGACATGACCAGCAGTCGCTTCCAGGTGGCCTGGCGGTACATGGCGCGGTCGAGCTCCTCCGGGCGCAGCTCGTCCAGCGCCGTCATGCCCGCGATATCGCAGAAGCCGCCGAGCGGGAGCGCCTTCAAGCCGTACTCGGTTTCGCCGCGGCGGAAGGAGAAGATGCGCGGCCCGAAACCGATGAAATAGCGCCGCACCTTCATTCCGGTCGCCTGAGCGGTCCACATGTGCCCACATTCGTGCAGCGCGATCGACAGCGTGATGCCGAGCGCGAACAGCACGAATCCCAACGCGAACACCATTTGCTCTACAGCCCTCCTGCGTTTGCGCAGCTCGAATATCCCGCACGCACGCGTCCGCTCCTGGCCGCGAGCATTCTGATCACCCTAACCGGACACCTGCCGACCCTGTGTGTTCAGTGTGCCAGGACGCGGTCGCGGCGCGAGTCCGATCCGGTCACCAGGTCAGCCGCGGACCCGGGCGGCGGCGAATTCCCGAGCCCAGGAGTCGGCGGCGAGAACCTCGTCGAGCGAGTCCGGCTCGGCGCGCCACCGCTCGGCCGCTTCGACCGCGGCGGCCACCGTCCGCACGATCTCCGGGAAGCGAATGGCACCGTCCAGGAACGCCTGCACCGCCACCTCGTTCGCGGCGTTGTAGACCGCGGTGACGCTGCCGCCCGCCTGCCCGGCCGCGCGCGCCAGCTCGACGGCCGGGAAGACCTCGTTGTCGACCGGCTCGAACGTCCACGTGGCGGCGGTGCCGAAATCGCAGGCCGGAGCGGCGCCGGGCACCCGGTCCGGCCAGCCGAGGGCCAGTGCGATGGGTAGCTTCATGTCCGGCGGGCTGGCCTGGGCCAGCGTCGAGCCGTCGGTGAAGGTGACCATCGAGTGCACGATCGACTGCGGATGCACGGTGACGTCGATGCGGTCGTAGGGGACGCCGAACAGCAGATGCGTCTCGATCAGCTCGAGCCCCTTGTTCACCAGGGAGGCCGAGTTCAGCGTGTTCATCAGGCCCATCGACCAGGTGGGATGCGCCTTGGCCTCGGCCGGGTCGACCGATTCGAGCATATCCGCGGTCCAGCCGCGGAACGGGCCGCCGGACGCGGTCAGCACCAGGCGATCGACCTCATCGGCACGCCCGCCGCGCAGGCACTGCGCCAGCGCGGAATGTTCGGAGTCGACCGGGACGATCTGGCCGGGGGCGGCGGCGCGTGTCACCAGGGAGCCGCCCGCGACCAGGGATTCTTTGTTCGCCAGGGCCAGGCGGGTACCCGACTCGAGGGTGGCCAGGGTCGGCTCCAGTCCGAGCGAGCCGACCAGGGCGTTGAGCACGACGTCCGCCTCGGTGCGCCGCACCAGCTCGGTCACCGCCCCGGCACCGCCGAGGGTCAGGTCCAGCTGCCGCGCGGCGGACCGATCGGCGACGGCGACATTGCGCGTGCCGGTGGCGGCCATCTGCGCGGCGAGCAGTTCGGTGTTGCCGCCGCGCGCGGCGAGTCCGACCACCTCGAAGCGGTCGGGATTGGCGGCGATCACCTCGAGTGCTTGGGTACCGATGGATCCGGTACTGCCCAGCAACAGGACTCTGACGATGTCGGACACGGCTTCATTCTGTCCTACCGCCGAAAGCGCGTTCGACGGCCGGCTTACAACGACGCACCGTCGTATGTCACGATATGCGGCGTAGCTCATCGAGTGCGTACCGGAATCCGGTACAGGAAACAGCTAAGGAGCGATCGTGGCCGCCACGGAACTCGAACACGCCGACACCGAGCGCGGCATCGTCACTCACGTGGACCCCGCCGAAGTTCCCTCCGCCGCCTGGGGTTGGAGCGGCGAGTCGCGGCGCACCTTCCGGATCGCGGGCTGGATCGTCGCGCTGATCCTGCTGGCCATGCTGGTCGGCAACCACAGCGGCCAGATCGAGAACATCTTCCTCGTCGGCTTCGCCGTCGCGATCGTGGGCGTCCTGATCCGCGATTCCTGGTTGCAGCGCAGGCCGCGCTAGTTCCGCGCTACGAAAAGTCTTCTCGCACAATTTCCTTCGTCCTGTACCGGCGGCCGCGTCCCGGTACCGTGTGCGTCCGAAGTCGGTGTCCCAGCCGGGTCACCGGCCTCGGTTTCGGTTCCCACGATTCTTAGGACGTAATGATCAAGACCTGTTCGGCCGCCCTTCTCACCGCGAGCGCGATCGGCTCCCTGCTCCTGCTGCCCGCGGCGCCCGCCTACGCCCAGTCACCCGCATGCGCCGCCGCCATCGATGCGATCAACGCCGCCATCGACGAGTCGGGCGGCAACCTCGACCCGACCGTGCAGCAGTCCCTCGCCACCAAGCTCTCGGCCATCGACGCCGAAGGCGCGGAGAAGGAGGCCATCGCCGGGTACGCGCGCGCCCTCACCGACGACAGCGTCCCCAGCATGGACACCGCGACCAACGAACTCAACCGGGTCTGCAAAGGCTGATCGCCCGGCGGCGCGGACCCGTCTGGTTCGCGCCGCCGATCAGGACGAGTTACCGCGACTACCGCACGAGACGGATCCCGACTACCGCCCGCGTCGCCGGGCCGGCTTCTTCTTCGCCGGGTTCGGGCGGCCACCTGTGCGCTTGGCCGGGGACTTCCTCTGCGGCTCCGCGTTCTTCGCGAGGGACGTGGCGCGCGAGCTGCGTTCGGAGCGGCCGCGCACCACACCGATGAAGTCTTCGACGAGATCCGTGGTGTGGTCGGCGGGCCAGGCCAGGGCGATTTCCGTCTCGGGAACATCGACCAGCGTGCGGTAGACGAGGTCGCGGCGGTGGTGTAGGCGGGCGAGCGAATGCGGCACTATTGCTGCCCCACCCGCAGCGGCGACGAGTTCCAGCGCACCGGCGACCGTGTCGATATCAGAGGTGTCCTGGAGGGTTTCGTCGGCTAGATCCGCCGAGCGCACCTCGTCGAACACCGAGATCGGATGTTCCTTCTGTACCACGGCGACCGGGATCTCCCGGTAGAGCGGGATGGCGCTCATACCGTCCCGATCGATCGGCAGCCGGACAAAGCACATGTCGACCCGGCCCTCGCGCAGCGCCACCTCTTGATCGGCCTGCGCCAGCGCGATGACCTCGAGCGGGGTCTCGGGGAACCGCTCGCCCCAAATCCTCGTCCACTTCGAGACGGTGACGCCGGGCACGAAACCCACCCGAAGTACCGCACGCGGCTGCGGCTGCTCGTCAGGCGCGGACTCGGCGCGCTCGATAATCGCCCGCGCCCGCTGCAGGAACTCCCGCCCGTCATCGCTCAGCTGGGTCGGCTGCGCGCCGGGCACGAAAAGCTTTGTCCCGAGCTCGTTTTCCAGGTCGATGATGGTCTGGCTCAACTTCTGACGCGAGATGCGCAGCGCGTTCGCCGCCCGCGCGAAATGCAATTCCTCCGCGACCGCGACGAACCAGCGCAAACGCACGACATCGATCGACTCCAACCGGCTCACTCCTGGAAGCGTATGCCACTGTCCGATCGGGACCACCCGGGCCGCCGGATCGGCTACCTCGGGGAACCCCGGCCCGCACGCTCTACATCTGGCCGTCGCGACCGCCGGCCGCGTCGCCTTCGCTCGGCCCACGGGCCGCGGACGAACCCCGGCCGACTGCGCCCGTTAGGCTGCATCAGTGAGACCGGAACAGAAATCGCAGACTATGAAGCCGTTGACGGCGGCGAACAAGCTCGGCATCTACCTTCCGGCTGCGCCCGAGGAGTTCCGCAACGCGCCGATCTCCCGCGCCCAACTCGACGCGCTGCGAAACGATCCACCCGAATGGCTCACCGAACTGCGCCGCGCCGGCCCGTTCCCGCGCGACGTACTGGCCCGCAAACTCGGCGTCTCGAACGCCGGTCTGGCCCGCGCCCAGGTCGCCGAGACCCTCACCGCCGAGGAAATCGGCGCCTTGCTCGCCGACCCGCCGGAATGGCTGCTTCGCGAACGTGCGAGCTACGCCGCGGTCCGCGCGGAGAACGCACGCATCAAAGCGAAGGAAGCCGAGCGCCGCGCCGCCACCAACCGCCCGGCGAGGAACCGCGGCTAGCAGACCGGCTCCGCCCGTGCGATGGGCGACCGCTCTAGTCGCCTCGACTACCGGCGCCGACCAGCGTGCAACGCCCGTCGACGCAGGTCTGCCGCAAGCGGCCACGCGAGGTCGTCTGGACGAGGCCGATAGCCCAGCAGGTCGGGCAGCCACGCAGCGCGACCATTCCGACCGGCACCAGCAGCAAGCTCACGAACCCTGCCAGCGGATACAGCGCGACCGCCGCGAGCAGGGCGCCGAATCCGACCAGGCCGCGGAGCAGATGGCGCGGCACGGACGCGCTGGCGAAGCCGTTCTCGTCGGTCACGGCCCCTCCTCGCCCGGCTCGGACATATCCCGCAGGCTGCGCTGGACCGCGGCCCTGGCCCGGTGCAGCCGCGACTTCATGGCCGCGGTACTCAGGCCGAGCAGATCGGTAACCATTCGTCCGCTGTAACCCTGAACGTCGCGCATGATCAACACCCGCCGCTGGTCCTCCGGCAGCGCCGCGATGGCAGCGGCCACCCGCTCGGTCTCCCAGGCCCGGATTGCTTGCTCCTCGGCAGAGGACACGGCGCAGTCCGGCGGAGACTCGATCTGCCGACCACGCAGCCGTAACTGCCGCAGACATTCGTTGCGGACGATGCGGAACATCCACGACACCAGCGCACCCGAAGCGCGCAAGGTGCCGATCTTGCGATACAGGACGATCAACGCCTCCTGCGCGGCGTCCTCGGCGTCCTCCGGTGTGGCACACAGCGAGTAGGCGAATCGGCGCACATGCGGATGCGAGCCGGACACCAGCGCGGCGATGGATCCGATGTCACCGTCGCGCGCCGAAGCAACCACGGCCGCGTCCGGCCAGGTCGTGTCAACCACGGGTCCGCCCCTTCCTGCGCAGCACGGCGACACTGCAGGCACACACCAGTACAACACCCACGACAACAACGGCAATGATCACGACAACCTCCCTCTCGCGTGCCAGCAGACGTGCTGACACGAACATCAGAGGCGCGAAATCCCGAAAGGATTCACTTCTCCGCGGCCAATTGCGCCTATTCCGGCAGCAGACCGTGTTCCATTGCGAAGACCGCGGCCCCGGCGCGGGTGCGCCGGCCGGTCTTGTCGTAGATATGCGCGAGATGGTGGCCCACGGTGCGCTCGGACAGCACCAATTCGGCGGCGATTTGCCGGTTGGACAGTCCTCGGGCGGCCAGCCGCAGCACGTCGAGTTCGCGTTCGGTGAGTCCGCAGGGCAAGTCGGTGCGCGGCTTGCGCAATCCGGCCGCCTCCACCACCGCGGCGCATGCCTCCCGGTCGAGGTTTCCCGCCGAGACGGCGTCCAGGAGTTCTCGGGCAGCTGCGTCAGGGGAGAAGGCGGGACGGTACGGCCGCGGCTCGGTGAGCGCCGCGAAAACATCGGCCGCGGCAAGGATCCGCGCGGGCTTGGCGAGGTCACGCCCCCGGATGCCCCGGTGATAGCCGCTGCCGTCGAGGCGTTCGTGATGACCGGCGGCGGTGTCGGCAAGATCGGCCAGCCCGGGGCAGCGTCTCAGTACCCGCTCGGTCCAATACGTATGCAGCCGAACGCGTTCCCAGTCGCCGGGCCCGAGCGGGCCGGGCCGATCCCAGATCGCGCTGGACACACCCATGCGCCCGATATCGTGCAGTAGTGCCGCAGCGCGCAGCGCGTCGCGATCGCCGGGGTCCATCCCGCACAGCTCCGCCGCCCCGCCCGCGAGATCGGCGACATGCCCCGAATGCCCCAGCAGCCAGCGGCCTTTCAGATCCACCACGATCGCCAGCGCCAGACACAGCTGGAGCCGCTCGCCGGGCTTGATGCGCAATGGCAGGCCGGGTTCCCCGTGGACCACGGCAGTGAGCACGTCCGGCACGTCGAGGCAGTCCCATACGGCGTCCTCGTCGGCGGTGAACACAGCCACCAGTTCGGGGTCGAGATGCCCGCCGGCCCGTCGCCGCAGCTCTGCCGCCGCACCATCACGGCCCCGCTCGGCAGCGGCGAGCACCGCCTGCTCGGCGACATGCACGATCCGCCCGGTCAGCGAAATCGCCTCGCCCTGGAGCCGTTGCGGTGCGCCGAGGCCATCCCAACGCTCCTTCACCTCGGTGAGCGCCACCACCGCCGCCTCCGGCAGCCCGAGACGGGGACCGAGGGCACGGCTGACTTCGCACACCGACCGGACTGCTGAAGCCGCTTGCCTCGGCGCTGTCGTGACGAACCGGTCCCGCAGCAGTGTCTTGCTATCGGGCGCCCACGAGCCGAACTGCGCCAGCTGCGCCGCGAAGATCGGCGTATCACCCGGATCCAGCACGTGGTAGGCCCGCTGGAAGGCGATGTCGTCGGCGAACGACGCCGCGTTCTCCGAGGCGCGGCTGGTGCAGCCGACCGCGCCGAGCAGTGCCGCGTGAAAGACGGTCCGCCGGTCCGCCTCGTCCAAGCCGATCCGTTCCGCGAGGGTGGTGGCCACCAGGCAGGTCGCCAAGCCCTTCTCGAACGGCGCCCCGGTCGCGAGGTCGGTCGTGAGCGACAGCGCGGCGAGAACCTCGGTGACCCGGATGGAGGCGGGCGGGATCGTCACCCTCCCACGGTAGTTCGCCCCATGGCAGCGCGTCATTCGCAATTCGTCGAATGGATGTCGCGCTCGGTCGTGTCGGGGATAGGTCGATCGACCGATGTGGCCGGGCAGGTCGAGCGTCGACCATTGGCTGCACCGTTATTTACGCCTATCGAAGGAAATCCCATGTCCCGATCATCGGCTCAGCCAGGCGTTCGACACCGCGCCGCCGGCGCCCTGATAGCTGTCGGTGCCACTGTGCTGAGCGGTACGGTGGGCGGTCTCGCGCTGCCGACCGCCGGCGCTTCCAGCCACCGCGAGGCCCCGCTGATCGCCGCCGATCCCGCGGTGGACAACACCGACGTCTATGCGTTCGTCAGCCCGGACAAGCCCGACACAGTGACAATCGTCGCCAACTGGTTCGGCCTGCAGGAGCCCGACGGCGGCCCGAACTTCTACCCGTGGGCCACCGAGGCCAACTACGACATCAACATCGACAACGATGGCAACGCGAAGCCGGACATCAGCTATCGCGTCACCTTCACGACCGACGATCGGCGCGGCGCCGCCACCTTCCTCTACAACAACGGGCCGGTCACCGCGCTGAGCGACGAGAACCTGCTGTTCCGCCAGAACTACACCGTGTCGGTCAGCCACGGCGCGAACGACTGGCGACCGATCGCGCACGGCCAGGCAGCTCCGTCGTACACCGGGTCTGCCTCGATGCCCGACTACGGCGAGCTGCGCAAGCAGGCAACCGAGAATCTGCCGGGCGGCGGCACCGTGTACGCCGGCGCCGCGGAGGACCCGTTCTTCCTCGACCTGCGGGTGTTCGACCTGCTGTACGGCGGTGACCTGTCCGAGGTCGGTACCGACACGCTCGCCGGGAAGAACGTCAACACCGTTGTGCTGCAGGTGCCGATGCGCGATCTCGCGCTGAAGAGCGACCCGGCGCGCAACCCGGTGATCGGGGTGTGGAGTGACACCGAGCGCCGCACGCTGCAGCTCAGTCCTGGCGCCGCCATGCCGGTCGGTGCGTCGGTGCAGGTGTCGCGCCTCGGCAATCCGCTCGTCAACGAGGTGGTCGTCCCGGTTGGGCTGAAAGACGCGTTCAACGGACTGGAGCCGGTCGGTGACGCCGGGGTTCCCCAGGTGGTCGAGCGGGTCACCAAACCAGAGCTGCCGCGGCTGATCGAGTCGATCTACCAGGTGCCCGCACCCGCCACCCCGCGCAACGACCTGGTGGAGATCTTCCTCACCGGGATCGCGAAGAAGGCGCCGACGCTGGACGGCAGCGCGCCGCCCATCCAGGCCGACCTGAACTCGCAGATCCTCAACGCCGATGCCAATTCCGCGGCGTTCCGGCCGTCGGAGATGCTGCGGCTGAACATGTCGGTGCCGCTGACGGCTCAGCCGAACCGGCTCGGCGTACTCGGCGGTGACCTGCAGGGATTCCCCAACGGTCGGCGTCTGACCGACGACGTGGTCGATATCGCGCTGCAGGCCGTGGAGGGCGCGGCGCAGACCGGCAAGCTCGTCGACGCGCTTGCTACCGGGGACAAGGTCGATGCCAACGACGCGTCGTTCTCCAGCACCTTCCCCTATGTCGCGCTACCGGCGAAGGGCGCGACCGCGCCTGGGCAGTCGACCAGCGCAACCGGACCCGCCGCAGCGCCACAGGGCGACGACGGTATGCCCTGGATGCCGATCGCCGCAGGCGGTGCCAGCGCCGCCGCGCTGATCGTCGGCGGTGGCTGGCTGCTGAGGCGACGCCGGACGAGCCGGTCCACGGTGCTCACCCCGCCGAGCGCCTGATATCCAGGCCCAGGTGGCGGGACCGCCCCAGATCCGATCCCGCCACCTGGCGATCACCAACTTCCATTCCATCCCGCACCACTCGAGGTCTCGACATGTCCGAAATACTTTCCCGTGTGCGCCGCAAGCCCGTGCTCGCACTCCTCCTGATCGGGCTGATCGCCGTCATTGTGGGGACGACCGCAGCATTGCCGGAGAAATCATCGACCACCGATCCGATCCCCGCCGATCCGTTGGCTGCGCAGATCGCGCAGATGCGCGGGCAACTGGACCGGGTGCCGGGCAATGCGACCGGCTGGGCCGCGCTCGGCGCCGCCTACGTCGAATTGGCCCGCATCACCGGCGACCCGGAGAACTACGGCCAGGCGCAGCGGGCGCTGGATCGATCGCTGGAGCTGAAGCCCGACGAGAATGCCGAAGCGCTGATCGGGCTCGGCGCACTCACCAATGCCCTGCACGACTTCACCGCCGCTCGCGGCCACGCCGAACAAGCCCTCATGCTGCGGCCGAACAGTGCCGACGTCTACGGCATCCTGATCGACGCGCTGACCCAACTCGGCGAGGCCGACGCCGCCACCGCGGCTGTGCAACGGATGCTCGACCTGCGTCCCGGTGTTCCGTCGTTCACCCGCGCCGCCTACGACCTCGAACTGCGCGGCCGCACCGACGACGCCCGGGAGGCGCTACAGATGGCGCTCGCCGCCGCCACTACGGTGGACCAGATCGCCTTCTGCCGCTACCACCTCGGCGAACTCGCGTTCAACACCGGGAACCTGGACGAGGCCGAAAGCCAGTACCGTTCCGGCATTCTGGCGAACCCCGACAACGTCGCACTGCAGCAGGGCATGGCCAAGGTGCTCGCCGCCCGCGGCGACGTCGAACCGGCGATCGCGCAATACACGGCACTGACCACCAGGGCGCCACTGCCGGAGTACCTGATCGAGTTCGGCGAGCTGCTCGACTCCGCGGGTCGACCCGATGCGGCAGCAGCAAAGTATCGGGAGGTCTCCGACCAGTTCCGGCGACTCGAAGAGCAGGGAGCCACCGAGTACCTGGACGCCGCCCTGCTCGCCGCGGACCACGGCGACCCCGTGGAAGCGGTGCGGCTGGCGCGGCTGGAATTCGACCGCCGCCAGAGCATCCTCACCGCCGACGGTCTCGCCTGGGCGCTGCACAAGGCAGGCCGCGACGACGAGGCGATCGGCTATGCCGACCGCGCAGCCGCCCTTGGCTGGCGCAGCGCCGCCCTCGCCTACCACCGCGGCATGATCCTCGCGGCGCTCGGCCGCACCGATGAGGCCGCCGCCGCGCTGACCGATGCGCTGCGGACCAACCCCAACTTCTCACCCTTGCACGCCCCCCGCGCCCAACGGGCCCTCGACTCGCTCATCTCTCGCTGAACCGGCGGGGCTCGCCGCCGCTGCCGCGTCAGCCTTCGGCGGCGAGCTGCCCGCAGGCGGCGGCGATCTCCTGCCCGCGGGTATCGCGGACGGTGCACGCGACGCCCTTGGCCTCTACGCGCCGGACGAATTCACGCTCAACGGGTTTGGGGCTGGCGTCCCACTTGCTGCCGGGGGTGGGGTTGAGCGGGATGAGGTTGACGTGCACGCGAGAACCGAGGGCCTTGCGCAGCTTTTCGCCGAGCATGTCGGCACGCCAGGGGTGATCGTTGATGTCACGGATCAGGGCGTATTCGACCGAAACGCGTCGGCCGGTCTTGTCGGCGTAATACCTTGCGGCATCGAGAACTTCGGATACCGGCCAGCGGTTGTTGACCGGGACCAGCGTGTCGCGCAGCTCGTCGTCGGGGGTGTGCAGGGAGACAGCGAGAGTCACGGACAGGCCCTCGTCGGCGAGTTTGCGGATCGCGGGCGCCAGGCCGACCGTCGAGACGACCACATTGCGCTGGGAGATGCCCAAACCATCCGGAGCCGGCGAGGTGATCCGGCGGACGGCGGCAACGACGCGTTTGTAGTTGGCCAGCGGCTCGCCCATGCCCATGAACACGATGTTCGACAGACGGCCAGGGCCGCCCGCCACCTCGCCGTCGCGCAGCGAAGCGGCCGCGGCGCGCACCTGGTCGACGATCTCGGCGGTGGACAGGTTGCGGTCCAGGCCGCCCTGGCCAGTGGCGCAGAACGGGCAGGCCATACCGCAGCCCGCCTGGCTGGAGATGCAGAGGGTGTTGCGGTCCGGGTAGCGCATGAGCACGCTTTCCAGGAGGGTGCCGTCGCCCGCGCGCCAGAGGGTCTTGCGGGTGGTGCCCTCGTCGCAGGCCACGTGCCGCACCTCGGTGAGCAGCGGCGGAAACAGAGCCTCGGCGATCTTCGCGCGCACCGGCGCGGGCAGGTCGGTCATCCGGGCCGGATCGGCCTGCAATCGCGCGTAGTACTGCCGGGCGATCTGATCGGCGCGGAACTTCGGCAGACCCAGTTCCTCGACGGCCGCGCGCCTGCCCTCGGCATCGAGGTCGGCGAGATGGCGCGGCGGCATGCCGCGGCGCGGTGCATCGAAAACGAGGGGCAGGGAGACCGTCATAATTGCTCCATTGTCCCATCACGGCGAACCTCGCCCACGTCGGCCCGACATGCCCGGTTCGTTGCGAGGAAATCCCCGCGCCGGTGATAGCGGTCCGCCATGATCGAGTTATGCCCACCCACCCTGACCACACGCCGGAGCCGGACCCGGACCTAGCGCACCCACGCACAGAACCGCCGGGCAGTACGCCCCCGGCCACCGTCGAGAAGCCGCTGGCCTCGCGTACCGGCTACGCCTGGACGGGGCTGGTCGTCGGCGTCCTGATCCTGGTCGTCTTGCTGATCTTCATCCTGCAAAACCTCGATCAGGTCGACGTGCACCTGTTCTTCTGGAACTTCTCGCTTCCGCTCGGCGTCACGGTGCTGCTCTCGGTGATCGGTGGCGCCCTGGTCATGGCGTCGGTCGGCGGTGTGCGCATTCTGCAGTTGCGCCGCCGAGCCAAGCATCGCTGAACGCTCAGATCAGGGTGGACAGCACCAGCCAGGACACGAACGCCGAAGGCAGCATGGAGTCGAGGCGGTCCATGATGCCGCCGTGGCCCGGCAGCAGAGTACCCATGTCCTTGATGCCGAGTTCCCGCTTGATCTGCGATTCGATGAGATCGCCGCAGGTGGCCACCAGCACCAAGCCGACGCCGAGGACGACGCCGATCATCGAGTTGGCCTCCAGCAGCAGCGTCACGGTCAGCAGACCACCGATCACGCTGAACACCAGCGAGCCGCAGAACCCTTCCCACGACTTCTTCGGGCTGATCGAAGGCACCATCGGGTGCTTGCCGAACAACACACCCGCGACGTAGCCGCCGACATCGGAGCAGACCACCAGGATCATGAAGGTCAGTACCCGCAGGTTGCCGTCCGGCTCGAGCAGCAGCAGGGTCGCGAACGAGGCGAGCAGCGGGATCCAGGCCAGCGTGAAGACCGCGATCGCGGTGTCGCGCAAGAAATTTCGCGGCGCGGTATGCAGGCCGTGGTCGAACAACCGCCACACCATGCAGATCAGCGTGGTGGCGGCGAACGCGCCCGTGACACCGCTGGCGCCGTACGGCCAGCCGAGCCAGAACACCGCTTGACCGCCGAGGATCAGCGGAACCCGAGGAACGAGCACATCCGCTTCACGCAGCCGCTTGGCGACCTCCCAGGTGGCCACGCCCA
The DNA here is from genome assembly GCF_036346875.1 of Nocardia sp. NBC_00508. Taxonomy (NCBI): domain Bacteria; kingdom Bacillati; phylum Actinomycetota; class Actinomycetes; order Mycobacteriales; family Nocardiaceae; genus Nocardia; species Nocardia sp. NBC_00508. Next base: position 5,724,229 of record NZ_CP107852.1, on the reverse strand, counting down.
CCCCTGCGGCCGCGACGCCGATGAATACCTTCGGCACGAACAGCAGAATCGCGATCAGTGACAAACCGAGGCCGAAGCCGACGCCCAGCGCGGCAGGCAGATTACGGCCCGCACGCGAACCACTCGGCGCCGGATCGGGATGGGCGGCCACCGCGTCGCCCTCGGATGTGGCTAGAGGTTCGGACGCACCGGCATGGTTCGCGTGCTCTTGCCTCGCATCGGCTCTACCGTTCACCGGCGGCTCCTCGGCCGCACCGGTCGCGGCGGCGTTCTCGGCCACGATTGTCCCGTCGCTCACTCGTCGTTCCGTTCATCCCCCGCCCTGGCGGGCCCTCCGCTGTATGCCACCGGCGGCGTTCCCGGCGCCGGTCGCGGTTACGCAAGCTACCGCCTCCGGGCTTCCCGCTCATGCCGCTGGTTTCCCCGGCGGCATTCCGTGCCCTCGGTTTCACACTCCAGACCAGCCGCTCATGCCTGCGCCGCGCTGACGCTCGGCTCCGGCACGAGCGGCTGCCCGGCTGTATCCATTGTTCGCTCGCTGCACTCACTCATGCCGCTGGTCGGCGTCAGACCTCGAGCAGTTCGACTTCCTTGTGCTTCACCAGTTCATCGATCTGTCCGACATACTTGGCGGTGGTCTTGTCGAGTTCCTTCTCGGCGCGCCCGACCTCGTCCTCCCCCGCCTCGCCATCTTTCTGGATGCGCGACAGCTCGTCCATGGCCTTGCGCCGGACGTTGCGGATGGCGACCTTGGCGTCCTCCCCCTTGCCCTTGGCCTGTTTGGCCAGCTCGCGGCGGCGCTCCTCGGTCAGCTGCGGCACCGAGATCCGGATGATGTCACCGTTGTTGGTGGGGTTCACACCGAGGTCCGAGTTGCGGATCGCGGTCTCGATCGGCCCGAGCTGGTTCGCCTCGTAGGGCTTGATCACGACCAGGCGGGGCTCCGGCACCGTGATGCTGGACATCTGGGTGATCGGGGTCGGCGAGCCGTAGTAGTCGACGACGATCCGGGAGAACATGCCCGGATTCGCCCGACCGGTGCGAATGGTTCCGAGATCGTCCTTCGCCACCGAGACGGCCTTTTCCATCTTCTCCTCGGCGTCGAAGAGCGCTTCTTCAATCACGGCCGTTTCCTCCACAGCGTCGTCATGTCATGATCCGCGGTCCGCGGGGTATCAGGACCGAACCAATGTGCCGATCTTCTCACCGGCGACCGCGCGGGCGATATTGCCCTTGGTCAACAAATTGAACACCAAAATCGGCATCTGGTTGTCCATGCACAAGCTGAAGGCTGTCGCGTCGGCGACTTTGAGGTCGCGCTCGATGACCTCCTTGTGGGTGATCTCGGAGTACATGGTCGCGGTCTCGTCGACGCGCGGGTCCGCGGTGAACACACCGTCGACCGCCTTGGCCATCAGAACCACGTCCGCGCCGATCTCCAAGGCGCGCTGCGCGGCGGTGGTGTCGGTGGAGAAATACGGCATGCCCATGCCCGCCCCGAAGATGACCACGCGCCCCTTCTCCAGGTGCCGCTTGGCGCGCAGCGGAAGATACGGCTCGGCCACCTGTCCCATGGTGATCGCAGTCTGCACCCGGGTGTCCACCCCCTGCTGCTGCAGGAAGTCTTGCAGCGCAAGGCTGTTCATCACCGTGCCGAGCATGCCCATGTAGTCGGAGCGGGCGCGCTCCATGCCGCGCTCCTCGAGCTCCGCGCCGCGGAAGAAGTTCCCGCCGCCGATCACCACGGCCACCTGGACGCCGCTGGCGACCACCTCGGCGATCTGCTCGGCGACCGTCTGCACGACATCCGGGTCCAGCCCGACCTTGCCTCCGCCGAACATCTCCCCGCCCAGTTTGAGCAGCACCCGCCGATATCCTGGGCGATCGGTCCCCGGGTCCGTCATGGGTCTCCAGTCTCCTTCGGCGGTGGATTGTCGTTCTTCCGGCGATTCGGTGCTCACGGCAGGCGCCTGTGACGTAGAACAAGGCGGAGCGGCACCTATCCTGCCTTATTCGATTCGAGCGGCAGCAGAAGGCCCCCCGTCAACCGGCGTTCACTCGGTCGACGGGGGGCCCTGCACGCTGGGGGTGCGGCGACTCAGTTCGCGCCGACCTCGAAGCGGGCGAAGCGGGTGACGGTGACACCGGCCTCGTCCAGCAGCGCCTTGACGGTCTTCTTGGAATCGGTGACCGACGGCTGCTCCAGCAGCACGACGTCCTTGAAGAAGCCGTTCACGCGGCCCTCGGTGATCTTCGGCAGCGCGGCCTCGGGCTTGCCCTCCTCGCGAGCGGTCTGCTCGGCGATGCGGCGCTCGTTCTCCACGATGTCGGCCGGAACCTCGTCGCGGGTCACGTACTTGGCCTTGAGCGCGGCCACCTGCATGGCGGCAGCGCGAGCGGCCTCGGCCGCGGCGTCGCCCGCACCGGTGTACTCGACCAGCACGCCGACGGCGGGCGGCAGGTCCGAGGCACGCTTATGCAGGTAGGTGGCGACCGGGCCGTCCAGCGAGATCACCCGGCGCAGCTCGAGCTTCTCGCCGATCTTCGCGGCGAGGGCCTGCACGGCCTCATCGACGGTCTTGCCGCCCAGGTCCAGGGCCTTCAGCGTCTCCAGGTCGGCGGGCTTGGCGGCCGCCGCCGCGGCGACGACCTGCTCGGCCAACTGCTGGAACTCCGCGTTCTTCGCGACGAAGTCGGTCTCGGAGTTGATCTCGACCATGACGCCGTCCTTGGCGACGACGAGGCCTTCGGCGGTGGTGCGCTCGGCACGCTTGCCGACGTCCTTCGCGCCCTTGATGCGCAGCAGCTCGACGGCCTTGTCGAAGTCACCGTCGGTCTCGGCCAGCGCGTTCTTGCAGTCCATCATGCCGGAGCCGGTCAGCTCCCGAAGCCGCTTCACATCGGCAGCGGTGTAGTTCGCCATTCTCGGCGAGCCTCCTTTGAGAAGTGTGAGTTTCTGGCAGCGGCGACCACGATGGCACTCGCTCGTGATCGCCGCCGAAACAGTGTCTGAATTGCGGCGTTCGCGGGGCCCCTCCGTGGTTACGCAGGCTACCGCCTCCGGGACCGTCGCTCGCGCCGCGGTGGTTACGAGTCTCAGGCCTCAGCCGAAGTCTCGGCGGCCTCGGCACCGGGGGCGGCCTGCGCGAGCAGCTCCTGCTCCCACTCGGCCAGCGGCTCGCCAGCGCCCGCCTCGGGCTTCTCGTCGCCCGCGGACAGACCGGCGCGTTGCTGCACGCCCTCGGCCACCGCGGAGGCGACGACCTTGGTCAGCAGGGCGGCGGAGCGGATCGCGTCGTCGTTACCCGGGATCGGGTAGTCGACCAGGTCGGGGTCGCAGTTGGTGTCCAGGATCGCGATGACCGGGATGTTCAGCTTGCGCGCCTCGCCGACGGCGATGTGCTCCTTGTTGGTGTCGACGACCCAGATGGCCGAGGGCACCTTCTGCATGTCGCGGATACCGCCGAGGGTGCGCTCCAGCTTGTTCATCTCACGCGTCAGCATGAGGATTTCCTTCTTGGTGCGACCCTCGAAGCCACCGGTCTGCTCCATGGCCTCGAGCTCCTTGAGGCGCTGCAGGCGCTTGTGCACGGTGGAGAAGTTGGTGAGCATGCCGCCCAGCCAGCGCTGGTTGACATACGGCATCCCGACGCGCGTCGCCTCGGCCGCGATCGACTCCTGGGCCTGCTTCTTCGTGCCGACGAAGAGGACGGTGCCACCGTGGGCGACGGTCTCCTTGACGAACTCGTAGGCCTTGTCGATGTAGGTCAGCGTCTGCTGCAGGTCGATGATGTAGATGCCGTTGCGGTCGGTGAAGATGAACCGTTTCATCTTCGGGTTCCAGCGCCGCGTCTGGTGCCCGAAGTGTGCGCCGCTGTCGAGCAGCTGCTTCATGGTTACGACAGCCATAGCTCTCGTATCTCTCTTTCCTTTGCCGGTTGACGCAGCGAATCGGCGATTCGCTGCCCTGGCGCCGCCGAATCGTCGGACCCGACCGCGAGGGTGGGACCAGCCGGCGATTCCCTGTTGGCGAACACGCTGCCGCGAACCCAAAGCTGTTGAGCTCGATCGAACAGCGCCGTTACGAACAAGCACGGGTGGCGCGCGAAGTCGGTCCGTGCACGCACAGACCGCTCGATCAGTCTACGGCCTGCGGGCATCCAGACCTAAATCGGTCCGAGCCAGAGCCTTCGACCAGGAGGAACACCGACTTTTCACAGTGGAGCAGGTTATCCACATTCCTTGTTTCGGACGCTCCGCGACACCCGCGCCGCACCAGAGTGGAGGCATGAAACCGATCTCCACAGTGACGACGTTGCTCATCCCGCTGTTGTTCGCTCTCGGCGTGGTCTCCGCACCACCGGTCGCGGCTCATCCCCACATCCCGGAACCTGCGCTCGGGGCGTGCGCGGGTTCCGTCTGCCTGCCATCCCTTCCCGGGCTGCTACGCCGCGCGCCGTTCCGGCAGTCCGAGGCAGGCGGCGAGGACCCTGATCCTGGGCCGAACGCCGCGTCATCGGGAGTGCCCTCGTGTGACCAGGCCGAATCCGTGCGCGTGGCGGTTTCCGCTGTGGTCCCGACCCGGTCCCGATGACGCTGTCGAACGGCGCGGGGTTACGTGGGCATCTCGGGTGGGTGCTGGGAGTCTGCGTCGTCGCGGTCGTCTCGATGGAGCCGCTGGCCACCGCGGCGCCCGAGGGCCGGTTCGGCTGGCCGCTGCAACCGCGGCCCGCGGTGGTGCGGCGCTTCGACAAGCCCACGCACGACTGGCTGCCCGGGCATCGCGGGGTCGATCTGGCCGGAGGCGAGGGGCAGCCCGTGCTCTCCGCAGGAGAAGGGATAGTCGTGTTCGCGGGAACGGTGGCCGACAAGCCGGTCGTGTCGATTGATCACCCGGGGGGCCTCCGCACGACCTATGAGCCGGTTCGCGCGGAGGTGCCGGTGGGCGAGCGGGTGGGGCGCGGCTCCCGGATCGGCACACTCGAGTCCGGCCACCCGGGCTGCGCGACGCCGTGCCTGCACTGGGGAGCGCGAGCTGAAGGCGGCCGTGGCCGTCGCGGGCGCGAATACCTGGACCCGCTCGGACTCCTCCATCTGACTCCCCTGCGGCTCAAACCCGTGCCGACGCATGCACGGTCTACGGCGAAGCAGGGTCCCGATTCCGCGCCTGGCATCAGGTTGGTGCGATGGCAGGACCCACCCACGAATTCCGCGCGAATCTCGACGTACATACACGGCCTCCACATGCCATCGGAGCTGCACGGAGGCCGAAGCCCGACGAGCGGCGGATCGCCAGTGTGAGGCTCGAAGTGGCGAAGCGGCGCAGTGGGAGGTGAAGATCGACGCATGGAGGATGGGCACGAGCGGCCACCGTTCACGTATCGCGAAGTGGGTGCGACCAAGGACGTGCTACCGGAGGGATATCACCGGTTTCAGCTGCGGCGTGCGATCGGCCGGGGTCGCGCGCTGTTCGAGCACGCGGGTGCGGAGATCCTGAGCTATCGAATGCAGAAAGGCACCGGGATCTTCCGATACGCCGACACTCCGACTGCCGAGCCCGGCACCGCCATCACGGTGCGGCTCGGGGTCGGTCCGGTCGGGATCACCGCGCCGTGCCGCGTGGTGTACGTGCTCGGCGAACCCGACCGGCAAGGTTTCGCCTATGGAACATTGCCGGGACATCCGGAAGCAGGCGAGGAACTGTTCGCGGTCGAATACGACTCGGCCGACGAAACCGTGTACGGACTGGTCATCGCATTCTCCCGCCCCGCCGCCTGGTACACGCGACTCGGCGGACCGGTCGTGCGGCTCATCCAGCGATTCGTCGCGGGCAGATACATCGCGGCCTTGCCGAGATCCGTCTGAGCGCGGGCCGCAGCAGCTCGAGTTCTGCCGAGCTGTTCTCCAGCCCGCGTCTGACGAAGTGGCCGAACCAGCATCCTGGCGGGCATTGAACCCCGCGGTGGATGTGCGGCGGATTCCTGCCCGCGCACAATCGACCTGATGCCAACCGATCGGAGACCTGGCGGCGCAGCGGCGATTTACAGCAGGCCGGTCAGCGCCTCCGCTTCGGCGTGCAGAGTCGCGGCGCGGTCGGTCTGGCCGAGCGACTCGTATTGCCCGGCGACCTTGCGACGTTCATCGACTTCGGCCCGCACGATCTGCTCGATGTCCTGTTCGGTCAATTGCCGGCGTGCGACCTCGGCGACACCGAGCCCGGTCGCACTGTTTTCCAGTGCGCCCGCCCGATGCTCGGCGACGTCGACGGCCTCGGCGTTGTCGACGGCGGCCAATGCCGAGCGCAGCGCCGAAGCAGCCGCGCGGTCACGGGATTTCATGGCAGCGGACAAACCCGCACGCATCCGCTCCCGCAGCGGGGGGCGGCCGATCGACTCGGTGGACATGAGCAACACCGTAGGCAACCGAGCATTTCGGATCGACCGATTATTCCGCGCGCATTCCCCGCCGATCCGTCGACCACGTCGGTTCACCCACCCGGCCGTCCGGCTGCCGAAATCGTCGACCGACGCAGTCGCGCCAGCCCCTGACCGAGCACGTCTGCCGAACGATTACGGCGTGACGATGGCGAAATCCGGGTCCGGGGCGTCGAAGATATCGACCAGTTCGGCGAGTTTGGTGACATCTCCCTCGATGACGATGTCGCCCGCGGCCGCCGCGACGCCGAAATCTTCCCCTGCCAGCAGCACTCGGATCAGCGTGGCTTTGGCCAGTGTGAACGTCGCGTCGGGTTCCGGAAGGATCATGCCGGGAGCGACATCGAAGTGCGTCAAACGTCCGTTGCGCAGCTCGAGCCGGTGTGTGCGGACCTCATCCGTGAGGATCCAGTCCGTCACGAGCCGATGGTCCCACGCCTTGGGGCCGTCGACGCGCAATGCCAAGGCGTCGAAGATCTGGTCGATGGTCAGCGCGGCGACCACAGTCGGCGATTCGGCCTTGGTCGGTGTGCCGAACGAACCGTAGCGCAGCTCGTAGGCTCCGCTGAGATAGAAGTTGCGCCAGGTCGCGTTCTCCGCGCCATACCCGAGCTGCTCGAAGGTGCTGGCCTGCAATTCCTTCGCTGCGTCGTTGTCCGGATCGGCGAAGATGACATAGTCGAGCACCTGCGCCACCCATCGGTAGTCCCCGCCGTCGTACGAGACCTGCGCCTTGCGCAGCACTTCCTCCACACCACCCATGAATTCCACGTGCCGCCGGGCGGATTCGACCGGGGGATGCTGCCAAAGATGGGCGGGGTTGCCGTCGAACCAGCCCATGTAGCGCTGGTAGATGGCTTTGACGTTGTGATTGACCGAGCCGTAATAGCCACGCGCGTGCCATGCCTGTTCGACGGCCGGTGGGAGCGTCAGCATTTCGGCGATCTCCGCGCCGACGTATCCCTGGTTCAGCAGCCGCACCGTCTGGTCGTGCAGGTATCCGTACAGATCACGTTGCAGCGCAAGAAACTCCACCAGGCGCGACGTACCCCAGGTCGGCCAGTGGTGCGATGCGAAGACGACGTCGGACTCGCGGGCGAAGAGATTGATCGCCTCGGTCAGGTACCTCGCCCAGACGTGGGCGTCGCGCACCAGCGCGCCGCGCAGCGTGAGCACGTTGTGCATGGTGTGGGTCGCGTTCTCCGCCATACACAGCGCGCGGCGGTCGGGGAAGTGGAAGTTCATCTCGGCGGGAGCCTCGGTGCCCGGCGTGAGCTGGAAGACCATCCGTATCCCGTCGACCGTCTCCTCTTGTCCCGTCCTGGTGATGTCGACGGTCGGAGGGATCAGCGTGACGGCTCCGACCGAGGTGGTCTGACCGAGCCCGGCGCCCACCGCGCCGAGTGGGCCGCGCGGCAGCACCGCGCCGTACATGTACCCCGCACGGCGCGCCATCGCCGTGCCCGCGTAGATGTTCTCGGCCACCGCGTGTTCCAGGAAACCGGCGGGCGCCAGCACCGGACAGCGGCCGGCCGCGACCTCGTCGGCGGTCGTGACTCCCCACGCGCCGCCGAAATGGTCGGCGTGCGAGTGGGTGTAGATCAGACCGGACACCGGACGGTCGCCGCGGTGCGCGCGGTAGAGCGCGAGACCCGCCGCAGCGGTCTCCGCGGAGATCAGCGGATCGATCACGAGCACACCGGTTTCGCCTTCGACCAGGGTCATATTGGAAATGTCCAGCCCGCGGATCTGGTAGATGCCTTCCGTGACCTCGAACAAGCCCTGCTTCACGACCAGCCCGGACTGCCGCCAGAGGCTGGGATGGACCGACGCCGGGCAGGGTTCCCGTAGGAAAGCGTAGGAGTCGTTGTCCCACACCACGGTTCCGTCGTCGGAGGTGACCACGCCGGGTTTCAGCGCGGCGATGAAGCCGCGTTCCGCGTCGGCCAGATCGGCGGCGTCGGCCGGTGGCAGAGCGGTGGCGGCACGCTGATGCTCCGCGACGATGAAGCCGCTCGGCTCGCTAGCTGTGCTCATTGTCGTCCTCCTCGCGTGTCGACCAACCATGCTGTGTCCCTACCCCTTCACGGACGTGGATCGAGAAAACCGGCTGCTGCGGCGGCGACCGCGACCATGGTGACGGCCACCGCCGCCGCGGCGACGATGCGGTCACCGTGTGTGTACCGACCTTGACGCAGGCTGCGATTGCGCAGGTAACAGGCACCGGTCAGCGCCACCATCGCGAACGCGGCAACGATGGGCGCGATCGCGGCCGGACGCCACCCGCTGTCGAGGGCGTAGTGCAGAAACAGCGTGCCGACCACCATCGCGGACACGGCGGTGCGCCGCCACGCCAGCGCGGTGCGTTCGGCGGCCAGGTGTGGCGCGCTCATCGCAGCAGCACCGCCAGGCCCGCCAACACCGACACGATCGCGATACCCGCTGACAGGATCGGTACCAGCACGGTGTCCGGCAACGGGTTGCCCCGCCGCATGGCCACGCCGACGCGCCGCCAGTGCGCGTACGCGCCGACCGCGACCACCGTCGCCAGAACCACGCAGCTCAGCGCGATCGCACGCCGGAACCCGGCCATCCGGAACGGCTGCACCAGCGTGTGCACCGCCACACCACCGGCGAGCAAACCCAGCGAGGTGCGCATCCAGGCCAGAAAGGTGCGTTCGTTCGCGAGCGTGAAGCGGTAGTCGAGTTCCTCTTCGCCCTCTTCGGATTCGGCATCGGGATTCGGCAGCGTCACGCCGCCTCGGCTCGCGTCGCGGTGTGCTCGGCATCGGTGCACCCGCGGCTTCCGGGGCATGGCCGCCCGTGAACGATCATCACGCCACACAACGCTACGTCGAGCGGCGGGAGACCGCGGCCTTCCAGCCGCGCGCCTACCGATGACAGGGACACTATGCCGGGTACCGACCACCGCATTTCCCACCAGGCGACCCCACTGGTCGTCGCGGCTACGGGGTAGCCAGATGGAAGCCGAATCGCGCTGACAGCCGGGCTGGAGAACCCCCACGTCCTGCCCCGCGAACAAAGACCGCTCTGCGCTTGCCGCACCGCCTCAGGTGACCGGCCCAGTTCACAGCGTTGATCGACAACACTGCGCTGCTCGGCGGCGATCACGGGCATCACTCCATCGCTCGTAGCGTTGGCAAACGATCCGCTACGTCAGCGTAACCGGAGGCCCAGGGGCCGTCCACGCGCCCGGCGCGCCCGTGATCCGGTGGTTATGTGCGAGATGTGTCAGATCGCGACCGCGTCCTCGAACGTCATGGCCAGGCGCGGGACGGCCGAGGACATCAGCGCGCGCCGCGGCAAACCGATCGACCGGAGTTCTTCCGCGATGGGGTGATCGCCCAAGGTCAGCTTCGCCCCACCGAAACGCGCTCGCATACCGGAGGGCCGCATCTGCCAGCGCGTGCAGCGAGTGATCCCGTCGATGTGCGAGTAGGCGTCGAGGGAGGACGCGGGCGCGCGACCGGCCGGTGTCACGAACCCCGGGCGGACGGTCAGATCTGCGATCAACTGTCCGTTCTGATGCAGCGCACCGCTGCGCGTCCGGCCACCGTGGTCGACGACGAACTCGGCCAGTTCCTTGGGGAATCCCCAGATACCCCGGCCCGCGGCGAGCGTGAAATCGCCGTCGACGGGCAGCCGATGGATCAGCACGCCAGACCGTCCGGTCACCAGATCTTTCGGGCCACCGGCTGCCGCGCTGGCGGTGTGGTGGCGCACCATGAACGAGACGCCGAACTCGTTGTAGGGACCGAGATCGCCATCGACGTAGTCGACGAACACCAGCGTGCACATCGCCCGTCCACCCGGCAGCCGCAGAACACGGAGGCCGGAATAGTCGATGAGCCGTTGCGCCGCCGCGGCGGGCACCAGGTAGGTTGCCATGAACGCGTGCGCGAGCCTGATGCGCACGGGCATCCGCACTTCACGGCCGAGAACGGTATGCGTGCTCACGTCAACACCCTTCTGCCGTCGGCGCAACCGTGTGCCGCGTCGCCATGCGGAGCGGTCTTTCCGCCCGATCATATCGATAGAACACGTATCAGATCACTCACACAATACGGTTCTAGATACGCTGCTACATGATCCGAACTTGTTTCAATTCAGGCGCATGCGATGCGGCGGCGAGTGACTACGCGGACCCCGGCGTGTTGCGCAGGCGGGCCGCCAACCCGTCGAGCACGCAGAGCAAGCCGAAATCGAAGGCCATCGCACGCCCGACCTCCGGATCGGTCGGCACCGTCGCCCGGTAGTCCGCGAGCATGTCGGGATAGTCACCGGCAAGCTCATCCATCACGCGCATCATGCCGTCGGTGTCGATTTCGGCCGAGGCCTTCTGCCACGCGATCTCCGGAAGCACCTGACCGAGGACGAAACTGATCACCGTTCCACTGGCGAGATAGATGTCCACCCCCTGGAAGCCCGCCTGGACGAACGCGCGCCGCAGGCGATCACTCAGCTGTAGCGAGTTCGGGCCGATGCTGGGCAGCTGCCCGACCAGCGACGCCATCCACGAGTGGTCCCGGATCGTCGCGCGGAGACTGTAGGCGAAGGTGGTCAGCAGCTCGCGCCAGGACGCCCGCTCGGGCTCCGGGATCTGCACCATGCCCCAGAACTGGTCGAGCACCAACTCGAGCAGCTCCTCCTTGTTCGCCACATGCCAGTACAGGCTGGTCGCGCCCGCGCCGAGCTTCGCGCCGAGCTTGCGCATGCTCAGCGACTCCAGCCCCTCGGCGTCGAGTATCTCGACCGCCGCGGTGATGATCTGCTCGCGGCGCAGCCCAGAGGTCTTGGGCTGGCGCGGTTCCCTGGTCCATACCGACGCGAACTGCTTGGTCACCCTCTGATTCTATATTCACTCGCACACTGTGCGAGTTTCTCGTACGCTGTGCGAGTGGAATCGAACGTTGTACGAGACCCCCGCCGCTGGTGGGTCCTGGGGGTCCTCTGTCTGTCCCTGCTGGTGCTGATGCTCGACAGCACCGTGCTCAATCTCGCGATCCCGTCACTGATTCGGGAGCTGGACGCCACACCGTCGGACGTGCAGTGGATTCTGGACGCCTACGTGCTGGTGTTCGCCGGGCTCCTGCTCACCGCCGGAAGCCTGTCCGACCGGTTCGGCAGGCGCCGCGCGCTGATCACCGGCCTGGCCGTGTTCGGCGTCGCGTCGCTTGCTGCCGTGCTGGCGAGCGAGCCGTGGCAGGTGATCGCCGCCCGCGCCGCGATGGGCGTCGGCGGCTCGCTGTTGATGCCGTCGACCCTGTCGATCCTGATGACCACCTTCGCCGAGGACGAACGCCGCACGGCGATGGCGGCGTGGTCCACGGTCTCCATGGTCGGCATCGTCGCCGGACCGACGCTGGGCGGCTTTCTGCTCGAGCACTATTGGTGGGGTTCGGTGTTCCTGCTCAACATCCCGGTGGCGGTGCTCGCGATCGTGGCGGCCTTGGCGCTGATGCCGGAAACCACCGGCGAGCAACGGCCCGTCGATCTCGTCGGCGTGGTGTTTTCCATCGTGGCGCTCAGCGCGACCGTCTACGTGATCATCGAGCGGGAATGGAATATCGGCATGATCGTGCTGGCGGTGGTGACGGCCCTCGCCTTCGTCGTGTGGGAGAGCCGGTCGGCGCATCCGATGCTGCCGTTGGCGGTGTTCCGCAGCCGTGATTTCACCGGCACCTGTTTCACGTTGCTGCTGATGGTCTTCGGCATGGGCGCGGTCATGCTGATGCTCACCCAGTACCTGCAGTTCGTGCTCGGCTACGGGCCGATGAAGGCGGGCCTGGCGCTGTTGCCCTACGCCATCGCAGCGGCCGTCTGCAACGGCCTCGGCGCGACACTCGGCAAGACCCTGAGCAACAAGACGCTCATCGTCTCCGGCCTGCTCGTCATGGGCGCCGCGTTCGGCATCCTCGCCGTGGCAAGCGGGTATCTGTGGATCCTGGTCAGCATGCTGGTGATGGGCATGGGCGGCGGTTTGGCCGGTCCAGCTGCGTACGCCGCCATCATGAGCGCCATCCCGCTCGAACACGCCGGTGTGGGCTCCGCGATGAACGACACGCTGCAGCAGGTCGGTATGGCGATCAGCATCGCGATCCTGGGCAGCGTGCTGGCCGGTGTGTTCACTTCGAACATGCCCGCGGACGCCCCGGACGCGGCGCGCGAATCCATCGGCGCGGCATTTCAGCTCGGCTATCTCGAGCCCGCCAAGGACGCCTTCACCGCCGCGATGTCCACCGGGGCCTGGATCAGCGCTGGATTCAGCATCGCCGCCGCTCTGCTCGGCGCGGCCTTGCTGCGCGTCCGGCGGCCGGAACCGGCCGAGCAGCCGGAACCCGCCGCGGTCACCAACGGGTAATCGGAGTCGGCGGCCCGCAGTGGTCCGGTGATTGATCACCCGATCATCGTGGCGCCGCCGACCTCCACGGCTGCGGCCGATCGAGCCGGGCACAATGTCGGTGTGGCGCATTACCCGGCGGTATGAATGATTCCGACCCGGGGGCTGATGGTCTCCTGCGCGCCCTCCGAGCAGAGTTGGTGGTGTGTTCGCATTCTGCCTGCCTTCAGTAGACGAGGGCTTGTGAATCAATCAGTCGCAGGAGAAATCATGATCACGAACAAAATGCGCGCGACAGCGGCGGCAGTAGCGGTCGCACCGGTCATCGCCCTCGGTTCCGGATTTGCTTCCGCAGCCCCGGACGTAGCACCGGCGCCCGTGGCGGATAATTCGGCGGTTCCGACTCAGGTCGAGCCCGCTACCTTGGGCCTGTTCTGGCCTCTGGGCATATTCTGCGCCCCATTGTTGCTCCTTCCGCCGGTCGTCAACGCGGTCGCCGTGTTCGTGTGCGCCATTTGACCGCACTCGACAGAAGGGCGCTGAGGACGAGAGCGCCACGGGCCGCGCCGTAACCCCGAGGCGTCTCGTCTCTGCCAATCCCCAACCGGGCTCCACGGCACAGGGCGAATGACGATATTGTCCGTCCCACCGACGCGCCCGGTAGGGGAACGCGTGCATATCTATTCGGGTAACGCGCGGACATATACCCCCTGAAGTACGGACAAGTGCGGTTCAATCATCGAATGGCCATGTTCAGGAAACTCGTGGGGGCTGCCGCGGCACTCGCCGCAGTCGCGACGCTGTTCGGGGCGCAATCAGGGGCTGCGCACGCCGAGACCGGGCCCGTTCTGGGCGGCGGCTCCGGCATCGTCGTCGGCAATCAGAACATCTGCACCCTCACCACGATCGGGCGCGACTCCGGCGGTCGGCTGGTCGGGTTCACCGCGGGTCACTGTGGTGAACCGGGAGCGACGGTCGTGGCCGATGCCAACCGTGACGGCGGCGTGGTCGGCACCTTCGCCTACACCAACAGCAGTCTCGACTACGCCGTGATCGTGTTCGACCAGGGCAAGGTCGCGCCCGCGAACACTGTGGGCGGCACGACGATCACCGGCGTGGGCGGACCTCCCCGATTCCCGGACATCGCCTGCAAAGAAGGTCGGACCACCGGCCGGACCTGCGGGTTGACCTACGGCGACGCGTTCACATACGGCAATGCGACCTGGACCCAAACATGTGTCGCGGAGGGCGATTCCGGCGGGCCGGTCGTAGTCGGGACAACACTCGTCGGCATGGTCAATGGCTACTTGGGCGTGCCGTGCCTCGGTCCGGAGATCGGCGTGAACATCAAAGACATCCTGGACGATGTGAACGCGCGCGGCGACGCTGGAGCGGGTTTCAGACCGATCTAGCCGGGCACCGTGCCGGACACACGCTTGCCGGGATCGTCCAGCCATAGCACTTACTGCTCGTGATCGACTATCACGCCGCTTTCGATCGCGCGTTCGACCAAGAACGAGCGCTTCTGATTCGGCGGCAGGTCCGGGACGCGAAATTTTTGGAACAGCGCCCGCATGTGCGTCTTGACCGTCGACACAGTCAGGCACAGATCGCTTGCGATCTGGCCGTTCGATGCGGGGTACGAATACGCACTCCGTGCGTCGTACGGGCGGCAGAGCGCCTTGAGAACCATAATTTGGGCGTCGGTCAGCGAATTCCGGATGAGCAGGGGAGAAAGGGCGATCGTCATTTCCTCCTCGGACGATGCGCCGTCTCGGAAAACAAGCAGTGATCGGCCCACGCGAATTCTGTCACCGGAACTGAGTTTGCGTCGCCCGCCGACACGCTCGCCGTTGACGAAAGTCCCGTTCTTCGACAACCCGTCGTCGATGATGATCCAGCAGCCGGAGACTCGCTCGATGATGGCGTGCAGACGAGAAACGGTCGCGTCGGCGGGCACGGTGATATCGGCCGCGTTCGACCGCCCGATCGTCACGGTGGGCGCGTCACCATTCAGAGGAATTTCGCGCCACGTGCCCCGCCCCGTGGGCTGGGATAGCGCCGATCCCGCGGCCGGAAGCGGCAGCGCGGGCTGACCTGCCAGTGAGTACAGTCCGCGATGCAGAGCCTGTGGTCCGCTCGACGTAGACATCGGCTATTTCCCACTCGGAGTACGTCATGGATTGCGGGCACTGATACGCAACTTCCAGAGTGCGCCCTCTCGGCGCTGATCACACCGGAATTCGACTAGATCGGCGCGATCTTGTACACAGACGAGGGAAAGGAATACTTGGACTCCGCATGCATGCCACCAAACAGACTGATAGTCGGAAATTGCCGCAACGACGGACGAGTAAGCGGTGTCGGCGGCAGGGCAGCATAGTCGGATGTGCGTGATCATCCGACCACGGACCGCTGCCGATGCGCACGACTGCGCCGCGGCACTCCGGCAAGTACACGACGTCGACCGATACCCGGAAACCTGGCCTGCCGACCCGGTGGGTTGGCTGTCTCCGTCGAAGCTCATCGCGGCTCGCGTCGCCGAGCAGGCGAGGGTAGTGGTCGGACACGTCGGTCTCGGCGCAGGCGAAGAAACCCCGATTGCCGTGCGTGGTGCAGTCGGCACGCTCGCTGTGGCGTGGGTCATCCGCCTGTATGTCGTACCGTCCGCACGTCGGGCAGGAGTCGGTTCCCATTTGCTTGCGGCGGCCGCGCGAATGGCGGCGAGCCGCGGGCAGCGTGCCGCGCTGAGCGTCGAGTCCGGTGGCGCGGCGGCGATCGCGATGTACGAACGAAGCGGTTGGCGACGAGTACATAGTGCGCCTGGCGGCTGGCACACTGCGCAGGGACAGAAAGCTTGGATGCACTACTACGTCAGCCCATGAGAGCGCGGGACCCCAGTCGCCCATCGACACTTGGCCGCATACTCCCAACGCCTCCTCAGGCGCGCGGGTGGGCTTGGTCGTGCACCTTTTTCAGGCGGTCGATGGAGACGTGGGTATAGAGCTGTGTGGTGGCCATGCTGGCGTGGCCGAGAAGTTCCTGGACCACACGCAGGTCGGCGCCGCCCTCGAGGAGGTGGGTCGCGGCGGTGTGCCGCAGGCCGTGCGGGCCCATGTCGGGGGCGCCGGGGATCGCCGAGACCACTTCGTGCACAACGGTTCTGGCTTGGCGCTGATCGAGGCGCTTGCCGCGGCGGCCGAGCAGCAGCGCGCGACCGGAGTCGGCGGTGGCGAAGGCGGGACGTCCATAGTGCAGCCAGTTGCCAACGGCCTCGTCGGCGGGCCCGCCGAACGGGGCCGAGCGTTCCTTGTTGCCCTTGCCGAGCACGCGGACCACACGCCGCTCCCGATCGACATCCTCGATATCCAGCCCGCACAGCTCGCTCACCCGGATGCCGGTGGCGTAGAGCAATTCCACGATCGCCCGATCCCGCAACGCCATCGGATCGCGCTGGGCAGCGCCGGATCGGGCTGCGTCCATGGCGCCGATCGCCTGCTGTGGTCCGAGCACGGCCGGGAGCACGCGATGCGCCTTCGGCGACCCCAACCGCAGCCCCGGGTCGACCGGCAGCCGCCCGGTCCCGGTGAGCCACGCAGTGAAAGTACGCGCGGAGGACGCCCGCCGCGCCAACGTCGTTCGCGCGGCGCCCGCCGCTGCTTGCCGCGCCAACCAGGACCGCACCAGCAGCAGGTCCAGCTCGCGGATCGCCGAATCGGCCGATCGCAGGTACAGATGGTCCAGCAGCGACCGCGCGTCCCCCAGATACGCCCGCACCGTGTGCTCCGACCGATTGCGGCCGAGCCGCAGGTGTCTGCCGTACTCCACCAGCAGCGCTTCCAGATCCTCGGGCAATTCCTCCATCCCCTTACCGTCGCGACCGCGGCCCCAGTTGGCAAGTGACCGCGCCGAATCCGCACCTCGCTGCCGCTCGACTCCGGCACGACCACGTCAGCGAGTGCATCGACGTTCGCCCGCACCACTCCCCATCGCCACCGCCTCCCGGCGCAGAGCTTCGCCAGAAGCACATCAACGAACGCATCGCCTGCACCTCCCCACCACACAGCGCCGCCATGCCCACATCGGCGACGGCACCAACGTTCCCGCAGCTCTCACTCGCCGCCTCCCCGTCGCACTGCTCATGGCCACATCAATGAACGGCACCGAGGTTCGCGCGCACCAGTCACCCATTGCCCGACTTCCGCACACACGGCCGCGCCATGACCGCATCGGCAAATGCACCAACGTTCGCCCATCGCGCTCACTCACCGCCCGCACCTTCTCGCCACACGGCTCCGCCCAGACCACGTCAACGAATTGCATCGACCTTCGCCCACACTCGCCCGTCGCGCTACCCGCACGGCTACGCCATTGCCGCATCGGCGACGGTGCTCGCTCACTCATATGCGGCGGCGTGCCGTTCGATGCCAACCACTTTCGTCGGCGGCCACCAGCCCCGCTAGTTCGAGGGCCGGGAGCGTCGCGCGGACCGCGGGAAGCGGCAGGCCGCACTGCTGGGACAGCTCGAGTGGTAATCGAGAGCCGATCCTCGGCAGCGCCGCGAAGACCAGGGCTTCGTCTCCCGCGAGGCGGTCGTCCGGATGGTCGGACACTCCCCCGGTCTCCGGGAGGGACAGTCGGAGCGGCCCCGCCTCGTCGACGACTTCCTCCGCTCGAGTCACCAGGAGCGCTTCGCCGTCCCGGATCATCCGGTGACAACCCACCGAAGCCGCCGAGGTCACCGGGCCGGGTACCGCCAGGGCGGGACGGCCGAGGCGACGTGCCCACTTGACGGTGTTGCGGGCGCCGCTGCGCAGCCCCGCCTCCACCACGAGCACGCCGTCGGCGAGGGCGGCGATCAGGCGGTTGCGGGCGAGGAACTGATGCTTGTGCGCAGTCACACCGGGCGGATATTCGCTGACCACCAGGCCGGACTCGGCGATATCGGCCAGCAGACGCTCGTGCTGCGCCGGGTACGGCCGGTCGACGCCGCAGGCAAGCACGGCGATCGTCGAGCCATCTACCGCCAGCGCCGCCCGGTGCGCCATGCTGTCGATCCCGAAGGCCGCACCGGACACGATCGTCCATCCTTGCGCGGCGAGATCTCCGGCGATCTCCCCCGTCACGCGGTCGCCGTACCCGGTGCTGCACCGTGCGCCGACCACCGCCACGGCGCGTTCGCTCGACTCGAGCAGGGAGCGCGGGCCGCGGGCCCACAGAACGAGCGGCACGGCCCCATCTGGATCTCGGCCGGGTTCGAGCTGGGCGAGACCGAGCATGCGCCAAGCGGGCCACTCCGGATCGTCCGGCGTCACCACTCGTCCGCCGATCCGGTCGATGACCTCGAGATCCCGCGCCGCGATGTCGAGGTCGCGCCGCCGCGCTGTCGGTCCGCGCAACGGCTCGGGCAGCGCGCACTCCCGCACCGCACGCGCCGCCTCCACCACTCCGACCGCGTCGATCAGCGCCGACAGCGGCGCACACGGGCCTTGCACCACTCGCGACAGGTACACCCAGGCCAACCGCCGCGCATCGGCCTCGCCGGACGCCGGGCAGGAGAGATTCTCGGACATGCCGCCCGCCGCGGCAGGATTTCCACCACCGCCCGCACGCGACGGCGCCGCACTCATTGCGCGCCTCGCTGGCGGAAGTTCAGCGCCGCCAGCACATCCTGCGCCGACGGCACGTCTCCACCGCGCAGGTCGCAGATGGTCCACGCGACCCGGATGGCGCGGTCGGCTCCGCGCGCGGACATGCGACCGAGACGCAGGGCGCCCTCGACGGGAGCAAGGGATTCCCGGGGCAGACGGAACCTCTGGCGCAGGACGTGACCGGGGACTTCCGCATTGGTCGGCCACCCGTATTCGCGCCAGCGCTCGGCCGCCGCGCGCCGGGCCACAGCGACACGACCGCGAACCACCTCGCTGCTCTCGGCGGCATCGGTACTGAACGCGGCCCCGGACTGCCCGTGCATCCGCACCCAGATATCGATCCGGTCCATCAGCGGCCCGGACAGTTTCCCGAGATAGCGGCGGCGGGCAAGCGGCGCGCAGATGCAGTCGACATCGCGTGCCGGGGCGCACGGGCACGGGTTGGCCGCCAGGACGAGCTGGAATCGGGCCGGATATCGTGCCACGCCGTCACGCCGGGCGATGCGGACCTCCCCTTCCTCCAACGGTGTGCGCATCGCCTCGAGCACCTTCGTGCCGAGTTCGGCGCACTCGTCGAGGAACAGCACGCCGCGATGGGCCCGGCTGACCGCGCCGGGCCGGGCGGTCCCCGAGCCGCCACCGATCATCGCGGTCACCGAAGTCGAGTGGTGCGGGGCGACGAACGGTGGCGCGGTGACCAGCGGATGGTCGCCGGCGAGCGTGCCCGCCATCGAATGGATCGCGGTCACCTCCAGCGCCTCGATCTCCGTGAGCGGGGGCAACAGCCCCGGAAGACGTTGCGCCAGCATGGTTTTGCCGATGCCCGGCGGCCCGGTGAGCAGCAAGTGGTGCCCGCCCGCCGCGGCCACCTCCAGCGCCCAGCGCGCTTCCTCCTGCCCCACCACCTCGCTGAGATCGCCACTCTGGCGCACCGTATCGGGCAGGCCGCCATCCGGTTCGGCGAGCGTGCCCTCACCGCGCAGCCAGGCCACCACCCCGCGCAGGCTGCTCGCCCCGAATACCTGGATGCCCTCCACCAGCCCGGCCTCGGCCATGGCCACCGCGGGCACCACGACGGTCGACCAACCCGCGCTGCGGGCCGCGAGCACGGCCGGCAGAACACCGCGTACCCGCCGCACCCGCCCGTCCAGCGCGAGTTCACCGAGCAGCACCGTCTTCGCGAGCCGCTCGGAAGGGACCGCGTCGGACGCGTCCAGCACCGCGACGGCCAGCGCGAGGTCGTAGACACTCCCGAGCTTGGGCAATGTCGCGGGAGACAAGGCGAGGACCACCCTGCCGTCCGGCCATTTCTCCCCTGAGTTCGCCACCGCCGAGCGCACCCGGTCGCGGGATTCCTGCAACGCGGTGTCGGGCAGCCCGACCAGGTGCACGGACGGCAAGCCCTGGCCGATATCGGCCTCGATCTCGACGAGCAGACCGTCCACGCCGGTGACCGCGACGGAATGCGCCCGGCCGAGCGCCATCAGAACACCGCCGCGAGGTGGTCGATCACCGGCGGGCGCCCCCGTGCCAGCAGCACCGACACGACATCGAATCGGATGCGCCGCCACGGGCCGTCCTGCTCGGCCAGCCACAGCAGGGCCAAGCGCCGGATGCGCTGTTGCTTGACGAAGGTGACCGACTCGGCCGGAGTGCCGTATGCGAGGCCCGAACGGGTCTTGACCTCGACGAACGCGGTCACGTCTCGGTCCTGGGCGATCAGGTCCAGCTCGCCGTACCGGCACCGCCAATTTCTGGCGATGATCTCCATCCCCGCGGCGCGCAGGAACGCCGCCGCCAGTTCCTCCCCGTGCGCGCCGAGCGCCTGTTTGTCTGTCACCCGGCCAGCGTGCGCCGGGACCGAATCAGCTCAGCGCCGCCGACCTGGGCAATCAGAAATACTGTTGATAACCGCGTTGCTGTGGAGAACTGCCCGGCCGCTCACTCGGGCAGCCGCAGGTCCGGCTTCTCCAGCTCCTCGATGTTGACGTCCTTGAAGGTGATCACCCGGACATGCTTGACGAAGCGGGCCGGGCGATACATGTCCCACACCCACGCGTCGCTCATCCGCACCTCGAAGTACACCTCGCCATCCGCGTTCTGCGGCCGCAGCTCCACGGAGTTGGCCAAGTAGAAGCGGCGCTCGGTCTCCACCACGTACGAAAACTGACCGACGATGTCCTTGTACTCGCGATACAGCGAGAGCTCCATCTCGGTTTCGTACTTCTCGAGGTCCTCGGCACTCATCGGGTGGGACGTCCTCCTTCTCGCCGCATCGCGTCGTGTGATGACATCATCGCGCATGCGCGGTATCGGTAGCCACTCGGCCAGCCGTACGGGCGTCCTGAAACTCCTCGGACAGCCCTTCGTCCAGTTCGCCTGCCAGGACGACGTCCGCCTCTTCGGCGTCCACCGCGACCGGCCGCAGCCCGGCGGCCTCGCGCACGTTGCGCCAGGAGCGGCGATGCTCGCTGCTGGGCCCCAGGCGATGCAACGCGGCCGTGTGCTCGGGCGTGTTGTACCCCTTGTGCGCCGCGAACCCGTAGCCCGGAAATCGCTCGTCCAGCTCGACCATCATGCGGTCCCGGGTGACCTTCGCCAGGATGCTGGCCGCCGCGATGCAGGCCGCCGACCCGTCGCCGCCGATCACCGGCAGCGAGGGCACCGGGATGCCGGGCACCCGGAACCCGTCGGTGAGCACGTAGCCGGGCTCCTGACCCAGCCCGGCGACGGCCCGGCGCATTCCTTCGATATTCGCCACGTGGATGCCGATCGAGTCGATCTCCCAGGCAGGGATGACGATGACCTGGTAGGCCAGCGCCAGGCGGATGATCACCGGGTACAGCTCCGTACGGGTGGCCTCGGTGAGCTTCTTGGAATCGTCGAGGCCGGCCAGCTTCTCATAGGCCTTCGGCGCGAGTAGGCACGCGGCCACCACGAGCGGGCCCGCGCAAGGACCGCGCCCTGCCTCGTCCACCCCGGCGACCGGCCCGAGACCACTGCGAATCAACGCCGCCTCGAGCGTGCGCAACCCACCGGCCCTGCGCATCACCACGCGCGGCGGCCAACCGTTACCCACTGGCACTCGACCTTGCCCCACGATCCAATTATCCTGCGCGCCGGATGATCAGTTCGTCTGGGGATTCTCCGAGTGCACCGGTCCGATCCGGCCGGGCGGCCAGATCTTGAACACCGCCTTGCCGCGGACATTGTCCACGGGGATTGTGCCCTGCAGTTCGTCGTTGATGTGCGCGCGGGAGTCGGCGGACTGGTTGCGGTTGTCGCCCATCACCCACAAATGCCCCTCGGGCACCTTCACGGGCTTGAACTCGCGCCCGCCGCCAGCGCCGTACGGCTGACCCGGGACGTACGGGGCGAGATAGCGGGCATACGGCTCGTCCAGCGGCTTGCCGTCCACGAGGACCCGGCCCTGCGGGTCGCAGCACTGTACGGTCTGGCCGCCGACCGCGATCACCCGCTTCACCAGGTCGTTCTCGTCCGGCGGCACCAAGCCGAAGAAGGAGAAGAAGTTCTGCACGCCACGAATGGCCGGATTGTCCGAACGAATCGACTTGTAGTGGGTGTTCCACGAGGGCGGGCCGACGAACACGACCACGTCACCCGGCTGCGGGTCGCCCCAGTAGTAGCTCAGCTTCTGCACGTAGATGCGGTCACCGGTGCATCCGGCGCACCCGTGCAGGGTGGTCTCCATCGACTCCGACGGAATCACGTACGGCCTGCCCACGAAGGTGACCATCAGCGCGGCGATCACCGCGGCGATCACGATGAGGATCGGCAGTTCCTGCCAGAACGGCCGCTGCTTCTTCTTCTGGCCGCGTTTGGCGCGGCCGCCCCGCGTTCCTTCGTCGCCCGATTCGGACACCGACACCGACCCACTTTCGTCTGCCACGCCGAACAGATTAGCCCGGCACCGAGACTGACGTTCGATGCCGGGCTGAGGAAAATCCGTTGTGCCGAAAAGCTAACTCAGCGCTTTTCCTTGATCTTGGCGGCCTTGCCGCGCAGCTCACGCAGGTAGTAGAGCTTGGCGCGGCGGACATCACCGCGGGTGACGACATCGATGTGGTCGATGTTCGGGCTGTGCACCGGGAAGGTGCGCTCCACGCCGACACCGAACGACACCTTGCGGACCGTGAAGGTCTCGCGGATGCCACCGCCCTGGCGGCGGATGACGACGCCCTTGAAGACCTGGATGCGCTCCTTCGAGCCTTCGATGACCTTCACATGCACGTTCAGCGTGTCGCCCGGCCGGAAGTCGGGGACGTCGCTACGCAGCGACTTTTCGTCGACGAAGTCAAGGGTGTTCATTTCCATCCTTCTGGTTTCGCGCGAACAGAGGACCCTGGCGGCACTGCGCGTGCTCGGCCGGTTCATGCTCCGAATTAGGGGGTGCGCCGGGTCGACAACCACCCAGGGCAACCTGAGTATTGTGCCAGATCGGCGCGGCGCGGAAGAAATCGGCCCGAGCGGAGGGTGTTGGGCTATTCCTGCACGCTACGCCGAGAGCGGCCCGGTACACGACCCCGGCCGACCTCGGGCTCGGTGAATCCGAAGGCAGGACGTCGCACGGACCTCGGAGCCGAAGTGGCCGAGCCGCACCCTCCGCCCCCGACCCCGTCAGTGATGCGGTTCCCCGGAGATCGCGTCCTGCGCGGGCGGTGGAGCGGGTGAGTTCAGCGCGCTGTGGTCGGCATGCCACAGCGCGTGGTGCCGGTGCGGAGCCGGTGGCGCGGGCACCACCGTACGGGTGAGTTCCGCCTCCGCCGCCGTGCGGACATGGTCGACGTCCGGTTTCCCCGCGACCAGATCCTGGACGAAGATCTTGGCGCGGATCACGGGACCGCGATAGCGCCGTTCGCGGACGATGGCCCGGTACATCAGACGCCTGCGATCGGCGTAACGCCAACGCGCCCACGGCGCGCCGGGACGACTGAGCCGCAGCGCGCCGACGACCAGCAGCGGTAGGAAGAACATGCCGAACAGGCCGGTCCAGATCTTGCCCTTGGCGATGACGATCGCGGCCAACGCCAGGTTCACCGCCGCGAACACCACGACGAAGACGCGCACCTCGATGCTCGGGTCCCGCCGGAAGTCGTTGATGTCCAGCAACCACAGCGGGTGAAAGCCGAGCAGCAGCAACCCCGTCACCGCGAGCGCGACGAACACCGCGTCCACCGAGGTGCGTCCCTGCTCCTCCCAATACACGTCGCGCAAGTAGAAGATCAGCGCGAACTCGTCGAGGACCAGCGCGGCACCGACGCCGAAGGCCGCGGCGAGCGCGCCGGCCGTCGCCGTGTCCGCGCTCTGGTACACCAAGACCATGCCGATGCCGGACACGAGCACCAGGATCACGCCGAACACCATGTGATGGATGTGGGTGTCACCGGCCCGCAAGTTCCCGGGCCACCAGCGCACCCGCGCCCGGATCAGCCGGACGCTGAGGCGGATGAACAGGAAGCCGACGATGAACCCGAGGAGGAAGCACAGCAACGGCAGCCGCCCTTGGGCGATCACATCCTCGTGGAGCCACCGTCGCATGCCCGCCTACTCCCTACCGTGCACCGGACTACCGGCCGAAACCCGCCCTGCGCAATGCGTCCGCCATCGCGCCGCTCGGCGGGGGCGCGTTGCGTCGCTGGTTTCCGCCGCGCCCCTGTCCCTGATTTCGACCCTGGCTCTGTTGCTTGTTCTGCCCATTCTGCCGCTGCCGCTGCTCCCCGCCGGATCGGCCGCCCTGGCCACGCTGCTTCTCGCCGGCCTTGCCCGGCGCGCCGGGCTCGTCGTCGAGGCGAAGGGACAGGCCGATGCGCTGGCGCGCCACGTCCACCTCGAGCACTTTCACCTTGACCACGTCACCGGACTTGACCACTTCACGCGGGTCCTTCACGAAGTTGTGCGACATGGCCGAGACGTGCACCAACCCGTCCTGGTGCACGCCCACGTCGACGAACGCGCCGAACGCGGCGACGTTCGTCACCACGCCCTCGAGCACCATGCCCGGCTTCAGGTCGGCGACCTTCTCCACACCGGCGGCGAACTCCGCGGTCTTGAACTCCGGACGCGGGTCGCGGCCCGGCTTCTCCAGTTCCGCGATGATGTCGGTGACGGTAGGGACACCGAAGCGCTCGTCGGTGAAATCGCCGGCGCGCAATGCGCGCAGCACCGAGGTGTTGCCGATGATCTCCGCGACGGGGCGGCCGGTCGATTCGAGGATGCGCCGGACGACGGGATACGCCTCGGGATGCACGGCGGAGGTGTCCAGCGGGTCGTCGCCTTCGCGGATGCGCAGGAAGCCCGCGCACTGCTCGAACGCCTTCGGTCCCAGGCGCGGCACGTCGAGCAGCGCCGTCCTGCTGCGGAACGGGCCGTTGTGATCCCGGTGCGCCACAATGCTTTCCGCCAACGACCCGGCGATACCGGAAACCCGCGACAGCAGCGGCACCGAGGCCGTGTTCACGTCGACGCCGACCGCGTTCACCGCGTCCTCGACGACCGCGCCCAGCGAGCGGGCCAGCAGCGATTCGGACACGTCGTGCTGGTACTGGCCGACTCCGATGGACTTCGGGTCGATCTTCACCAGCTCGGCCAGCGGGTCCTGCAGCCGTCGCGCGATCGACACCGCGCCACGCAGCGAGACATCCAGATCGGGCAGCTCCTGGGAGGCATAGGCCGAGGCGGAGTACACCGAGGCGCCCGCTTCGGACACCACGATCTTGGTCGGCGTGTTCGCCCGGTTGTCCGACGATGCGGCGATGCGCGAGATCAGCTCCACCGCAAGGGTATCGGTCTCGCGTGAGGCGGTGCCGTTGCCGATCGCGATGAGCTCGACGCCGAACCGGGCGACCAGCGCGCCGAGCACCGCGAGCGACTTCTCGGTCTGACCCTGCGGCTTGTGCGGGTAGATCACCTCGGTGGCGACCACTTTGCCGGTGGCGTCGACCACCGCGACCTTCACGCCGGTGCGGTAGCCGGGGTCGAGGCCCATGGTCGTGCGGGTGCCCGCGGGCGCGGCGAGCAGCAGGTCGCGCAGGTTCGCGGCGAACACGTCGACCGCGTCCTTCTCGGCCGCCTGGCGCAGCCGCATCCTGGTGTCGATGCCGAGACTCACCTGCAGTTTGGTGCGCCAGGCCCAGCGCACGGTGTCCAGCAGCCAGGAGTCGGCGGGGCGGCCCCGGTCGGCGATGTCGAAGCGGGTGGCGATGCGGCCCTCGTAAACGGTGCGCTGCCCCGGCTCCGGCTCCTCGGTGTCCGGCTCGAGGTGCACGGTGAGCACCTCCTCCTTCTCGCCGCGCAGCAGGGCCAAGACGCGATGGGAGGGCACCTTGTCGAACGGCTCGCTGAACTCGAAGTAGTCGGCGAACTTCGCGCCCGACTCCTCCTTGCCCGCGCGCACGCCCGAAGTGACCTGTCCACGGCTCCACATCAACTCGCGCAGTTCGCCGACCAGGTCGGCATCCTCGGCGAAGCGCTCGACCAGGATGGCGCGCGCGCCGTCGAGCTGCTCGGCGCTGTACTGTGCCGGATCGGTGTTCGGGTCGTCGATCAGCGCGTCGGCCACCGGCTCGTGTCCCGCCTCGCGCGCGATCTGCGCTTTGGTGCGCCGCTTCGGCTTGTAGGGCAGGTAGATGTCCTCGAGCCGGGCCTTGGTCTCCGCGAGCAGGATCTGCTGATGCAGGGCGTCGTCGAGTTTGCCCTGGCCGCGGATCGATTCGACGATCGCGGCCCGGCGCTCGTCGAGTTCGCGCAGGTAGTGCAGGCGCTCGTCGAGCTGGCGCAGCTGCGCGTCGTCCAGGCCGTCGGTGACCTCCTTGCGGTAACGCGCGATGAACGGCACCGTCGAGCCCGCGTCGAGGAGCTCGACGGCGGCGCGCACCTGGGTCTCGCGCACCGCGAGCTCCTCGGCGATGCGACGGTTCACGCTGGCTGTGCGCGCGGTGTCGGAGCGCGGCGGCACGGGAGGAACCATCGTGTTGGACTCTGCACTGGCGGTCTCGGGCGCTGTCGTCACGTCGGAGACACTAGCTGTTCCGCCTCTCCGAGTCTTCAGGCCGTGCTGTTCCGCCTCTCCGGGACTTCAGGCCGTACAGGTCAGGCGACCCCAGGCTTACGTTCAGGTCCTGCGTTGAGTGCCGCTCGAGTTCTGGGGGTACCCGGTGAGTTACCCATGTTCTTGCGAAATCAGGTGTTGCGTGGTTCTTGCGAAATCAGTTGTCTGCGTGGTTTCTTGCGAGATCAGTTGTTGCTTGGCGGATTCGACGTGGGTTTCGCTGCTGATGTGAGGATCGCTTGGGCGATTTCGCGCATCTCGGCCTTGCGGATCTTGCCGGTGACCGTCATCGGGAACTCCTCGACCACGTGGACGTAGCGCGGGATCTTGAAATGCGCCAGTTTGCCCGTGCAGAATTCGCGCACCGCGGCCGCGTCCAACGGTGTTGCGCCCTCGCGCATCCGGACCCACGCCATCAGCTCCTCGCCGTATTTCGGGTCCGGCACGCCGATCACCTGGGCGTCGAGGATGTCGGGGTGGGTGTAGAGGAATTCCTCGATCTCGCGCGGATAGATGTTCTCGCCGCCGCGGATCACCATGTCCTTGATCCGGCCGGTGATGGCCAGGTAGCCGTCGTCGTCCATCACGCCGATATCGCCGGTGTGCATCCAACGGGCCGCATCGATGGCTTCGGCGGTCTTGTCCGGGTCGTCCCAGTAGCCGAGCATCACCGAGTAGCCGCGGGTACACAGTTCGCCGGGTTCGCCGCGCGGCACCGTGAGACCCGTTGCGGGATCGATGATCTTGACCTCCAGGTGCGGCCCGACCCGGCCCACGGTGGCGGTGCGCCGGTCGATGCCGTCGTCGCGGCGGGTCTGGGTGGAGACCGGCGAGGTCTCCGTCATGCCGTAGCAGATGCACACCTCGCGCATGCCCATCCGGTCGATCACCCGCTTCATCACCTGCACCGGACAGGGCGAACCCGCCATGATGCCGGTGCGCAGGGTGGACAGATCCGGGGTGGCCGAATCCAGTTCGGTGAGCAGATCGATGAACATCGTCGGCACGCCGTAGAGCGAGGTGCAGCGCTCGGCCTCGACCGAGGCAAGCGTCGCCTCGGGATCGAACGAGGGCGCCGGAATCACGATGGCCGCACCATGGCTCGTGCTCGCGAGGTTGCCCATCACCATCCCGAAGCAGTGATAGAACGGCACCGGGACGCAGATCCGGTCCTGTTCGGTATAGCCGCACAGCTCGCCGACGAAATAGCCGTTGTTCAGGATGTTGTGATGGCTGAGCGTGGCGCCCTTCGGAAAACCCGTGGTACCGGAGGTGTACTGGATGTTGATCGGGTCGTCGGCGCACAGCCGCGCCGCGAGCGCGGTGAGCCGGTCGGCGTCTATCTCGGTGCGGATCAGCGCGTCCCACTCGGGTGTGCCCAGCACGAGCACCGCCGCCAGCGCCGGACAGTCCGGCCGCACCTTTTCGATCATCGCGACGTAGTCCGAGGACTTGAACCGCTCGGCCGCGACGAGCATCCGCACGCCCGCCTGGCGCAGCACGTATTCCAGTTCAGCGGTGCGGTAGGCCGGGTTGATGTTGACCAGGATCGCGCCGATCCTCGCCGTGGCGTACTGAAGCAGAAACCACTCCGCGCAGTTCGGCGCCCAGATGCCGACCCGGTCCCCCTTTCCGATGCCCTGATCGGCAAGGCCGCAGGCCAGAGCATCGACCGCGGTACCGAGTTCGCGGTAGGTCCAGCGGCGTCCGGATGGACGGTCCACCAGCGCTTCCCGCTCCGGGAACGTCGCGACGGCACGAGCGAGGTTGCCGCCGATGGTGTCGCCGAGTAGCGGGACATCGGAAACGCCGGACGTGTAGCTGGGCAGGGGCGGTTCGAGCGACGACGTCACCGAATCCCTCCCTGCCGCAGCACGAACCGCTGCACCTTGCCGCTGGGCGTCTTCGGCAGGCTCGCGACGAAGTGCACTCTGCGCGGGTAGGCGTGCGCGGCGAATTTTCGCTTCACCAGGCTCTGGAGTTCGGACGTCAATTCGGGGCTGCCCACCACGCCGTCGCGCAGCACGATGAACGCCTCCAGCACCTCCCCGCGCAGGTCGTCCGGCATGCCGACCACGGCCGCCTCGGCGACCTGTTCGTGCAGCACGAGCACGCTCTCCACTTCGAACGGGCCGATGCGATAGCCCGCCATGATGATCACGTCGTCGTCGCGGGCGGAGAAGCGGAAAAATCCGTTCGCGTCCTGCGAACCGGCATCGCCGGTCACGTACCAGCGGCCATCGGCGGTGTAGCGCTGCGCGGTGCGTTCCGGGGCGTCCAGGTAGCCGAGGAACCACAGCAGCGGACTGCGCGCGGTGTCGATGGCGAGGCGGCCCACTTCGCCGATGGGAGCGATGGTGTCGGCGTCTTCGGCGAGCACCGCGCAGGACCAGCCCGGCAGCGCGCGACCCATCGAGCCCGCCGGAGTCTCGGTGTCGAGGTCTTCCCGCCATGCGTTGCAGATGACCATGCCGTGCTCGGTCTGGCCGTAGTGGTCGCGCACCGCGACACCCAGGTGCTCCATCGACCAGGCGACGACCTCGGGCGTCAGCGGCTCACCCGCCGAGGAGGCGCGACGCAACCGGGAGTGCACCGGCGGCGCGGCGCTTTCCGCGCGCAGCGCGCGGTACACCGTCGGGGCGGCGGCGAAATTGGTGACGCCGAAGGCCTCCAGCACCTGCCAGGTCAGCGGAGCGGAGAAACCCGCGTGCAGCAGGATGCTGCGGATACCGGTGGCCAGCGGGCCGAGGATGGCGTAGTAGAGGCCGTAGGCCCAGCCCGGGTCGGCGGCGTTCCAGAACACGTCGCCGGGCCGGACATCCAGTGCGAACTCTTGGTAGGCGTGGAAGGAGGCGAGCGCGCGTAGCGGAATCGGGACGCCCTTGGGTGTGCCGGTGGTGCCGCTGGTGAACAACTGGACGAGCAGGCCGTCGCCGCCGACCGCGATCGGGCGAGCGTTCGGGTGGTCGGCCGAATGGCTATCGAGCAGATCGGCCATCCGCACCGCCCCCTCCGGGGCTTCCTCGCCGGAGGCGATCAGCCGCCAGGGCGGATCCGCGGGCAGATCCGGACCGGGCGCCAGCTTCGACGCTTGATCGGAGTCTGCGATGACGATCGACACTTCGGCGGCCGCCAGCCGCAGCGCGATGGCCGGCGGCGCGAATGCGGTGAACAGCGGGACGTGCACCGCGCCGCGGCGCCAGATGCCGAGCAGCGCGACCACCAGGTCCGCCGACTTCGCCATCAGCGTGGCGACCCGATCGCCGGACTCGACGCCGAGTCCGGCCAGTGCGGCGGCGAATCGGGCCGAGCGTTCGCGCAGCTCGCCGTAAGTGAGGTCGGTCGAGGACAGATCGGCCTCGATGATCGTGAAGGCGACCCGGTCGGCCGGGTGCCGATCGCACAGCAGGTCCGCCGCCGATGCGTCAGGGCGGTCGTAACAGTCCAGCAGCTCGCGCACCCGCTGATTCGGATCGGTGCCCATCTTCGGTTCTCCTCCATCTGTGACCCAGCACAACGCGGGTGTGCAATAGGATGTGGGTCACATCCCGCTGGCCACTACCCCCGAAAAAGGGTGAGTCTCGATGACCCACACCGCGCTGCTGCGTCCCCGCGACGCCGACGCATTACGCGCCGAGATCCGCTGGGTGGCCGGCACCGCGGGCGTGCCGGTGGCTTTCGGCGGCGAGGTGCACGGTGATGCCCTGCTGCTGTCGGAATTCGTCGGCACACTCACCAACGGA
This sequence comes from Nocardia sp. NBC_00508, assembly GCF_036346875.1. Lineage (NCBI taxonomy): Bacteria > Bacillati > Actinomycetota > Actinomycetes > Mycobacteriales > Nocardiaceae > Nocardia > Nocardia sp. NBC_00508. The sequence goes on along the minus strand of NZ_CP107852.1, from coordinate 5,693,972 downwards.
CTGCGCGGGTTGGCTGTCGTTCGCACGTGGGGGCTCGGTGGCCGGGTGATGGATTCTGGGCGTCCCGCCGCGGTCTCGGACTACCGCACCGCGTCCTCGATCACGCACGACTACGACGGACCGGTCTCCGGCGAAGGCATCCGGTCGGTGCTCGCCGTCCCGGTGGTCGTGGACCGGCGCTCCCGCGCGGTGCTCTACGCCGCGACCAGGGGCGCGGCTCCGCTGGGTGACCGCACCGCGGATCTCGTCGTTCGAGCCGCTCGCCGCCTGGCCGGCGAGCTCGCCATTCGCGACGAGGTCGACCGACGCCTGCGGATGCTGGAGGTGGCCACACCGTCGGCCGGCACTGCCCCGGCCGTCACCGAGGAACTGCGCGACATCCACGCCGAACTCCGCGGCATGGCGCGCTCCGCCGAAGACGACCGGTTGCGCGGACGTCTGCACGCGGTGTGCGAACGACTCACCCGCGTCCTGGTCGGCGAACCGCACCCCGACCGTCCGCGACTGTCCCGGCGCGAACTCGACGTGCTGTCTCAGATCGCCCTGGGCTGCACCAACCAGGAAGTGGCACAACGTCTCTCACTCGGACCGGAAACCGTGAAGAGCTACCTGCGCAACGCGATGGTCAAACTCGACGCCCATTCCCGGCACGAGGCGGTGGTGGCGGCGCGCCGCCACGGTCTGCTGCCCTGACGGCCGGGTGGTCCCCTCCGCGTCGCAGTAGTGGCGCTGCACCGAAGGGGCGGGGAGCTACGACGTCGGCAGCGACGCGGCGCAGCGCGGATTCGACCTATCGCCCGGGTTCGCGCGTCGTGTCGTGCTCCCCGAGCAGGTCCGGGCGGCGTTCCCGGGTGCGGGCGAGGGATTGCTCGCGGCGCCAGGCCGCGACTTTCGCGTGGTCGCCGGAGAGCAGGATCGGCGGGACCTCGAGGCCGCGCCAGGTGACCGGGCGGGTGTAGCTGGGGCCTTCGAGGAGGCCGTCGGAGAACGAATCCTCTTGGTGGGATTGCTGATTGCCGAGCACGCCGGGCAGCAAACGGACCACGGCCTCGGTCATCACCAGCACCGCCGCCTCGCCGCCGATCAGCACGTAGTCGCCGATGCTGACCTCCTCCACGCGCACCCGCCGGGCGGCGTCGTCGAAGACTCGCTGGTCGATGCCTTCGTAGCGGCCGCAGGCGAAGACGAGATGCCGCTCGGCGGCCCAGCTGTGCGCGGTGGCCTGGGTGAACGGCACACCCGCAGGCGTGGGGACGACGAGTAGGGCGTCGTCGGGGCACACCTCGTCGAGGGCGTCACCCCACACGGCCGGCTTCATGACCATGCCGGGCCCGCCGCCGTAGGGCGCGTCGTCCACCGACTTGTGCACGTCGTGTGTCCAGCGACGCAGATCGTGCACGGTGAGGGAGATCAGCCCCTTGTCGATCGCCTTACCGAGCAGCGCTGTGCGCAGGGGCTCGAGGTATTCGGGGAAGATCGTGACGACGTCGAGTTTCATGCCTGTCTCCTGTCGCCGCACTCACCGACCGGGTGGGCGCCGCGCGATCGGGTCTCCCAGCGTCTCATTCCGGGTCGAGCAGGCCCTCGGGCGGATCGATGACGATCACGCCGTCGGCGAGCGACACGGTGGGAACGATCGCGGTGACGAACGGGATCAGGATCTCCCGGCCGTCGTCTGCGGCACGCACCGCGAGCAGCTCGCCCGCCGCGGAACGCAATACCTCGCGCACGGACCCGACCACCGTCTCGTCGGTGAGCCGGACCTCGAGCCCCTCCAGCTCGTAATCGTAGAACTCGTCCGGATCCTCCGACGGCGGTAGATCCGCACTGTCGACCACGAACAGCATGCCGCGCAGCGCGTCCGCCGCGGTGCGATCGGCGACGCCGGCGAGAAACACCAGAAGCCGGCCCGAGTGCTCCCGGGCCGACTCCACGGTGAAGTCGCGGACGTCGTCGGTTCGCGGCAGTCGACCGCGCAGCGTGATGCCGGGTGCGAAACGTGCCTCGGGCTCGTCGGTGCGCACCTCGACGACAAGTTCGCCGCGCACGCCGTGCGCCTTGGCGACCCGTCCGACGACGAGTTCCATCTACTGGTCGGTGTCGACCACGTCGACCCGGATGCCCCGGCCGCCGATGCCGGCGACGAGGGTACGCAGCGCGGTCGCGGTACGTCCGCCGCGGCCGATCACCTTGCCCAGGTCATCAGGATGAACGTGCACCTCGACCGTGCGCCCGCGGCGGCCGGTGATCAGCTCTACGCGGACGTCATCGGGATTGGCGACGATGCCGCGCACCAAGTGCTCGACGGCATCGGCGACTACGGCACTCACTGCTCCATCACCTCGAGACGCGACTCCCCCGTCGTCGCGGCCGGTCTATCGACGGCTCGAGACGGGTGCTGGATGGACGAGAAACGCCCGCTCATTACTCGGCGGCCTCGGCCTCGGCGCCCTCTCCGGCGTCCTTCTTGCCGGCCTTCTTCTTCGGGGTGACCGCCTCGGCGACCGGCTCGTTATCGGCGGCGGCCAGCGCGGCGTTGAACAGGTCCAGCTTCGACGGCTTCGACGGCTTGACCTTCAGGGTGCCCTCGGCGCCGTCGATGCCCTTGAACTTCTGCCAGTCACCGGTGATCTTCAGCAGCTGGAGAACCGGCTCGGTCGGCTGCGCGCCGACACCCAGCCAGTACTGCACGCGCTCGGAGTCGATCTGGATGAGCGAGGGCTCTTCCTTCGGGTGGTACATGCCGATGGACTCGATGGCCCGGCCATCCCGGCGGGTGCGGGCGTCCGCGACGACGACGCGGTACTGCGGGTTGCGGATCTTGCCCATGCGGGTGAGCTTGATGCGAACAGCCACTGCTGATCTGCCTTTCGTTGGTTGGTCACGACGCAATTCGGCGACCCGCATGGTCTGCGAGCCCGGTTTTGCGTTTTCGAGTGTGTGACCGCCGCGCGGTACGTAACCGGAGACGGGCTGACACTTGTCCGGAAGGACGGTGGTCCATTGTGCCAGACGGGACGATCGCGCCAGAAATCGCGTTCCGGTGTTCACACCTCGCGGCCCATGCGCCATAAGCAAGCATGGGAATCTTCCGTCGCAAACGCAGGCGCAGGGACAGCACCAGCCGCGAGATCGCGGCCGAGTTCAGCGAGCCGGCAGTGACCGAGTACGTGGTGCCCGGGGTGTTCCGTACGCTGCGCGCCGTCGTTTCGGGCCTCTTCCGCGCGCTCGACTGACTATCGGCGGCGATATCTCAGCAGCACCACGCCGGAGCGGAACGGGCGGGTCTCGACCAGCCGCAGCGCCGGAACCCGGGTCGCGCCCGCGAACAGCCGCTCACCGGTCCCGAGCACCACGGGGTAGACGAACAGGCGGTACTCGTCGACCAGGTCGGCGGCGATCAGGGCTCGGACCAGCCGGATGCTGCCGGTGGCGACGATGTCCCGGCCCGGCGCCGTCTTGATCACGGCGATCTCCTCGGCCGGCGGACCGCGCAGGATCACCGTGTTGTCCCACTCCGGTTCCCGCAGCGTGCCGGATACCACGTATTTCGTCACCTTGTTCAGGTGCTCGGTTACTCCGCTGGTGTCGTCGGTCCGATTCGGCCAGTACCCACGCATCTGCTCGAAAGTGACCCGCCCGAACAGCACGGCGTCCGATGCCGCGGCCTGCTCTCGCAGTTCCGCGACGAGATCGGACTGATCGACCCCTTCCCGGTCGGCGACATCGAACCAGTCCGTCGCCTCGATCACCCCGTCAAGGGTGATGTTCTCGGTCACGATCAATTTCCGCATATGTGCCTCCGATCGATTCCGGCCCTCGCAATGCAGACGCGAGCCATTGCCGGAATTCATCGCTCGCGACCGGACGAGCGGCCGATTCGGCTCCGTCACGCGGAAGCAAGGCAGGAAACCGATTCGCCGAGCGGCGGTGACGGGACTATCCGGGGGCGGTGGCGGTGAGGGCACGGGTCGGCACCCAGGGGCCGCCCCACCACATCCGCCAACCAACGCCGCGGTGGGTGACTCCGGTAACGCCGCTCGCGGCCAGCGTGGCGCGATACTCGCTGGTCTTACCGATGTCCACGATGACCAGCTTGCCGCCGGGCCGCAGGACGCGGCATGCCTCGCGGACGGCGTCGGCGCGGCCCTGCGCGGTCTTGATGGTGTGGATGGCCAGGCTGGACACGACGACGTCGAACGCGCCGTCCGGGAACGGCATGCGGGTCATGTCACCGGTGTGCAGTTCGATGCGATCGGCGACGTTCTCGGCGAGTGCGTTCTGCTCGGCGGTGGCCGGAATGTTGCCGCAATGGTCGGCGGAGCACCACAGATCCAGGCCGACGGCGCGTCCGGCGGGCAGCCGCCGCGCGGCCGCGAGCAGCACCGCGCCGCGGCCGCAGCCCATATCGAGCAGCAGTTCGTCGCCACGCAGCGTGAGGTCGTCGAGCAGACCCGCCCAGACCCGGAACTTGCCCCGGAGGGTCGCGTGCAGGAACAGGCCGAACTGCGCGGCGAGCACGGTTCCGATCAGCAGGAGCAGCAGGCTAGGACGCAGCTGCTGGAACAGCGCCACCACCAGTGCGGCGGCGAAATACCCGACCGCGAGAACTCCCAGCAACAGCAGCACCGACGGCGCGTCGATACCGTACGACGCTCGCCACGGAGGGGCTATCATCGGCCGATTGTATCCGGCGCCAACGGCATTCGCGTCCGGTTCCCGCTCGTCAGCCCACCAGCGGCGCCAGGGTGCGTCCGGCGAGTTCGACCGCGCCCGGTTCGTGTCCATTCAAGACCATGTTGACGATCAGACCATCGACGCCGCGGTCGAGGACGCGGGTCCGCAGCTGCTCGGCAACCTCGTCCGGCGTACCGACGAACTGGCGATCGGCCGGCGTCTGCGCTATCTCGGACTCCGACAGCGACGACAGGTCGATACCCATGCGGCTCAAGTAATCTCGCTGCTGCTTGCGGACCAAGTCGCCGTCTTCGTCCACCATCAGGAAGCACAGATAGCTGGTCTCCAACGTCGCGGGGTCGCGGCCGACCTCAGCGCAGCGGTCACGCAGAACCTCGATCTTGCGTGGCAGCTCGGAAGCGTTGCAGATCAGGTTGAGGTGGTCGGCGAAACGGGCGGCCAGGCGGAAGGTCTTCTTCTCGCCACTGCCGCCGAGCAGGATCGGCACGTCGTCGCGGATGCGAGGCTCGTTCATCGCGTTCTCGACGTGGTACCACTTGCCGTCGAAGGTGGGGCGCTGCCCACACAGCATCGGCTGGACGATCTGCAGTGCCTCCTCGAGCCGTTCGAAGCGGGTCGTGAAGGTGCCGAAATCGTAGCCGAAGGATCGGTGCTCGAGCTCGAACCAGCCCGCGCCGATGCCGAGCACGGCGCGGCCGCCGCTGACCACGTCCAGCGTGGTGACGGTCTTGGCGAGCATGGCCGGATTGCGGTAGGTGTTGCCGGTTACCAAGGCCGACAACTGGATTCGCTCCGTGGCCGTGGCGAGGCCACCCAATGCGGTGTATGCCTCGAGCATCGGCTCATCGGGCGTGCCGATGCCGGGCAGTTGGTAGAAATGGTCCATCACGAAGACCGTGTCGAAACCGGCGGCTTCGGCCTCCCTGGCCTGCGCGATGACCGTCGGGAACAGCTCGCGCACCGACTTGCCGTAGCTGAAGTTGGGCATTTGATAACCGAGGCGAATGGTCACGGAATTCGACCTTACGCCTCGTTCGGAAACAAGCGGGTGAGCCCGCGATGACGAATTACCGATGACCGGTGACCGGACCGCGTCCGCCGTATACGCGCCCGCGCAGCACGACGGCATACGGTGCGGCAAGCGCTTCCGAATGGGTACGCGGGTCCTGCTGGTAGACAACGAAATCCGCGGGGGCACCGGGCTCGATGCACGGCCGTCCGAGCCAGCCGCGGGCGTCCCAGGAAGCGGCGCCGAGTGCGGCGTGTCGGGACAGGCCCGCGGCGCCGAGTGCGGCGATCTCGTCGGCGATCCGCCCGTGACGGATGGAACCGCCGGCGTCGGTGCCCGCGAAAATGGGCACGCCCGCCTCGTGCGCGGCGGCGACCGTGCCGCGCACCCGGCGGTGCAGGTCGCGCATGTGCGCGGCGTAGACGGGGAACTTGCCCGCACTGTCGGCGATCTCGGGGAAGGTGTCGATATTGACCAGGGTGGGGACCAAGGCGGTGCCGTGCTCGACCATCATCTCGATGGTTTCTTCGGTGAGACCGGTGCCGTGCTCCACACAGTCGATGCCCGCGTTGATCAAGCCGGGCAGCGCGTCCTCGCCGAAGACGTGCGCCGTGACCCGGGCGCCATTGGCATGCGCGGCGTCGATGGCCTCCTTCAGGACCGCGTCGCTCCACAGCGGGCGCAGATCGCCGACGGAGCGGTCGATCCAATCGCCCACGATCTTCACCCAGCCGTCGCCGAAGCGGGCCTGTTCGGCGACGATGTCCGGCAGGTCGCGTTCGTCGTCGAGCTCGATGCCCAGCTCGCGGATATAGCGCTTCGGCCGGGCGATATGGCGGCCCGCACGGATGATGCGCGGCAGCTCGTCATGGTCGTCGACGAACCGGGTGTCGAACGGCGAACCCGCGTCGCGCAGCAGCAGCGCACCGGCCTCCCGTTCGATCTCGGCCTGCGCGAGGGCGCCCGCCCGATCCTCGTGGCCGCCGCCATACCGGATACCGACGTGGCAGTGCGCGTCGACCAGTCCGGGCACGATCCATCCGGTGCTGCACAGCGTTTCGGCGCCCGGCACGGGCTCGAAAGACACGAGCCCATCGCGCACCCAGAGATCGCGCACCTCGTCCCCGGGGAGAATCACTCCTCGTAGATGCACAGCAACCTCCTGGACGTCGTCGGCTGCCTCCAACCTACTGGGGTGGTCACCGCACGTTGTGCCGCGTCGTTCGGGCCCGGTCTACTTCTTCGGGAACTTCAGTTTCGACAGGTCGAAGCCCTCCAGGCCAGGTGGCAACTGGTCGAGACCGGCGGGCATGTTGGAGATGTCGGGCATTCCGGCGGGCATGCCCGGCATGCCGCCCATCCCCGGGAATCCGCCGCGCACCTTCGGCGGCGTGGGGCCACGGCCGCCCTTCTTGCCCTTCTTGCCCTTCTTCGCGCCGCCGCGGCGGGAGCCGGGCAGGCCCATCTGACGGCCCATCATCGCCATCATCTTCTTGGCCTCGAAGAAACGGTCGACGAGCTGATTGACCTCGGAGACCTGGACGCCGGAGCCGTTGGCGATGCGCAGACGGCGGGACGCGTTGATGATCTTGGGGTTGTCCCGCTCCGCCGGGGTCATGCCGCGGATGATCGCCTGCACGCGGTCGAGCTGCTTGTCGTCGACCTGGGCGAGCACGTCTTTCATCTGCCCCGCGCCGGGCAGCATGCCGAGCAGGTTCCCGATCGGGCCCATCTTGCGGATGGCCAGCATCTGGTCGAGGAAGTCCTCGAGGGTGAGCTCACCGCTACCGATCTTGCGGGCGGCCTCCTCGGCCTGCTCGGCGTCGTAGACCTGCTCGGCCTGCTCGATCAGGGTGAGCACATCGCCCATGCCGAGGATGCGGCTGGCCATGCGGTCCGGGTGGAAGACGTCGAAGTCCTCGAGCTTCTCACCGGTGGAGGCGAACAGGATCGGAACGCCGGTGACCTCGCGGACGCTCAGCGCGGCACCACCGCGGGCGTCGCCGTCGAGCTTGGTGAGTACCACGCCGGTGAAGCCGACGCCGTCGCGGAACGCCTCCGCCGTGGTGACCGCGTCCTGACCGATCATCGCGTCGAGCACGAAGAGGGTCTCGTCGGGCTGGACCGCGTCGCGGATGCCCGCGGCCTGCCGCATCAGTTCTTCGTCGATACCGAGCCGGCCGGCGGTGTCGACGATGACGAGGTCGTACTGCTTCTGCCGCGCTTCCTCGACACCGCCGCGGGCCACGTTCACCGGGTCGGCGGCCGAGATGCCCAGCGGGTTCGCCCCGCCACCGATGGAGGTGCCCGGGTGCGGCGCGTAGACGGGCACGCCCGCACGCTCGCCGACCACCTGCAGCTGGGTGACGGCGCCAGGGCGCTGCAGGTCACAGGCCACCAGCAGGGGCTGATGCCCCTGCCCCTTCAGCAGTTTCGCCAGCTTGCCCGCGAGCGTCGTCTTACCGGAACCCTGCAGACCGGCGAGCATGATCACCGTCGGCGGGTTCTTGGCCAGATTCAGCCGTCTGGTCTCGCCGCCGAGGATGCCGACGAGCTCCTCGTTGACGATCTTCACGACCTGCTGGGCCGGGTTCAGCGCCGCGGAGACCTCCGCGCCCTTGGCGCGCTCCTTGATCCGCCCGATGAAACCGCGCACCACCGGCAGCGCGACGTCGGCCTCGAGCAGAGCGAGGCGGATCTCGCGACAGGTGGCGTCGATGTCGGCCGGTGACAGACGCCCCTTACCACGCAGATCCTTGAGGGCACCGGTAAGCCGGTCGGACAGGGATTCGAACACCGATCGCGCTCCTGATCTCGGGGGACGTCACATTCTCTCCCAGGGTAATGGGATCGCCGGTGTGATCGCGCAGGCGGTGCGTCCTTCGAGGCGGAGCGTCTTGCTAGTCGAGCACTCGACGGCGCGGTTTGGCCGTTTTGCGGTAGTCGTGGTTCTCCTCGGCGACCATGAACACCGCCTCGTTAGCGGTCAGCCCCAGCTCGAGGGCCAGGTCGTCGAGGACGGCCCACTCCGCCGTGCTCGGGATGGGCGAGCTGCCGACCGTGGAGGCGATCGTCATCGCGGTCACCGCCTGCTGCCCCGTCAAAGTGCGACCGGGGAGCCAGGAGACCACCCAGCGGTCGCCGCCGACGCAGCGCGCCATATGCGTGGTCTCGTCACTTGTCATTGTCGACGCCGAAACGACTTCAATTGCCACCGACCTGCTCCCCTCGTGCTCGCGATAGCCAGACGCTCTAGATCGTAGGGGCGGGCCGCGATAGCGGAGCTGTTATCCAGCAAATATCTGGCAACAGATTGATTACCGGATAAATTTGCAGGTCGATGCCAATTTCAATGGTTTGGCATGTCATTTTTCGGCGGTTTTGGCGCAGGTCTGGGAACCACCGCGAGAATCGCCTTTTCGATCGTTTCCCGGCGCGCGGGACTGTCCTCAGGGCCCAAATCGAGGCAGAAACTGTCGACCACCGCCGACCCCATCGTGACCACCTTGGCCCAGCGCACGTCCGCTCGGCAGCCGGCCAATTCGGCGGCCAGGCGGCTGAGCAAACCGACCCGGTCCTCGGCGCGCAACTCCAGGATCACTTGACCGGACACCGAGGTCTCCGACCAGATCACCCTCGGCTGCGCCTGCGCATACCGGCTCCGGGCGATGCCGCTTGCCTCGCCCTCCCGTTTGGCCAGTGCCGCGGACACGTCCAGATCCCCCGCCGTGGCGCGGATCAGTTCCTGGCGCAGCAGCCCCGGGTCCGGCGGATCGCCGAATTTGGGCGCGACGACGAACGCGTCGACCGCGCAATCGCCTTCGACGCCCAGCGCGGCCGACAGCACGCGCAGCGAGTGCAGCGCGAGCACGCCCGCGGCGTCGGAGAGCAGCCCTGGGGTATCCGGCGCGATGACGGTGACCTTGTAGGTGTGCTTGCTCTCCCCCGGCTTCAGGTCGACGTGCACTCCACCCGCGCGGGCCTTCTCGACGAGTTCCGCCGCGATCGGCTCCGGCGTCGGGAGCTGATCGCCCGCCATGACCAACCGGCAGCGCCGGACCAGCTCGCCGATCAGAGACGCCTTCCAGTCCCCCCACACGCCGGGGCCGGTGGCCAGCGAATCCGCCTCGGCCAGCGTGTGCAGCAGTTCCAACAGCTGAGGATCGCCGTCGAGCGCATTCACGACGAACCGCACCGTCTCCGGATCGGACAGGTCACGCCGGGTCGCGGTCTCCGGAAGCAGCAGATGATGACGGACGACCGCGCTGAGCGTGCGCACGTCCGAGGGCCACAGGCCCAGGCGCCGGCCGATATGGGTGGCCAGCTCCGCGCCGACCACGCTGTGGTCGCCGGCGCGACCCTTGCCGATGTCGTGCAGCAGCGCGCTGAGGGCCAGCAGGTCCGGGCGGGCCACCCGAGTGCTGATCGCGCCGGCATAGGCGACTGTCTCCACCAGGTGACGGTCGACGGTCCAGGTATGCAGGACATCGCGCGGTGGCAGGTCGCGTACCGCGCCCCACTCCGGAAGCAGTCTGCCCCACAGGCCGGTTCGATCCAGCGCTTCGATCGCGTCGATGGCGCCGCGGCCGGCGCCCAGCAGGACCAGCAGGTCGTTGAGGGCGTCTTTTGGCCACGGCTCGCGCAGCTCGGGCGCGTCCTCCGAGAGCCGGTTCAGGGTGGTGGCGGACATCGGCAGCCCGGTCTGCGCCGAGGCCGCCGCCACCCGCAGGATCAGGCCCGGGTCGCGCTGGGGACGCGCGTCGCGGGCGAGGACGACCTCACCGGCATGCTCGACGACACCCTCGTCGAGTGGCCGGCGCACCGGCATACGGCGAAGCCGCGCCAGGCCCCGGCGGGGCAGCGCGTTGGCCGCGGTGCGCAGACCGACGTCCACGGAGTAACTCACGGTTCGCGCCGAATCGCTCAGGGTACGAGCCAGATCGAAGCGGTCGCCGATGCGCAGGGCCGCGCCGATCTCGTCGGCGTCCTGCGCCCGCAGCTGATCGCGGGAACGGCCGGCGACCCGGTGCAGTTCGGTGCGCACGTCCAGCAGGCGTCGGCGCGCCTGTTTCAATCCGCCGCCGGGCACGTCCGGCCCGAGTCCTGGCATGGCATCGGTCAGCTGGGCGATGGCCAGGGCGTCGAGCAGCTGGATATCGCGCAGGCCGCCGCGCCCATTCTTCAGATCGGGTTCGGCGCGGTGCGCGATCTCGCCGTTGCGCTCCCATCTGGCCTGGGCCTGGGCGATGAGATCGTCGAAGCGGGTGCGGATTCCGGTGCGCCATTCCCGGCGCACCCCGCTGATCAACAGGTTGCTCAATTCCTGGTCGCCGACGATGTGCCTGGCTTCGAGCATGCCGAGCGCGGCGATGAGATCGTCGGCGGCCACCCGCAGCGCCTGCGGCACGGTCCGCACGCTGTGATCGAGCTTGATGTGCGCGTCCCACAGCGGGTACCAGAGCTGGTCGGCGACCTCGGCGACCCGGGCGGGATCGACGTCGTCGTGCAGCAGCACCAGATCCAGATCCGAGAACGGCAGCATCTCGCCGCGGCCGAGGCCGCCGACAGCGACCACGGCCAGGCCGCTGTCGGCGGTGATGCCCAGTTCGGCGCCCTTGCTGGTGAGCCAGAGTTCGTAGAGGTCGACCAGCGCGTGCCGCAGCGACTCGGCATCGAGGCGAGGATTGCGGCGCAGGCCGCCATCGAGCAGTTGGGTTCGTGCGCGGACCAGATCGGCCGCTCCATTGGATATCTTGCCGTTGACTTCTTCGGTCACCTTCGGGTCACCGTCGTGCTCGTGCTCACTACCCACAACCCACCGCCCATTTCAGGCGCGCGGCCCCGCCCCGACCGGGAGTTCCGGTGGGAGCGGGGCCGCCGCTCGATACTCGATCTTCGTTACAGCGCGTCGGTGCCGCGTTCGCCGGTCCGCACGCGAATGATCGACTCCACCGGGGAGACCCAGACCTTGCCGTCGCCGATCTTGCCCGTGCGAGAGGCCTCCACGATCACCTCGACGACCTTGTCGACGGACGCGTCGTCCACGACGACCTCGACGCGGACCTTCGGCACGAAATCGACCGAGTACTCGGCGCCGCGGTACACCTCGGTGTGCCCCTTCTGCCGGCCGTACCCTTGCACCTCGCTGACGGTCATGCCCAACACGCCCGCCTGCTCGAGCGCGGTCTTGACGTCCTCGAGCGTAAACGGTTTGACGATTGCGGTGATCAGTTTCATGTTCGTCATGCCTCCTTGACGGCCGAACGTGCCGTGCTACCCAGAGCGGCGAAGTCGTAGGCGGTTTCCGCGTGCTCGGACTCGTCCAAGCCCACCGACTCTTCTTCCTCGCTCACGCGCAGCCCAATGGTGAACTTCACGATATAGGCAATGATCAGCGTCGCGATGAAGGAGAAAGCAAGTACCACACCGGCACCCACCGCTTGCCGCCACAGCTGATCGACGCCGCCGCCGTAGAACAGACCGGTCTTGGCCGCACCCGCCTCGGGCGCCGCGACGAAACCGACCATCAGGGTGCCGACGATGCCGCCGACCAGGTGCACGCCGACCACGTCGAGCGAGTCGTCGAAGCCGAACTTGAACTTCAAGCCGACCGCGAGGGCGCACAGCGCGCCCGCGACCACGCCGATGGCGAGCGCGCCGAGCACGTTCACCGAGGAACACGACGGGGTGATGGCCACCAGACCGGCCACGACGCCCGAGGCAGCGCCCAGCGAGGTGGGCTTGCCGTCGCGGACCTTCTCCACCAGCAGCCAGGCCAGCATCGCGGCGCAGGTGGCAATCGTGGTGATGATGAACGTCGAACCGGCGAGGCCACCGGAGGTCACCGCGGAACCGGCGTTGAAGCCGAACCAGCCGAACCACAGCAGACCGGCGCCGAGCATGACGAACGGAAGGTTGTGCGGACGGAAGGGCGTCGTCGGCCAGCCCTTGCGCTTACCGAGCACCAGCACCAGCGCCAGACCGGCCGCACCGGCGTTGATGTGCACCGCCGTACCGCCGGCGAAGTCGACCGCGAGCAGCTTGTTGGCGATCCAGCCGCCCTCGTGCACGATGTTGCCGTCGGCGTCCTTCACGTCGAAGTCGAACACCCAGTGCGCGACGGGGAAGTAGACCACCGTAGACCAGATGCCCGCGAACAGCAGCCACGCGCTGAACTTCAGGCGATCGGCGACCGCGCCCGAGATGAGGGCAACCGTGATGATGGCGAACATCAGCTGGAACGCGACGAAGACCGTCGCCGGAATCGTGCCCGCGAGCGGGATGTTCACCGCCTCCGTCGTGACGGCGCCTGCCGCGTCCTTGACCTCGGCGACGGAGTTACCACTGATCAAGCCCTTCAGGCCGAAGAACTGCGTGGGATCGCCGATCACGCCGAACTTGTTGTCGCCGAACGCCGTCGAGTATCCGTACAGCGACCACAGCACGCCGACCAGACCCATCGCGCTGATGCTCATCATGATCATGTTGAGCACGTTCTTCGACCGGACCATGCCGCCGTAGAAGAATGCCAGGCCCGGTGTCATCAGCAACACCAGCGCCGAACTCGCCAGCATCCAAGCGGTATCACCGGTGTCCGGTGCACCGGTAAGCGGAAATGCCACCTTAATGTCCTCCTCATCTCGGGCCCAGCCGATTCCGGCAAATGGACCTGCACAGAAGGGTCCTCACTCGGTGTTTCATCCGTTGAGCTGTCGTGTTTCACCTATGTGAACGGATGGCGCAGCTGTGTTGCTACCACGTTTCGTGGCGTACACCCGATGTTTGCCGACGCTGTGAGCAGCGTGTCCGGAAAATCGGACATTCGCTACCGCGGAGTAGGAGTCGGCAAACATTCGGGGTGTGACCGGCCTCGCACCGATGCGTCGGACAATCGCGGCGCACGGGCCGCGGCGCTCCGCTCGCCCGGAACGCCGCGGGCCGAACCGTTTTCAGCGGGTCGGGAAGATCAGCCCAGCAGCGCGTCCACGAACGCCGCGGGCTCGAACGGGGCCAGGTCGTCGGCGCCCTCACCGAGACCGACCAGCTTCACCGGCACACCCAGTTCGTGCTGGACCTGGAAGACGATGCCGCCCTTGGCCGTCCCGTCCAGCTTGGTCAGCACCACGCCCGTGATGTCGACCACCTCGGCGAACACCCGCGCCTGGTTCAGTCCGTTCTGGCCGACCGTGGCGTCCAGCACGAGCAGAACCTCGTCCACGGCGGCCTTCTTCTCCACGACGCGCTTGACCTTGCCCAGCTCGTCCATCAGGCCGGTCTTGGTATGCAGACGGCCCGCGGTGTCGATGAGCACCACGTCGACACCGCGCTCGACACCCGCCGCCACCGCGTCGAACGCGACAGCGGCCGGGTCGGCGCCTTCGCGGCCGCGGATGGTGTCGGCGCCGACCCGCTCGCCCCAGGTCTGCAGCTGGTCGGCTGCCGCGGCGCGGAAGGTGTCGGCCGCGCCGAGCAGCACCCGGCGGCCGTCGGCGACCAGCACACGGGCGAGCTTGCCGGTGGTGGTGGTCTTCCCGGTGCCGTTCACGCCGACCACCAGCAGGATGGACGGGTGATCCGGGTGCGGCAGCGCGCGGACCGAGCGGTCCAGCTCCGGTCGCAGCTGCTCGATCAGCACCTCACGCAGCACCGCGCGCGCCTGGTCGGTGGTGCGCACGCTGCGCGCCGCCATCTCGGCGCGCAGGCGGGAGACGACCGCGGCGGTGCTGCCGGTGCCGAGGTCGGCCAGGACGAGAGTGTCCTCGACCTCCTCCCACGAATCGTCGTCGAGGTCGCCGCCGCCGAGCAGGCCGAGCAGGCTCTTGCCGACCGCGTTCTGCGAGCGGGACAGGCGGCCGCGCAGGCGGACCAAGCGGCCCTCGGTGGGCTCGATCTCCTCCAGCACCGGGGCGGTCTCGACGCCCGCGGGAGTGTCCGGGGCGACGACTTCGGTCGTCGGGGCAGTGCCGGTGTCCACGGCGGCGGTATCCGGCTCGGCGGCCGCACCCTCGGGGGCGGCAGGTTCGATGACGGGCGCGGCGATGTCGGCTGCGTCCTCGGGTGTCTCCACCCGGTCGGCCGACGCGGGCGGGGCCGCCTCGGTCGTCGGAGATTCGGCCTCGGGCTCGGCGGGCGCCGTCGTCGACGCGGCGCCGCCCGCAGCGGGAGGCGCTTCGGCGACATCCGCCTCCGGAAGCGGAACGTTGGTGATCCCGCGCTTGGGCGCGTCGCGCGGGATCGCGGCGTCGTCCCCGACGTGCGGCTGTCCTTCGGTGTCGGTGCGCTCGAGCGGTGGCGGCGCGGTCGCGGTTCCGCTCCGGCTGAAGTTGAATCCGCCGGACGCGGTGTAACCACCGGACCGGTCGGTCACCTCCTTGTCCTGCGCGGGCGCGGTCAGCGACACGCGGCCGCGCTTGTACCGGACGAAACCGGCGACAAGCACCACGAGCAGCAGTGCGGCGACCACAGCGATCAGGATCCAGACTTCAGGACTCACGCGGACCATCCTTGCAGACCGGTCGTCACGGGCTCGGCCCCGAGCCGCACCCAACGGTCGCGTCGCGCCGCCGCGAGCACGGCACACGCTCGGCGAACACCGCGCGTTCCGAGCCACGGGCGGGCTCGGGCGGGCACCGACACAACCCCTGAGATTTCTTGTCCTGCGGAACTTCTCGCGAAGGGACAATAGGATCGGCGACGTGACCGATCGAAACGTGCTTGGGGGGCCGCTGGAAGAGTGCGGCGCCGATCCTCTCACCGGCTTCTACCGGGACGGCTGCTGCAGTACGGGGCCGGAGGATCTGGGCAGCCACACCGTCTGCACTGTCGTCACGGCGGAGTTCCTGGAGCATCAAGCCTCCATCGGCAACGATCTGAGCACGCCGCGTCCGGAGAACAATTTTCCCGGCCTGCAGCCGGGCGATCGCTGGTGCGTCGTGGCCGTGCGGTGGTTGCACGCACACGAGGACGGTGTGGCCGCGCCCGTCGTCCTGGCCGCCACGCATGAGAACGCCCTCGAAGTGATCTCGATGGACATCCTGCGCAAGTACGCCGTCGACGTACCGGATGACGTCAGCGACCTGCTCTGACCTGCCGTGCTGCGGCGACCGCTCAGCCCAGCCGAGCCACCGAGCCGCCCACTCCACGCCGGTGCCGACGACCGATCGCACCGGAACGCCGATTTGACGGCACCCGCCCCGTATCCCGTCGCCGCCCGCCTCGCGCCCGATGTCCAGCCCGCCGCCGCGGCCGCTGGCACGTATGACGGCCGCCTCATCCATCCGTCGCATCGGGAGGCCGCGGCCGGATCGGGGCCATGGGGCCACAGAGACTCCGATGGCACAAATGCGCCATCCAGGTACTAGCGCGCCGCTGCGGCGCGGCGCCGATGCGCCTTCTGGCGGCACGCCGCCGAGCAGTACGTGGCCCGGCGTCCTACCCCGGCCCGCGGCACCGTCGCGTGACACACCGGACAGCCCGCGCCATCACTTTCGTTACGATCAGCTAATTCGTTACGCCACTCGACGGCTGACCTCTCTTTCGTTACGGCCGGTCCACCCGGTCGCGCCCGCAGCGCGTCCAGCACGATCGCGGCGGTGCGGTCGACGCCGCCGCTCGGCTTTCGGAGCTGTTGAATCGCAACGCATCCGGTGAAGATCGCGAGCACGTCCGCGAGCTCGATGTCGGCGCGGACCGCGCCTTGACGGTGGGCGGCCGCCAGCAACGCTTCCAGGGCGCGATGAAAGCGCATGCCCGCGCTCTGCAAGAGCGCGCGCGGCCAGCCGTCGTCGGATTGGACCAGGTCGCACAACGCCTGGTTGCCCGGGGTGCCGGCGATCACCGCGGTGCAGAAGTCGAAGAAGGCGTCCCCGGCGTCCGGCGCACGGAGATATTCGGTGGCGAGCGTGGCCAACCGGTCGACGCGCTGCTGCATAACGGCTTCCAGCAGATCGGCTTTCGTCGGGAAGTGCCGGTAGACGGTGCCCGCGCCGACGCCCGCCCGCCGGGCGACCTCGGCGAGCGATACCGAGACCCCTTCTTCGGCGAAGGCACGCTGCGCGGCCGCCAGCACGAGAGCGCGGTTGCGCCGGGCATCGGCGCGCGCCGCCGTCCCGGGGGCGAGCGATGCGGTCATTTCGTTACGGCCTTCCCTGATCGGACGTGTTCAACCGGGTCGAGCCACCCGTATCGTCCGAATACGGGTTACTCGACCCGATTCTATCGAGCAGAGAAGGCGAAGCATGTCCCCTCAGCACAACCTCATCCTGGTCACCGGAGCCACCGGCAAGCAGGGCGGCGCGACTGCCCGCAAGCTGCTGGCGGACGGTCACGCGGTGCGCGCCCTGGTCCGCGACACGCAGGCGCCCGCCGCACGGGAAATGGCTGTCGCCGGCGCGGAACTCGTGATCGGCGACTTCGACTCCCCTGACACTCTGTCCGCGGCGCTGGACGGTGTCACCGGACTGTTCGGGGTCCCGCCCGCCGCGTACGGCCCGCAGGGCTGGGACGTGGAACTGGAAGCCGCGCGCGGCCGGACGCTCGTGGACGCGGCACGCCGCGCTGGTGTCGAGCAGATCGTGTTCACCGGCATCGCGTCGATGGGCGACAACATCTCGTGGGGTACGACGGGCAAGAAGCGCATCGAAGATGCGATCATCGCCAGCGGCGTCCGCTACACGCTGCTTCGCCCGGTGCGCTTCATGGAGAACTACCTGCTGCGCACCACGCCGGTCGACGGCATCATCGGCGGCGTGCACCGGCATCTCTTCCCCGCCGCCGGGCCGATGAAGATCATCGCGGTCGCGGATATCGGCGATATCGCCGCTCTCGCGTTCGCCGACCCCGACCGCTTCCACGGCCGCGTCCTCGAACTCGCGGGCGACGCACTCACCCCGCCAGCGGCAGCCGAGGCGATCAGCAAGGCCACCGGCCACCAGGTGCGCTATCAGGAGGTCAGTGAATCCGAGGCGGACGCGCTCGGCGCGGAGATCGGCAACACCTGGCGCCTGATGCGCCATACCGGCGGCTGGCGGGCAGACGTCGACGAGATCCGCGAAATCCACCCGGGCCTGCGAACCTTCGACACCTGGCTGGCCGAAACCGGTGCGGCCCAGATCAAAACGCTACTGGACGGCGACCACGTGAGTCCGGCGAGATAATCCGCGAAAACTCGCCGCAGTGGCCGGCCGACCAGGTCGACGGGCGCGCTGGGATCACATGGGGTAGTGAAATGGCGGCTCGAACCACCGCTACAACCGCCATTCGACTCCGCTCGATGCTCGAGTTCTCCGGCGCGACCACGGCTGGTCGGCTGAGCTGGGACCGTGATGGACGGCGGGAGATAGCGCCGGGTACGGCACCCAGCGTGCCCGGCTGCTCCGGCGCACCTACGGGCTCGAGCAGGGGCATCGCCAGAGATATCTCTGCCCGAAGCTTCGAGTAGTGCCCGCCTACCATCGTTTTCCTCTGGCGGTGCTGGGCGCGTCGTGTGCCGTACCCGGCTTACCTCCCGCGGTTGATCGGAACCCGTCGGCTTCCAGCGGGGTCAACCGGCTGTGGTTGCGTTCAGAAATCCCAGCGAAGAGGGGTTCCGTGTAATCGAGGGTAGCCATATGGCGGCTCGTTCTTGACCTGAAGCCACCATGTGACTCCGCTCGATACTCGAGTTTCTCCGACGCAACCACAGCCCGTCGACTGGGCTGGGACTGTGGGTGCGTGATCGATCGCGGGAGGTAAGCCGGGTACGGCACCCAGCGCGCCCAGCACTGCTCCGGTACACGCACGGAGGGTGTACTCAACTGTGGGGCATCGCCGGAGATTTCTCTGCCGCAGGCTTCGAGCCATGCCCCGGCTACCGCGGTATTTCCCCGGCGGTGGGCGCGTCGGGTGCCATACGTGGCTTACCTCCCGCAGTTGTTCAGGACTTGCGCGTTGCCAGCGTGGTCGACCGGCTGTTGCGTCTTGCGGCTGTTCACAAAGGGATTCGGCACATCACGCGTACCGTGCACACGGTGGTACGCATAGGCAGAAGGCCCGGTCGCGCCCGGCGGAATTCGGTGGGTGCGGAGGTCGACGAGATCTTCGGGCCATCACGCAGGCACATCCACGAGCGCAAGGAATAGATCGCGATCGCGAAGCTCGATGATCGATTCTCCGGTGACGCCCCGCTGATCGACTTGGACTCCGGGACCGTCACGCTCACCTCGCGCCGCGAGTGACCGCGCGCCGGCTCAGCTCGCCGCGCCGACCGGAGCCAGGTTCTCCCCGCGCAGCCGCTGGGAGATCACCTGGGTGATGCCGTCGCCGCGCATGCTGACGCCGTACAGGGCGTCGGCGATCTCCATCGTCGGTTTCTGGTGGGTGATGACGATCAGCTGGCTCTTCTCCCGCAATTGTTCGAACAGGCCGATCAGGCGGCGCAGGTTGGTGTCGTCCAGCGCGGCCTCGACCTCGTCCATCACGTAGAACGGCGAGGGCCTGGCACGGAAGATGGCCACCAGCAGCGCGACCGCGGTCAGCGACTTCTCGCCGCCGGACAGCAGCGAGAGCCGCTTCACCTTCTTGCCCGGTGGGCGGGCCTCCACCTCGATGCCGGTGGTGAGCATGTCGGAGGGGTCGGTGAGCAGCAGCCTGCCCTCGCCGCCGGGGAACAGCTTCGCGAACACCCCGACGAACTCGCGCTCGACGTCGGCGTAGGCCTCGGTGAACACCTCCAGGATGCGGGCGTCGACCTCGGCGACCACGTCCAACAGGTCCTTGCGCGCGTTCTTGACGTCCTCCAGCTGCGTGGCCAGGAAGTTGTACCGTTCCTCCAGCGCGGCGAACTCTTCCAGCGCAAGGGGATTCACCTTGCCGAGGGTGGCGAGGTCCTTCTCGGCGCGCTTGGCACGGCGCTCCTGAGTCTGCCGGTCGAACGGCATCGGAGCCGGCGGGCTGACCTGTTCGCCGCGTTCGGTGGCCTGCTCGTACTCGTGCAACTCCAGCGCCGAGGGCGGCAGCGGCACGTCGGGACCGTACTCGGCGATCAGATCGTCGAGCGCGATGCCGAACTGTTCGGCGATGGTCGCCTCCAGCTGCTCGATGCGCAGCGCCGCTTGGGCCTTGGCCACCTCGTCGCGGTGCACCGCGTCGGTGAGCTGAGCCAGTTGCGTTCCGAGCGCGCGCGCCCGTTCCTTGACCTGCTCGACCTGCGCGGCGCATTCGGAACGCCTGCGGACCAGGTCGTCGCGCCGGGTACCCGCCTCGGCGACCACCTTTTCCAGTTCGGCCGCGATCTTCGCCCCGGACTCGGCGACCGCGGCGGCCACCTCGGCCGCCTTCTTACGCGCGGCCTGGGCGCGTTCGGCGCGGGCACGGGTCTCACGTTCCGCGCGTGCGGCACGGCGCAGTGAATCCGCTTTCCCGCGCACCGATTCCGCACGTTCCTCGGCAGTGCGCACGGCGAGCCTGGCCTCGACTTCCATGGCCCGTACCTCGGCCAGGGCCGCCGCCGCCTCCTCCCGCACGCGTCCTGCGGATTCGGTGCCCGCTTCACCGGCGCCATCGTCGTCGACCTCGGACTGCTCGAGTTCCGCGTGCCGCAGGCGGTCTTCCAGTTCGGCGAGCGAGGCGAGCGCCTCTTCCCGGCTCACCTCCGCGTCGGTGCGCTGGGCCAGCAGGCGCTCACTCTCGGCGTGCGCGGTGCGGGCGGTCTGGCCGAGCCTGCCGAGCCGCTCGTAGATCGCCACCAGCGCCTGGTCGGATTCGTGCAAGGCGAGCAGCGCGTGATCGACGGCATCCTTGCGGTCGGCCTGCTCGTCCAGCGCGCCGGACAGCGCGGCCTCGAGTTCCTCCGCGCGCCGCTGCGCCGCGACCAGCCCGGCCTCGGCCGCGTCGATATCGGCCTGGATCTCCAGCTGGCTCGGCGCGCGATCGGAACCGCCCAGCAGCCAGCCGTTCCCGGCGAGGTCGCCGTCGCGGGTGACCACGCGGACATCGGGCCGGGCCGCGACGACCGCCCTGGCGGTGGGCAGATCGTCGACCACGGCGATGTCCGCGGTCAGCGCGGCGATCGCTCCGCGCACGCTGTCGGGGCAGTCCGTCACGTCGATCAGCCATCGGGCGCCGTCGGGCAGTGCACCGTGCGGCGGCCGATCGGCCCCCTCGGTGCCGAATACGACGGCGGCGCGTCCAGCGTCGGCGTCCTTGAGCGCGTTGATCGCGGCGTGCGCGGAGTCGTCGGTGTCGGCGGCGATAGCGTCGGCGAGCGGACCCAGCGCGGCGGCCGCCGCCGCCTCGTAGCCGGCGTGCACCCGCAACAGCGCCGAGAGCGGGCCGAGCAGCCCTTGTTCCCGGTTCTCCACCAACCAGGCCACACCGTCGCGGCGGGCCAGGTTCATGCCGAGCGCTTCGATGCGCGCGCTGAGCGACGCCACCCGCTTGCTCGCGTCGCGGTCCTGTTCGCGCAGCTCGGTGACGCGCTGATCGGCCAGTTCCAGTGCCTGCACCGCGTGCTCGTGCTGGGCGTCCAGGCCCACCTCGCCCGCGTCCAGTTCGGCGAGTTCGGCCTGCACCGTGTCGAATTCGACCTGTGCGGTCTCGCCGCGATGCCGGGCGTCGGCGATGGCGGCCGAGAGCCTGGCGATCTCCGCGTCCACCGACTGGGCCCTGGCGCGCAGGGTGTCGACCTTGCCGGACAACCGGGCCAGTCCCTCGCGCCGGTCGGCGATCGCTCGCACGGCGGCGAGATGCGCCTGCTCCGCGGCCTTGGCGGCATGTTCGCGTTCGGCCAGCTGATCCCTGGCCGCCTCCAGCATCTCGACGGCGATCTCGACCGCCTCGCGCAGCTCGGCCTCCTCGGCCTCCACCCGCTCGGCCTCGGCCTCCAGCTGCTCGGGGTCCCGACCGGTGCCGACCGGGACCGCGGTGTCCAGATGACGCGCCCGATCACCCGCGATCCGAATGGTCGCGTTGACCCGCTCGGCCAGCGCGGAGAGCTGGAACCAGATCTGGGCGGCCGCCTCGGCGCTCGGGGTCAGCCGGGACAGCTGGAATTCCTGCTCCGCCAGCGCCGCGTTGGCGGCGTCCAGCTCGGATTGCACGGTGATCTGCTGCTCGCGGGCGTAGGCCTCTTTGCTCTGCTGGCTTTCCAGTTCCCGACGGCGGGTGACCAGGTCGTCCGCGGCCAGGCGCAGCCGGGAGTCGCGCAGATCGGCCTGCACGGTCTGCGCCCTGCGCGCCACCTCGGCCTGCCTGCCCAGCGGTTTGAGCTGACGGCGCAACTCGGTGGTGAGGTCGGTGAGGCGGGCCAGGTTGGCCTGCATCGCCTCGAGCTTGCGGACCGCCTTTTCCTTGCGCTTGCGGTGCTTGAGCACACCGGCGGCCTCTTCGACGAACGCGCGGCGGTCCTCCGGGCGCGATTCCAGGATGGCCGACAGCTGGCCCTGCCCCACGATGACGTGCATCTCGCGGCCGATGCCGGAGTCGCTGAGCAGTTCCTGCACGTCCATCAGGCGGCAGGAGTTGCCGTTGATCTCGTACTCGCCCGCGCCGTCGCGGAACATCCGCCGGGTGATGGACACCTCGGCGTAGTCGATCGGCAGCGCGCCGTCGGAATTGTCGATGGTCAGCGTGACCTCGGCGCGGCCGAGCGGGGCGCGCCCAGCGGTGCCGGCGAAGATCACGTCCTGCATCTTGCCGCCCCGCAGCGCCTTCGCACCCTGCTCGCCCATGACCCAGCTGAGCGCGTCGACGACGTTCGATTTACCCGATCCGTTCGGACCCACCACGCACGTGATGCCGGGCTCCAACCGCAGCGTCGTCGCGGACGCGAAGGACTTGAAGCCCTTCAACGTCAGGCTCTTCAAGTGCAAATTCGAGGACCTTTCCGTATTCCACCCGCCTGCCTGTGCTCGGCAGCGCTTCGGCGACATGTCATGGTATTCCGTCGCGTGCCGGGACTTCCCCAGGCCCGACGGCCCGCGGCCGAGGAGCGGTTCGGCACTCTTCTGTAGGTTATCGACTCGTCCGGGGATCCCGCGCATTGCGATGTGCCCTGGGTTTGCCGGGGCGGCCCGTATCGCTGTCTACCGCCCTCGGTCGTCCGGTGCGACGCCAACATGACAGTTCACTGGGCATCCCGGCGCGGCGCAGGAAGGACCCGACGCGGTCTGCCGAGCTTCCGCGCGCCACGGCGGCATCGCCGCACCGATGCCGAGCAGTCTCGAACTGGCACTGACGCCGCGCCGTCCCGCCACATACGATCCCTCTGATTCGCCAGCGGAACGTTCGGGAGCGCACCACCATGTCTGCCCCCTCACCAGGGACTCCGACCGCGTTCCGCCTTGCCCGGATCACGGCGCTCGTGCTGGGCAGCCTGGTGTTTCTGCACGCGTGCGAGCGCAGCAAGAGTGCGGTGCTCAGCGATGTGTGGGGGGAAGTCGCCGTCGCGGCGGCGTTCGTCGCGGCGGCACTGGGGGCGGCGTGGTTCGAAATCAAGCTGAGGGCGCAGGAGCGGGAAGCCGACACCGCGCGTCGCCGCGCAGGTAGCGGGTGGGACGACGGCGCTGAGCAGGCCGAGGCTCCCATGCGTGGGAATTTTTCCCGGCGCGGGCGCCGATCCGGAGACGAGGAGTACCCGGGGGACGAGCCGGGCGAGCGCATCGGTCGCGCGGCGCGGCCGGTGCCCATGGCGCCGCTCAGGGCGGACGACCAGTCGGAACCCGCCGAATACTCGGCGCGTCCCGACCTCATCGCCGGGATAGCGCGGACATTGCGGATCGGCCGCTCCGGCGCCGAGGACGAGCGGCCATTGCTGTCCACCTGGAACGCCGTGACGAAGTGGACTCGGCGCGAGCCCGACGAGGACGCCGACCTCGAGGAACACGACGAGATCGAGCAGATCACGCGCACCGAAGCGGGTGAACTCGTCATCGAATCCAGCACGCGGACGATCCGGGTCAAGATCGCCCGCTCCGGCGACCTCGTGGTGCACGGCCGTGCGACGAGTGGTCCGCATCGGCGGTCGGAATGGAGATGGTCATTCCAACCCGATGTCTTCCCCGGCATCCGCGCCGCGCTCGGCGACCGGTCCGGTGATCTGCTGGACCTGCTCGAGGAAACCATTCCGTGGCTGGACGTCGGTGCCCGCCACGACCCGGGCGCGTGGCTGCGGGCCCACGACATTCCCGCGACCTATCGTGAGAAGGGCGTCAGCGCCTCCGAGGTCACCCGCGAACTCCCCGTGCTCCGACTCGGGCGTCCGCCGCAGCCGCCCCGGCCAGGGAAGCGGCACTCGCAATCGCCGGAAAACGCACCACGCACCAGGCATCCGCGCACGGCATCCGCGGAAACCCCGGACGTCCGCGATACCCGGTTCCCTGCCCGCCGGGAAAGTCCTTCGGCCACCGCGCGGGCCGCCGGACCCCTACCGTCCCATCGGGAAACCCCCTCGCCGGGCGGGAGAGCCGCCGATCAGCAGTCTTCCCGCCGCGCCGAAGGCGATCGGCGATCCCGCCGTGGCGCCTCCCGAGCCGCAGAGCAGCGGAAGCCGCGGCCCGACGACGACAGACCGTCCGCAGCGTCTCGCTCAGCGCGCCGCCATCGCGGCGATCCCGATCCGTCCGGGCACAGTGACCCGTTTCGGCACACCGCCGCGGAAGATCCCGACCTACCCTTGCGTTCCACCCCCGGGCGTCCCGAGCTGCCACGACGTCGGCGTCAGGAACCCTCCGACGAACCGCCCGCCGATCAGCGGCACTCCGGGCGCCACACCCCGCGTCCGAGTCCGGATCCACGATCCGACTACGAGGCCGACGCTGATCCGTCACCTCGAGAATCCCGCCGCCAGCGAAACCCCTACGCGGCCACGGACTTCGATTCGAGGCCGGAGCGACGCAACCAGCCCGAGCGTCCACGCCGCGACCGATCCGCACCGGCCGACCAACCTCCGCCGCGCCGCCGCAACGGCGACCAGCAGTCGCGGCGCGATCATCCCGACCCATCACACGAGTCGACCACCCGGCGCGGCTGGTAGAGCACGAAATCCGCACCGCAACCGGATATTCCGAATGACGGCGCGACTGCAACGGCGAGCGCGTCCAGCCCGGGTGCTCACATCGCGACCGATTCACACCGGCCGACCAAGCTGCCGGACCACCCCGACCAACCTCGGCCGCGCGGCAACCAGCAGTCGCGGCGCGATCACCCCTACCCACCCACGAGTCGAGCACACGGCGCGCAGGATGGCACCCGAAATCGGCGCCGCCACCAGGTGATCCGATGACAGCGCCGATCCAACAGCGACGCGACCAGCGCGAGCGCCGTCGCGGCGCCGAGCGGTGTTCGCGCCGCGATCACCCGGAGTCGACCGCGGGGCCCGCGTGACGAGACGCGAATTCGGCGCCGCCACCGGTTGATCCGAATGACGGCGCCCGGCTCAGCTCGCGCGGCGGCCGCAGCGACCGCTCTCGAACCCGGTCAGAACGCGGAACGCGAGGACGGCTCCCCACGGCCCGATAACCCAGATCGGCCAGAAGTACGTGAAGGCGCCGACACCGAGCGAGATGGCGGCCCAGATCACCAGCACGAGCACGCTGACGCCGAGCCAGCTGCTGCCCTCGATGCGCTGCCAGATCGGGATGCGCGGCCGCCGCGCGGCCGCCGGTTCGGCGGCGCCCTTGGCGGGCTCGGGCAGATCGGACAGCACCAATCGCAAGTCGTCGCGAGTGGCGGTCGCGTACACCTGGGCGACTCGCTGGTCGTACTCGACCACATCGATCCGCCCGTCCGCCATGTGCCTGCCGAGCAGGCGCACCACGGTGTCGCGTTCGGCATTGGAGGCGCGGGTACCGGTGGAGATGTCCATGCCTGGTCCTATCGACGGTTCCATGCTCCATAGTGGAATATGACTTCAGAATAACCCTCCAAAGTGGAATGTCAACCCTTCGTGATTCCCCTACCGAAAAGTGCGACTTCGGTAGTGTTCGGGGCATCGGGTACAGGAGTATGGACAGGTGTTCAGCTCGCGGGCCCGCCGAGCGGCCGGACCGCGTCATCGGTGAATTCGCTCAGGAGGCACAGATGTCGGAAACCGTGCGTGGGATCGTGGCCCGCGGCAAAGGCGCGGCGGTCGAGCTCGTCGACGTGGTGATTCCCGATCCAGGTCCACACGACGTGACGGTGCGGGTACAGGCCTGCGGGGTGTGCCACACCGACCTGCACTACCGCGAAGGCGGCATCACCGACGACTTCCCGTTTCTACTCGGCCACGAGGCGGCAGGCGTGGTGGAAACCGTCGGCGCCGCGGTCACCCACGTCGCGGAGGGCGACTATGTGATCCTCAATTGGCGCGCCGTCTGCGGCGAGTGCCGGGCATGCAGGCGCGGTCGTCCCTGGTACTGCTTCGACAGCCATAACGCGAGCAGGAAGATGACGCTCCCGGACGGCACCGAACTGACCCCCGCCCTCGGTATCGGCGCGTTCGTGGACAAGACCCTGGTACACGAAGGGCAATGCACAAAAGTCGACCCGGAAGCCGACCCTGCGGTGGCGGGCCTGCTCGGCTGCGGCGTGATGGCGGGATTGGGTGCGGCGATGCACACCGGCAACGTCTCGCCCGGCGACACCGTCGCGGTGATCGGCTGCGGCGGCGTCGGGGACGCGGCGATCGCCGGTGCGCGCCTGGCCGGGGCGAAGACGATCATCGCGGTCGACCGCGACGCCCGGAAGCTGTCCTGGGCCGCAGAATTCGGCGCCACCCACACGATCGACGCGGCCTCCGAGGACGTTGTCGAGAAGATTCAGGAGTACACCGGCGGCTGGGGCGCCGACGTCGTGATCGACGCGGTCGGCAAGCCGGAGACCTGGAAGCAGGCGTTCTACGGCCGCGACCTGGCAGGCACTGTGGTCCTCGTCGGCGTGCCGACGCCGGACATGGTCATCGAGATGCCGCTGCTCGACCTGTTCTCCCGCGGCGGAGCGCTGAAATCCTCCTGGTACGGCGATTGTTTGCCGGAACGCGACTTCCCCACCCTGATCGACCTGTACCGCCAGGGCCGCCTGCCGCTGCACCGCTTCGTCACCGAACGCATCGGACTCGACGAGGTGGAACAGGCCTTCGACAAGATGCACGCCGGCGCCGTGCTGCGGTCGGTGGTGATCTGGTGACCGCTCGCATCGACCGCGTGGTCACCTCCGGCACCTTCACCCTCGACGGCGGCACCTGGAACGTGGACAACAACGTCTGGCTGGTCGGCGACGACGCCGAGGTGGTCGTCATCGATGCCGCGCACGACGCAGCCCCGATCGTCGCGGCGGTGGCGGGCCGCACGGTCCGCGCGATCGTGTGCACGCACGGGCACAACGACCACGTGACGGTCGCTCCCGAACTCGCCACACGCTTGGACGCACCGATCCTGCTGCACCCCGGCGACGAGCCACTGTGGCGCATGACCCATCCGGAAGCCGCGTATCGGCCACTCGCCGACGGCGAGCGGATTCCCTTGGCGGGCATGGAAATCCGCATCCTGCACACGCCTGGTCACTCCCCCGGATCGGTCTCGCTGCATTTACCGCAGGCGAAGGCCGTGTTCACCGGCGACACGCTGTTTTCCGGCGGACCCGGCGCGACCGGTCGCTCGTTCTCGGATTTCGGAACGATCATCGAGTCGATCCGCGACCGGCTGCTGACTCTCCCGGAGGAGACCACCGTGTACACCGGCCACGGCGACTCCACCACCATCGGCGCCGAGAAACCCGGGTTGGCCGAGTGGATCGCCCGCGGCCACTGACGACCGCGGACGACCCGACGTCGCCCGCAGTCGTCAGCCGTAAGGTTTTCGTGGCTCGGACCACGCTCACAACCATCAGCGCAGTCCCTTGTCGTGCTGGAGAATCCGCCCTGGGCTGAATACCTCGGCGCGCCCGGGAGGCGATCAGGCGCGGTACGGGTAGCGGCGGTCCAGCTCCAGGTTCAGCTCGAGAACATTCACGCGCGGCTCGCCGAGGAACCGCAGAGTCCGGCCGTCGGTGTGCTCGTCCACCAGAGCGCGCATCTGCTCCTCGGACACGCCGCGTGCCTCCGCGACGCGAGCCACCTGGATGGCCGCGTACTCCGGGGAGATGTTCGGGTCCAGCCCGCTGCCGCTCGCCGTGACGGCGTCGGCAGGCACCGCCGGGTCGGCGGATGCCTCGCCGTGGATCGGCACGATGCGACCGACCGAGTAGTCCTGCCCGGGCCGGGCGCATTCGACCCGCACCCCGCGGTAGGTGTCGAGGAACGGCCGCGCCGGGCAGGCCTCGTTGACGCTGACCACCTGCACCGGCTGCGACACGCCGCCGTCGGCGTCGCGCGGACCGATCACCGAGAGCACCGCGCCCACACCGTCTTTCGTGCAGAACGGGCGGCTGCCGTCGGCCCCCTCACGGTCGCCGACCTCCTCGCTCCGCGTGCACACCAGCGTCAGCAGGCTCTCGCGCGACTCGGTATCGACGATGTCCTCCGGGCCGAGATTGCTCGCCGCGGTGGACAGCGGGTCGTACCCGTCACCTGCGGCGGACGGGCGGCTCTGGAAGTACTGCACCAGAGCGGCGCCGTCGGAGTCGGTGAACGACTGCCCGATCAGGCTGGAGCCCACGGTCGCCGCGTTCGCGTCGACCAGCGAGCCTTCCGCCTTCTCACGCAGTCCGGGCAGCTGCGCGACCGCGAAAACCGCCAGCGGATACACGATTCCGGTGATCGCCGTGAGCACGAGCAGCGCGCGCAGTGCGGCGACATGTTGCCGGATCAAAGTCGAGAAGCGCATGTCAGGACATCCCAGGGAGGAATTGGACCACGAGGTCGATGAGTTTGATGCCGAGGAACGGCGCGATGATGCCGCCGAGCCCGTACAGGGTCAGATTGCGGCTCAACAGCTTCGAGGCGTTCGACGGCCGGTAGCGCACGCCGCGCAGCGCCAGCGGGATCAGCGCGATGATGACGACGGCGTTGAAGATCACCGCGGACAGGATCGCCGACTGCGGGCTGGTCAGGCGCATGACGTTGAGCAGATCCAGGCCGGGGAACAGCGTCACGAACAGCGCGGGAATGATCGCGAAGTACTTGGCGATGTCGTTGGCGATGGAGAACGTGGTGAGCGCGCCGCGGGTGATCAGCAACTGCTTGCCGATTTCCACGATCTCGATCAACTTGGTCGGATCGGAGTCCAGATCGACCATGTTGCCCGCTTCTTTGGCCGCCGAGGTGCCGGTGTTCATCGCGACGCCCACGTCGGCCTGGGCCAGGGCGGGCGCGTCGTTGGTGCCGTCGCCGGTCATCGCGACCAGGCGCCCGCCGTCCTGCTCCTTCTTGATCAGCGCCAGCTTGTCCTCCGGCGTCGCCTCGGCGAGGAAGTCATCAACGCCCGCTTCGTCTGCGATCGCCTTGGCGGTCAACGGATTGTCGCCGGTGATCATCACCGTGCGGATGCCCATCCGGCGCATCTCGTCGAACCGCTCCCGCATGCCCTGCTTCACCACGTCCTTGAGGTGGATCACGCCGAGCACCCGCGCCGCGCCGTCGACCACTTGGCCCACGACCAGCGGCGTGCCGCCCGCGGCGGAGATGCCGTCGACGGTCGCGCCGAGTTCGCCGGGCACCGCACCGCCGTTGCCGCGCACCCATTCGGTGACCGCGCTCGCCGCACCCTTGCGCAACTGGCGGCCGTCCAGATCGACGCCGGACATCCGGGTCTGCGCGGTGAACTCGACCCAGTGCGCGTGGGTCAGCTCGCCCGGCGTACGTTCACGCAGCCCGTGGGCCTGCTTGGCGTAGACGACGATGGAGCGGCCTTCCGGTGTCTCGTCGGCCAGGCTGGAAAGCTGTGCGGCGTCGGCCAATTCGTCCTTGCTCACGCCTGGGACCGGGACGAAGTCGGCGGCCTGTCGGTTGCCGAGGGTGATGGTGCCGGTCTTGTCCAGCAGCAGCGTATTCACGTCGCCCGCGGCCTCGACGGCACGGCCGGACATGGCGAGCACGTTGCGTTGCACGAGCCGATCCATGCCCGCGATGCCGATGGCCGACAGCAGCGCGCCGATGGTCGTCGGGATCAGGCACACCAGCAGCGAGACCAGCACGATGCCGGTGACGCCGTGCACGTCCAGCGCCGAGCTGTCCGGCACCCCTGGGTTGTTCGCCTTGCTGAAGATCGCCAGCGGCTGCACCGTGACGACGGCGAAGACGAAGATGATGGTCAGCGCCGCCAGCAGGATGTTCAGCGCGATCTCGTTCGGCGTCTTCTGCCTGCTCGCGCCCTCGACCAGGGCGATCATCTTGTCGATGAAGCTCTGACCCGGTTCCTGGGTGATCCGCACGACGATCCGGTCCGACAGCACGGTGGTGCCGCCGGTGACCGCGGAACGGTCGCCGCCGGACTCCCGGATCACGGGAGCGGACTCGCCGGTGATCGCCGACTCGTCCACGGAGGCGATGCCCTCCACCACGTCGCCGTCGCCGGGGATGACCTGGCCTGCTTCGACCACGACGTGATCACCGGGACGCAGTTCCGGTGCGCCGACACGCTCTTCGACCGCCCGCGCGCCCGGCGCCCAGTCGACCAGCCGCCGCGCGACCGTGTCGGTCTTTGCCTTGCGCAGCGTGTCGGCCTGCGCCTTGCCCCGGCCTTCGGCGACGGCCTCGGCCAGGTTCGCGAAGATCACCGTGAGCCACAACCACACGACGATCGCCCAAGCGAAGAAGCTCGGATCCACCAACGCGAGGATGGCCGACCACACCGCACCCAGTTCGACGATCAGCATCACAGGGTTGCGCCACAGCGTGCGCGGATCGAGCTTGCGGACCGCGTCCGGCAACGAGGTCAGCAGCATCTTGGGGTCGAGTACCCCGCCCTGGACGCCCTTGCCCCGCCGCGGCCGCTGGGATTCGGGCTCCGCGGAGACGTTCTTTTCGATGACGGGACTGGACATGTCAGTGGATTCCTTCGGCGAGCGGCCCGAGCGCGAGCGCGGGCAGGAAGGTGAGCGCGACCAGGATCACCGTCACACCGACGACCATGCCGACGAACTGCGGCCGGTGCGTCGGCAAGGTGCCGATCGACTCGGGGGTGGTGCCCTGCTGCGCCAGCGAACCGGCCAGCGCGAGCACGAAGATGATCGGCAGGAAGCGGCCGCAGACCATGGCGAGGCCGAGCGCGGTGTTGTACCACTCGGTGTTGCCGGTCAGGCCCGCGAACGCCGAGCCGTTGTTGTTGGCCGCCGACGTGAACGCGTACAGCACTTCCGACAGGCCGTGCGGCCCGGAGTTCAGCATGCCCGCCCGTTGCCCGGGCAGCGCCATCGCAGTGGCCGTGCCGACCAGCACGATCAACGGGCTGATCAGGAAGTACGAGGCGGCGAGCTTGATCTCACGCGGCGTGATCTTCTTGCCGAGGTATTCCGGTGTGCGCCCGACCATGAGGCCCGCGACGAACACCGTGATCACCGCCAGGATCAGCATGCCGTACAGGCCCGATCCCACGCCGCCCGGCGCTACCTCGCCCAGCTGCATGTCGAACAACAGCATCATGCCGCCGAGGCTGGTGTAGGAGTCGTGGAACGAGTCGACGGCGCCGGTCGAGGTCAGCGTGGTCGAGGCGGCGAAGGTGGCCGAATCCGGCACGCCGAAGCGCTGTTCCACGCCTTCCATCGACGCGCCGATCGCGGTCGGCACGGTCCCGTGGTGCTGCAGCTGGAACAGGTTGGTCAGCGTCACGCTGAGCAGTGCGATCGTCCCCATCACCGCGACGATCGCGTAGCCCTGTTTGCGGCTGCCCACCATCCGGCCGAAGGTGCGCGGCAGCGAGAAGCTGATCACCAGCAGCAGAAAGATCTCCAGCCAGTTGGTCCAGGCGGTCGGGTTCTCGAAGGGGTGCGCCGAGTTGGCGTTGTAGAAGCCGCCGCCGTTGGTGCCCAGTTCCTTGATCACCTCTTGGCTGGCGACCGGTCCGCCGGTGATGGTCTGCTGGGTGCCGTTCAGCGTCTGCGCCACCTGATCGTGCAGGTGGAAGTTCTGGATCACGCCGCCCGCGACAAGCACGATCGCTGACACGAACGCGATCGGGAGCAGGATGCGCAGCGTACCGCGCACCAGATCCACCCAGAAGTTGCCCAGGTCGCCGGTGTGCCTGCGGGCGAACCCGCGCACCAGCGCGACCGCCACCGCCATGCCGACCGCCGCAGAGACGAAGTTCTGCACCGCGAGACCGGCCATCTGCACCAGATGCCCCTGGGTCGATTCACCGGAGTAGTTCTGCCAGTTCGTGTTCGTCACGAAGCTGACCGCGGTGTTCCAGGCCAGCGCGGGCGTCATCTCGGTCGCCGGATCGTTCAGGTGCAGCGGCAGTTTGCCCTGCACCAGCTGGAAGAAGAAGAGGAAGAGAATGCCGATGGCCGAGAAGGCCAGCGCGCTGCGCGCGTACACCGGCCAGGTCTGCTCGACTTCGGGTTGCGCGCCGATCGCGCGATAGATGAGGCGCTCGGCGCGAGAATGCTTGCGGCCCTCGTAGACCCGGTACATGTAGTCGCCCAGCGGTACGTGCACCAGCGCGAGCGCCAGGACCAGGGAGGCCACGAAGGCGATCCCCGCGGTTGTCGTGCTCACTCAGAACCTCTCGGGGAACAGCAGCGCCGCGACGAGATAGATCGCGACACCGACAGCGAGAACCAGACCGATCAGATTCGCGGTCACAGCTTCTCCACCCCGCGCTGTACCAGTCCCAACAGCGCGAACACCGCGATGGTGAGCGCCGTGAACACCACGACCGACATGACTCGTCAACCTCCATCCGCGCGCCAGGTTCGGCGCGTCAGAGCGAGTGAAGCGTCCACACGGCTGTCTCGACGGCTTCCTGACGACTTCTTGACGCCCGGGTCCTCGGCATTTGCGGTTCATTGACACGCCGGACAACGCCGCAAGTATCGCGTCAAAGTACGCGGCCGAACTGTCAACACACCGTAAAGATCGAGGTCGGCACCCGCTACGAAGGTAGAAGTGGAGAGCCGGCCAGGCGGAGGACTCCAACGCGACCGGTGTCATCCGCTGGGGAGGGAAGAGAGGATCGTCATGTCGGCAGTAGCCATTGTCGTCGGATTCGTCTGCTGCGCGCTGATCATCCGCACGCTCGCGACGCGTGAACAAGCGCGGTACTCCCAACCTGTCGTAATCGAACTGGAGGGTGCGCGGCGGTGACCTACGAGCAGATCTGGGGAGGGATGCGCGGGTACCCGCACAGCACTTCGGATCGGCCGGGGTCCGCTGGGCCGGAGAGGCGCGACGCGCGATGATGAACGCGTGAGACGCGGTCAGTTGCGGATCTACCTCGGCGCCGCGCCGGGAGTCGGCAAGACCTACGCCATGCTGGGCGAGGCCCACCGACGGCTGGAGCGTGGCCGCGACGTGGTGGCCGCGGTGGTCGAAACGCACGGCAGGGAGAAGACCGCGCGGTTGCTGGAGGACATCGAACGCATTCCGCCGAAGTTCATCGAGTATCGCGGCAGCACCTTCGCCGAACTCGACGTCGAGGCGGTGCTGCGGCGCGCCCCCGCGGTGGTGCTGGTCGACGAGCTGGCGCACACCAACACGCCGGGCAGCAGGCACGAGAAGCGCTGGCAGGACGTGGCCGACCTGCTCGGCGCGGGCATCGACGTGATCTCCACGGTCAACGTGCAGCACCTGGAGAGCCTCAACGACGTCGTGGAACAGATCACCGGCATCCAGCAGCGCGAGACCCTGCCGGACGCGGTGGTGCGCGGCGCGGACCAGGTGGAGCTGGTCGACATCACGCCGGAAGCATTGCGGCGCAGGCTTTCCCACGGCAACGTGTACGCAGCCGAGAAGATCGACGCGGCGCTGCGCAACTACTTCCGGCCGGGGAACCTCACCGCGCTGCGCGAACTGGCGCTGCTGTGGCTGGCCGACCAGGTCGACGCGGCGCTCGCCAAGTACCGGGCCGACCACAAGATCACCGAGCTGTGGGAGGCGCGCGAGCGCGTCGTGGTCGCGGTGACCGGCGGGCCGGAATCGGAGACGATCGTTCGCAGGGCCAGCCGCATCGCCACCAAGGCCAGCGCCGACCTGGTGGTGGTGCACGTGGTGCGCGGCGACGGCCTGGCCGGGGTCTCCACCGAGCGTCTGGCCCGGCTGCGCGAGCTCGCGGCCAGCCTGGACGCCTCGCTGCACACCGTCACCGGCGACGACGTGCCCACTGCCCTGCTCGAATTCGCTCGCGATGCGAATGCGACCCAGCTGGTGCTCGGCACGTCGCGGCGTTCGCGCTGGGCGCGGATGTTCGACGAGGGCATCGGCTCCACGGTGGTGCAGCTCTCCGGCAAGATCGACGTCCACATGGTGACGCACGAGGAGGCCCACCGCGGCTTCCGTCCCCCTGCGCTGCGCCTGCGCCGCCCGGTGTCCGCGTGGCTGGCCGCGGTGCTCGTGCCCGTCCTGGTGTGCGCGCTCAGTGCCGCGTACCTGGACGACATGCTGGATCTCGGCGGGCTCAGCGCGGTGTTCGTGGTCGGCGTCGTCGCGGTGGCGCTGCTCGGCGGCATCGTGCCCGCGTCGTTATCGGCGCTGCTGTCCGGTGTGCTGTTGAATTGGTTCTTCGCGCCGCCGCGCTACAGCCTGACCATCGCCGAGCCGAACAGCTTCATCACCGTGGTGGTGCTGCTCATCGTCGCCGTCGCGGTGGCCGCGCTGGTCGACCTGGCCTCGAAGCGAACCAGACAGGCGCGCAAGGCCTCTCGGCAAGCCGAGCTGCTGACCATGTTCTCCGGCGCCATCCTGCACGGTGCGGATCTGCCCAAGCTGCTCGAGCAGATCAGGGAGACCTTCGCCCAGCGCGCGGTCGGTCTCGTGGCAGGCGACCGGATACTGGCCGAGGTCGGCGACGATCCGCCACGACTGCCCTCGGACGCGAACACCGTGGTCGAGGCGGGCGACGCCCATCACTGGTTGCTGCTCGCCGGCCGTCCGCTGGCGGCGGCCGACCGGCCGGTGCTCAACGCGGTGGCCAACCAAGCCGTGGGGCTGGTGCGACAGGCGCGTCTGGCCGAGGAAGCCAGCGCCGCCGCGGCGCTGCTGGAGGCCGACCGCCTGCGGCGGGCGCTGCTCTCGGCGGTCAGCCATGATCTGCGCACTCCGCTGGCCGGAGCCAAGGCGGCGGTCTCCAGCCTGCGCAGCGACGACATCGAGTTTTCCGCGGAAGACACCGCCGAACTGCTGGAAACGATCGAGGAGTCGGTGGATCAGCTCACCGCGCTGGTCGGCAACCTGCTCGACTCGTCGCGGCTGGCCGTCGGTGTGGTCACGCCGCAGCTGCGGCGGGTGTACCTCGATGAAGTGGTGCACCGGGCGCTGGTGAGCGTCGGGATGGGCGCCCGGGGACTGCGACGCGCGGCGATGGACCGGGTCAAGGTCGAAGTCGGCGACGTCTCGGTGCGCGCCGACAGCGGCCTGCTGGAACGGGTGCTGGCCAACCTGCTGGACAACGCGCTGCGGCACGCACCGCGCGACAGCTCGGTCCGGGTGACTGCCGAACGCACCGGCGACCGCGTCTCGATCACCGTCGTCGACACCGGCCCCGGCGTGCCGCCCGGCGCCGAGGAGCAACTGTTCGAGCCGTTCCAGCGCCTCGGCGACCGGGACAACACCACCGGCGTCGGGCTCGGTCTCTCGGTGGTGCGCGGGTTCGTGGAGGCGATGGACGGCACGGTGCACGCCGAGCCGACACCGGGTGGAGGATTGACCATGCTCGTCGATCTGCCCGCCGGCGAGGCGCCGAGCTCGGACGGCGTGAGCGGCGCTGTGCCACACGAGACGATGAGCGCAGGTGAGTGAGGTGTCCCCGACGACACAGGAGGCGGCGGTTGTGACGAAAACGCCCGAGGCGGTGGCGACGAAGGTACTCGTGGTCGATGACGAACCGCAGATCGTGCGCGCGTTGCGGATCAATCTGTCGGTCCGCGGCTACGAGGTGATCACCGCGGCCACCGGCGCCGCGGCCCTGCGCGCGGCCGCCGACCGGCATCCGGACGTGGTGATCCTCGACCTCGGCCTACCCGACATGGACGGCATCGAGGTGCTCGCCGGGCTGCGCGGCTGGACCTCGGCGCCGGTGATCGTGCTGTCCGCGCGCACCGACTCCACCGACAAGGTCGAGGCACTGGACGCGGGCGCCGACGACTACGTCACCAAGCCGTTCGGCATGGACGAGCTGCTGGCGCGGCTGCGCGCCGCGGTCCGCCGCGGCGCCGCCGACGGCGACTCCTCCGCCCCCGTCGTGACGACCGCGTCGTTCACCGTCGACCTGGCCGCCAAGAAGGTGACCAAGCGCGGCGAGATCGTGCATCTGACCCCGACCGAGTGGGGCATGCTCGAGATGCTGGTGCGCAACCGTGGCAAATTGGTCGGGCGACGTGAACTGCTGCGGGAGGTGTGGGGCCCGTCCTATGCCACCGAAACGCACTATCTGCGGGTGTACCTGGCCCAATTGCGGCGCAAGCTGGAGGACGATCCGTCCCACCCGAAGCACTTGCTCACCGAGGCGGGTATGGGCTACCGCTTCCAGGAGTAGTAATCCCGCCCACCAGTGACCTGCCGCGCGGAATGGCGCGGCAGGTCATGGCGTTGCCAGGCGCGAGCCGATCGCGACGAGAATGGCAGGATCGAACCCATGGCTGAACAGACCGATACCCCCGCCACCGCCACCCCGGCGCCGATCGCGCAGGGACCGACCACGCTGTGGGTCGAGCGCACCGGAACCAGGGCCTACACCGGCCGCAGTTCCCGCGGCGCCGAGGTCCTGATCGGTTCGCAGGGCGTTCCCGGTGTGTTCACCCCCGGTGAGCTGCTGAAGATCGCCCTGGCCGCCTGCTCGGGACTGAGCGCGGACTTCGCGCTGTCGCGCAAGCTCGGCGATACCTTCGACGCGACCATCCGGGTCTCCGGCGATGCCGACCGGGAGAACGAGGTCTACCCGCAACTGGACGAGGTGTTCGAGCTCGACCTGAGCGAACTCGACGACGAGGCGCGGGAACGGTTGCTGGTCACGGTGCAGCGCGCGATCGACAAAGTGTGCACGGTGGGCCGGACGCTGAAGGCGGGAACGAAGGTGACGCTGTCGTTCGACATCGAGGCCTGATGAACGACGCCGTCCGGTTGAGCGCGTGGGTGCACGGCCTGGTCCAAGGCGTGGGTTTCCGCTGGTGGACCCGCTCCCGCGCGCTGGAACTCGGGTTGGTCGGGCGCGCGACCAACGCCCCCGACGGCCGGGTGCACGTGGTCGCGGAGGGCCCGCGTCCCGCCTGCGAGCGGTTGCTCGACCTCTTGCGTTCGGGGGATACACCTGGTCGGGTGCGGTTGGTTGTGGAAAGCTGGGAGCCCGCGCGGGGTGATGTAACGGGTTTCGAGGAGCGGTAGTGGTGATTCGGGCGACAAGGGGGGCACAGCGGTGAGTACGCGGAATCCGGGTGACGGCAAACGTCCAGACGACGCCGAGTCCGAGCGACCGTCCACGCCGGAGCAACCTGCCGAGGACCAGCCGCCTGCGCCGCCCGGATCAGCCGACCGAGAAGATCGGTCGCGGCCGGCCTCCGGCGGCACGGACTGGTCGACGCCGGTGTCCGCACCGAGCGGAGCCCCTGAACCGTCGGAGATCGACTGGTCGACGCCGAGTTCGGTGCCCGCCCGGCAGGAGCCGTCGGGGGTCGCCGGTTCCGATCAGCAGCCCGCCGAGCCCGAGCGGCGCGGCAGCATGCAGCGGCAGGAACCAGGCGTCACGCAGCCGCGACCGCCCACGGTGGCCGAGGCACGGGCCAGAGACAAAGCGCGCAAGCGCGCCGAAGAAGAGCGGCGCGCGGCCGCCGCGGCCGAGGAGTCCAAGAAGCGCAAGCGCAAGCGGGTCATGATCGGCGGTGTCGCCATCGTCGGCGTCGCCGGTCTGGTCGGCGGCGGCTACCTGGCCTATCGCGCCCTGACCGCGCCGGACCGGGTCACGGCGCAGTGCGTGAAGACCGAGAGCGGCCAGGAGGTCGTAGTCGACGACTCCTACTGCGGCGAGGGCCGTCCCGGCTACACCAGCGGCGCGCCGGGCGTGATCATCCTCGGCGGCGGACCGCAGTACCGCTACTACTACGGCGGCACCGGCACCATCGGCAAACCGCCCACCGGCGGCACCACGATCAAACCGAAGAACGCCGAGATCAAGACCAAGAGCGGCACCACGATCCAGCGCGGTGGGCTGGGCAGCAAGAGCACCGGCGGAGGATCGTAGATGCGCCGCGTACGGGATACGCCCCGGCCGGGCTGGCAGCAGGTCATCGAAAGCCAAGGCTTGGTCTACGGTTCCCCGGGACGGGATGCGAGCGGGCAGCCGCGGCCGTACTGGGACGAATCGGTCCATTACGAGTTCGAGATGCCGGAGATCCTCGCCCTGGAGGCCGATGTCGAACTGCTGCATTCGATGTGCCTGAACGCGGTGGAACACATCGTGCTCACCGAGCGGTTCGCCGATTTCGGCCTGCCCGAGTGGAGTTGGGGTCCGATCGCCGAATCCTGGAAACGCTCCGACCCCTATGTCTACGGGCGCTTCGATCTGCGCTATGACGCACGCCGCCCGGCGAAACTGCTGGAGTACAACGCGGATACCCCGACCTCGTTGCTGGAGGCGGCGATCGTCCAGTGGCACTGGCTCACCGACCGCTACCCCGGCGGCGACCAGTGGAACTCGTTGCACGAGAAGCTCGTCGAACGCTGGAGCGCGCTGCGCGACCTGCTGCCCACCGCGCACCTGCACTTCACCTGGTCCGGTGCGGACGCCACCGGCGAGGACAACGTCACGACCGCCTACATGCAGGAGACCGCCGCCGAGGCCGGTTTCGACACCATCGCACTGCCGATCGAGGAGGTCGGCTTCGATTCGGAGCTGGAGCATTTCGTCGACCTGGCCGAGGCGCCGATCGAGGCGATCTTCAAGCTCTACCCGTGGGAATGGGCACTCGACGACGAGTTCGGCAAGCGCGTCGTGGACAGCCTGCCGCAGACCATGTGGGTCGAACCGCTGTGGAAGACGTTGCTGAGCAACAAGGCGATCCTCGCGGTGCTGTGGGAGATGTACCCTGGCCACCCGAACCTGCTGCCCGCCTATCTCGATCAGCCGCATGAGCTCACCGAGTACATCCGTAAGCCGAAGCTCGGACGCGAGGGCGCGAACATGACCATCGTCGGCGCAGGCTTGGAGACCGCCACGGGCGGCGTCTACGGCGAAGAAGGCTACGTGTACCAATTGCTCGACCCGCTACCGGAGTTCGACGACATGCGCCCGGTGCTCGGCGCGTGGATCGTCGGCGATACCGCGGCCGGTCTCGGCATCCGGGAGACCGCGGGCCTGATCACCGACGACGGCTCCGCCTTCGTTCCGCACCGCATCATCACCGACTGAGCATCGACATGCACGAATCCATCTCGGCCGCACGCCGACCCATTTCGGAAGGATCAAGATGACCGCAGTCGCCCTGGAATCGGGGTACTGGAGCTCGCTGGGCGAGGGGGTCGGAGCGATCGTCCTCTACGCCCTCGTCGGCTTGGTGCTCATGCTCGTCGGCTTCTACGCCATCGACATGACCACGCCGGGCAAGCTGCGCAAGCTAGTAGTGGCGGGCAAGCCGAACGCCATCATCGTGACCGCCGCGGGCATGATCAGCATGGCGTTCATCGTGGTGCTCGCCATCTTCTCCGTCGGCGGCGGCGGCAAGCTCTCCGAGGGCCTGATCGCGGCGCTGGTGTTCGGCCTGGTGGGCATTGTCGCGCAGGTCATCTCGGTGCGGGTCATCGAGCGGGCGCTCGGCATCGATATCGGCGCCGCGTTGCACGCGGAGACCTACACCGCCGAGGTCCTCGTCGTGGCGGCCGCGCATTTCGCGCTCGGGCTGGTCATCGCCTTCGCGATTCTGTAGCGATCACCGCCGCGGCATGCGGAGGTGATCGGTCGGTGCGCTCACATCCGCCCGCTGGCCGCTGCGCGGTGAAAGCCGTGAGGTCAGTGGTCGTCCAGATGCTCGAGGCAATATGCCGCCGCCGCGAGATACTGGCGGCACTCCGGGCCGTGACCGGCGTGCACGCTGCGAATGAACAGCGCCCGGTCGAGGTCGAGATCGGTCGAGGGCTCCGCGGCGCAGTCCCGGTGCTGCGTGCGCCACAGATCCTGAGTATCGAGCGATGTCTGCATCGTGCACCTCCCATGCCTGTGTCAGTACGAGAAGGCTTGCCAACATCCTTACGCCGGAGGCATACCCCTTCGCGCCCCTCGGCAACCCGGCCGGGTCATCGGGTCACCAATCGCCAGTCGTCGGGCAGGCGCGCCGCGGTGATCTGGCTGCCCTGCACCTCCAGATCGACAGTGATCGCGCCGAGCCGCAACGCATGCAGTGAGATCTTGCCCCACCTTTCCGGGACGTGCGGGCGCACGGTCAGCGTCCGGGCGG
The DNA here is from genome assembly GCF_036346875.1 of Nocardia sp. NBC_00508. Lineage (NCBI taxonomy): Bacteria > Bacillati > Actinomycetota > Actinomycetes > Mycobacteriales > Nocardiaceae > Nocardia > Nocardia sp. NBC_00508. Next base: position 5,653,777 of record NZ_CP107852.1, on the reverse strand, counting down.
GGACGTCCGGCTCGAGCCCGAGAAACGCGCGCACCAGCAGCAGCGGCGCGGCGCTCGCCCACGCCTGCGGCGAGCAGGAGGTCGGATACGGCACCGGGTTGGCGAACCGCGAACGGGGAAAGCCACAGAACAACTCCGGCAGCCGCCCGTCGAACACCGCTGCCGCGTCCAGCAATCCGGTGGCCAGCTGCGTCGCGACTTCGACCGCGCCCGGCACGTGCTGATAGCGCAGGAGGCCCGCTACCGCGATCGCCGTGTCGTGTGGCCAGACCGAGCCGCAGTGGTAGCTCATCGGGTTGTAGGCGCCCATGTTCGACGCCAACGTGCGCAATCCGAACCCGGAGTCCATCTCCGGGCCCGCCATGCGTTGCACCAGGTCGGCCGCGTGCTCGTCACTCGCGATGCCCGACCACAGGCAGTGCGCCGCGTTGCTGGTCAGCGCGTCGACCTGCCGCTTGCCACCGTCCAGCGCCACGGCGTACCAGCCGCGGTCGGGCAGCCAGAACTGCTCGGCGAACTTGCCGCGCAACTCCTCGGCGCGCTCCCGCAATTGGCCGGCCAGCCGCCTGTCGTCGTATGCGTCGGCCAAGTCGGCCCTGGCCAGCAGCGCCGCGTGTACATATCCCTGCACCTCGCACAGCGCGATGGGCGCCTCGGCGATATGCCCGGTGGCGTCGTTGATTCCGTCGAAGCTGTCCTTCCACCCCTGGTTGATCAGGCCGCGGTCGGTCGCGCGGCGGTATTCGACGAAACCGTCGCCGTCGCGGTCGCCGTAGTCGGTGATCCAGTGCAGGGCGGCGTCGGCCGCGGGCAGCAGTTGCCGGATCACCTCCGGATCCGCGCCCCAGCGATGACATTCGGCGAGCAGCATCACGAACAACGGGGTGGCGTCGGCGCTGCCGTAGTAGATGTTGCCGCCCAGCACCTGACCGCCCGACGGACCGCGGCGCATCTCGTGCATGATGCGTCCCGGCTCCTCCTCGGTGAGCGGATTCACCTCCTGCCCTTGCAGTTCCGCCAACTGCTGCAGCGTGCCGAGCGCCAGGTCCACTTCCAAGGGCAGCGCCATCCATGCGGTGAGCAGGCTGTCGCGACCGAACAGGGTCATGAACCACGGCGCGCCCGCGGCGACGAACGGCCTGGCGTCGCCGGATTCGTCGTGCATCTGCAACGCGCCCAAGTCGCTTTCGGTGCGGCGCAGCACTCGGGTGAGCACCGGATCGGACGCGACGATGTCGGTGGCGGTGTCCCGCCATGCCTCGATCTTGCGGCCCGGCGCGCTGATTCCGTAGTGCTCGCCGGGAGCGACCGCTTGGAAGCGCTGATTGCCCAACGTGGGCTGGGCGATGATCTCGGTCTGCCAGCATTCGCCGACCGGCACGATCACCCGCCAGACCAGCGTGCCCGGCATCACCTGGGGTTCCACTGTCGCCGAGACCGAGATCCCGCGCGTGCGGTCGGCGTGATCGTGCAGCACCAGCTCGCCGTCGGCCACCGTCACGTCGGCCCTCGCGTGTCCGGCACGGCCTTCCTTCACCGCGAACAGGTCGACGAAATCGGCGTCCATGTGCAGTTCCAGCAGCACCGCCGTGGGCTCGCGGCCCATGTTCTCCAGCGTCAGCAGCTCGTGCATGCCGTCGGCCACGATCCGTTCGCGCACCACCAGCAGCGTGCTGTCGGCCAGGCCCGCCTGCGGCGGCCTGCGCAACACGAACCTGGCGGCGAACGCCTCCGGACTCAGCACCGAAAGTGGCTCGGCGGGTTTGCCGTTCACCAGCAACTCCCAGCGGGACAGCACGCGCGCGTCACGGAAGAACAATCCGTGCGGCTTGCCCGGCTCCACATCGCCGAGCCGGTTCGACAGGCAGAACGTGCCGCCCTCCACCAGGGTCACCGAACCGCACCCCCCGAACCCGGTCGCCTCACCGGAATTCAGGGGGTCGGGACTCAGCGGTCGGGTACCGGTCACGCCAATCCGCTCGCCGCGATTCGCACCGGCGCGGTAGCGGTCACGCCGGTGTCGACCGGCACCGCGCCGAACCGCTTCTTGGACCGCAACAGCCTGCGATACACCTGCTCATAACCGAAGCCGAGCGTGTCGGAACCGAACTTCGCCTTCACGTGTGCCCGGCAGGTGTACGGGTCCATCGTCCGAACCTCGTCGATCGCGGCGGGCAACTCGGCGGGATCGTCACAGATGCGGCCGGTCACGCCGTCGACGATCACCTCGGACACCGCCCCGCCGCGCAGTGCGACCACCGGTGTGCCACAGACCAGGGATTCGATCATCACCATGCCGAACGGTTCCTCCCAGCGAATCGGGAACAACAGGCAACGCGCATTGGCAAGCAGCTTACGCTTGGCCGTCGCGTCGGCGAGGCCGAATAGATGGTCGTTGTCCGTCAGCAGCGGCCGCACCTTCTCCTCGAAGTATGCCTGCTCAGGTCGTTCGCTGCACTTACCCGCGAGTACCAGCGGGATGCCTGCGGCATGCGCGGCCTCCAGCGCCAGGTGCGGGGCCTTGCACTCGCTGAACCGGCCGAGGAACAGCGCATAGTCGTCCTTCTCGACGCGGAACGGCCAGTCGTCGACGTTCAGCGCATTGTGCACGCGCCCGGACCAATTCAGTCCCGCCGCGAGTGCGCGCTGGCGGTCGCTGATCGCCACCAGCGCCACGTCATCACCCAAATCCTGGTAGTACCGGTAGATGTCGTCCTCCACCGGACCGTGCACGGTCAGCACGGTGGGCAGCCCGAGGCGCTGGAAGACGGACGCGTTGAGCGGGCCCGCGAAGGTGTGGTCATGCACCAGGTCCACACCCGATGTCGCCGCGAGCTTCTCGACCGCGCGGCGCACCCGCAGCGCGTGCACGACTTCCGGAAACGGCTCCCCGAGACGCTCGGGCACGGCTCGATCCCACACCGGCACGAACCTCGCCTTGGTGCCCGGCTCCCCCGCCCCGAACAGGGTCACGTCGTGCCCGCGGGCCACCAATGCGTCGACCAGATCGGCGACCACGGCCTCGACACCGCCGTATGCCTTGGGCGGTACGTCGAAGTACGGTGGCACCACCATCGCGATGCGGAACGGACCGCTGGAATTGTCTGTCGACAAGTAGTCGGACGACGCCATCGGCAGATCGGACGATGCGCTCTGCCCCGAAAACGGCACGGAAATCGCGCTCATGACCCTCCTTCCAGGGACAACCACGTAGCACTCGCATTCACCCAGCACTCGGAGTACCGGGCGCCGAACTGAACTAAGTGGCCGCCGCGGCGGGGGTGAAGACCTTGCTGCACCGCCGTCCATGGGGCTTGGTTGGCCTGGTCACGCCGCTGACGTGATCAGGGGGGCCGACTGGGAGGTACCTCAGACAGGGTTCTTCAAACCAATCAGTTTGGGAAAAATCCCCTCGCCCAGCGTTTCATCAGCAACCGATGGGTAGTCCGGTGGGCCGGTTATGCCCGCCCGGCCTCGGACGACGCTTCCGAAGCGCCCGTTGTCAACCCTCGATGACAATCTCCGGATCCCGACTCGCCGTTGCATCCCCGCCCGCCGCGATGAACGACAGCAGATCCTCGGCTTCGGTGCGCACTGCCGCTTCGTCCGACGGCGACAGTGGATGCCACGGCTCGATGCGCAGTGTGGCGCCGTCGAGCGACCAGCGGCCGTGCACGAAACCGTCGACCAGATACATGGGCACGCCCGCGGATGCCTCCTTGGCGGTGCGTTTGCGGTCTTCCTCGCTGATGATCCTGCGGCGGTCCTTGTGGCCGAGCAGCGCGTTGTCGAAGGCGGGCAGAAAGCGCACGGGCACAGGCAGATCCGGCTCGGCCACGGGCGCGTCGGGTAGGTCGAACAGCACACGATGCTGGTCGTCGGTGAATACCCGCAGCTTCGTGCGCATCTCGTCGACGACCTCGGCCAATCGGGTGACGCCCGCCCACGCCTGCATGTCCGCAACCGTGGCGGGGCCGAACGCGGCCAGGTAGCGCAGCACCAGGGTCTCGGGCTGCGGTGCGGCGGCCATGGGAGCGCCGATCCATTCCTCGGCCGATCCCACCGTGACGTACCGGTTGCGCCACCGTCCCCACGCACCGGTCTCCGGGCCGTGCACCAACGGGACCAGCAGCTCGACGGTCTCGGCCAACCGACGGGTATGCCGGTCCGGGAAGTGCTCCGCGAGCAGCTTGCCCAGGTCGCCGCGGCTCAGCAGCTGTCCGGCCAGCAGTTCGCGTCCGGCCGCGGCGAGCGCGTCCAGGTCGACGCCGTCGATCTCATCGCGGAAGTACGGCGCCTTCAGCGCGGCGTCGACCACCGGCTGGACCGTGGGCCGCAACCAGCGAAAGTCCGCGGCGTCGGCAAGATGCACGGTCCGGCGGATCATGGTGGAGCGCACCAGCTGACGGTCATGCAGCAGCGCGGCCAGATCGTCGTGCCGGAACGTCGCCAGACGCGACCACAGTCCTACATAAGGCCAGTTCGGTTCCTGGCCCTGCACCGCGACCAGATGCCGGACGAGTTCGAACGGAGTCAGCGCCACCTTCTCCACCAGTTTCTGGCGGACCAGAAGCGTCCGATTCAGTTCGCGCAGCGAGAGTTCCGTCATGCGTCCATCCTCGCCGAGCCCACCGACAGATCGGCGGTCGCGGCAGCGGTGCGATGGCGTTGTGCCGCACCGCGCGGGACGAACCGCCGGGATTCACCGGTCGGGTAGGCAGCGACCGGGGTCGGGCAGGTCGGCGCACGGCGCGTTGCCCTGCGACCGCAGCACCTCCTTGCCGGTCTGATCGGTCAGGAAGTGCAGGAAGCTCGCGGCGAGCGAGTCGCCGGGCAGTTCCCCGTTGCTGTAGGCGTACTCGACGCCCCAGAACGGGTAGGTGCGCCGCACGGCGGCGTCGCGGTCGGCGCCGACGCCGTCGATCGCCACGGTGGGCAGTCCCGCGTCGATCGCTTCGGAGAACTCCGCGTAGCCGATGGCGCCGCGAATTCCGGCCACCGCCTTACGCATGTCCGCGGTGACCTGCACGTCGCAGTGCGCGGGCGCGGTGATGACCGTGTCCTTGAGCGCCGTGCAGCTGAGGTGCGGGCGGTCCGGTTGTGCGCCGTCGAGCAGCCTGCGCTCGAAGGTGTTTCGCGAACCCGAACCGGGAGTGCGGTTGACCAGCACCACCGGCAGGTCCGGACCGCCCACCTCGCGCCAGTTACCGATCTTGCCCCGGTAGAGATCCTGGATCTCGGCGACGGTCAGGTCACTCACACCGACGTCGGGATGCGCGATCATGGTGAACAACGACAGCGCGAGCGGACGGTGCACCAGGGTCGGGTACCCGCTGCCCTTGGCGCCATCGCTGATCGCGAGCAGACCTGGCTTGCCCGCGCCCTCCTCGGCGAGCCGGTCCAGACCATCCTCGGTCCCCTCGAAGTCGAACGCGAATTCCGCTCCGGTGCAGCGCTTCCGATACTGTTCTGCGGCCTCCTGGATCACCGGGCCGAAGGCCGACGACCCGATCACGGTCAGCTTGCCCGACGCGCACTCCAGTGGTGTCGGCGACGGCTCCTGCCAGACCACCACGAGCAGGAACCCGATCACCAGTACCAGGGACATCGTGAACGCGATCAGCCGTCGGGGCGTGCCCGCCCGGGTTTCGATGATCCGGCCGCCCTTGATACCGCCGCGCAGCACCGGCTCCGGGTAGCTCCCCGCGCCGTCGGAGCGTTGCAGGATGGCCAGGATCTTGTAGTGATCGTCCTTGCGTAGCGGCACTTTCGGCAGATCGATCACGCCGATGTGCCCACCGGTGTCCTCGCGCACGTCGATGCCGGAGTTGCGGCCGAGGTGGTCGGCCAACGCCGAAGGATCGCTCAGCTCGTTCACCGCCATGCCGATCACCCGGCGCTGCGGAAAATGCAGGTGCAAACCGATCTGCTGGCCCGGCGCCGTGTAGTCCTCGGTGTCGATCCGCGTAATGCCCGCGTTCTCGATGCGCACCAGGACGACCGAGATGTCCTTCAGGTCCGGGCTCGCGCCATCGGCGGGACGCAGCTGGGTGAGCACGCCGGGAAACCTCGACTCGATCTCGCCGGTGACCGGCGTATCCATCTGCACCCGGTAGCCGAGCCTTTTGCTGCCCGCGAAGACGAACTCCCGAAGGAAGGCGGCGAGCGCTACGGCGAGAGCCACCACCGCGACGACGGTACCGATAAGCTCCAGAACGGTGTCGAGCGGCAAGTCGCCCACCAGTTGATCTCCCACTCCCCGCGAACCACGTGGCACTCATTCTCGGCGCCGATCATGTTCCGGCACATCGTGATCCGAATTGTTCGGCAACCGTTAACCCGGCGGTCACGCTCCGGCACGGGTCCATGCCAGCAGGTCGGCCAGCGGCCAGGCGTTGATCACCCGTTCGGCCACAACACCATTCGCGAGCGCGCGCTCGCATCCGTATCCTTGCCAGTCGAGCTGTCCGGGGGCGTGTGCGTCGGTGTCGACGGCGAAGTGACAGCCCATTTCCACAGCCAAGCGCAGCAACCGCGAGGGAGGATCGAGTCGTTCGGGCCTGCTGTTGATTTCGACGGCGGTGCCGTAGGTGCGACACGCCTCGAAGACCACCTCGGCGTCGAACGTCGACTCCGGCCTGGTGCCGCGACCACCCGTGACCAGGCGGCCGGTGCAGTGCCCGAGCACGTCGACGTTGGGATCGGCGACCGCGTACGCCATGCGCTTGGTCATCGTCGCGCTGTCGTCGCGCAGATGAGAATGCACGCTGGCCACCACGATATCCAGCCGCGCGAGCAGGTCCGCCCGCTGGTCGAGAGTGCCGTCGTCGAGGATGTCGACCTCGATGCCGGTGAGAATGCGGAACGGCGCCATCCGGTCGTTGAGTTCGGCGACCACGTCCAATTGCTTGCGCAGCCGGTCGGCGGACAGGCCGTTGGCCACGGTCAATCGCGGAGAATGGTCGGTCAGGGCGCAATATTCGTGGCCGAGCGCCGCCGCGACGCGCATCATCTCTTCGATCGGGCTACCGCCGTCCGACCAGTTCGAGTGAGTGTGCAGGTCGCCGCGCAGCCGTTCGCGCAACGGCTTGCCCGGCTCCCCGATCGGCTGTGCCGCGGCCCGCAGCTCGGCGAGATACCGCGGCACCGCACCGGCGTACGCCTGCTCGACAACGGCCGCGGTCTTGGGTCCGATGCCCGTGATCTCCTGCCAGCTACCCGCTGCCCGATGCGCCTCGCGCTCGTCGGCGGTCAGCCCGGCCACGACATCGGCGGCGCGCCGGTAGGCCTTGACCCGATGGGTTTCCGCTCGGGCACGTTCCAGCCAGAAGCCGATCTCCCGCAACGCCGCCACCGGCCCGGGCGCCGCGGCGCGGTCCGGTGTCCCGCTCGGATCCTGGTCGGGCACCGGCTATGCGATCCGGCTGTACTTGAGGAAAGCCACGCCGTCCTCGAACACCGTGCTGGTGATCACCCGGAACTTGGCCGGTTCCGGCAGCCGTGGTCCGGCGCCGAACAAAGGGCGTCCGCGACCGAGCACGATCGGGTACAGCTTCAGGAAGATCTGGTCGATCTCCGAGAGCAGCACCTGCGCCAGCTCACCGCCGCCGCACAGCCAGATGCCCAGCCCGCTTTCGCGCTTGAGCGCCCTGACCTTCTCGACCGGGTCCGCGGAGATCAGCTCCACGGCGGGATCGGGGCTCTCCGGCAGCGTGGTCGAGACCACGAACTGCCGCAGATGCGCGTACGGGCTCGAGGTGCCGGTGCGCACGCCGAAGTCGTGCGTCTTGCGCCCCATCAGCACCGTGTCGAAATAGCGATTGCGCTGCTCGACCCCGATCGCTTCGCGCACCTTGGTCGGCAGTGTCTCCGGGTACTGCGCGGTGATCGCCGGGCCGTGATCGCCGCCGACCGGGAAGAAGTCGACCGAGCCCTCCTCGGTGGCGATGAATCCATCGATGGTCGAGGCGACGTAATAGGTGAGCTTGCGCATGCTTCCTTCCTCACGGTCGGGTGACATTCCGAACCGCCCTGAGGAAACGGTAACTCTCTCGCGCTACCGGCGGCGCGGCTTCGGCTGGCAGCGCGGGCAGGAGTACGACGAGCGGTTCATGAACCGATCCCGGATGATCGGCGCGCCACAGCGGCGGCACGGCTCGTCCTCCCGGCCGTAGACGGCGAGGGAGCGTTCGAAATACCCGGACTGACCGTTGATGTTCACATACAGCGCATCGAAGGATGTGCCGCCCGCGTGGAGCGCTTCCCCCATCACCACGCTCACCTCGGCGAGCAGGCTGCGCACGGCGGGCCTGGACAGTCCCGCGGCGATCCGCTCCCCGTGCAGCTCGGCACGCCACAGCGCCTCGTCGGCGTAGATGTTGCCGATACCGGAAACGACGCTCTGATCGAGCAGGACGCGTTTGATCTCGCTGCGCTTGCCCCGGACGACGGCGACCACGGATTCGACGTCGAAACGCGGGTCCAGCGGGTCGCGGGCGATGTGCGCGACCGGCTCGGGCACCAGGGTGCCGTCCACCTCGACCAGCGGGGCGAGCGCCCAGCCGCCGAAGGTGCGCTGGTCGACGAAACGCAGTTGCGTGCCGTCGCTGAAGGTGGCGCGGATGTGCGCATGCTTCTCCAACGGCGCGTCGGCGAGCTGGATCAGCATCTGACCGCTCATCCCCAGATGCACCACCAAGGCGGCTTCCGGGTCGTCGAAGGTCAGCCAGAGGAATTTGCCGCGCCGCTCGGCCGCCTCGACCGTCAGGCCGGTCAGCCGCGCGGCGAGATCGGCGGCGCCTTCGAGATGGCGGCGGACCGAGCGGGGATGGGTGATCGCCACCGATTCGACGACCCGGCCGACCACATGCTCGGCGAGGCCACGTCGAACCACCTCGACCTCGGGAAGTTCGGGCACGTCAGGTTTCGGCGGTCAGCGCCTCGTAGGCGGCGCCCGCGGCCTTCTGTTCGGCGTCCTTCTTGGACCGGCCCACACCCTGCCCGTAAGCCCGGCCGCCGATCACCGTGGTGGCGGTGAACTCCTTGTCGTGGTCCGGCCCCGTCGAGGTGATCTCGTAGCTGGGCACGCCGAGACCACGCTCGGCGGTGAGTTCCTGCAGGCTGGTCTTCCAGTCCAAGCCGGCGCCCATGCGCGGGCCACGCTCCAGCAACTCGGCGAACAGCCGCAGCACCACCGAGCGCGCCACCTCGATACCGTGCTGCAGATGCACGGCGCCGAGCAGCGACTCCATGCCGTCGGCGAGGATGCTGTCCTTGTCCCGACCGCCGGTGAGCTCTTCGCCCTTGCCGAGTAGCAGGTGCGCACCGAGGCCACCTTCGCCGAGGCCGCGGGCGACCTCGGCGAGCGCGCGCATGTTCACCACGCTCGCGCGCAACTTGGCCAGCTCACCCTCGGTCTTCGAGGGATGTTCGTGATACAGCCGCTCGGTGATGCTCAGCCCGAGCACGGAGTCGCCGAGGAACTCGAGACGTTCGTTCGTCGGCAGACCGCCGTTCTCGTACGCGTACGACCGATGCGTCAGCGCGAGGCGCAGCAGCCCGGGCTGCAGCTCGACGCCCAGCGCGGCGAGCAGGCTCGCATGTTCACCGGACGAGTCGGGTTCGTCGGTCACGTCGCTACGGAAAGTCGAACGATCAGACCGCGGCGGTGACCTGGCGGCCCTTGTAGGTGCCGCAGGATGGGCAGGCGATGTGCGGCAGGGTCTTCTCGCCACAGGCGCGGTTCGGGCAGGTGATCAGGGTCGGCGCGGCGGCCTTCCACTGGCTGCGCCGCGACCTGGTGTTGGAACGGGACATCCGGCGCTTGGGAACGGCCACGACTACTTCTCCTCTGTCTTTATTGCTTTGCCGGTTCGGCTGATCTGTCTTGCTCAGTGGTCTCGGTCGGCGGCACCCTCGTCGGGGCTGCCGGTGCCGGGCGATCCGGAGGCGAACTTAGCCAGTCCGGCCCAGCGAGGGTCAAGTATCTCATGTGTGTGCTCGGATCCCGCAATCGCCATCCGTACGCCGCATTCCGGGCACAGTCCTGCGCAATCCGGCGTGCACAGCGGCTGCAGCGGGAGCTCGAGGCCGAACGCGTCGATGACCACGGGCTCGAGGTCGATGGTGTCGTCGACCAGCCGGTAGACCTCGTCCTCCTCGGTGGTCTGCTCGGTGGTGCTGTCCGGATAGGCGTACAGCTCGGTGACTCGCACGCCGACCTCGCCGGTGAACGGCTCGAGGCAGCGCGAGCACTCCCCTTCGGTCGGCGCGGTCACCGTTCCGGTGACCAGCACACCCTCGGACACCGCCTGCAACTGCAGGTCGAGCTCCACCGCCGCGCCCACGGGGACGGCCATCAGATCCAGGCCGATCCGCGCCTGGGTGGTCACGGTGCGGCGCAGCTCGCGCATCGTCCCCGGCCTGCGGCCGAGGCTGCGGGCGTCCAGCACGAAAGCCGCGTCCGGCATCCGGCGCTTGGCCGAACGGGAACGCGACGCGGAACCGGAACCGGCGGACATCACGAACTCACTCACGATCGGGGGGGACATGGGCAACCACTCAACAATACGCGACCACCCGGTTCTCACCCAAAGCGGCTGATCATGACGGGTGCCGCTACCTGCGGAATTCGGTGGCGTAGTCGGGTGCGCCCGCCCCGCTGCGCAACTGGTGCCGCCCACGGCCGACCGTGCGCAGCGTGCTGGTGAGCGTCTCCTCGAAATCGGCCAGCCGGGAGTCGACGTAGTGGTCGCATTCCTCACGCAGCCGATCGGCTTCGGCGTGCGCGGCATCGATCACCCGGGCCGATTCGGCATGCGCGGCGCGCACCACCTCGGTCTGCGTCACCAAGCGCTCCTGCTCGGCGAGGCCTTCGGCGACGGAGCGTTCGTAGGCGGCCTTCCCCGCCTCGATCATCCGCTCCGACTCGGTGCGCGCCCGGCCGGTCACCGCCTCGAATTCGGCGTTGCCATCGGCCACCACGCGATCGGCCTCCTCCTGCGCGGAGGTGACCAGGTGGTCGGCGTGGGCGCTCGCCTCCGCGACCATGCGGTCGGCGTGCGCCTTGGCGTCGGCCAGGATCCGGTCGGCCTCCTCGCGGGCCGAGCCGATGGTGCGCTCGGCCTGGTCGTTGGCGCCCTGCACCGTGGTCTCGGCCCCGGACCTGGCATCGGAAACGATCTTGTCCCGATGATCGAGCACGTCCTGGGCGTCGTCGAGTTCACCGGGCAGCGCGTCACGGACGTCGTCGAGTAGTTCGAGCACGTCGCCGCGCGGCACGATGCAGCTGCGGGTCGGCGGGATGCCGCGCGCCTCTTCGACGATGGCGACCAGTTCGTCGAGCGCTTCGAATACGCGATACATGCTCACTACCCTCCTGCGGACTCACGGCGAAACCCAGTGTGCCCCTCGTCACGGCTCGTGCCGAATCACTTTCCGGTGTGTCGCGGCAATGTCTCGCACACCACAGAATTCAAGTGGAGACCTCCTCTCCGCTTCGTGTTACATTCGTTGGGAAGATCAGATCTTCAGCACGGACCGCGACCAGCCGGGATCGCGGACAAGGAAGCCGGAGGAATGGACACCTGCCCGTCGAATGTTGACAGGCTCCGACTGTTCAGCGATTGCTGAATATGCGCTACGAACGGAATCTGCCAGGAGTCGACGGGGAAGGAAGCGATGACCGTCGCTGTTGACCCTGCCGAGGGCTCGTGTTCGATCGGAATGACGATGACTGTTCTGGAACTACCGCGACCGGCGGGAGTGAGCGCTACCAGCCTCTTCACGCCGTGGGTGAGCGCGTACCCGGCGCTGCCGAAGGCGCAGGCCGCGGCCACCTCCGGACGGCTGCCCCAGTACCTGCGCGGCGACCGCGCCTTCGCCCAGCTGATCCGCTTCGCGCTGGTCGGCGGCTCCAGCAACGTCGCCTACGTGCTGCTGTTCTTCGCCATGCACGGCATCGGACCGCTGATCGCGAACGTCGTCGGCTCGATCGTCAGCACCATGATCGCCAACGAACTGCACCGCCAACTGACCTTCCACGCCGCCGACCGGGTCGGCTGGTTCACCGCGCAGTGGGAAGGCGGCGGGCTGGCGCTGGTCGGCCTGGCCATCACGACGGCGGCCCTGGCCGCACTCGCGGTGTGGGCGCCCGGCCTCGGGGACATCGCCCAAGCCGCCGCCATCCTGGCGATCACCGCCGCCGTCGGCGGCATGCGCTTCCTCGCACTACGCGGCTTGGTCTTCTGAGCGCTCCCCCGCCTCTCCGGGTCTTCAGGCCGTACTGGTCGGGTGACACAGGATTTGCGTTCAGGTCCTACGTTTGGTGCCGCTCGGTTTCTGGGTGTACCCGGCGAGTTACCCATGTTCTTTTGAGATCAGTCGTTGCGTCGCGAGTTCGGCAACGCGTCGAGCAGGTTGTCTCGGGCGACACTGGTGGCTGTGCCAGCAGGGCGGTGGTTGTGCCGGTCCGGCAATGGTCGCGCCGATCGGACAGTAATTGCGCCGATCCGACAGCCACCGGGTAGCAAGCCCCCGAGGTTCGCTACCCGGTTTCAGGACTTGCGTTCGGCGAGGCGGTCCAGGAGGCGTTTGTGGACCGACGGGGGGAGCATGTCGGTGACGTCGCCGCCGTATGCGGCGACTTCCTTGACGAGGGAGCTGGACAGGTAGCTGAAGGACGGGTTGGTGGCGATGAAGAAGGTGTCCACGCCGGAGAGCTTCTTGTTCATCTGTGCCATCTGCAGCTCGTAGCCGAAGTCGCCGGCATCGCGCAGGCCCTTCACGATCGCGGTGATGCCCTGCTCTCTGGCGAAGTCCACGAGCAGGCCCTGCCACGACTCCACCCGGACGTTGGTCAGGTGAGCGGTCGACTCGCGCAGCATCTCGATGCGCTCCTCGACACTGAACATGCCCTGCTTCTTGGGGTTGATCATGACGGTGATGACCACCTCGTCGAACTGGGCCGCCGCCCGGTTGAAGACATCGAGGTGTCCGTAGGTCACGGGGTCGAACGACCCGGGGCACAGTGCTCCTGCCATGAGCCGACGCTAGCAGGACCGCGACCCTCCGGCACGGGTGGCCACGCCCGCGCCTATCCGTCCGGCTCGAACTCCGCGAGATCGATGCGCGTTTCGCCGTACCGGCGCGACTTGGCCGGGACGAAGCCTGCGGGCCAAGCTGTTTCGGGCGAACGCGCCGAACGCTCCAGCACGACCACGGCGCCGGGACGCAGCCAACCGTGCTCGGCCAGCGCGCGCAGGTCGGCCAGCACGGCGGCATTGTCCACCGCGTAAGGCGGGTCGGAGAACGCCACGTCGAAGCCGCCCGCCCCGCCCAGTCGCAGCACGCTCGCCACCGTCGCGACCCGCAGCTCGGCGCCGGGCAGCCCGAGTTCGGCGATATTGCCCCGCACCACGGCGGCCGCCTTGCGGTCGGACTCGACCAGCAGCGCGTGCTCGGCGCCGCGCGAGAGCGCCTCCAACCCGAGCGCGCCGGAACCCGCGTACAGGTCGAGCACGCGAGCGCCCGCGAAGTCCAGCCGGGCGTCCAAAGCACTGAACAGCGCCTCTCGTACCCGGTCGGAGGTCGGGCGGGTGCCCGAGGGCGGCACCCGCAGGCGCCGCCCGCCCGCCGTCCCCGCGACGATCCGGGTCATTGGGCGGAGGATTCCCGCACGGTCAGCTCGATGAGCAGATCGCCGCCTTCCACCTGCTGTACCGGGCCGATCGCGACGCGGCCGACGATGCCCGCGCGGGGTGCGGTGATCGCGGCCTCCATCTTCATGGCTTCGATGGTGCCGATCGTGTCGCCCGCGGCGACCGAATCGCCTTCGGACACAGCGAGAGTCACCACGCCGGCGAACGGAGCCGCGATGTGCCCGGAGTTGGCTTTGTCGGCCTTCTCCGCGGCGGGGATGTCGCTGGCGACGGAGCGGTCGCGCACCGCGATCGGCCGCAACTGCCCGTTCAGGATGCACATCACCGTGCGCATGCCGCGCTCGTCCGGCTCCGAGATGGCCTCCAAGCCGATCAGCAGGGTGACGCCTTTCTCCAACTGCACCCGGTGTTCCTCACCGCGCCGCAGACCATAGAGGAACTGGTTCGCCGACAGCCCGGAGGTGTCGCCGTACTTCTCCCGGTGAGCGAGGAATTCGGCGGTGGGTCCGGGGAACAGCAGGCGGTTGAGGGTGGCGCGCCGCTGTTCGGAGCTACCCGCCAACCCCTCCTCGTCCGAAGGAGTCAACCGTGTTTCCGGCTTGGCCGCGCCGCGACCGGCCAAGGCCTTGCTGCGGAACGGCTCCGGCCAGCCACCGGCAGGAGTGCCGAGTTCGCCACGCAGGAAACCGATCACGGAATCGGGGATGTCGTAGCGTCCCGGATCGGCTGCGAAGTCCTCGATGTCGACGCCGGTGCCGACCAGCGCGAGCGCCAGGTCACCGACGACCTTCGACGACGGCGTCACCTTCACCAGACGCCCCAGCAGCCGGTCGGCCGCGGCGTATTTCGCCTCGACTTCCTCGAACCGGTCGCCGAGACCGAGTGCGATGGCCTGCTGCCGCAGATTCGACAGCTGACCGCCAGGGATCTCGTGGGTGTAGACCCGGCCGGTCGGTGCGGGCAGCCCGGATTCGAAGGGCGCGTACACCTTCCGCAGCGCCTCCCAGTACGGCTCCAGATCACACACATTCTGCAAATCGAGGCCGGTGTCGTACTCACTGTGCGCCGCGGCCGCGACGATCGCCGACAGCGCCGGCTGGCTGGTGGTTCCGGCCATCGCCGCACTCGCGCCGTCCACCGCGTCGGCGCCGGCCTGCCACGCGGCGAGGTAGGTGGCCAGCTGACCGCCCGGGGTGTCGTGGGTGTGCACGTGCACCGGCAGATCGAAGTTGGCGCGCAGCGCGGTGACCAGCTCGGTGGCGGCCGGGGCGCGCAGCAGACCGGCCATGTCCTTGATGGCCAGCACGTGCGCGCCTGCGTCGACGATCTGCTCGGCCAGCTTCAGGTAGTAGTCGAGGGTGTAGAGCGACTCGTCCGGATTCGCCAGGTCACCGGTGTAGCTCATCGCGACTTCCGCGATCGCCGTTCCGGTTTCGCGCACCGCGTCGATGGCCGGACGCATCTGGTCGACATTGTTGAGCGCGTCGAAGATACGGAAGATATCGATGCCGGTCGCGGTCGCCTCGGAGACGAACGCGCGGGTCACCTGCTCCGGATACGGCGTGTAACCGACGGTGTTGCGCCCGCGCAGCAGCATCTGCAGGCAGATGTTCGGCACCGCCTCACGCAACGCGGCAAGCCGCTCCCACGGGTCCTCGGACAGGAAGCGCAAGGCGACATCGTAGGTGGCCCCGCCCCATGCCTCGATCGACAGCAGCTCCGGCGTCAGGCGCGCGACGTGCCCGGCCACGCCGAGCAGGCCGTTGGTGCGCACGCGGGTGGCCAGCAGCGACTGGTGCGCGTCGCGGAAGGTGGTGTCGGTGACGGCGACCGCCTTCTGCTCGCGCAGCGCACGTGCGAAGCCATCCGGCCCGAGCCGCAGCAACCGCTGCCGGGAGCCGTCCGGCGGCGGCACGCTCAGGTCGATCGCGGGCAGCTTGTCGTGCGGGTACACCGTGGTCGGGCGCTCACCGTGCGGCTTGTTCACGGTGATATCGGCCAGGTACTCGAGAATCTTGGTGCCGCGGTCCGCGGATCGGCGCAGGGTGAGCAGCTGCGGTCGCTCGTCGATGAACGAGGTGGTGACCCGGCCCGCTTTGAAGTCGGGATCATCCAGCACCGCGAGCAGGAACGGGATATTGGTGGCCACACCGCGGATACGGAACTCCGCCAGCGCCCGGCGCGCCCGCGCCACCGCCGCTGTGAAGTCGCGACCGCGGCAGGTGAGCTTGACCAGCATCGAGTCGAAGTAGGCGCCGATCTCCGCACCCAGATTCGCACCGCCGTCCAGGCGGATGCCCGCGCCGCCCGGCGTGCGGTAGGCGGTGATGCGGCCGGTGTCCGGACGGAATCCGTTGGCCGGGTCCTCGGTGGTGATCCGGCACTGCAGCGCGGCGCCGCGGATGGTGATCGAGTCCTGGCTCAAACCCAGCTGCTCGAGCGTCTCCCCCGCGGCGATGCGCAGCTGCGACTGCACCAGGTCGACGTCGGTGATCTCCTCGGTCACCGTGTGCTCGACCTGGATGCGCGGGTTCATCTCGATGAAGACGTGGTTGCCGCGCTCGTCGAGCAGGAACTCCACGGTTCCCGCACACGAGTAGCCGATCTGGCGTGCGAAGGCCACCGCGTCGGCGCAGATCCGTTCCCGCAGTGCCGGATCCAGGTTCGGCGCGGGCGCCAGCTCGATGACCTTCTGGTGGCGGCGCTGCACCGAACAGTCCCGCTCGAACAGGTGCATCACGTTGCCGTGCTGGTCGGCCAGGATCTGCACCTCGATGTGCCGCGGGTTCACCACCGCCTGCTCCAGGAACACGGTCGGATCACCGAACGCCGACTCCGCCTCCCGCGAGGCGGCCTCGATCGACTCACGCAACTGCTCGGGGGCGGCGACGCGCCGCATACCGCGTCCGCCGCCGCCGGCGACCGCCTTGACGAAGATCGGGTACTCCAGCGCCCGCGACGCGGCGATCAGCTCGTCCACGTCCGCCGACGGCGCGCTGGAGCGCAACACCGGAAGCCCGGCCGCCTTGGCCGCCTCGATGGCGCGCGCCTTGTTACCCGCGAGTTCGAGCACCTCGGCGGAGGGACCGATAAAGGTGATGCCCTCCCTGGCGCAGGCCGCCGCCAGGTCGGGGTTCTCCGAGAGAAAGCCGTAGCCCGGGTAGATGGCGTCCGCCCCCGCCGACTTGGCCGCCTCGATGATCGCATCGATGGACAGGTACGCCCGGACCGGATGCCCCGGCTCCCCGATCTGATACGACTCCGCCGCCTTCAACCGATGAACCGAATTGCGGTCCTCGTGGGGAAACACGGCGACGGTCCCGATGCCGAGTTCGTACGCCGCCCGGAAGGCGCGGATGGCGATCTCGCCACGGTTGGCAACCAAGACTTTCGAGAACATTGACCCAAGGTACCCGCATGCGTGAACCGCACGAACACGGAATCCCCCTTCGCAAGACTCTTCACAAAGGGGCCTAGCACCGTTGCGAAGTTGCGTTCACCACGCGGATACATGACTCCCCCGCCTCTCCGGGGCTTCAGGCCGTACAAGTCAGATGGCGCGGAATTTGTCACTGGTCGTTAGGGCCTCGAAACAGCGTGCCGAAGGCCGTCTACCGGCGTCGAACCCCTGTTACGGCAGGGCGAATAGGAGTTCCGGGTTCGGCTTCCCGGACCGTGTTCTGTCGCGGATCGGGTTGCGAGGATCGGGTAGTCGGGAGTTCGGTATAGCGCGGACACCGTAGCGAGGCGTGCTCGACGCGCTGAATCGCAGGGGCGGCGTTGTCGGGGAAGCACACACCTGCCGTGGTCGCCGACGAACATCCGGCTGTCAGCCTGTCGCACCGACCCGAAGGAATCCGTCATGGCAACAGCTGTAGGCATCGATTTGGGAACGACGAACTCCGTCATCGCGAGCTGGCAAGGCGGTGAGCCTGTGGTGATCGCAAACGCCGAGGGAGCGCGCACGACACCGTCGGTGGTTGCGTTCACCGAGAGCGGCGAGCGCCTGGTCGGGCAACTTGCCCGCAGGCAGTCGATCCTGAACCCGAAGGGCACCATCTATTCGGCGAAGCGATTCATCGGCCGCCGCTTCGACGAGATATCTCAGGAAGCCAAAGCGGTGAGCTTCGATGTCGTCGCGGGAGAGGGCGGCGCAGCCCGCTTCGACGTCCGCGGCAAGTTGTACGCGCCGGAGGAGATCAGCGCGCTGGTGCTGCGCAAGCTGGTCGACGACGCAAGCAAATTCCTGGGCGAACGGGTCAAGGAAGCAGTCATCACCGTGCCCGCCTACTTCAATGACGCCCAGCGCAACGCCACCAAAGACGCAGGCCGCATCGCCGGTCTCGACGTGCTGCGCATCATCAACGAGCCGACCGCGGCCGCGCTGGCCTACGGCTTGGACAAACAGACCCATGAGACCGTGCTGGTCTTCGACCTCGGTGGTGGCACCTTCGACGTGAGCCTGCTCGACGTCGGTGACGGCGTGGTCGAGGTGCGCGCCACCGCAGGCGACTCCCATCTCGGCGGCGACGATTTCGACCGTCGCCTGGTCGACTATCTGGCCGACGAATTCCAGCGTGACCAGCACATCGACCTGCGTGCCGACCCGCAAGCGCTGCAACGACTCTTCGAGGCGGCCGAGAAGGCCAAGGTCGAACTGTCGTCGGTGGCGCAGACCCAGGTGAATCTGCCGTTCGTGACGGCCGACGCGAACGGTCCCAAGCACCTCACCACCACGATCATGCGGTCGAAATTCGAGGACCTGACCGCGGATCTGGTGCAACGCTGCCTCGACCCGGTGGAGCAGGCGATGAGCGACGCCAAGGTGACCGCCAACGACATCGACGAGGTGATCCTGGTCGGCGGCTCCACTCGCATCCCGGCGGTGCAGGCGCTGGTCCGCAGGCTCACCGGCGGCAAGGACCCGAACATGAGCGTCAACCCCGACGAGGTCGTCGCGCTCGGCGCGGCCGTCCAGGCGGGTGTGCTCAAGGGCGAGGTCTCCGACGTGCTGCTGCTCGACGTGACACCGCTGTCGCTGGGCGTGGAAACCCAGGGCGGGGTGATGACGAAAATCATCGAACGCAACACCACCATCCCGGCCCGGCGCACCGAGGTATTCGCCACCGCGGAGGACAATCAGCCCGCCGTCGATATCGTGGTACTGCAAGGCGAACGGGAGCGCGCCGCCGACAATCGCGTGCTCGGCCGGTTCCGGCTGGAGGACATTCGGCCCGCCCCGCGCGGCGAGGCACACATCGAGGTCACCTTCGATATCGACGCGAACGGCATCCTCAATGTCACCGCCCGCGACAAGGACACCGGCCGCGAGCAGAGCATCACCATCACCGAGCAGTCCAATCTGGACCCGAGCGAGGTCGAACGCATGCTCGCCGAAGCCGAACGCCACCGCCGTGAGGACGAGGAGTTGCGTAAGGCCGTCGATGGCCGTAATGAACTCGATTCGGTCGCCTACCAAGTGGAGCGGCGCCTCGCCGAACTCGGCGACACCGCCGCCCCGCACGATCGGGCCCGCGCCGAGATGCTGATCGCCGATGCCAGGCAGTTGGTCAAGGAAGATGCCCCGCTGGAGCGCGTGCAACCGCTCACCGCGGAACTGCAGCAGCTGCTGTACGGACTCGCACCCGCCCGGACCGGAGGCGAGGGCGGACAAGCGAGCGGCGCCGCGCCATCGCCGGGCGACGACGATGTGATCGACGCCGAGTTCGACCGGAGCTGAGGCACGCTGATGGACAGTTCCGCCGACCGGTCGACCGACGACGCGAAGACTGACGACACGAGCCAGGATCAGTCGCCCCCAGGCCAGCCCGACCCGGCTGTCGCCCAGCTAGAGGACCGCTGGCGCCGCGCCGCCGCCGACTTGGACAACCTGCGCAAGCGGTATGCACGTGACCTGGACCGCGAACGTGCCGCCGAAAGGTCCAAGGTGGCCGCCGCCTGGCTGCCCGTGCTGGACAATCTGGAACTGGCGCTGGCCCATGCGGGCAGCGAGCCGGACGCGATAGTGCAAGGCGTGCAATCGATCCGAGACCAAGCGGTGCAACTGCTCGAGCAACTCGGCTACGCACGATATGCCGAGACCGGAGTTCCGTTCTCGCCCACTGTGCACGAGGTGGTGGGAGTGGTCGAGGCGCCGGATGTCCCGCCTGGCACCGTGCTCGAGGTCGTGCGCCCCGGATACGGCGAGAACGGCGGGCAGCTGCGGCCCGCGGCAGTGGTCGTCAGCAGGGGGGAGGGGTGAGCGCCGATGGCACGCGACTTCTACGAAGTCCTCGGGGTGCCCCGTGACGCCGACAAGGACCAGATCCAGCAGGCATATCGCAAGCTCGCCCGCCGCTACCACCCGGACGTGAATTCCGAGCCCGCGGCGGCGGATCGGTTCAAGGAGATCGGTGAGGCGTATCAGGTGCTGTCCGACCCGTCGACCAGGCGCCGCTACGACCGATTCGGCGCCGACTTCCGGCAGATACCGGAGGACTACGACGAACGGGTCGCCGCGGCCGGTGGCGGTTTCGGGCGTGGCCGCGGCGGCACCCGGGTCCAGTACGGCGAGGGATTCGGCGCCGGTGGGCCCGTCGATCTCGAGGACCTCTTCAGCGGAATGTTCGGCGGCCGTGGTGGATTCGGCCCGATTCCGGGCGCCGACCAGGAGGCCGAGTTCGAGCTCACCCTCGAGGAGGCCTACCGCGGTGGCAAGAGGACCCTCCACTTGGACGGGCGCAGTTTCACCGTCGACATTCCGGCGGGGGTAGTCGACGGACAGCGAATCCGGCTGGCCGGGCAGGGCGGCCGCGGCAGCGGTGAGGGGCCCGCCGGGGACCTGTACCTCGTCGTGCGGATCAAGCCACATCGGCGATTCCGGCTGCACGGCCGCGACATCCACCTCGACCTCCCGGTCTCCCCGTGGGAGGCGGTGCTCGGCGCCACGGTCGCAGTCCCTACCCCGAACGGCGAGGCGAAGGTCAAGGTGGTGCCGGGGTCGTCTACGGGACGGAAGCTGCGGTTGCGTGGCGAAGGCATGCCCAACCCACGTGGCGCGAACGGCGACCTGTACGCCGAGGTCAAGGTGATGGTGCCTGCGAAGCCGACCGAGAAGGAACGAAAGCTGTTCGAGCAGTTGGCGGCCGAATCGACCTTCGACCCGAGGAGGGGCACATGAACACCTTTCTCCCGGCCAACCGGTACGTCTTGGTGCGCCCGGCGCCGATTCGGCTGGAAACCTTCGCACGGCGGGTCGGGTTGCACCCCGAGTTCGTGCGCAGGCTGACCGCGCTCGGCCTGCTCGATTGCACCCGCGACAGCGCGGGGGAACTCCGTTTCGAACCGTCCGAGGTGGCTGTCGTCGCCCGGATCCAACGGTTGCGGACGGGCCTCGGCCTGAACTATGCGGCGATCGGGTTGGTGCTCGATCTGCTGGACCGAATCGAGAAGCTCGAAGCCGATCCTCGCCGAAGGAGGACCTCCACATGGACACCAGCCGACTGACCGAAAAGTCTCGGGAAGCTCTGCACGAAGCGCAGAACGCAGCAACTCGGTTGGGGCACACCGAAGTCGACGGTGAACATCTGCTGCTGGCGTTGATCGATCAGCCGGAGGGCTTGGTGCCCCGGCTGCTCGACCAGGCGGGTGCGGATGTCGATATGCTGCGCGCGGATCTGCAGTTGGAGTTGTCTCGTCGGCCGAAGGTCGGCGGCCCCGGCGCATCGCCTGGTCAGGTGATGATCACCAAGAGATTGGCCGGACTGCTCGAGTCCGCCGAACGAGAGGCCAAGCGCCTCAAGGATTCCTATGTGTCGGTGGAACATCTGGTGCTTGCCCTCGCCGAGGAGGGGTCGGCCGGTGCCGCGGGGCGGCTGCTCGCTCGCGAGGGTGTCGGCAGGGAATCGTTTCTCACGGCGCTCACGAAGGTCCGCGGCAATCAGCGGGTCACCTCGGCAACCCCAGAGGGCGCGTACGAGGCGCTGGAAAAGTACGGCCGCGACCTCGTCGCCGAAGCTCGCACGGGCAAGCTCGACCCGGTCATCGGTCGAGATGCCGAGATTCGCAGAGTGACCCAGATTCTGAGTCGCAAGACGAAGAACAACCCGGTGCTGATCGGGGATCCTGGTGTCGGCAAGACGGCGATCGTGGAGGGTCTGGCCCAGCGCATCGTTCGCGGGGATGTTCCGGAAGGTTTGCGCGACAAGACGATCTTCGCGCTGGATATGGGTTCGTTGGTCGCCGGTGCGAAATATCGGGGGGAGTTCGAGGAGCGGCTCCAAGCCGTGCTGGGAGAAGTGAAGGCGGCGGAGGGCGGCATCCTGTTGTTCGTCGACGAGTTGCACACGGTGGTCGGCGCCGGATCGGTCGGCGGCGAGGGTTCGCTGGACGCGGGCAACATGCTGAAGCCCATGCTCGCACGCGGCGAACTGCACATGATCGGCGCCATCACCCTGGACGAGTACCGCAAGCACATCGAGCCGGACGCGGCGCTGGAGCGCCGGTTCCAGACGGTATTGGTGGACGAACCGACCGTGGAAGACACCATTTCGATTCTGCGTGGCCTGCGCGATCGCCTCGAGGTGTTCCACGGCGTGAAGATTCAGGACGGGGCTCTGGTCGCTGCCGCAACCCTGTCGCACCGCTACATCACCGACCGCTTCCTGCCTGACAAGGCGATCGACCTCGTCGACGAGGCATGCGCCCGGCTGCGCACCGAAATCGACTCCATGCCGGCCGAACTCGACGAGCTCACCAGGAAGGTGACCCGCCTGGAAATCGAAGAGGCCGCGCTGTCGAAGGAAGCCGACGCCGCCAGCAAGGCCCGCCTCGAGGAACTGCGCAAGGAGTTGGCCGACGTACGCGCCGAGGCCGACGCCAGGCACGCCCAGTGGGACGCCGAACGGCAGGCGATCCGCCGGGTCCAGGAACTACGCGGCCGACTCGAACAGCTGCGCCACGAAGCCGAAGAGGCCGAGCGCAACTACGACCTCAACCGCGCGGCCGAACTGCGGTACGGCGAGATCACCAAACTCGAGCGGAACCTGCAGGCCGCGGAAGAACAGCTGACCTCCAAGCAAGGCAGGCAACCGCTGCTGCGGGAGGTGGTCACCGAAGACGAGATCGCCCAGATCGTCGCCGCATGGACCGGTATTCCGGTCGCTCGGCTGCAAGAAGGCGAGCGGGAGAAGCTGCTGCGGCTCGACGAGATCCTGCACGAGCGCGTTATCGGGCAAGACGAGGCGGTGCAGGTTGTCGCCGACGCGGTGATCCGGGCCCGGTCCGGGATCCGCGATCCGCGTAGGCCGATCGGTTCCTTCATATTCCTGGGTCCCACCGGCGTCGGCAAGACCGAGCTGGCGAAGACGTTGGCCGCCGCGCTGTTCGACAGCGAAGACAACATGGTGCGCCTGGACATGAGCGAATATCAGGAACGGCACACCGTCAGCAGGCTGATCGGCGCACCACCCGGCTACGTCGGCTACGACGAAGGTGGTCAGCTCACCGAGGCCGTGCGCCGCAAGCCGTACTCGGTGGTGTTGTTCGACGAGATCGAAAAGGCGCACGCGGACGTCTTCAACACTCTGCTGCAGGTGCTCGACGACGGCCGGATCACCGATTCGCAAGGCAGGCAAGTGGATTTCCGCAACACGGTGATCATCATGACCTCCAACATCGGCTCCCAGTACCTGCTCGAAGGGGTCACCGGTCATGGCGAGATCAAGCCGGACGCCCGGGACCGGGTGCTTGCCGAACTACGCGGGCACTTCCGTCCGGAGTTCCTCAATCGAGTCGACGACATCGTGCTGTTCACTCCGCTGACGCTGCCGCAGCTCGAACAAATCGTCGAACTCCAGACCGCCGAGCTGCGCGAACGGTTGGCGCAGCGGCAGATCCAGCTGGAAATCACGCCGGAAGCGCGCAGGCTGATGGCACAGCACGGTTTCGACCCGGTCTATGGTGCGCGACCGTTGCGCCGCTATATCGCCCACGAGGTGGAGACAAAGATCGGGCGGGCCTTGTTGCGCGGCGACATCGACCAGGGCGGCACCGTCACGGTGACCGTGCATGGCGGCGAACTGGCGGTCGCCTACACGCAACAGCAGGTCGCGGCCTGAGGAAGCGGTGGGGCCAATGGAAAAGGCGCAGGTCAAGTGTCCGCATTGTGGCAAGACCAACCGGGTGCCCGCCGCGGCGGGCACCGGAACCCCGCGTTGCGGCAATTGTCATGAGCCGCTGCCGTGGATCGTCGCTGCGGGCGACGATGATTTCGCCGGGGTGGCCGAGGAAGGGGCGGTGCCGGTGCTGGTCGATCTGTGGGCGACTTGGTGCCGCCCCTGTCTGATGGTCAGCCCGGCGCTCGAGCAGCTCGCGACCGAACGCGCAGGCCAGCTGAAACTGGTCAAGGTCGACGTGGACGCCGCACCCCGCACCGCGCAACGGTTCGCCGTCCGTGCGGTGCCGACCCTGCTCGTGTTGCAGCACGGCGAGGTCTTGGCCCGGCAGGCGGGCACCGCGCTGGTGCCCGAATTGCGGCGATGGCTCGACCAAGCGCTCGCCGAAGGCCGAAAGAAGGAGACGACGGCATGACTTCTGTGCACACCGACCCGCACGCAGCCGCGATCCGGCCGGTAACCCCCCGAACTCCCCAAGGGTGTGAAGAGTGCCTCCGGCTCGGGACGCCGTGGGTCCACCTGCGGCTCTGCCTGACCTGCGGGCACGTCGGCTGCTGCGACTCCTCGCCGATGCGGCACGCGCGTTCGCATGCGGGCGGGGCAGGCCATCCCATCGTCCAATCGATGGAACCGGGCGAAAATTGGCGCTGGTGCTACGTCCACCAGAACTTTGTCTGAGAACCCCGCGTCGGGCGTGACGCCGACCGAAACATCCGACATCGCAGGGGCATTCCCACGATTGTCGGATGAGCAGGTGGCGACGCTCGCCGTCGGCGGAACCCGCAGGCGGGTGCGCGCTGGCGAGACGCTGGTCCGGGTCGGCGAGCCGAGCGATACCTTCTTCGTGATCCTGTCGGGCAAGGTCGGGATCGTCGGCGACGAGCAGACGCACCGGATCGTGCGCGTGCACGGCCCCGGCCGATTCCTCGGCGAGCTGGGTCTGCTGGAGGGCCAGGTCGCGTTCTACACAGCGGAAATGGTCGAGGATGGCGAGGTACTTGCCGTCCCGACGCAGCGGGTCCGTGCGCTGGTCGAACACGATCCGGTGCTCAGCGATCTGATCCTGCGCGCGTATCTGGTCCGCCGCAGTTTGCTGATCGGGCTCGGTTCCGGCTTCCGGATCATCGGCTCCTGTTACTCACCCGAGACTCGGCGGTTGCGCGAATTCGCGGTGCGAAACCGATTGCCGCACCGATGGATCGACCTCGAGCGCGACAGTCGCGCCGAACAGTTGTTGCGCAGTCTCGGGGTCCGACCGGAGGACACCCCGGTGGTGATCTGGCGGGGCGAGCAGGTCCTGCGCAACCCGACCAATGCCGAGCTTGCGCGGGCCATCGGGCTTGCCGTTCCGGACACCGGCCACGACACCTGCGATCTCCTCGTCGTCGGTGCGGGTCCGGCGGGACTGGCCGCCGCAGTGTATGGCGCGTCGGATGGGCTCGACACGGCGGTGCTGGAGGTGATCGCGTCCGGCGGGCAGGCGGGTACCTCCTCCCGGATCGAGAACTACCTGGGCTTCCCTGCCGGGATATCCGGCGCCGAGCTGGCTGAGCGGGCGGTACTGCAGGCCGAAAAGTTCGGCGCCCGGATTCTGGTGTCGGCCGAGGTGACCGGTCTCGAATCCGAAGGCGGCCATCATCGGCTCCGCCTTTCCGACGGCGGCGCGCTGGTAGGCCGAGCCGTCATTCTCGCCACCGGCGCTCGATACCGCAAGCTGGAAGTGCCTGGCATCGAGCTCTTCGAGGGCACCGGTGTGCACTACGCCGCGACGCACCAGGAGGCGGCCACGTGCGGTCTCGGTCCGGTGGCGATCGTCGGCGGCGGCAACTCCGCCGGACAGGCAACGGTGTTCCTCGCCGAGCGTGTCGAGCGTGTCTACCTGCTCATTCGGGGCGGCGACCTCGGCAAGAGCATGTCCCGATATCTGGTGGACCAGATCGAGCGGCATCCGCGCGTGACGACACTTCGGCATACCGAGGTCCGCGGGGTGCACGGCACGAGTGATCTCGAAGAGATCGTGGTCGAGGACAATCGCACCGGCGAGCAGGCGACACTCGCGGTGAGTGCCCTTTTCGTCTTCATCGGCGCCACACCGTGTAGCGCCTGGTTGGCAGGCGCCCTCGGGCTGGACGATCACGGTTTCGTTCGCACCGGCCCGGATGCGGTGTACCGGACCCGCGACGAGGACGCCCGCTATCCCGAATGGCGACCGGTGCCGCTGGAAACAACCGTGCCCGGCGTCTTCGCGGCGGGCGACGTCCGCAGCGGCTCGGTCAAGCGGGTTGCCTCCGCGGTGGGCGAGGGCGCGATGGCGGTGCGGCAGGTTCACGAATACTTCGAAAGGCGCTGATCGGTATGCGGTGCCGGGCGACAGGAGATGTCGACGGTTCCGCACTGACGAGTGATCACCCAGCACACTCGATTACCACATCGGCCCACGCGCGACACGCCGATCGCGTGTAGCATCAAGGATCGACGCCCGCAGCATCGCATCGGCACGTGGGACACCAATGATGTAAGCAGGTCACGGGCTCGCGGCAGATAGACGCGATCGGTCAGTATTCGGGATTGGGCACCGAAGCCGCCGCGGTTTCGAGGTCGGCGCGCGACCTCGGCCACCTAACCTCACGGACTCGATCCGCATGAACCAGCAACTGTTGAGTTCACAGGTCAATGACTCGCTCGCCCGCGCCCAGTTGTCGTCGATGCACGCCCTGTGCGCCCTGTCGATGATGCTCTTCGCCGAACACCAGGACCTGGACATCCTGCGGATCGCCGCGGAGGCGGTGCCATCGCTCGGGTGCTGCCGCACGCTGGCGAGTTATCACTCCGTCGACGGCGAATTTCTGCCCTACCCGCCGCTACCTGCGCGGCCCGACCTCGACACTCAGATCCGCGCGCAGGATGGTGCGGGCAAAGTCGACCTGTCCGACGGCCAGTGGGGCTGGGCGTTCACCCTGTCGAGCGTGACCGGAGCACGCGGCTCGCTGCTTGTCGCTGCCGACCACGAACCACGGGCGGACGAGATCTTCCTGCTCACCGTGCTGGCTCAGTTGACCGGTGCGGCGCTGGCGAATGCCGCACTGCGTGAACAGTCGGTCGCCCACGCCATCCAATTGACCGAGATAAACCAGCACCTATCCGCCAGTGTGGTCCGACTGGAGAGCCAGATGCGGGTACACGAAGTGCTCGCCGGCGCTGCGGCGTACGGCGGCGGGGAGCACGGGATCGCGGACGCCCTCGCTCAGGTGTCCGGGCTACCCGTAGCGATCGAAGACCCCTTCGGCAACCTGAGGGCCTGGTCCGGGCCTGGTCTGCCGGACCGTTACCCGAAGCCCTCACCGCAGGAACGTGAGCAATTGCTGCACCGGCTCGCCACAGCCAACGCGCCTCTCCGCATACACGACCGGGTAGTCATCCTGGTGAAACCGCGCGCCGAAATCCTCGGCACACTCGCGCTGGTCGACCCCGACCATCGGGTGACCGACGAGAACCTCTTCGCCCTCAGCTACGGCAGTACCGTTCTCGCGCTCGAACTCTCGCATCAACGCAATGTCGCCGAGATGGAGCTGCGACTGCGCCGCGACCTGGTCGACGATCTGCTGTCCGGTACCGACAACGACAGCGCCTTGGCCAGGGCCGAGGCATTGGGACACGACCTGCACGGTCAGCACTACCTCGTCCTGGTGCACAGCACCGGCAGCGCGGTCGCCGAGGCAGTAGGCCGCGCCGCGACCGCGCTGGACCTGCACTACATTCCGGGACGCCACGCCGGGATGGTGGTGCTGATCACCGACCGCCGACCCGATCCGGTCGCCCTGCACCACGCCATCCGCGAACACCTCGACACGACACCGGTGGCCATCGGTATCAGCGGCCGCTGCGACCAGCCGAGCCATTTCGCCGGTGCCTTCGCCGACGCGCGCCGCGCCATCAATATCCGGCTGCGATCCCGAACACCCGACGGCGCGACCGCATTCGACGAACTCGGCTTCTACCGCCTGGTCGACGCCGCCCATACCGACGGCCAGGTCGAAGAATTCATGCGTGAATGGCTCGGCGCGCTCCTCGACTATGATCGAACCCGCAACACCGACCTCGTCCACACCTTGAGCCAATACCTCGAATGTGGCGGCAACTACGACGATTCCGCCGCCGCACTGCACATCCACCGCAGCACCCTGCGCTATCGCCTCGGGCGCATCCGGGAAATCACCGGCTTCGACCTGCGTGACGTCAACACCCGCTTCAACTTGCAAGCCGCGACCCGCGTCTGGCAATTCCTGTCCGCCGTACACCTCCCAGGCGAGACCTGATATCAGCGCTGCAGACTCGGAGTCGGATCCTATGTCGCCCGGTCGGCTCCCGGCCGGGCGGTCACGCCGAGGCGATGATCGAGACCGAGGTCGG
Organism: Nocardia sp. NBC_00508; assembly: GCF_036346875.1. Lineage (NCBI taxonomy): Bacteria > Bacillati > Actinomycetota > Actinomycetes > Mycobacteriales > Nocardiaceae > Nocardia > Nocardia sp. NBC_00508. The sequence continues at coordinate 5,625,534 of NZ_CP107852.1, read as the reverse complement.
CGGCGCGGAGGGCGGCCAATTCGAGCGCGAGTTCGTTGTCGGCAGTGCCGTGGTCGTTCAGGATCTCGTCGAGGACCATTCCGTTCACCGCCTGCTCGCGTGTCAATGCGATATTCGGCAGCCAGCTGAGTTCCCAGCTGCCGCCAGCGAAGTCGGGCACGTAGCGCGCGATTTCCGGAGTGATGTCGCTGGTGATGAATAGGTCGGTCGTGTCGAGTGCCATGATTCGCTCTCATTCACTCTGTGCGGGATGACCCGGACAGCGGTTCGCGGGATGGCGGTGGTCGTGCTCGGTCACGGCCCGAACGCGCTGGTGTCAGGCACCTCCTCACCCTCTCCAGCGTCGACAAGTTCCAGTCCTACGCACCGGAAGCGTTCCTGCGTCGCGTGTCTCCGACACCGCTGCTGATGGTGATCGCGGATCAGGACCGCCGGAGACCCGGCGCCCGATCTCGCCAACCAGATGACCGAAAGTCACGCTGTGGTACAGGTGTTCCGTGCCCGGCGGCCACTGTGGTGGCTGCGTCTCGAGTGGATTGATGACCGGGTCCCAGGCGCATGCTTGTTCGAAGGTCAGCGTTCCGTCGATGATCGGCGGGCCAGGGCCTGGATGTTGAGCGCGGAAAACCGCGTACGAGTCTCACGATGACTTCGTCGGCGCCGGGTCGGCGCGTGTAGCAGGCGCCGACTGATACCGGCACGGCGTCGATATCGAGATCCGGCCCCCTGGCTGCCTGGCTTATGCCGGTCGCGCCTGGCCATAGCGGGGTCGGCCGGTAGGTAGTGCGGGTCCGGGTGCTGTGGTCAGCAGGCGGGGTAGTCGTAGTCGTCATCATCGTGTGGGGTGATCAAGGCTTGATCGATACGGTCGGTGAGGTCGGCAGTCTCGATCGCTGCGCGCAGGGCCTCGGCGAGTGGGTGCAGCGTGGTGGTGCCCAGGCCGATGTCGAGGTCGCTGTCCCGGACGGGAACGTTCTGGCCGACGCGGTCGAAGTCGCTGCCTGCGGGGGTGGTGGTCCAGGTGGCGGTCACGGCGGTCTCCTTCCCTCGAATGCCATCGGGTGGCCGATCCGGCGAAAGGCCGGGTGAGCCCGGAAGCCTCATGCTGACCGGGCCCACCCGTCGGCGGCAGGGACAACATGAACCTGTGCCGGTGCTCCCGCGAGGGGCGGCGCGCCGTGCCCGCTGCTGTGCCACGACAGTGGCTGTGCACGCGCCGGACGGGGTGTCCTGACGTCCGGGTGCCGGTGTGCAGGAACCAGGCCCGGCCGCCGGCCCGTATATCGCGAAAACACTTCTGTGCGAGAACGGTTTCGTGTGGTCTTCGTTGTCTTCGACGGGCATCACCTCGCTCTCACTCGTCATCGGATACCGCACCGAGGCTCTCAGCGCCGGGGGCGGGCCGCGCTGGCGAGCCGGCCCAACGCCCGGTCGGCGTCCGTGCAGCTGGGCGGTCCGCCCTCCCGGCGCCGCGCGCCCTGCCGTGGCCAGGGTGCGCGAGGTCCGCGCGGTGGCGGGGACCTCCACCGATCCCGGGCTTCGCGCAAGACCTGGTCGATCTCGGCGAACAGTTCCTCGAGATCGGGGTCCAACCCCAGCAGCCGGGCATCCAGGCCCGACAGCTCGCCGGGCTCGGTCGCAGCGTGACCGGTCGCGCACCTCATCGCGGGCATCATCACAGGACTCGCGTGAGGCTGCCGGGTCAGGCGTTGATGGCCTCGCGTTCGTCGTGGCGGCTGATCTCGATCTTGCGGGGCTTGGCCTTCTCCGCGACCGGGATCACCAGGCGCAGCACCCCGTCGCGGTAGTCGGCGCGGATCGCGTCGGTGTCGAGGTTCTCCCCCAGGAACAACTGGCGGCTGAACACCCCACGGGTGCGCTCCGCGGCGATCATCGAACGCTCGGGGTCCAGTTCCGGGCGCGAGGCCCGCACAGTCACCACGTTGCGTTCGATATCCAGATCCAGCGAGTCCGGGTCGATGCCGGGCAGGTCGAGTTCGACGAAGAACTCGTCTCCCTCGCGCCAGGCGTCCATCGGCATCACCGCCGGACGGGCCGGCGTGCCGAACACCTGCTGTGTCAAACGATCCAGATCCCGGAACGGATCGGTGCGCATCAGCATGGTCGCCACCTCCTACTTCACTCCATTCTCGATCGAAGGGAACTCAGATAACTTGTGTCATCTGACATAGATTTTTTTAGCACTCTGCCGAGATGAGCGCAAGCATCCTACGGAGGTAATCTGGAGATGGCAGAGAGAAGGAGTCGAATGCTGTCGGATCGATACGAGGACCACCCGACGGGGCACGGTCACCGGCCCGGCCCGGCGCAGGCGGTGTACGGGATCTCGGTGGCCGCCGAACTGGCCGGGATGGGAATGCATTCGCTGCGCTTGTACGAGCAGCACGGACTGGTCACACCAGCCCGCAGCACCGGCGGCACCCGCCGCTACAGCGACGACGACCTGGCGCGGCTCGCGCGCATCGCCGCCCTGACCGCGCAAGGGGTCAACCTCGCCGCGATCGCCCGCATCCTCGACCTCGAAGACGCCAACACCGAACTGCGCCACACCAACGCCGCGCTCAACGCGGAACTCGACCGACTACACCACCACAACCCGCAGTAACACTGGGCGCGCGGCCAGGCGGGAACCGATCCGCCGCCCCGCGCATGGACTGCTTCATCGTCCCGTCAGCCCTCTTGCCAGGACCACTCATCCGCCGAGAGCGAGCCGGGTGTTCATGTTGAGCTCGACCTCGCCGTAGGGGTTGTTATCTGGACAATTTGGTGCTCACCTCAGCATTCGGTAGGCCCTTCGGCCAGCTGGCAGTGCTCACCGAGTTCGGTCAGGAGCTGCCGGATGCGGCTGGCGGCGCTGCACGAGATGGCGCGCCGGCGTGGTGGGGTACTGCTGGTGGCGGCGTAGTCGATGGGAATGTCGTCGAGCAGGGCGCGGGTAACTTTCTCGCTGCCATCGTCGATGGCCAGGATCGCGGTGCCGCGGATCAGCTGCGACCGACTGCCGATCATGCCGCCGGTGCGCTGCTAGAGATAGTCCCCCAAATCGACCAGCGCGCCGGACTTGTGCCGGTGCAATTGCAGCATGCCCTCCAGTGAGGCGATCAGGGCGCGCCAGGTGTCGCGCTGCTCGCCGGTGCCGTAGGCAAAGGCCGTCGCGCCAATTACATGGAGTTACCCATGTGCTCACGAAATCAGATGTTGCGTTGAGAGCGCCGTTGTGGCCTACCGTCGATGCCGCGGCAGCAACCCGCGTCCCCCACCGGAGGCTGATCCAGATAAGGGTGACATGGCCAGGCCGGGCCGGTTACGCGCGCCCGCGGCTGCGGGGCCTATGCTGAAGGAGCAGCTGGTTCACCAGCGCGCGGCGAGATGGAGCCCCGACGTCGCGCGACGGAGTCGAGCCCGTCCGTGCGGCGACGTTACGGCGGGCGAGAGGGAACCCGGTGGGAATCCGGGACTGTCCCGCAGCGGTATGCAGGAACGACCGCCGTCACCAGGCACTGAGTTCACCGAGCCGGAAGGCTTCGTGACTTGGGAAGCGACGGCCAGTAGGTCGGTCATCGGGAACACCGGAGCACGCCGGTACGTCCCTCGGCCGGTGCCCGCGAGTCCGAAGACCTGCCAGCCGTGCCGGGTACGCCGTACCCGGCGGCCACCGCCTCGTGGATTGGGCGTGCGGATCACCAGCTGACGTGTCGGGCTCCTCGGCCGGGAATATCTCCGGCATGTCATAAGGTCCTCCGCCTGCCCGTATGGCGATGGCTTTCGTCCTCAGCAATGGAGAAACATCGTGACTGTTTCACAGCAAAAGCCGTTCACCGCAACGGTTCTCGGGCTACCTCGGGTGGGGCCGCGGCGCGAGCTCAAACGAGCCACGGAAGCCTACTGGGCAGGCGGGATCGACGCCGAGAAGTTGCACGCCGTGGCAAGTGATCTGCGGCGAGCTCAGCTCACCGAATTGCTCGCCGCGGGCCTGGACTCGATCCCCGTCGGGACCTTTTCCTATTACGACCAGATACTCGACACCGCCGTCCTGCTCGGCGCGTTGCCGCCTCGGGTCGCCGGGATCGCCGATCCGCTGGATCGGTACTTCGCCGCCGCGCGCGGCACCGACACGGTCGAACCGTTGGAGATGACCAAATGGTTCGACACCAACTATCACTATCTGGTGCCGGAAATCGGCCCGGACACCGCGTTCTCGCTGCACCCGGAGAAGCTGCTGGAGGAACTGCGGGAGGCGCTCGAGCTGGGCGTGCCCGCGCGGCCGGTGGTGGTCGGCCCGATCACCTTCCTGAAGCTGGCGAAGGCGACCGGCGGCACCGCGCTGACCCGGCTGCTCGAGCTGCTTCCGCTCTATCGGGAGTTGCTGCGCCGGCTGGCCGCCGCGGGGGCCGAGTGGGTGCAGATCGACGAACCCGTGCTGGTCACCGACCTCACGGCGGAGGAGATCGACCTGGTGCAGGCCACCTACGGCGAACTGGCCGAGGCGGCCGATCGTCCCGCGATCCTCGTCGCGACCTACTTCGGTGATCCAGGTGCCGCGCTCACCGCGCTGGCGAATACTGGGATCGAGGCCGTCGCCGTCGACTTCACCTCCGGCACAGACGTTTCCGCGGTGGCTGCGGTGCCCGCCCTGGCGGGCAAGCTCGTCGTCGCCGGAGTGGTGGACGGACGCAACGTGTGGCGCACCGACCTCGACCGTGCCCTCGCCACCCTCGGCACCTTGCTGGGATCCGCTGGGCACGTGGCGGTTTCGAGCTCGTGCTCGTTGCTGCACGTGCCGTACACGCTGGCCGCGGAGACGCGGTTGGACGAGCGGCTGCGGTGGTGGCTGGCTTTCGGGTCGGAGAAGGTCGCGGAGGTGCGCCTGCTCGCGACCGGCTTGCGCGAGGGCCCGGAGGCGATCGGCGCCGAATTGGCCGCGGTGCGGGCGGCACTCGCGGCGCGGCGGTCGGATCCGCGTCTGAACGATCCGCAGGTGCGCGCCCGTCTGGCCGCACTCGGGCCGGACGCCGTGCGCCGCGCTCCCGCCGAGCAGCGCCGTGAGCTGCAACAGGATCGTTTGCGGCTGCCCGCGCTGCCGACTACGACGATCGGTTCCTATCCGCAGACCTCCGCGATCCGGTTGGCGCGGGCCGCGCTGCGCAAGGGCGAGATCGATCAGGCGGAATACGTGCGCCGGATGCGCGCCGAGATCGCGGACGTCGTCGCGCTCCAGGAGGAACTGGGGCTGGACGTGCTGGTGCACGGCGAGCCGGAGCGCAATGACATGGTGCAGTACTTCGCCGAGCAGCTCGACGGTTTCGCGGCCACCGAGCAGGGGTGGGTGCAGTCGTACGGCACCCGCTGCGTGCGGCCGCCGATCCTGTTCGGGGACGTGGCACGGCGGGAACCGATGACCGTCGAGTGGATCGGCTACGCGCAGTCGCTCACCGACAAGCCGGTCAAGGGCATGCTGACCGGCCCGGTGACCATTCTCGCGTGGTCGTTCGTCCGCGACGACCAACCGCTGGAGGAGTCCGCCCATCAGGTGGCGCTGGCGATCCGGGACGAGACCGTGGATCTGCAGTCTGCGGGCATCCGGATCGTCCAGGTCGACGAGCCGGCTCTGCGCGAACTGCTTCCGCTGCGTGCGGACGACCAGCCCGCGTACCTGGAGTGGTCTGTGCGGTCGTTCCGGCTCGCGACCTCCGGTGTGTCGGATGCCACGCAGATCCACACGCACCTGTGCTACTCGGAGTTCGGCGAGGTGATCGACGCTATCGCGGGGCTGGACGCCGACGTCACGTCGATCGAGGCCGCGCGCTCGCGTATGGAGGTGCTCGACGACCTCAACGCGGCGGGCTTCGACCTCGGCGTCGGTCCCGGCGTGTACGACATCCACTCGCCGCGGGTGCCCAGCGTGGAGGAGATCACCACGTCGCTGCGCGCTGCGCTGAAAGCCGTTCCGGCCGAACGGCTCTGGGTCAATCCCGACTGCGGATTGAAGACCAGGGGCCCCGCCGAAGTGGAAGCCGCGCTGCGCAATATGGTCGCCGCCGCGGCGGCCGTCCGGTGAACGCGTCCTCCTGAGCGATGATCGGCGCCCCCTTCCCCCTGACGAAGGGGGCGCCGACTCACGCACGCCCGACCGGCCGCACTACATGCCGTCCCCTGGTTGCCCTCTCGCCCCGATCCTGACCGATTCCCCGGACTGCGCGAGCCAGTCCACTACGGGCTCAACCGGATTCCGGTTCCGGCCGTGGATGCCGTCGCCGCCGGGACGTATACCGCTCACACGGCTCCTCCCGCCGCGTCATCGGCACAACCCCCGCCCGCGTCCGCATCGCCTTCCGCCACGCCGTGTGACACCCGGAACAACGCTCCATCGGCATACCCCTCCTCGCACGTCTTCTCCGACTCGGTCTTTCCCCTCTTGCCCTACTTCGACGCGCGCACGCCCGATTCGGTTCCCAATAATCGCGACGAATTTCCGCTTCAACGAATGTCAGTGTGGCCGTGTAGTTTCCATTGCCATGCCGACGCAGCAGCACGAGGTGCTCGTAGAGATGTTCCGGTCGCAACCGCACCTAGCGGCCGGGTTGATCACCGATGCCTTCGGCATACCACTACCCGCGTATGCGCAAGTGCGTGCGGCGTCATGCGATTTCACCGATGTCGGGCCCAACGAGTTCCGGGGTGACACCGCACTGGTGCTCACGGACGCCAGCGGGACCGCCGTGGTCGGCATCGTCCTGGAAGTCCAACTCGGCCGCGACCGATCCCGGCAGTGGGCGTGGCCGGTCTATGTGAGCACCTTGCGTGCCCGCCTGGAATGCCCGGTCTTCTTGATGGTCGTCAGCCCGGATGCACGGGTTGCCACTTGGTGCCGGAAGCCGATCGAATTCGGTCACCCGGGCCTCGTGCTCCGCCCATTGGTGCTCGGACCGGACGTGGTGCCTACCGTGACCGATCTGGGCGAAGCTCGAACGCTGCCCGAACGAGCCGTCCTCTCCGCACTCGCACACGCGGACGGCCCGGACGCGGATCGGGTGTTCGAGGCGTTTCTCGCCGGATTGCAGAGCACCGACGACGAGCGCGCGAAAATGTACTATGACCTTGTTGTCGCGGCTCTGTCGAAGACAGCCCGGCACCGACTGGAGGAACTCATGACGTCTACCTTCAAGTACGACTACCAGAGCGACTTCGCCCGCAAGTACGTCGCACAAGGCCGCGCCGAGGAGGCGGTGCGGACCCTCCTCATGGTCCTCGAAGCACGCGGAATCGCTGTCCCGGACAAGACACGGGCCGAAATCATCTCTTGCACCGATCTCGACCGACTCGAATCCTGGACCCGCAAAGCCGCCACCGCCGAATCCGAGAACGACCTGTTCGACTGACCCGCTCTACAGTCCGAAGGCTCGGTTGATGACCGCCATGTCGAAGTAGTCGCGCCAGGTGGTGATGGCACCATCGGTGACCTCGAAGAAGCCCATGACCGGGAGTGGGGTCGCGCGGCCTGCGGAGCGCAGGGTGTCGGTGCGTTCGTTCATGACCACGCTGCCGGATGCGATCTGGTGGTGGATGTCGAAGTCGATGGCGTCGAAGGTGGTCAGGAAGCCGGCGATGAAGTCGCGGATGGCAGCGCGGCCGACGATGGGTTCCATCGGAATATTGTGGTAAACGGCGTCTTCCGCGAAGTAGGCGCTGATCCGGTCGGGATCGGGGTCGGACCAGCTTCGGCACATCGCACGGACGAGTTCGTCGGGACTCGGCATTCGCGTGGCTCACTTCCTGCTACCGCCGGGCGGGGTGCACCCACGATTCAACCAAGCAATTGCTCGGTAGGGAAGAGAATCGGGGTTTCCCCTGCCCGCCGGGGGCAGGTCGCTCCGTTCAGTGGCTGACGGCCAGCTTCCGCTGCGGCACGCCGGTGTACTCCGACAGCGGCCGGATCAACGTGTTCGATGCCGCCTGCTCGATGACGTGCGCGGTCCACCCGGTGATCCGGCTCATCACGAAGATCGGCGTGAACATCGCGATGTCGAACCCCATCAGGTAGTAGGCGGGGCCGGCGGGAAAATCGAGATTCGGCTTGATTCCGGTGGCCTCCGCCATCGCGCGCTCCAGTTCGGTGTACATGCGCAACCAGCGCTCACCTCCGGTCGCCGCCGCGACCCGCTCCAGCTCCGCGCGCATGGTCGGCACGCGGGAATCACCGTTCTTGTAGACCCGGTGACCGAAGCCCATCACCTTCCGCTTGTCCGCAAGCTCGGCGCGCAGCCACGACCCGGCCAGCTCCGGTTCGCCGATCTCCAGCATGGCGTGCATGACGGCCTCGTTGGCGCCGCCGTGCAGCGGTCCTTTCAGCGCCCCGATGGCGGCCGTGACCGCGCTGTACATATCCGATCGGGTGGAGGTGACCACCCGCGCGGCGAAGGTGGAGGCGTTGAAACCGTGTTCCGCGTAGAGGATCAGCGAGGTCTCGAACGCCCGCACGATTCGGGGGTCGGGCACGGCGCCGAAACACATGTTCAGGAAGTTCGCGGCGAAGCCCAGATGCGAGTGCGGCGCAATGGGATCCAGTCCGCGCCGCCGCCGCATGTCCGCCGCGATCACGGTCGGCAGCACTGCGGTCAAGCGCAAGGCTTTCGCCAGCAACGCCCGCTGCGTGGGCGTACCGCCGCGATCCTCCTCCGCGTCCTCGGCCCCGAGGTAGCTCACCACCGTGCGCACTACGTCCATCGGATGACAGGTCTCCGGCATCTTCTCGACCAGCGACAGGATCGACCGGTCGATGCGTCGCTGCGCGCGCTCGCGCTGACACAGCAGCTCCAGCTGCGCGACGTCGGGCAGTTCGCCGTACCAGAGCAGGTACGCGACCTCCTCGAAACCGCAATGCCGCGCCAGATCCGGTACGGCGTAGCCGCGATAAGTCAACGAGTTGGTCTCCGGCACCACCTTCGAGATGGCGGTGGTGTCGACCACCACTCCGGCCAGGCCCTTCTTGATCTCGGTCATGTCGGTCACTCGCTTCCGGTGTAGGTGAATATTCCGGCGTCGAATTCGGTGTACTGCTGGTAACGCAGCAGCTCGTAGAGCCTTGACCGGTGCTGCATAGTCCCGAGTAGCGCGGATTGCGTTCCGGTGCGGGCGATCTCGCGCAGCCCGTGCTCCACGGCATACATGGCCAGCCGCAGTGTGGTCACCGGATAGATGACCGCGTTGTAGCCGATCTCCTCGAGGGTGGATGCGGACAGCAGCTCGGACTTGCCGAACTCGGTCATGTTGGCCAGCAGCGGGACCTGCACGGCGGCACGGAATGACGCGAACTCCGCGGCGTCCGCCAGCGCTTCGGTGAAGATCAGATCCGCGCCCGCGTCGGCGTAGGCCCTGGCCCGGTCGATCGCCGCGGCCAATCCTTCGGTGGCGCGCGCGTCCGTGCGGGCGCAGACGATGAAGTTCGGGTCGCGCCGGGCCGAGACAGCGGCTCGCAGGCGGCGCACCATTTCCTCGACCGGAACCACGGCCTTGCCGTCGAGGTGACCGCAGCGTTTGGGGTTCACCTGATCCTCGATATGGCAACCGGCCAGGCCCGCGTCCTCCAGGAGGGTTACGGTGCGGGCGGCGTTCATCGGCTCCCCGAAACCGGTGTCGGCGTCGACGAGCACCGGGAGATCGGTGACCCTGGCGATCTGCTGCCCCCGGGCGGCCACCTCGCTGGCCGTGGTCAGCCCGATGTCGGGCAACGCCAGCTCGGCCGACATCACGGCGCCGGAGAGGTAGACGCCCTCGAACCCGGTCTCCTGGATCAGCCGGGCCACCAAAGGATCGAACGCGCCCGGTAGTCGCTGGATGCGCCTCGAGTCCAGACCCGCCCGGAACGCCGCACGCTTCTGCGCCGCACTCGTCGCGGCCGCCAGCAGGCCGGTCACCGCACCCACCGTCCTACCCTCAGGAGATGACCGGCGAACCCCTGCGTTACCGACTGATCACCGGCGTGGACGACGCCCGATTCTGCGAGCGGATCAGCGCCCTGCTGGCACAGGGGTATCGCCTGCACGGCTCGCCCGCGATCACCTTCGACGGCAAGAACGTGATCGCCGCGCAGGCGGTGACTCTGGACGACAACTAGCGCGACCATCAGAAGATCCCCTCCGGGGTGCGCGGCGCTCGGTCGAGCACCGCGTCGGACACGGTGAAGCTCAGCTGGTCCAGTTCACCCGCGTCCAGTTCCGGGGTCCGCTGCGCCGCGTCCAGGAATCGGTCCTGCTCGGCCTCGTCGAGCACTCCTTCGGCGAGGGTGCGGAATTTCGCGATGTACTCCGCTCGCCCGAACGGGCGCGCCCCGAGCGGATGCGCGTCGGCGACGGCCAGTTCGTCGACGATCGTCTCTCCGCTCTTCAACGTCACCACCGCCCGCGCACCGAATGCCTTCTCGCCAGGATCGGTGGCGTGGTAACGCCTGGTCCATTCCGGATCCTCGGTAGTGCTGATCTTGCGCCACAGCGCGACGGTGTCGGGACGCCGCGCCCGCTCCTGCGCGTACGACCGCTCGTGATGCCAGGTTCCGTCTTGCAGCGCCACCGCGAAGATATACGGGACCGAATGATCGAGCGTTTCGCGGCTGGCCTGCGGATCGAACTTCTGCGGGTCACCGGATCCGGTGCCGATCACCACGTGCGTGTGGTGGCTGGTGTGCAGGACGATCGAGGCGATCTGATCCAGATCGCCGATCCGCGACCGCATCCGGCGCGCCAGGTCGATCGGCGCTTGGCTCTGGTATTCGGCCGAGTGCTCCTTGGTGTAGCTGCTCGAGATCGCGAGCTTGGCTTCGCCCGGCCCGGGCAGTGGCACGTGGTATTCCGCGTCCGGGCCGCCGAGCAGGTAGGCGAGCACGCCGTCGGCGCCCTCCCAGATCGGCGCGGGCGCGCCTTCACCGCGCAGCGCGCGATCCACCGCCTCGACCGCCATCTTGCCCGCGAAGGCGGGAGCGTAGGCCTTCCAGCTGGAGATCTCCCCTTTGCGGGATTGCCGCGTCGCGGTGGTGGTGTGCAACGCTTGGCCGAGCGACTGATAGATGGTCTCGGTGTCGAGCCCGAGCAGCGTGCCGATGCCCGCGGCGGCGGACGGGCCGAGGTGGGCGACATGATCGATCTTGTGCTCGTGCAGGCAGATGCCGCGCGCCAGGTCGATCTGGATCTCGTAGCCGGTGGCCAGCCCGCGGATCAGATCGGCGCCACTGCGGCCGAGGTGCTGGGCGACGGCGAGGATCGGGGGAATGTTGTCCCCCGGATGCGAGTACTCGGCGGCGAGGAACGTGTCGTGGAAATCCAGTTCGCGCACCGCTACACCGTTGGCCCAGGCGGCCCACTCCGGCGAAACCCGCTGCCGCGCAGGCAATCCGAACACTGTCGAACCGGAACGACCCGCTCGCGGCCGGTAGGGCTGCGCGGTGGCCTGGGCACGCGCGGCGGTCACCGGGCGGCGGGTCAGCGCCGCGGCGGCCACGGCGGCGTTGTCGATGATCCGGTTCACGATCAGCGCGCCGACCTCGGCGGTGACCGCGACCGGATCCGCGGCGACCTCAGCGATCTTCGTGGCGAGATGTTCCGAGCGCGGAAACTCCTCGGCGGCGGCGCGGGCGCGTACGGTGTGTGTCTTCATGCATCCTCCACGAGCGTGTGCAAATCCCTCTTCGCACGCTACGCAGGCCGGACATATCGCTGAATACCTCGCAAAAGCATATTTTCGCGGGAAACAACTCCCGATTTTGCGATGATTGCGAATAATCGCCGCTACCATCGTGCGGGTGCGCAAGATGTATGCGGGCGCCCGGCTTCGGCGGTTGCGCGAAGAGCGGAGGATGACCCAGGCGGCCCTGGCGAAATCGCTGGACCTCTCGCCCAGCTACCTCAATCAACTCGAGCGCGACCAGCGGCCCCTCACCATTCCCGTACTGCTGAAGCTCAATTCCACCTTCGACCTCGACGTCCAGTTCTTCGCCGCCGATTCGGACGCGCGCCTCGTGTCCGACCTGCACGAGGTGCTGGTGGACGCCGCGGGCGGGCACACCGCACCGCTGACCGAGGTGGAGGAGCTGGCGACCCGCCAGCCGGAGGTCGCCAGAATCGTCGTGGCGATGCACCGACGACTACGCGCGACCACCGATCAGCTCGATCTGCTCTCGGCGCGGGTGTCCGCGCCCGCGGGCGCGCCTGGGGTGCCCATGCCCTACGAGGACGTGCGCGACTTCTTCTACGACCACCACAACCACATTCCGCAACTCGACATCGCCGCCGAGCAGCTGTTCGAGAACTCCGGCCTCTCCATCGGCTCGCTCGATCGCCAGCTCGCGCGGATCGCCGAAGAGCGCGCCAGGGTAACGGTTCTGGTGCGCGGCGACGGCGCTGACCCGACCATCCCCAAACGGCACTACGACCCGGAGAACCGCACGCTGACGCTGGCCCGGCGGTTGCGTCCTGGCCAGCGCGCGTTCCAGATCGCCACCACCCTCGCCTTCCTGCTGTACGGGGCCGAGCTGGACGCGGTACTGGCCGAAACTCCTGCACTCAGCGGCGAATCCCGCACGCTGGCACGGATCGGGCTGGCCAATTACTTCGCGGGCGCACTGGTACTGCCCTATGGGCGGTTCCTGCGGTCGGCGGAGGAACTGCACTACGACATCGACCTGCTCAGCTTGCGTTTCGAGGTCGGCTTCGAGACCATCTGCCATCGGCTCAGCACCTTGCAGCGGCAGGGACAGCGCGGCGTTCCGTTCTTCTTCGTCCGCACCGACCGCGCGGGCAATATCTCCAAACGCCAGTCCGCCACCGCGTTCCACTTCTCCCGGGTCGGCGGCAGCTGCCCGCTGTGGGTGGTGCACGAGGCGTTCGCGCATCCCGGCCGCATCCTCACCCAGGTCGCCGAAATGCCGGACGGCCGGCGCTACCTGTGGATCGCCCGCACGGCCGCGATCGCCCCACATGGCTTCGGCACCGCGGCGAAGAACTTCGCGATCGGGCTCGGCTGCGATATCGAATACGCCGAACGCCTGGTCTATTCGGCGGGCTTGCAACTGGACGACCCGGCAGCCGCGGTGCCGATCGGCGCGGGCTGCAAAGTATGCGAGCGCCCAGCGTGCGCGCAGCGCGCGTTCCCGCACATCGGTAGCCCGCTGGCGATCACCGAGCACACCAGTAGCGATCTGCCCTACCCGCGCCTCGGCCGCTGACCGGCCTCGATCCTGGTGAGTTTGTCCGGATTGGACACCGCGTAGATCCCGCGGATCCGGTCGGTGGCCGGATCGATGTCGAGGACGAGGACCGCGAACGGCGCGCCCGCGGAGAAGATCAGCGCGGCCGGGTCGCCGTTCACGAACCGATATCCGACACCGAAATCGGGCACGTCGTTCAATAGATTTCGGCCGGTGAGCAGGCGAGCGACCTTCTCGCGGCCGTGGATCGGGCGCAGCGCGGCCCGCCGCTTGCCGCCGCCGTCTGACCAGAATGCGACGTCCGGCGCGAGCAGTTCCAGCAGACCGGCCAGGTCGCCGTCCCGCTGCGCGGCGACGAGCTTCTCGGTCACCCGCCGCTGGGTGCGCGGGTCGGCTCGGTAGCGTGGCCGCCGCGCGTGAACATGCCCTCTGGCCCGGTGGGCCAGTTGACGGATCGAGGCGGGGCTGCGGCCGAGGATCTCGGCGATGTCGGTGTGCGGATAGCCGAATACCTCGTGCAGCACGAAGACCGCGCGTTCCAGCGGGGTGAGCGTCTCCAACACCACGAGCACCGCCATGGACACCGATTCGGCACGCAGCGCGCCCTGTGCCGCGTCCTCGGTGAGCTGTGGCGTGTCGGTGACCAGCGGTTCGGGCAGCCACGGGCCGACATAGGTCTCGCGCCTGCGAGAAATCGCCGCGCGGCGCGCGAGCGCCTGGTTCACCGCGATACGCACCAGATACGCCCGCGGATGCCGGATTTCGTCGCTGCCCTCCCCCACCCGGGCAGCCCAGGAAAGCCACGTCTCCTGCAGCACGTCCTCGGTGTCGGCGACGCTGGCGAGCATGGTGTAGACCACCGAGAACAGCAGTTCCCGGTGGTCGGCGAACACCCGCGTAGCGGCCTCGTCGGCGGTTTCGGCCATCGGAGCTCCTGTGTCTGTGCGGACAACCGCGCCTGTATCGGTCTCACGCATAGGAGCGAGACAGCGCCGCGATCTGTGACGTCCGGCCCCGAATTGTGATCCGTCTCTCGTCGCCGTGCGGCGATGTCACATCGGCCAGCGCGCCGAAGCTCTCGGTTTGCAACGGACGACAACGTCCGCATCGAGAGAGGACATCGGAGTGCTCGCACCCACCGAAACACCATCGTTCCTGGCGACCCGCCGCGGCAAACTCACGCTGGCGCTGCTGTGCACGGTCGCCTTCCTCGACTTCGTCGACGCCTCCATCGTCAACGTCGCGCTGCCGACCATCCAACGCGAACTCGGCATGTCCGTGCCGACGCTGCAGTGGGTCACCAGCGGGTATCTGCTCACCTATGGCGGGCTGCTGCTGCTCGGCGGCAGGCTGGCCGATCTGCTCGGACGGCGGCGGATCCTGAGTGCCGGGACCGTCGTCATCGGCGTGTCCTCCGCGTTGGGCGGGCTCGCCGACAGCAGCGGACTGCTGATCGCGGCTCGCCTGGCACAGGGTGTCGGCGCCGCGTTGATGCTGCCTGCCGCCCTGTCGATTCTCACCACCAGCTTCCGGGAGGGCTCCGATCGGCACACCGCGGTCGGAATCTGGGGAGGCGCCGCAGGGTTGGCATCGGCGGCGGGCGTGTTCCTCGGCGGGGTGATCACCGAGGGGCCGGGCTGGCGCTGGGTCTTCTACGTCAACACGCCGGCCTGCGTGCTGGTACTGGCGGCCATCCCGTTGCTGATTCCGAACGATCAGCGAAATGACATCCGACGCGGCTTCGACGTGCTCGGCACGCTCTTGGCAACCGCGGGCCTGATGACGCTGGTATTCGGCTTGGTGAAGGCCCCGGAATACGGGTGGGGCGACGCGCGCACGATCGGCGTGCTCGGTGTGGCCGCGGCTCTGCTCGTCGCGTTCGTCGTCAACGAGCGCGCCACGGCCGACCCGCTGGTCCCGCTGTCGATCTTCGGCATCCGCGGATTGGCCGCGGCCAACCTGACACACCTGGTGATCGCCGCGGGCATGCTGTCGATGTTCTTCTTCGTCACGCTATACATGCAGACGGTGCTCCGCTACGGCGAATTCGAGGCGGGGGTCGCCTACCTTCCGGTGAGCTTGACCATCGGTGTGGCCGCGGGTCTGGCGACGAAGTTCTTCTCGAGGACCGGAACCCGGATCTTCACGGTACTCGGGTCGCTGCTGTGCGGGCTCGGCGTTCTGCTGCTGTCGCGCATCTCGACCGACGGCTCCTACGTCACCGATCTGCTGCCCGGAATGCTCGTGATGTCGTTGGGTGCGGGCGCGGTCTTCGTCGCGAACACCACCGCCGCGAACGCGGGCGTGCCGCCCGAGCAGGCCGGTCTGGCCGCCGCGCTGCTCAATACCGGGCAGCAGCTGGGCGGGGCGCTGGGCCTCGCGGTGCTCACCGCCGTCGCGACCTCGCACACCAACGCCCAACTCGCCGCGGGCCACACGCCGATCGATGCGATGAACGCCGGGTTCGGGCGGGCGCTGTTCGTCGGCGGCGTGATCGGTGTGGTAGCAGCGGTCATCGGGATGTGGACCGTCAACGCGCGCGGGGATGCCGAGTCCACGGCGCCCGCCACCCAACCCGTGGCGCGCTGAGGTCGACAAGTGGCCGGGAATCGAACGACTCCCGGCCACACCGCTGATCACATAGCTTTGTGCTCGTTCTATCTCCCATTGCTACCGTCAAAGTTGTGCGCCGCACTCAATGGACAATCCACGGTGAACACGTGGTGGACGAGAACCGTCATATCAGGCTGTCGACAGTCGAAGTAGAGCTGCCGGATGGGATGCGGTTCACGCAGTACGTCGCCAGGATGCCTCGCTGTGCGATGACGTTGGTCCTGAACAACGACAGCGAAGTCCTGCTGATGTACCGGCACCGGTTCATCATCGACCGCTGGGTGTGGGAGTTGCCGGGCGGATACGTCGACCACGCCGAAGACGTCGCCTTCGCCGCCGCCCGCGAGGTCGAAGAGGAGACCGGGTGGCGTCCGAGAGCCATGGAACATCTGGTCACCTACCAGCCATCGATCGGCACACTCGACCAGCCGCAGGAGATCTATCTGTCCCGCGGGGCCGACCTCACTGACACGGCCCCGGACATCAACGAGGCTGAGGACATCCGATGGTTCCCACTACCGGACGCGGTCGCCATGATCGACCGCGGCGAGATCGTCGGCGCCGCGACGGTCGTTGCGCTCTACCGCGCGCTCAATCTTCCCGAGCAGTGACCGTCAGCGCTCGGTGTCGGAACTCTGCCACGTCATCCAAATCGTTGCGCGGGCGAGCCGAGGTATTCATCCGACGCTTGGTTGGGGATAGCCTCGATACGTGCAATCATCGGCAGATATAGACGGCCGCTACTGAATTCCGGTCCCGCTACATCCATCTGAGGTGCGCGCCGCGCGAACAGGGACGAGTAGCGTGGAATGTATGAATGCCGACCTCGGGGAACGGCTGAAGTCGCTGCGCAAGCGGCGCGGGCTGACCCAACGCGAACTCGCGGACAACTCCGGTGTCTCGCTGTCGCTGATTCGGAAGCTCGAACAGGGTGACCGCGCGGCCGCCCGCCTGGAGACGTTGCGAAAGCTCGCGATTGCGCTGCGCACCCGTACGTCGACGTTGCAAGCCGGACAGATCGACGTTGAGCACGCCGACGCGGGAACCTCCGACATGTGGGAGCCGGTACGCCGGGCGCTTGCCGGTCAAGGCGCGCCGGACGAGATCGAGGACCAGCCGACGGCCGCTGGCGTCCACGCAGCCTACGAGGCACTGATGCCCATGATCGACGCTCACCGGTACGCCGAAATCTCGGCGCTGCTTCCCTCGCTGCTGCGCGACGCCGAGCTTCTCACCGACCACGAAGGCCGCGCGATTCGCGCCCGCCTGCTCAGTATGACCGGTTGGATGCTCACCCAGAACAGGCAATTCGATATCGCCGCCATGACGCTCGACCAGGCCATCGACACCGCCCCCGAACGCGGGATAGCCGTCGGCGCGGTGAACGTCGCCGTCTGGTCACACCTCCGGCAGGGCAACCTCGACGCCGCACGCGAACTCGCGGTCATGTGGGCCGATGACATCGAGCCGCGCTTCTCCCGCGCGACCGCGTCGCAACTGGCGCTGTGGGGACGACTGTGGCTGTACGTGGCAAATGTTGGTGTGCGCGACAACTCGCCCGGCGCCACCGAGGACACGCTGAGCCTGGCCCGCGCCGCCGCCGACCGGATCGGCCGCGAAGTGCTGTACGACCCGAATCCGAACCGGCTCTTCGGGCCGGTGACGGTCGCTCAGATCACAGGCGAATGTGCCGTGATCGCCGAGCAACCGAGCAAGACATTGGCTATCGCCGAAAGTCTGCCGACCGCAGTACTGTCGCCGACCGCCGCCGGTCGACTGCGCCACCGGCTCGACGTAGCCAACGCGCACACGCAGCTGCGTCAGTATGGCGAGGCGATGCACACCTTGCAACAGCTTCGCTCGATCGCACCCGAATGGCTTGCGCAGCAACGCTATGCCCGTGATGTCCTCGGTCGGATCGTGAAAGAGCGCCGCACGCTCACTGACGAAATGCGCGAGCTGGCTACGCTCGTCCGCCTCCAGTACTGACCTCACTGGTCAGCCACTTCTTTTGTGACACTTTCGGCAAACCAGTTCAGGAAGTGACACGGACCATCCTCCTTGCCCGGCGCGACTCTGTCTCTAGCCCCGACGCCGGGTTCGGGCAGGCGCTGAGGTCCGTACACTCACCGGCGTGGTCGCCACCAAACGCCCGTTCCCGTTGTTCCAGCCCGCGTCGACGTCCGACCCGGTCGCCATCCGGGACAACGATTGGACGGCGTTCCGGCAGCTCGGGTCACTGCACGACCATTGGAGCTTGAAATCGTGGGCTCCTGGCCAGTCTGGCTTCTACTGGTATCTGACCTTCGACGATCCGGCGCTCGCCGATCTCGCCGAGCAGTGCCAGAAGAGTCTCGCCGACGACGGGATCGACCCCGTCCCCCTCGACGGTCTGCACCTCACACTGCTGAGCGTGGGCCGCACCGGTGACATTTCCGACGAGCAGCTCGCCGGGGTCGCCGACGCTGCACATGCAAGGCTGTCGGCGGTCGCACCATTCGACCTCGACGTCGGGCCGTTGACCGGTTCTCGCAGCGCGCTGAGGTTCTCGGTCACCCCCTGGGACACCCTGCTCGACCTGCATCGTCTCCTGCGTGAGGCGACCGCGACACAACGGTCGGCCAGCCGCCTCACGGATACCACAGAACTCCGGCCGCACTTGGGCATCGGCTACATCAACCGACCGCAGAACGCAGCGACAATCGTCGCCGACATCGCGGCGTTGCGCGATCTGCCACCAGTTACGGTGCACGTGAACAAGGTCCACCTCGTCGAGCTGCGCCGCGATGGCCGCCAGTATCGCTGGACCGACCGCGCCGTTCTCTCGCTGGGGTGACCGGCTATCCCTCCGACGCCGAGAACTCCCGGGCGGTGGACGACCACGCCAATAGCGAGCCGAGATACTCATCCGACGCTCGTGTTGGAATCGCCTCGATGATCTTGCCGAGCTCGTGGGCGCGCTGCCAGACAGATCGGATCGGCCGATCGCTGGACACCTCGAGTGCTTCCACGCCGAGTCGCGCCGCATGCTCGACCTCGCGGTGACGTCCGGCGCCGAGCATCGCCGCGGCCATGTCGAGTCGCACGAGAGACCGGCTCCACACCGAGTCCGATTCGGCGACGCGGTCCTCGACCTGCTGGCCGTAGTCGAGGCAGCGATCATGCTCACCGGCCGAAAGGAATGCGGTGGCCGCGTTCGCCATCAGCCGGGCCTCGCCGTATGGCGCGAAGGTCAGCGCGGGGGTTAGTCCTGGGCCTGTGTCGAGCGCACTTGCGGTTGCGGTCGCGGCGTCGATCGCCGCAGCGACACCGGCGGAGTCTCCAACTTTTCCGAGGGCGCGTGCCAGTCCGTTCGAGTACAGGCGGATGGATTGCGGACCGCCGTTCGCCAAGTCCAATCCTTCGTAGGCGGCTCGCACAGCCGCAGCGCAGTCGCCTTGGTAGTAGGCACAGAAACTTTCGGTGCCCTTCACCCAGGCCTGCAGATCCGTGTCGCCAAGCAGCTCGCCGATGGAGAAGGCTTCACGGCAGTACATCCGCGCGTGCCCGAATCGTCCGCGGTTCACCGCCATGTATCCGAGGACACCCGACAGACGGCCCGCGATCGAGTAGAGCGCATGGAGCTGCGCCGGGTGGCGCCGCTGCCGCAGCATCGCCTCGACCTGGCGCCGTGCGGTGATGACGTCCGGGGCGAGTCGGCGCGGACCCTCCAATTCGTACCGCTCGACGACGTCGTCGATGGCCAGGGCCAGGATGTCCAGCACGCTGCCATCCGCGTCGAGTTCGTTCAGGCTCTGTACGCGCTGCGCGATTTCGGTCGAGCTCTCGAAGGAGTCGGGCGCGGATGGCGTTTTGACCACGCTTCCCCGTCCCGCCAGTGCAGCCTCGAACCGCGCTTCGGCAGCATGGTCCAAGCGCTGTAGCAACGTGTCCATGCCTGCGGCGAATCTGCCTGCTAGTTCAATCGTTTCGCGTCGGCCTTCCCATTTGCGCACCGCTGCAACGGTGAAACCGAGGATCTCGGCGAACTCCGGCTGCGTGACGCGCAATGCGGCGGTGCGCAGTGCACGAACCTCTACCCCGGTCCATCTGGTCACGATCATCTGATCTGCCCATCTGTGCGTTCGTCCGTGAAATGCAGCGTAGATGTTTCGTAGTAGTCGCGTGGGTTCAATCGCCCAAAAAACAGCGCGAAAGTGCAGGTAGACACCCGGTGCCGGGTGATGCCGGTCCATCAGCGGTACTGAGCCGCACACCGATGGCGAGAGACCCGGCGCCGGGTGCCCCAACCAACAGAACCCAACGCGCACAGGGGGTACGCAGATGCCCGCGGAATCCGTCAGCATCGCCGTAGTCGGCGGATCGGTCCTCGTCGTCTTGTGGCTGATCTTCGGCGTCCTGCCCGCCATTCTCGAACGTCCATTCAAGACAGCCAGCCCAGCCGATGAAACCCTGGAACACCTAAACCATCCTTGCCACCACGCACCCACGGTCTCCTACACGGCTGCGCAAGCGCAGCGGATCATGCAGCGGCTCATCGAATGTGACGCCACTGCATGCCACGCCAAGGCCGCCGCATTCCGGGTGCTCGCCGAGGCTGGAATGGTCAAGCCTGCGAAGGACCTCCGGTGATCGCCGTCGCTCGTGCCGACGTCCTCGACCGATGGCGCGCACAACCCTGCGCCAGCCAGATGATCGAAAGCATCGAGCACGCCCGGTTCGCGCTCACCAACCACGCCGCCCACAGTTGCGACCAGTTCCTCGCAGCACTCGGCCATGGATCGGTGGTGTGCGGATGAGGGGGCGACTTGTCGGCGAGGGCTGCGAGGACGCTGCGGCACCGGGCATAGACATGCCCCAGGCTCGCGGCATTGTCGCGATCCACGAGCACTGCACGCCACCGTGCCCAAGGAAGCGCACCGCGACCGAATACCTTCGGCAGCACGGCGTTCCCACGGACGCCGATACCGATGGCGCTTACTGAGCCGCAGGCGAAGGTGCTGGGCGCGCTGTCCGCACAGGCGTTGACGTTCGACGAGATCCGCACCCGTACCGGCCTTTCAACGCACACGACACGGGTCATTGTGCACGCCCTCGCGTATCTCGGGTGGGCGCGCCGGTCCGCTACGTGCTGGCGGATCACTGATGACGGCCGGAGGGGTCATCGCCGAGCCACGTTACCGAGACTTCCGTCCGGACAACACGCGAGAGGAGGTGTGACGATCGTGGATGCGCAGGAACCGGGGCCGGTTGGGCAACAGCGAGTATCGGCGAAACTGTCGAATCGAGCCGAAACACAATGCGGCGCATTGCAATCCGTAGGTCAAGACTTCGCCAAATACTCCAGGCGCTCGGAATCCACGGCGGCATGCATCATGCTCGCCAAACCGGGGTGCCGGGTCAGGCCGGGATCGGATTCGACAACCGTACGGGCGAACTCCTGGGCGGCCGTGATGACCTCGAGATCGTCCAGCAGCGACAGCAGGCGCAGGGAGCGGGCCGTGCCGGACTGGGCGGCGCCGAGTACGTCGCCCTCGCGGCGGGTGCGCAGGTCGAGTACCGCGAGTTCGAAGCCGTCGGTGGTGGTGGCGACGGCGTCCAGCCGGGCCATCGCCGATCCGCCGGGGGCGGCGTCGGTGATCAGCAGGCACAGCCCCGGGTGCGTGCCGCGCCCGATCCGGCCGCGCAGCTGGTGCAGTTGGCTGACGCCGAACCGGTCCGCGTCAACGATCACCATCACCGTGGCGTTCGGCACGTCGACACCCACCTCGACCACGGTGGTGCACACCAGCACGTCCACCGATCCGTCGTTGAACGCCCGCATCACCTGGTCTTTTTCGTCGGCGGGCAGCCTGCCGTGCAGCAAGCCGACCCGAACGCCCGACAGCGGCCCACCGCGCAGCGTCTCGAACACGTCCAGTACCGCCTGCGTGGTGGGGCCGTCCTTCTCGCCGTCGCGGGATTTCGAGCGCCCGTTGCGGGACTTGCCCGTCCCCTCCTCGTCGTCGCCGATGCGCGAGCACACCACGTAGGCCTGACGCCCGGCGGTCACCTCCTCCACGATCCGCTCCCAGGCGCGATCCACCCAGTTCGGATGCTGCCTGCGCGGCACCACCTTGGAGACGATCGGCGAGCGCCCTTTCGGCAGTTCGGTGAGCGTGGAGGTCTCCAGGTCGCCGAGGGTGGTCATCGCGATGGTGCGCGGGATCGGCGTCGCGGTCATCACCAGCAGATGCGGGCTCGCGCCCGCTTTCGCCTTGGCGCGCAAGGCGTCGCGCTGCTCGACGCCGAAGCGGTGCTGCTCGTCGACCACCACCATGCCGAGATCGAAGAACTCGACGTTGTCCTGGATCAGCGCGTGGGTGCCGATCACGATGCCCGCCTCGCCGGTGACCGCCTCGAGCAGCGCGGCCTTCTTCGCGGAGGCCGACATCGACCCGGTCACCAGCACCACGCGGGTCGCGTGCTCGGCAGCGCCCAGCTCGCCCGCGGCGCCCAGCTCGCCGAGCATGCCGCGCAACGACCGGTAGTGTTGCGCGGCAAGCACTTCCGTCGGCGCGAGCAGCGCGCACTGCAGTCCGGCGTCGACCACCTGCAGCATGGCGTGCAAGGCGACGATCGTCTTGCCGGAACCGACCTCGCCCTGCAACAGCCGGTGCATCGGCTGCTCGCCGGACAGATCGGCGGAGATCTCGCCGACCACCTGCTTCTGCCCCGCGGTGAGTTCGAACGGCAGCCTGCGGTCGAACGCCGCGGCGATGCCGTCGGTACGTGGCGGGCAGGCCCGCGCGCTACGGCCGGACACCTCGTGCCGCCGCTCGGCCAGCACCAGTTGCAGGGCCAGCGCCTCGTCGAAACGCAGCCGATCCTCGGCCCGATCGATGTCGGACTTGTGGTCGGGCAGATGGATCAGGCGCAGCGCGTCGGACAGGTTCAGCAGTGCGCGTTCCGCGCGCATCGCCTCCGGTAGTGGGTCCTCGATGGGATCGAGCTGGTCGAGCACTTGGCGCACGCACGCGAGCACGTCCCAGCTCTGCACCTTCGCGGTCGCCGGATAGACCGGGATGAACTCCCGCTCCATGAACGAGGTGTCCACTCCCCCAGCGCCTTTCGCGCTCTCGGCGAGGCCGCGTAGATCCCCGCCACCACGCACCTTGGTCAGCGACCCGACGGAATCGTCGCCGTCGGCCTCCGGCAGGATCAGATAGCCAGGGTGGCTGAGATTCCATTGGCCGGGGCGCCAGTAGTTCACGGTGCCCGACATCATGGCCCGCAGACCCTCGCGCACAACGTATTTCACTTTGTCGCCGTGGAAGAAGGTGACGTCGACACCGCGCCCGGCCCCGGTGTCGAGGACCACCTTGAGCAGCGAACCGCGGCGGTTGCGCATCGGCCGCAGCTCGGCCTTGGTGATCCGCCCGATGACCGTGATGTGCGAACCGTCCTCGGGCGCCTCCTCGGTGAGCGGCTGGCCCTGGGTCGCATAGCGCAGCGGATAGTGCCGCAACAGGTCTTCGACGGTGTGCATGTCGAACGCGTCCGCCAGCGAGGCGGCCGCCTTCGCACCCAGGATGTGGTCCAGCCGATCGCTCAGTGTCGCCATGCCCTACTCCACTCCGATCTGCACCAAATCGCCGTGCTGCCCACCGGAATACACGATCACCTCGACACCGGGAAAGCCGCGCGCGATATGTGCGGCGAGTTCGGCGCCGAGCTCGTCCGGTGCCTGCGCGCCCAGCAGCAACGTGACCAGCTCGCCGCCGAAGGCGAGCAACCGATCGAGCAGCGTCCGTCCGGCGGTGCGCACGTCGCGGTCGATCACCACGACCTCGTGGCCGGCCAGCCCGAGCCCATCGCCCGATTCGCAGGTGCCGACCAGGGTGAGCGCGCGCTCGGTGGCGGCGCGCAGCGATCCCCACCGCGTCGTGGCGGCGGCCTCCGACATGGCGAAGGCGTCGTCAACGGCGATCCGTCCGCGGTCGTGCACGGCCAGCGCGGCAAGACCCTGCACCATGGACGCGCTCGGCAGCAGCAGCACGTCACGATGCGCGTCGCGGGCCGCGACACCGACCGCGACCAGCTCGTGCGCGGGGAGCGCGCCGTTGGGCAGCACCAGCACTTCGCGGTTGGGCATCCGCCGGATCGCGGCCAGCAGCGTCGTCGCGGTCACCGCCGGAGCACCTGCCAGCACCACCGCACCCGCGCGCTCGAACAGGTTCGCGGCGCCGTCCCCGGTGACCACGGCCAGAATCCCGCGGTCGGCCGGAGCTTGCGGTATCCGGGCGGCGCCGAGCGCGCCCGGCGCGGTTTCGCCGTGCCCCTCCCACTGATCGTGGTGCGACGCGAACGCGACGTTCTCGATGCGGATGCGGCTGAGCGCGCCCGCCGCGATCCCCGCCTCCACCGCCGCGCCCGCGTCGGCACAGTGCACATGGGCCGACCAGGAACGGTCGCCGTCGCCCACGACCACGACCGAGTCGCCGAGCTCGGCGAGCCGGGCCCGCAGCGTCGCGACTTTCGGCTCGTCGGCGTCGGTCAGGAGATACATCACCTCGTACCGGGGTTCGGCGTCGCCGACGGAGGCGAACGCCGGCAGCCGGGGGTATTCCGGCCGCGTGGGCGCCTCGCCGCGTGTCACCGCGACCAGGCTGTCCAACAGCACGACCAGCCCGCGAGCGCCCGCGTCGACGACACCGGCCTCGCGCAGCACGCCGAGCTGAAAGGGCGTGTCGCCGAGCGCTTTGGCGGCGCCGTCGGCCGCCGCGAGCGCCACGTCGACGAGCGTGCGGTCCGGGCATGCCGCGGCCGCCGCGGACGCGCAATCCAGGACGGTCAGGATGGTTCCCTCGATGGGCACGCTGAGCCCCTCGCGCACCAGCTCCGAGGCCCTGGCGAGCGCGTCACGCAGGGTGTCCGCCGTCAGCGGACCGCGGCGCACCGCCTCGGCGACGCCGCGCAGCACCTGGGACAGGATGATCCCGGAATTGCCGCGGGCGCCGACCGTCGCGCCGTGCGCCATCGCGGCGGCGACGATATGGGCTGCGTCGTCGGGGTCCGCCGACGGGTTCAAGGCAGCCGCTTCCGCCGTCTCGACCGCGGCGCGCATGGTGGCCAGCAGATTGGTTCCGGTGTCGGCGTCGGGGACGGGAAAGACATTGAGCGCGTTGATCTCCTCGCGCCGGAGTTCCAGATCCGCGAGACAGGTGCGGCCCCAGCACAGCAGTGCCGTGCCGTCCATCACATCCCGCCATCCCGGCACGCCACCTCTCCCTTCCGCCACCGGCGCATCACCACCGCACGTCAGGTTAGCGGGCGGTGGTGACACGGAACCGCTGACACCGCGCCACTACACTCCGGGGTGCCCAGCGACTGTTCCGGCACTCGTTGCCAGGGGGACCGGTTTGGTGGATCGGTGCCCGCACAGCTACCCTTGCAGGGTTGCCTCGCGCGGCCGTCGCCGGTCCGCGCTGGTCGGCTTCCGCCGACAGGGCATACTTGACATTGATCGGACAGGCCGCCTCGCGAAAGCGGCGGTCCCCACCATGACATGAAGGAGTTCGCGACTATGGCTGCCGTCTGCGACGTCTGCGCCAAGGGCCCCGGCTTCGGGAAGTCGGTCTCGCACTCGCACCGGCGCACCAACCGTCGCTGGAACCCGAACATCCAGACCGTTCGCGCACAGGTCGCGCCGGGCAACACCCGCCGCATGAACGTGTGCACCTCCTGCCTGAAGGCGGGCAAGGTCGTCCGCGGCTGATCCGGCCTCCGGCCGACCAGCACACGCCCCGGCACCCTTATCGGGTGGTCCGGGGCGTCGTCATGATTGCGATGATTCGGCGAGCATGGCCGATATGACCGAGCATCCGTGGCGCATCCTGCCGCTGGCCGCCGAGCACACGCGCAGCCTCGCCGAATGCCACATCGCCTGCTGGCGCGAGGCCTACCGAGACCTGGTACCCGCGCACGTCCTCGACGCGTTCGACACCGAGCGCCGCGCCCAGCAGTGGGAGCGCGATCGGGTGCGGCATCCCGGCCGTACACAAGTCGCGATGGTCGACGACGTGGTGATCGGATTCGCCAGCGCGGGCCGGTCTCGCGACCCGCAGCCGGTGACCCCGTTCGAGCTGCACGCCCTCTATGTCCGCATGCCCTGGCATGGGAGTGGTGTCGCCGACGACTTGATCCGCGCCGCGCTCGATCCGGCGGCCGCGTGCTCGCTGTGGGTGTTCGAGCGCAACCCGCGCGCGCAGGCGTTCTACCGCAGGCACGGATTCGTGCTCGACGGAGCCCGCAAGGTCGAGGCGTTCACTTCCGCGATCGAGGTGCGCATGGTACGACGCGCACCGATGACGAGTGGCGAATCCGCACCGACCGGAGCTCCGGGCGGCAGCCGCTGGACGTAGCTCCGCCTTCGTTAAGGTGCAGACCATGACCTCCACCGAGCAAACCGAGTACGTGACGACCGTCGACGGCGTTCTCCAGATCACCATCGCCACCGGGGCGAACGGCACGTCGATGGACTTCGCCGGCATCACCGCGGGCACCGCCGCACTGGGCTCGCTCGGGTCCGACGTGGGCGCGGTGCTGCTGCGAGGCACCGGCGCGAACTTCTGCGCGGGCGGCAACGTGCGCGGCTTCGCCGCAGCGCAGGACCGCTCCGCGCACATCCGCGGTCTCGCCACCGACCTGCACGAATTCGTCCGCGCACTGGATGCCACCGCGGTCCCGGTGGTGGCCGCGGTGCAGGGGTGGGCCACGGGCGCGGGAATGAGCCTGGTCTGCCTGGCCGATATCGCGCTCGGCGGGCCGGGCACCAAGCTGCGCCCGGCCTATCCCGGCATCGGGCTGAGTCCCGACGGCGGCATGTCCTGGACGCTGCCGCGCCTGGTCGGGGCCGGGCGGGCCGCGGAAATCCTGCTCACCGACGCCGTGCTGGACGCCGACGAGGCGGTGCGCTTGGGCATCGTGAGCAGGCTGGTCCCCGATGCGGAGATCGCCGACGAGGCGCAGCGCCTCGCGCGCACCATCGCCACCGGACCTCGTTCCACCTACGCGAACATCAAATCGCTACTGCGGCAATCGAATTCGGCGACGCTGAGCGATCAGCTGGACAGCGAACGCGACGCGATCGCCGCGGCAGCGAACACTCCCGCCGGTCGCGAAGGCGTCGACGCGTTCGTCGCCAAGCGCCAGCCCGACTACACCGGGTTCGCCTGAGCCGCGTCATTCCCGGGTCGACAGCACGAATTTCGACACCGCGTCGGTGAACGAGTCGTTGTCGTCACCGGCCGCGGTGTGCGCGGCGCCGCCGATCTCCACGAGCTGGGCGTGCGGCACCAGCCGCTGGAACGCCTCGGCTCCCTCGGGACTCACCACGTCCGAACGCATACCGCGCACCAGCAGCACCGGAATGCTCAGTGCGCGGGCCGCGTCCTCCGTCTGCTCGATCATCGCGGAGGGGTTCTCGAGCCGGCCGCCGAGCATGTCCGGGTCCCAATGCCAGTACCAGCGACCGTCGCGCTCGCGCAGACTGCGCAGCAGACCGTTGGTGTTCTCGGGCCGTGGGCGGTGCGGTAGGTACGCGGCGACCGCGTCCGCCGCCTGCTCGATGCTGTCGAAGCCGTGGCGATGCTTGCCCATGAAGTCGATCACCCGGGCAACGCCTTCCGGCTCGGGCCGGGTCACGATGTCGACGAGCACCAGGGCGGTGATCGCCTCCCCGCCGGGCGCCGCAGTGGCGAGCAGTCCGGTGATGCCGCCCATGCTGGCGCCCACCACTACCGCGGGTGCGCCGAGTTGTTCCAGCACGAGCAGTAGGTCCCGGACCATGGTGTGGCGCCGGTAGTCGCGGTCGGGCGCCCACTGACTGTCCCCGTGGCCGCGCGCGTCCAGCGTGACCACCCGCATCCCCGACGCGCCCAGCCGCGCGCCGGTCTGTTTCCACGAGTGACGGTTCTGTCCACCACCATGCAGGAAGACCACGAGCGGGCCGTCGACCGGGCCGAACTGATCGGCGGCCAGCTCGATTCCACCCGAACCGCGCAGCCGGAGCCGGGACGGTTCGAGAAGATCGTTCGCATTACTCACGATCTGTAGGATCGCACAACCCGGTCTGCGCCGGGGCGAACCCGGCGAATCAGTCGCTCAGCAGCCGA
This sequence comes from Nocardia sp. NBC_00508, assembly GCF_036346875.1. Classification (NCBI taxonomy): domain Bacteria; kingdom Bacillati; phylum Actinomycetota; class Actinomycetes; order Mycobacteriales; family Nocardiaceae; genus Nocardia; species Nocardia sp. NBC_00508. The sequence goes on along the minus strand of NZ_CP107852.1, from coordinate 5,597,550 downwards.
GATTGCCCGCGAAGAACAGGCACGCGATCTTGGCGTGCACCGAGGACGAGATTGTGGAGGAGCCGCTGGAGGTGTACTCCTCGGCGACCGGAGCCGTAGTGGTTTCCGTGGCGGGCTCGAGCCGCAGCGGGGCCGCGCCGGCGACGGCCGCGCCGCTGGTCAGCGCGGCGCATAGGGCCAGGGTCGCGGTGGTGCCGCGCAGCGCGCCGCGGACGGTGGTGTTGTGCATGGTAGAGCTCCTCACTCGTTTTCTCTCGGTCGATCACACACTGACGCCCATTCAGGGCAGGCGCCAGTCAACCGGTTCGGCCCCCAGTTCGTCGAGTAGCTCGTTCACTCGCGAGAAGGGGCGGGAACCGAAGAACCCGCGCGACGCGGACAACGGCGACGGATGCGCGGACTCGATATAGGGGATCTCGGACTCGATCAGCTGCGGCTTCAACGTCGCCGCGTCCTTACCCCACAGGATCGCCACCAATGGCTCGTCCCTGCCGACCAAGGCGCGAATGGCCTGGTCGGTGACCGCCTCCCAGCCCTTGCCCCGATGCGAGGCCGGCTTGCCTGGCGACACGGTGAGCACTCGGTTCAGCATCAGCACCCCCTGGTCCGACCACGGGCTCAGGTCGCCGCACGACGGCGTGGGGTGGCCGAGGTCCTTGCTGTACTCGGCGAAGATATTGGCCAGGCTGCGCGGAATCGGCGAAACATCGGGCGCCACCGAGAAACTCAGACCCATCGGGTGGCCGGGTGTCGGATACGGATCTTGGCCGACCACCAGCACGCGCACCTCGTCGAACGGACGCTGGAAGGCGCGCAGGACGTTCTCACCGGACGGTAGGTAGCCACGGCCCGCCGCGTTCTCGGCACGGAGGAATTCGCCCATGGCGGCAATCCGATCCGCCACCGGCTCGAGTGCCTTCGCCCATCCCGGATCCATGATTTCCGACAGTGGTTTCGTGCCCATGACCGCACAACTTAGCGTGGTCGGTCGCCAATTGCCGAGTCCGCCCCATGGAACGATTCCCACCCGCCGTCGCCCACCTGCGCCACCCCATCGACGGAGAGCCCGTGACCGGCCACAACGCGCCCGATCGCGACCCAGCCCGCAGGCAGCGGACGGTCCGGCGCCCACGTGCCCGCGAAGGCATGGTCCTCGCCTCCGGTCAGGATCCATTGCGCCGCATCGGCGTCCAGCACGGCGGCGACGCGTTCCAGCGCCGGATCACGCAGCGCCGCCGAATCCAGATCGATCGCGACGCCGGAGGCGGCGGCGATGTGTCCCAGATCCGCGAGCAACCCGTCGGATACGTCGGTCAGGGCGTGCAGCCCGATGTCCCGCGAACCTGTCATAGTCGGCTCGCCCGTCACGGAGGGCGACGAACGGTCCACCAGGTTCCCGTCCGGTATCGCGTGTGCCCGCGTCTCACCGGTCGCCGCCTGATCCAGCTCGCCGATTGCCGCCGCACTGGGCATCTCGCGCGGCGGACCGTCTGATCCAGAATCGACGCACGCGCCCGATCGCACCGAAACATGCTGGGGTGTAGGTGAATCCGGCCCCCAGATCGGCCCGCGCTCCAACGCGTCCAGCACGGCCGCATACTGCGGCTGCGGAACACGATGTGCGGCAAGTGCTTCCGCGACCTCGGCACCGGTCACACCGGCGGTGAAGGCGTCGAGCCCCGCGGCCGACCAGCCGAGGCGGCCCGCGATCGCGACGATATCGCCCACGCATGCACCGGATCTCGTGATCGGCGCACCGCCACGCAGGTCGCCGAAGGCGGTGATCGAGATGACCAGGTCGCGGCTGCGGACCAGATCGCCACCGGCAATGGACGCGCCGGCCCTGGCGGCCTCGGCCCACATGCCGTCCGCGAGTCCGTCCACCAGCGCCAGCGGGGTGTCGGCGGGGCAGCCGAGCGCGACGACGAACGCGGTCGGCGCCGCACCCATGGCGACCACGTCGGCGGCGTTCTGCGCGATCGCTTTACGGCCGATGTCCTCCGGACCGGACCAGTCCAGCCGGAAATGCCGATCCTGTACGAGCATGTCGGTGGTGACCACGAATCGACCGTCCGCGGCCGCGACCAGCGCCGCGTCGTCACCGGGGCCGAGCAGCACGCCCGGCGCCTGCACCCGGCCCGCGTTGATGCGGTCGATCAGCGCGAACTCCCCCAGTTCACGCACTGTCCTCGGGCCCGTGCTCGCGCTGATGACCGATCCTTTCCGGCGCACTGCTTGCTGGAATGAGCCCGACGGTACCCTTTCGCCAGGTACTCGAGTACCACCGGGCCGGTCCACCTGGCCGCCGCGCTTCCGCGGTCGCCGACCGGCGCCGATGCGCGCGAACAGGAAGGATCGGTGAGCATGGCGGCGGATTCGTCGAACCGCGATTCGACGGAGCATGACAACGAACACGCGGACGCCACGAAATCCGCGTCCGACGCCGGTGCGGACGGTCCGGCGGCAGACGCCACCGAGCCGGAGGCGCCAACCGATTCCACCGACACCTCCGGGGCAGCGGAATCGGACGCCGGCGATGCGAAGTCGACCGACGAAGCCACCGAGCCGGACCGCGCGGCCGCCACATCAGCTCAGTACTCCCCTGCCCTCATCGCCACCGCGGTGGCGCTGCCCGTCGTCTTGGTAGTCGCGGTGCTGGTGGCCGCGGTACTGGCGCGCCGCGCGCCCGTCGAGCGGGAACCGCTGGTCCTCGGCCCCGTTCCCGCCCCGGCGGCGGAAGGTCCCGCCTGCGCCGCCCTGCTGCCCGCCCTGCCCGCGGACCTCGGCGAGTACAGCAAATCGACCCTGGTGGAGCCCGCTCCCCCCGCTACCCGCGCGTGGCAGCGCACGGATGGCGGCGACCCCATCGTGCTGCGCTGCGGTTTGGATCGCCCGCTGGAATTCCACCGCGCCTCGCCTTTGCAGATGGTGAACGGCGTGCAGTGGTTCGAGGTCAAGGACCAGGCGGCGAAGGCGAGCACCTGGTTCGCCGTCGACCGGGGGACCTACATCGCCCTGACCGTCCCCGACGGCTCCGGTCCGACCCCGCTGCAAGAGGTTTCCGACACCATCACCGCCACCCTCCCCGGCCAGCCGCTCGACCCGGGGCCGCTGCCCAACTAGCGCAGGCCGGTGCCGCGGGCGAGCGCGGTTTCGATGAGCGTGGAGATCAACGTGGCGAAGTCGACGCCGGTGGCCTCCCACATGCGCGGGTACATGGAGATCGCGGTGAAGCCCGGCATGGTGTTGATCTCGTTGATGACCGGTCCCTGCTCGGTGACGAAGAAATCGACGCGCGCCAGGCCCTGGCAGTCGAGGGCCTGGAAGGCGCGCACCGCCAGTTCCCTGATCCGGTCGGCGACCTCGTCGTCCAGCTTGGCCGGGACGTCGAATTCACAGACGTCGTCGAGGTACTTGGTGTCGAAGTCGTAGAACTCGGGTCCCGCGGCGGTCACGTCGTCCTCCGGCATCCGGATCTCCGCGACCACACTCGCCGAGACCCGCCCGTCCGGGTATTCCAGGACACCGCACTCCACTTCGCGTCCGACGATGCCCGCTTCCACGATCACCTTCGGATCGTGTGCGCGCGCCGCGGCGATAGCCGCTTCCAGCTCGCTCCAGTCGGTCACTTTGGTGATGCCGATCGATGATCCGCCGCGCGCGGGCTTCACGAACACCGGCAGTCCCAAGCGCCGCCGATCCTCCTCGGCGACCGTCGCGGTGCCGGGCCGCAGTACCACCTGGGTGCCGATCGGCAGTCCCTCGGCCGCGAGCAGCTTCTTGGTGAACTCCTTGTCCATGCCCGCCGCGCTGGCCAGCACCCCTGGCCCCACATACGGGATTCCGGCGAGCTCCAGCATCCCCTGCAGGGTGCCGTCCTCGCCGAACGGTCCGTGCAGGATCGGGAACACCACATCGACCGAGCCGAGGGCGGCGCCCGGATCGTCCAGCGCGATGAGCGCCCCCGAACGGCTGGGGTCCGCGGCCAGCGTCAGCGCCGTGCCGGTGGCGTCCACCGAGGGCAGGGCGCGGTCGTGAATGCCGAGCGCGGCCACGTCCGAACCGCCGAGCACCCAGCGGCCCGCCGCGGTGATGCCGATCGGCACGACCTCGTACTTCTCCGGATCCAGGTTGCGCAGCACGCTGCCCGCCGATACGCAGGACACGGCGTGCTCGTTGCTGCGTCCGCCGAACACCACCGCAACCCTGATCCGGTTCGTCATGCCCCGAACCGTACCCGTTTCGGCAGGCGTCTCCACGGTTGACCGTACGGCCGGGCGGAGCCCGCCCGAGCCGGGCGGAGCCGGATCACTCCGGCTTGATCCGCCGCCCGAGCAGGTTGTCTACGGCTTCGCGGACCGACAGCCCCTCATGACAGACCCGGTGCACCGAGGTGGTCAGCGGCATCTCCACCCCGTGCCGCTCGGCCAGCGCGCGAACCGATGTGCAGGATTTCACGCCCTCGGCGACCTGGCCATGGGTGGCCGACTGGGCGGCATCCATGGACCCGCCCGCGCCGAGCACGTGACCGAAAGAGCGGTTGCGCGACAGCGGCGACGTGCAGGTGGCGACCAGATCGCCGACGCCGGCCAGACCGGCCAGCGTGGCGGGTTCCGCGCCGACGGCCACCCCGAGCCGGATGATCTCGGCCAGACCGCGGGTGATCAGGCCGGCGATCGAGTTGTCGCCCAAACCCATGCCCGAGGCGATGCCACAGGCGAGCGCGATGACGTTCTTGCAGGCGCCGCCGATCTCACAGCCGATCACGTCGGTATTGGTGTACGGCCGGAAATATCCGGTCGCGCTGGCGTGCTGCACCGCGACCGCGCGGTCGGTGTCCGAGCAGGCGATGACAGTCGCGGCGGGCTGCTCCACCGCGATCTCACGGGCCAAGTTCGGCCCGGACAGCACCGCGATCCGGCCCTGGTCCGCGCCGGTGACCTCCCCGATCACCTGGCTCATCCGCAGCAGCGTGCCGGTCTCGATGCCCTTGGCCAGGCTCAGCAGCGTGGCATCCGGCTCGAGCAAGCCCTTCCACTCGGCGAGGTTCACCCGGAGGGACTGCGATGGCACCGCCAGCACCACGATGTCCGCGCCGTTCAGCGCCACCGCGGGGTCATGGGTTGCTGCGATCGGGGGCAGCGGAATATCGGACAGGTAATCGGGATTGCGATGTTCAGAGGCCAGCGTCGCGGCCACCTCGGGCCTCCGGGCCCAGATCGTGACATCGGTTCCCGCGTCCGCCAACACCTTCGCGAACGCGGTGCCCCACGATCCCGCGCCCAGTACCGCCGCCCTCGTCATCAGCTCAATATGCCATGGAAGGATTGCCCGCATGCGCCCGCACGCCGTGCACGCCGTGATCGCGGTCAAGAGTCTCGATCGGGCCAAGAGCCGATTGGCCGACCGGCTGCGCCCGGAGCACCGGGCGCGGCTGGTGCTGGCCATGCTCGCCGACACCGTGACCGCAACCGAAGCGGTCGCCGATGTGGTATCTGTCACCGTGGTCACGCCGGACCCCGCGGTCGCCGATCTGGCTCGCACGCTGGGCGCCGACGTGCATCCGGAGCCGCACGAGCGGAACTCCGACGGGCTCAACACCGCCTTGGCCGCCACCGCCGCAGCATTGCGCGCCGCGCACGGCCCGGTCGACCTGCTCGCCTTGCAGGCCGATCTGCCCGCGCTGCGTCCGGACGAGTTGTCGGATATGCTCGCCGCCGCCCCGCCCGGCCTGCGGTCGATCGTGGTCGACCACGCGGGCAGCGGAACCGCCGCGCTGGTGGTCCGCGACCCGGTCGCCCCGCTCGACCCACGCTTCGGCCCGGGGTCGGCGCGCAGTCATATCGCCGCGGGCGCGGTCGATCTGGCCGGGGACTGGCCGGGGCTGCGCCTGGACGTGGACACCGCCGACGATCTGGACCGCGCCGTCGCGCTCGGGGCGGGCGCGGCGACCCGCGCTGTCCTGCATGACATCGGTTGGCCGGGAGGTGTTCACGAGCACGTTCCGCACGTGTGCTAGATGGTCGCCGCAATGTCGTGAGACATACGTCAATCCCGTCTGGGGGCTGCACACCGGGTGTCCGGTAAGGGATGATCGTTGACGTGAGCGATACGGAAACCGTCAAGCAACAGCCGTTGCTTCCCATGCCACCTCCGGCGGCGACACCCCTGGCCGCCGACTCGTCGGCGCAACGGTTGCCACGTGATCGCTACCTCAATCGCGAACTGAGCTGGCTCGACTTCAACGCCCGGGTGCTCGCCCTCGCCGAGGACGCCTCGCTTCCGTTGCTGGAACGCACGAAGTTCCTCGCGATCTTCGCGTCCAATCTCGACGAGTTCTACATGGTGCGGGTGGCGGGCCTGAAACGGCGCGCCGAGACCGGTCTGCTCGTGCGCTCGGCCGACGGCCGCTCCCCCGGCGAGCAACTGGAGCTGATCGCCGCGCGCACCCAGGAGATCGCGGTGCGGCATGCAGGCGTTTTCCTCGACAGCGTGCTGCCCGCGCTGACCGCCGAGGGCATCGCGATCATCGACTGGAACGATCTGGACGACGACGAACGCCAGCGGCTCTCGAGCCACTTCCAGGATCAGGTGTTCCCGGTCCTCACGCCGCTCGCGGTGGACCCGGCGCACCCCTTCCCCTACATCAGCGGGCTGAGCCTCAATCTCGCCGTGACGGTGAAGGATTCCACCACCGGCGGCGAGCATTTCGCCCGCGTCAAGGTGCCCGACAACGTCGACCGGTTCGTCCGCGTGCGCCGCACCGAATCCGGCTCCCCCATCGCGGCATTCCTGCCGATGGAGGCGCTGATCGCCGCGCACCTGGACCTGCTGTTCCCGGGCATGGACGTAGTGGAGCAACACTCGTTCCGGATCACCCGCAACGCCGACTTCGAGGTCGACGAGGACCGCGACGAGGACCTGCTCCAAGCGCTGGAACGCGAACTGGCCCGGCGCCGGTTCGGTTCGCCGGTGCGCCTGGAGGTCTCCGACGACATGACCGAGCACATGCTCGACCTGCTGCTGCGCGAGCTGGATGTCGACCCCGCCGACGTGCTCCAGGTGCCCGGCCTGCTCGATCTGTCCTGCCTCTGGCAGGTGTACGGCGTGGACCGGCCGAATCTGAAGGACATCCCGTACGTCCCGGCGACGCCGCCCGCGTTCGGCGAGCGGGAGACGCCGCGCAACGTGTTCGCGGCGCTGCGCGAGGGCGACGTGCTCGTGCACCACCCCTACGACTCGTTCTCCACCAGCGTGCAGCGGTTCATCGAACAGGCCGCCGCCGACCCGCAGGTGCTGGCGATCAAGCAGACGCTCTACCGCACCTCCGGCGATTCCCCGATCGTCAACGCGCTCATCGACGCCGCCGAGGCGGGCAAGCAGGTCGTCGCCCTGGTGGAGATCAAGGCGCGCTTCGACGAGCAGGCCAACATCAAATGGGCGCGCGCGCTGGAGCAGGCGGGCGTGCACGTGGTGTACGGCCTCATCGGCCTCAAGACGCACTGCAAGACCTGCCTGGTGGTGCGCCGCGAGGGCGCGACCATCCGCCGCTACTGCCACATCGGGACCGGCAACTACAACCCGAAGACCGCCCGCCTCTACGAGGACGTCGGATTGCTCACCGCCGCACCGGAAATCGGCGCCGACCTGACCGATCTGTTCAATTCGCTGACCGGTTACTCGCGAAAAGAGCGCTACCGCAATCTGCTTGTCGCCCCGCAAAGCGTCCGCTCGGGCATCATCGAGCGCGTCCAGCGCGAAACCGATCTGGCCGCCCAAGGGCAGGCCGCCCGAATCCGCCTGAAGGCCAACGCGATCGTCGACGAGGAGATCATCGACGCGCTGTATCGGGCCTCGCAAGCGGGCGTGCCGGTGCAGATCGTGGTGCGCGGTATCTCCGCGCTCCGCCCCGGCGTGCCGGACATGAGCGAGAACATCGAGGTACGCTCGATCCTGGGTCGGTTCCTGGAGCACTCGCGCATTCTGCACTTCCAGGCGCAGGACGAGTACTGGATCGGCAGCGCCGACATGATGCACCGCAACCTGGATCGCAGGGTCGAGGTGATGGCCCAGGTGAAAGATCCGCGGCTGACCGAGCAACTCGGCGACGTGTTCGATTCGGCGCTCTCGCCGACCACGCGCTGCTGGGTGCTGCAGCCCGACGGCACCTGGCGGGCCTCGCCGGGGACGACCGGAGACGGCGACAAGATCCGAGACCACCAGGAGTTTCTGATGCGGCTGCGGAGACCCGAGCAGCAGTGAGCGCTGAAGCAGGATTCGAACACCGAGGGGGCCCGTTCTGGGATCCCCGCGTCACGGCCAATATCCGAGCCGCGGGAGCGGTGCTGTGGCGGACGTCCGCGCAGGGAACGGTGGAGATCGCGGTCGTCCATCGCCCCAAGTACGGGGACTGGTCCCTGCCGAAAGGAAAGCTGGACCCGGGCGAGACCCCGGTGCTGGCCGCGGTCCGCGAGGTCCGCGAGGAGACCGGGCTGGAGAGCAGGCTCGGTCGCTACCTCGGATACGTGACCTACCCGATTCCGGGCCATCGCAGGTTGAAACGGGTCGACTACTGGGCCGCCGAAGTGGTGGGCGGCGAGTTCGCGGCCAACTCCGAGGTGGACGTGCTCAACTGGCACCCGCTGGACCGCGTGATGGACCAGCTGTCGTATCCGATGGACCGCCAAGTGGTGCGCGCCTTCACCCGCCTGCCCGCGCGCACCAGCACCCTGCTGCTGGTGCGGCACGCGAAAGCAGGCCGCAGAGACCGCTTCAGCGGACCCGACGAACAGCGCCCGCTCGATCGCGAGGGCAAGGAACAGGCGCAGGCGTTGGTGCCGAATCTCCTGGCGTTCAAGGCATCCGAGATCTATTCGGCCGATCCGCTGCGGTGTGTGGAGTCGATGATGCCGTTGGCCGAGCATCTCGACGCCGAAATCGCTATCGAGCCATTGTTTTCCGAGTCCGGCTACGCCGCCGCCACCGACGAGGCCCGTGAGCGATTCCGAACCCTGGTGTCGGACAAGACTGTTCGCGTCGTCTGCAGCCAGGGCAAGGTGATCCCGGACCTGCTGGAATGGCTGGCCGGACAAGACGGCGTCGCGCTGCAGTCGGCGCGCAACCGCAAGGGCAGCGTGTGGGTGCTGTCGTTCGTCGGGCGGCGCTTGGTGGCCGCCGACCATCTGGACCGATCGCTGTCGGCCTCCGTCGTGAAAGCCTGACGGCTCGACGGCCTACCGCCGCGCCTCGGCGAGCACGCGCCCCCCTGCCGACTCCTATTGCTTACGGACATCCGAAAACGGCCCCGGGTGTTTCCCGGGGCCGTCTCGACGTTGAGGCGAATGGGCCCTGTCTTCGGGGCCGCACATTCGGCGCCGATCCGGCGGTGGCTCGGGATCAGCGGGCGCGACGAGCCGGAGCCTTCTTGGCCGCGGTCTTCTTCGCAGGCGCCTTCTTGGCGACGGTCTTCTTGGCGGCGGTGGTCTTCTTGGCCGCCGTGGCCTTGGTGGCCGTCTTCTTGGCCGGAGCCTTCTTCGCGACCGCGGTCTTCTTCGCGGGCGTCTTCTTGGCCGCGGTCTTGCGAGCGGTGGTCTTTGCCGGGGCCTTGGCGGCGGCCTTGCGCGCCGTGGTCTTGGCGGGCGCCTTGGTCGGGGTCGCCTTCTTCGCAGCGGCCTTGCGCGCCGTCTTCTTGGCTGCCGCCTTCTTAGCGGCCACCGGCGCACCCACCCCGCGCTTGACGGCGGGGCCGGTCGCGGCCAACTTCTGCTTACCCGCGATCACCGCCTTGAACTGAGCGCCAGGACGAAACGCGGGCACCGATGTGGGCTTAACCTTCACGGTTTCGCCGGTGCGCGGGTTCCTGGCGACTCGAGCCGCACGCTTACGCTGTTCGAACACACCGAATCCGGTGATTGTGACGCTCTGACCCTTGTGCACCGCGCGCACGATGGTGTCGACCACATGCTCGACTGCCGCGGTGGCCGTGCGCCTGTCCGTACCCAACTTTTCGGTCAGAACGTCGATCAGTTCCGCCTTGTTCATTGAATCCTCCGCAGACTAATGGCCCGTCGTCGGACCGACTAGGTACCACGGTAAACCCACTTTGGGCAAGAGTCTATGTGCCACGCCAAAATTCATGTGGTTTAGCACACGTCCAGCTACCGCCACCAAGTCTGGCCAGCTAACCGCCGAGGGTGATTACGTCTGCGAAATATGTGCCGGGAGGGTGGCGGGTTTCCATGTTGGCCTTGCCTTTTCGAACCGGTCGATGGCGTCCTCCCGCCGCAGAGTGAGCCCGATGTCGTCCAATCCTTCGAGCAGACGCCACCTGGTGTAGTCATCAATATCGAACGGCAACACGACGGTTCCAGCCGCCACAGTGCGCGCCCCGAGGTCCACAACCAATTCCAAGCCGGGCTGTTCCTCGAGCAACTTCCAGAGCATTTCGACATCGTTCTGTGACATCTGAGCGGCCACCAGACCGCCCTTACCGGCATTGCCGCGGAAGATGTCGGCGAACCGGGACGAGATGACCACCCGAAAGCCGTAGTCCGACAGCGCCCAAACGGCGTGCTCACGCGAGGATCCGGTACCGAAATCCGGGCCCGCCACCAGCACACTACCCCTGTTGTATGGCTCGATGTTGAGAATGAAGTCGGGATCGGTGCGCCATGCGGCGAACAACCCGTCCTCGAATCCCGTACGAGTCACCCGCTTCAGGTAGACGGCGGGGATGATCTGATCGGTATCGACATTGGAGCGGCGCATCGGCACCCCGATGCCCTTGTGCACGGTGAACGCTTCCATAATGAATCTCCTGGGTTTGATTGAGGGAATCGGGGCCGGTCAGTTCAGATCCGCAGGCGAGGACAGGGTTCCGCGGACCGCCGTCGCGGCCGCTACGAGGGGAGAAACCAGGTGCGTACGGCCGCCTTTGCCCTGCCTTCCTTCGAAGTTGCGGTTCGAGGTGGAGGCACAACGCTGGCCGGGTTCGAGCTGGTCCGGATTCATTCCCAGGCACATTGAGCAGCCCGCCTGCCGCCATTCGGCGCCCGCCGCGGTGAAAATCTCACCCAGTCCTTCTTTTTCCGCCTGTGCGCGAACCCGCATCGACCCCGGTACAACCAACATTCGCACCCCGTCGGCGACATGACGTCCCTTCAAAATCCCGGCCACCGCACGCAAATCCTCAATGCGTCCGTTGGTGCACGAACCGACGAATACGGTGTCGATCGGCACTTCCCGAAGTGGAGTACCCGGCTCCAAGTCCATGTAACGCAGCGCTTTCTCCGCGGACTCGCGGGCCACCTCGTCGGCGATCGCGGCGGGGTCCGGCACCGCCTCGCCCAGCGGGGCGCCCTGGCCCGGATTGGTGCCCCAGGTGACGAACGGGGACAGCGCGGAGGCGTCGATATGCACCTCGGCGTCGAAAGCCGCGCCCTCGTCCGTCTTCAGCGCCTCCCAGGCGGCCACCGCTGCATCCCAGTCGGCGCCCTGCGGCGCGTGCGGCCGCCCCCTGAGGAATTCGTAGGTCGTCTCGTCCGGCGCGATCATGCCGGCCCGAGCGCCCGCCTCGATGGACATGTTGCAGATCGTCATTCGGGCCTCCATGGACATGGCCCGGATGGCCTCGCCCCGATACTCCAGGACGTAGCCCTGGCCGCCGCCGGTGCCGATCTTCGCGATGACGGCCAGGATCAGGTCCTTGCTCGTCACGCCGGGGGGCATGGCGCCGTCCACGGTGATTGCCATCGTCTTGAACGGCTGCAACGAGAGGGTCTGGGTGGCAAGCACATGCTCGACCTCGGAGGTGCCGATACCCATGGCCAGCGCGCCGAACGCGCCGTGCGTCGAGGTGTGGCTGTCACCGCAGACCACGGTCGTCCCCGGTTGGGTCAGGCCGAGCTGCGGCCCGACCACGTGCACGATGCCCTGGTCCAGGTCGCCCATGGGATGCAGCCGCACACCGAATTCCGCGCAGTTGTGCCGCAGCGTCTCCACCTGGGTGCGCGAAACCGGGTCGGCGATCGGCTTGTCGATATCGATCGTCGGCACGTTGTGGTCCTCGGTCGCGATCGTGAGATCCGGCCGGCGCACAGGTCTGCCCGCGGCGCGCAGTCCGTCGAAGGCCTGCGGACTGGTCACCTCGTGGACGAGGTGCAGGTCGATGTAGATCAGGTCCGGCTCGCGCGAGGCACCCTCACCCTCTCCGCGAGCGACGACATGCTGGTCCCATACCTTCTCGGCCAGCGTGCGCGGTTCGGCCATGGTTGATCACCTTTCGGACGAAGCAGCCGTTCCGCGATCTGGACTTCGACGCGGCGACAGTTGCACAAGTTGGGATAGCTACGCCTGGTCGGAACGCTGATGACCGGAATCCGCACTGGTGGATTTATCAACATCCGAGACGCTAGTATCGTTCTATGAGACAGCATAGCGGCATCGGCGTCCTCGACAAAGCAGTGGCGGTCCTGTATGCCGTAGCCGAGCACCCCTCCGGTCTCAACGAGCTGTGCGCGCGCACCGGCCTGCCCCGCGCCACCGCACACCGTCTCGCCGTCGGGTTGGAGGTGCATCGCTTACTCGCCCGCGACAGCAACGGGACGTGGCGGCCCGGGCCCGCCCTCGCCGAGCTCGCGACCAGCGCCAACGATCCGCTGCTCGAGGCCGCGTCGGCCATTCTGCCCCGCCTGCGCGAGATCACCGGCGAAAGCGTCCAGCTCTATTGCCGCGACGGCAACGCGCGCGTGTGCGTCGCGGCGCTGGAACCCCCGGTGGGCCTACGCGACACCGTTCCGGTCGGAGCGCGGCTGCCGCTCGCCGCCGGCTCGGCGGCCAAAGTACTGCTGGCCTGGGCCGACCCGGAATTGCAGCGCACCATCCTGGCCGACGCGGTATTCGGCGAGCGCGCGCTGGCCGAGGTGCGCAAGCGCGGCTGGGCGCAGAGCGCCGCCGAGCGCGCGGCCGGTGTGGCAAGCGTTTCCGCGCCGGTGCGCGACGCCGGGGGCACCGTGGTCGCGGCCGTGTCGGTGTCGGGCCCGATCGACCGGATGGGCCGCAGGCCGGGCGCCCGCTGGGCGGCGGATCTGGTCGCGGCCGCCGAGGCATTGCACAAGCGCCTGTAACACGTTTCAATCCGGATTCTCTAGAGTTGGCCCATGGGAGTCAACCAACGGGCACAGATCGTGATGTCCGACACCGAGATCACCGAGTTCCTGGAGCGCAGCCGAATCGCGACGCTGGCGACCATCGGCCCCACGGGCACGCCGCACCAGACCGCCATGTGGTACGCGCTCATCGGCGGCGAGATCTGGTTCGAGACGAAGGCCAAGTCGCAGAAGGCGGTGAACTTGCGGCGCGATCCGCGCGTCTGCTGCCTGGTCGAGGCGGGTGATACCTACGACCAGCTGCGGGGCGTGTCGATCGAAGGCCGAGCCGAGATCGTCGAGGACGCCGAGAAACTCTTCGCCGTCGGCGTGAGCGTCTGGGAGCGCTACACCGGCCCGTACAGTGCGGAGGTGCGCCCCATGGTGGAGTCCATGCTGAACAAACGGGTCGCCGTCCGCGTCGTGCCCGAGCGCACGCGCAGCTGGGATCACCGCAAGCTCGGCCTTCCGCGCATGCCACTCGGCGGGACCACCGCACACGCGCTGGACTGAACAGAGCACGCTCGGGCGACACGACGCGCCCGAAATCCAACTGACACAACCACCTCGCACGGGATATTTTCGAGGTGTTCGACATGAATCGGCCGGGCATCAGCGCCCGCGAGGACGCGCTGCGCGGCCGCGACGACGAGGAGCAGGCGATGGCGGATTCGGATAAGTCCAATGGCTCCGACGAGGTGAAGCGCAAATTCCGGGAGGCACTGGAGCGCAAGAACCAGCAGCACGCCCGCGCGGCCGACCACCTCGACGGACGGTCCAAGGCGTCCGCGACACATGGCACGGCAGCCCACAAGCGGGAATTCCGGCGCAAGAGCGGGTAGTCCGCGAACAAGCCGAAGGCCCTCCAGCAAGATCGCTGGAGGGCCTTTCGTTTCGCGCCGTACCGCGGCGAGCTGTAGGCCGCCCAGCCCCCACCAGACGGGGCAAAACCAACTCCGCACCCGCCCACTCACCCACCAGGCGGGGCGAAGCCCTCGCCGGGGGTCCGGGGGCGAAGCCCTCCGGGCGGGGCGTGGGGGTTGCACCCCCACAAAACATAGCGAAACGAGAAAGGCCCACGCTCTGTGTGAGCATGGGTCTTCCACTTGTGTAGCCCCGACGGGATTCGAACCCGCGCTACCGCCTTGAGAGGGCGGCGTCCTAGGCCGCTAGACGACGGGGCCAGGACTGCTTCTCGCTACCGCGAGGAGCGCCGTGGTGATCTTTCGATCAGGAGGCTCGGCTAGCTTAACCGGCCGAAGCCCGGCGACCAAATCGCCGGTTGCTGTCATGATTTCGGCCGCGAACCGAAGTCGAACAACACACTCCGCTGGGGTACCAGGACTCGAACCTAGAATGGCTGAACCAGAATCAGCTGTGTTGCCAATTACACCATACCCCAATGACCAGGTCGTCCCGCCTCGCGTCTGGATGACTCGAGACCGTGTTCCGGGCCGAGAAGAAGAGTACCAAACGGCTACCGGTCTACTACAAATCGCCTGGTCAAAGCCACATTTTCGGCGCTGGGCCGCTGCCTCGCCCTCGCTGGGCCGCTGCCTCGCCCTTCACCCGGCCCAGCGCAGGCCGAGGACAGCCTGCCTCCGACTGCGCCCTCAGGACGACGCGTGGTCCGGTGCGGTCCAACTCAGCGCCGAGCCCAGCCGCTCCAGAGTTACGTCACGGCCGAGCAGTTCCAGCGACTCGTACAGCGGCGGGCTGATATGCGATCCGGTCACCGCGACTCGCACCGGCGCGAAGGCTTTGCGCGGTTTGAGTCCCAGATCATCGATCAGCGCCTTTTTCAGCGCCTCTTCGATCGCCGCGGTAGTCCACTCCGTCAACGGCGTCAACGCGGTAATAGCGGCCTGCAATACCTCGGTGGCATCGGTACCGAGATTCTTGGCGCCCGCGGCGGGGTCGATCGCGAACTCATCCGCCGGTGCGAACAAGAAACGCAACAGTTCCCAGGCGTCCGCCAACACCACGATCCTGGTCTGCACGAGCCCGGCCGCCGCGGTGAAGACCTTCTCATCGATTTCCGCGCCGATATGGCCGTGTTCGGTGAGATACTCCCGAAGCCGGTGGGTGAAATCGCCCGGCTCCAGCAATCGGATGTGTTCGGCGTTGAGCGCGTCCGCCTTCTTCTGGTCGAATCGGGCCGGGTTCGAATTCACTTTCGAAATATCGAAGGCTTCGACCATCTCCGCCATCGTGAATACGTCCCGGTCCTCGGAGAGGCCCCAGCCGAGTAGCGCGAGATAATTCAGCAAACCCTCGGGGATGAATCCTCGGTCGCGGTGGGCGAACAGATTGGACTCCGGATCACGCTTGGACAACTTCTTGTTGCCCTGCCCCATGACGAAGGGCAGATGACCGAACTCCGGCGTGAAATCGGTTACCCCGATCCGGCGCAGCGCGCCATACAGCGCCAGCTGTCGCGGGGTCGAGGAGAGCAGGTCCTCACCGCGCAGCACGTGGGTGATCCGCATCAGCGCGTCATCGACCGGGTTGACCAGGGTGTACAGCGGGTCGCCGTTGCCGCGGGTGAGCGCGAAGTCCGGGACGGAGCCCGCCTTGAAGGTGGTCTCGCCGCGCACCAGATCGTGCCAGGAAAGGTCCTCGTCGGGCATGCGCAGCCGGATCACGGCAGGGCGCCCCGCGACTCGGTACTCCTCGATTTGCTCGGGCGTCAGGTCGCGGTCGTAGTTGTCGTAACCGAGCTTCGGATCGCGTCCAGCAGCCTGGTGGCGAGCCTCGACTTCCTCTGGCGTGGAAAACGATTCATACGCCTCCCCGGACTCCAGCAAACGCTGAACCACGTCCAGATGGAGATCTTTTCGCTGTGACTGGCGATACGGTTCATAGGGCCCACCGACCTCGGGGCCCTCGTCCCAAGTCAGGCCGAGCCAGCGCAGTGCGTCGATAATCGCCCGGTAGGACTCCTCGGAATCGCGTGCGACATCGGTGTCTTCGATACGAAAGACGAATGTGCCACCGTGATGGCGGGCGTAGGCCCAGTTGAACAGCGCCGTCCGGATCAGGCCGACGTGCGGTGTTCCGGTCGGCGACGGGCAGAATCGGACCCGTACTTCAGTCATGGCTCTCTTTCGATCAGCGTTTGGCGGCAACGGGATTGGTGAGCGTTCCGATGCCATCGATGGTCACCGACACCTGCTGCCCGTCCGTCATCGGGCCGACGCCCTCCGGGGTGCCGGTGAGGATGACGTCACCGGGCAGCAGCGTCATCACGGTGGTGACCCACTCGATCAGCTTCGGAATGTCGTGCAGCAGAAGCGAAGTGCGGCTGCGTTGCCGCACCTCGCCGCCGAGCTCGGTGACGATCTCCAGATCCGAAGGGTCCATGGAGGTTTCGATCCACGGACCCAGCGGGCAGAACGTGTCGTAGCCCTTCGCCCTGGTCCACTGGCCGTCGTGGCGCTGCTGGTCGCGGGCGGTCACGTCGTTGGCGACGGTATAGCCGAGGACGACGTCCAGCGCGCGGGCGGCGGGCACCTCCTTGCACGGGCGGCCGATGACGACGGCGAGCTCTCCTTCGTAGTCGACCTGAGAGGCGCTGGGCGGCAGGATGATCGGGGCGTTCGGACCGACGATCGCGGTGTTCGGCTTGAGGAAGATGACCGGGTCTTCGGGTGCGGGACCGCCCATCTCGGCGGCGTGAGCGGCATAGTTCTTGCCCACGCAGACCACCTTGCTGGCCAGGATCGGGGCAAGCAACCGCACGTCGGCCAGCGGCCAGCTCCGGCCGGTGAACGTCGGTGTGCCGAACGGGTGTTCCGCGATCTCCTTGGCGATCGCCGACCCCGCCCCATTCCGGCCCGCGCTGTCACTTACGTCGCCTTCGATGCTGACGAAGGCGACCCCATCGGGACTGGCAACTCGACCTAGACGCATGCCCGGCAGTCTATCGACCTATCGCCACCTGCCCGAACGCGCCCGACCGAGTGGTACGGAAATATCGGGCCGGTCGCGGCGACCGCGCTGTGAGCAGTCCGACATCCGCAGCCGTCGATGCGCGCCGCCACCCAGGTGTACGGTGAGCCGGGAAGTTCACAAAGTGGGAAGACAATCCCAAATATTGAGATACTGAGGTGAGGCCGATGACGACCGCGATCCAGATCGACGAGGTTCGGCGCTGGTCCATGCTCGGCCTCGGCGTCTTCGCACAAGCCTCCAGCTCGATCTTCATCCACGGTGTCCCGTTCTTGCTTCCCGCGCTGACCGACCGCGGCATGCCGCTGGCTACCGCGGGCCTGCTGGTGGCCATGCCGACCATTGGGCTGGTGTGCACGCTCATCGCGTGGGGCTACGTGGTCGACCGGATCGGCGAGCGCAAGGTGCTGGTCGGCGGCCCGCTGCTGATGCTGGCGGCGGGATGCGCCGCGGCGGCGACCACCGACGACATCACTTTGGGCACGCTGCTGTTCCTCGGCGGCGTCGGCGCGGCAAGTACCAACGGCGCCAGCGGCCGGGTGATCGTCGGCTGGTTCCCACCGCATCGGCGGGGGCTGGCGATGGGTATCCGGCAGACCGCGCAGCCGCTCGGCGTCGGCGTCGCCGCGTTGGCGATTCCCGCGGTGGCCGCTGCGCACGGTGTGCCCGCGGCTATCCTGGTCCCGGCGCTCATGGCGGGCCTGGCGGCCCTGGGCTGCCTGACCGGCATCGTCGACCCGCCGCGCCCGGCGGCTTCCGCGGCCGATCCGGCCTTGCGCGCCAACCCTTATCGCGACGCCACGCTGTGGCGCATCCATCTGGTCTCGGTGCTGCTGGTCGTCCCGCAGGGCACCGTGTGGACGTTCGCGCTGCTGTGGCTGCACCGCGACGTCGGTTGGTCACTGGCCGCCGCGGGCGCGCTGGTGACGGTCACCCAGATTCTCGGCGCGCTCGGCCGCATCGGCGCGGGCGCGTGGTCGGATCGGGTCGGTAGCCGGATGGGCCCGCTTCGCACGGTCGCCGCTGCCGCCGTGCTCGCGATGGCGGGGCTGGCCCTGACCGCGTGGACCCACTGGTGGTGGGCCGCCATCCCGCTGCTGATCGCCGCATCGGTGATCACCGTCTCCGACAACGGATTGGCCTTCACCGCGGTCGCCGAAATGGCGGGCCCCTACTGGAGCGGCCGCGGCCTCGGCATCCAGAACACCGGGCAGAACCTGGCCATGGCCGCCATCCCTCCGGTATCCGGCGCCCTCATCACCGCAAGCGGCTTCCCCGCCGCCTTCCTGCTCGCGGCCGCCGCAGCGGCAGCCGCAGCCCCACTGGTACCCGCCGACCCGAAATAGCCTCTCCCGCAATATCTCCCGGCTAGGCGGGACCTTCGTGCGTCGCTGTCAGACGCTGGCAGCGATGCGGTCGCCGATCTCCACCGTCGACGCGGAGCCGGAGCGGGACGCGAGGTCCTTGGCGACGGCCGACTCGATGCGGGTGGCCGCCTCGGTGTCGCCGAGGTGGTTGAGCAGTAGCGACACCGAGAGGATCGCGGCAGTCGGGTCGGCCTTGGACTGGCCCGCGATATCGGGGGCGCTGCCGTGCACCGGCTCGAACATGCTCGGGTTCGTCCCGGAGGCGTCGATATTGCCGCTCGCGGCCAGGCCGATGCCGCCGCTCACGGCGGCGGCCAGGTCGGTGATGATGTCGCCGAAGAGGTTGTCGGTGACGATCACGTCGAACCGGCCCGGATCGTTGACCAGGTGGATGGTCGCCGCGTCGATGTGCTGGTAAGCCGTTGTGACATCGGGGAACTCGGCCGCGACCTCGTCCACGGTGCGCTGCCAGAGCGAGCCGGCGAAGGTGAGCACATTGTTCTTGTGCACCAGCGTGAGGTGCTTGCGCCGGGTCTGCGCCTTTGCGAAGGCGTAGCGCACCACGCGCTCGATGCCGAACCGGGTGTTGGTGCTGACCTCGGTCGCCACCTCGTGCGGGGTGCCGACGCGGATCGCGCCGCCGGTGCCGGTGTAGGGGCCCTCGGTGCCTTCGCGCACCACCACGAAGTCGATGTCGGGGTTGCCCGACAGCGGGCTGGTCACGCCGGGGAACAGTTTGGACGGCCGCAGGTTCACGTGGTGATCCAGCGCGAACCGGGTGCGCAGCAGCAGGCCGCGTTCCAGCACGCCGCTGGGCACCGACGGATCGCCGATCGCGCCGAGCAGGATCGCGTCGTGCTGCTTCAGCTCGGGCAGCACCGAGTCCGGCAGGATCTCGCCGGTCGCGTGGTAGCGCCGCGCGCCGAGATCGTATTCGGTCTTCTCGACACCGGGCACGACCACGTCGAGCACCTTGAGCGCCTCGGCGATGACCTCGGGCCCGATCCCGTCACCCGGGATGACAGCAAGCTTCATGACAAATGCTCCGTTCGATATTTGCCGGTCACGGCCGCCACGATGTGCGACCCATGGGTTCGACCGTCGGGATGAGCACGACATTCCGGTCCGGTGACTGCAGCACCGTCACGGTACTCGGCACGACCGGACGGTCGAGAACTGGGCGGCGGACACCGGCGCGCCGTGCATACACGTGTGCCGAGCGGCGCGGCCAGCCAACCCGACCGACCGAGGGTCGGCCTCCTGGGTCGACAGACGCGGATCCCGCACCGATCGACAGACGCGGATCCCGCACCGATCGACAGACGCGGATCCCGCACCGATCGACAGACGCGGATCCCGCACCGATCGACAGACGCGGATCCCGCACCGATCGACAGACGCGGATCCCGCACCGATCGACAGACGACGCCGTGCACGATTCCTCGTGCACGGCGTCGGTCCCCCGCTATTAAGGCGTGATCCCCGATCCGATCAGAACAGATCGACCAGGACGATCTTGGCCGCGCCGACCGACTCGGCGATCGCGGACTGCACGTCGGCGGGCACCTCACGGGCGACCCGCAGCACCACGGTCGCGCCTTCCTTGTCCACGTCCTGGGTCAGCTGCGCGGCCAGGATGTCGATCCCGGCCTCACCGAGCTTGGTGCCGATCTTGCCCAGCGCGCCCGGCCTGTCCTCGTAGTTCAGGATGGCCAGGTTCAGGCCCTCGGCGCGCATGTCGTAGTTGCGGCCGTTGATGTTGACGATCTTCTCCACCAGCTGCGGCTCGGTCAGCGTGCCTGCCACGTTCAGGGTGGAGCCATCGCCGAAGACGGCGCGCAGATCGACCACGCTGCGGTGGCTCGAGCTCTCCGACGCCGTGGAGACCTGGGTGCTGATCCCGCGGTCCTTGGCCAGTGCGGGCGCGTTGACAAAGGTGACCTGGTCCTCGACGTGCGCGGAGAAGATGCCGCGCAGCGCGGACAGCTCCAGCACGCCGACCTCCTGCGCGGCCAGCTCGCCGCGCACCTGGACCTCGACGCTGACCGGCAGCTCATTGGACAGCGCGCCGAGCAGGGCGCCCTGCTTGCGCACGATGTCCAGCCACGGCGCGACCTCTTCGCTGACGGTGCCGCCGGTGACGTTCACCGCGCCGGGCACGAACTCCCCGGCCAAGGCCAGCAGCACCGACTTGGCGACGTCGGTGCCCGCGCGGTCCTGGGCTTCGGCGGTGGAGGCGCCCAGGTGCGGGGTCACGACGACCTGCGGCAGCCCGAACAGCGGGCTGTCGGTGCACGGCTCGGTCGCGAAGACGTCCAGGCCCGCGGCGCGCACGTGACCGGACTCGATCGCCTCGGCCAGCGCGGCCTCGTCGACCAGGCCACCGCGGGCGGCGTTGACGATGATCACGCCCGGCTTGGTCTTGGCGATGGCGTCCTTGCCGATGAGGCCCTTGGTCTCCGGGGTCTTCGGCAGGTGGATCGAGATCAGGTCGGCGCGCTCGAGCAGGTCGTCCAGGGTCAGCAGCTCGATGCCGAGCTGCGCGGCGCGCGCCGGCGACACGTACGGGTCGTAGGCGACGATCTTGGTCTCGAAGGCGGCCAGGCGCGCGGCGAACAGCTGGCCGATGCGGCCGAGGCCGACCACGCCGACGGTCTTGCCGAAGATCTCCACACCGTTGAACTTGCTGCGCTGCCAGGTTCGCTCGCGCAGGGTGGCGTCCGCGGCCGGAATCTGGCGCGCGGCGGCCAGCAGCAGGGTGACCGCGTGCTCGGCGGCGGTGTGGATGTTCGAAGTCGGTGCGTTGACGACCATGACGCCGCGCTCGGTGGCGGCGGGCACGTCGACGTTGTCCAGGCCGACGCCCGCGCGGGCGACAATCTTCAGGTTCTTCCCGGCTTCCAGGACCTCGGCGTCGACCGTGGTCGCCGAGCGCACGAGCAGCGCGTCGGCTTCCGGCACCGCGGCCAGCAGCGCCGGCCGGTCGGGACCGTCGACCCACCGAACCTCGACACCGTCACCGAGCGCGTCGACGGTCGACTGGGCGAGCTTGTCGGCGATCAGAACTACAGGACGGCCTGCTTGGCTCACGTGGGTTACTCCTGGGGACAAGGGATCGGCAATTATCGCCGACCAGCTTAGTGCGCGCGGATTCCGCGGCTCCTACCACCTGGTAGGCGGCCGTCTTCAGTCGCGCCGCTGGCAAAAATATGAAGACCGGTCTACAGTCGCAGCATGGGCGTGAAAGGCAGCGAGACCCGCGGCAAACTGGTCGACGCGACGCGGACACTGGTGGAACGGCACGGCTACTACGGCGCGGGCCTCAACCAGATCCTCGCGGCCAGCGGCGCGCCGCGGGGCTCGTTGTACTTCCACTTCCCCGGCGGCAAGGACGAATTGGTCGCGGCGGCGATCGCCCGAGCGGGCAAGGACATCGCGACGCTGATCGACACCATCGAGCCCGGGGACACCGCCGCGGCTGCGACCAGGCTGCTGAGGGCGTTCGGCGATCGCCTGGAAGAGTCCGGCTGGCAGCAAGGCTGCCCGGTCGCCACGGTCGCCTTGGACGTCGCCGCCGCGAACGACCCGATCCAAGCCGAGTGCGCCGCCGCCTACGCGGCATGGGAGGAGGCGCTGCGTATCCGGCTGCGAGCGGACGGCCGCGACGACGCGGACGACCTGGCGGCCGCGGTGCTCGCGATGGTCGAAGGCGCGCTGCTGCTCGCTCGCGCACAACGCAGCCGCGAACCACTGGAACGGGTGGAGCGCACCCTGCGCCACCTGATCTGAACCGCATAACCACACACCCCGGACCGCATCCGCAGGGCTACAAAATATGTAGACCGGTCCAGTAAGGAGCATCTCATGTCCGACAGCATCGTGTTCGGCGCCGCGGGGTTCCTCGGCCGCAACGCGGTCGCCCGCTTGCTCGCGCAGGGGCATTCCGTCGTCGCCGCCTTGCGGCCCGGTAGCGAGGAGCGGCTCACCGGCTGGTTGCGCAGACGCGGGGTGGAGGCGAGCGGACTGGAGATCGTCGCGTGCGATGTCACCGCGCCGGACCTCGGCCTGCCCGCCGAGTTCGACCCGTCCGGCATCCGCGACGTGTACAACTGCGCCGCCCGCTTCGCCTTCGGACTCGCGCCCGAGGACGCGTACGCGGTCAATGTCACCGGGGCGCTGCGCGTGCTCGACTGGGCGGCCGCCCTGCCCGGCCTACGGCGCGTCGTGCACATCACGGGATACCGGATCACCGTCGAGGAATCCGGGGAACAGCATTACGAGAATGGCGCGTATGGCGCGTCCAAGTTCGAATCGGACCCGCTGCTGCGGCGTCGCGCGGCCGAACTCGGTGTGGCACTGAGCATCGCGAACCCGAGCAGCGTGATCGGGCCGGGCCAATACGTCGGGCTGTCGAGCGTGGTCGAGGACCTATGGAATGGCAAGCTCGGGGCCATTCCAGGCGGCGCGGAGACTTTCGTGCCGATCGTCGACCTGGATTACTTCACCGATTTCCTGATCAGACTGCCCGCCCTCCCTGACACCGCAGGCCGGTCCTATACGGTCCTCGACGATCGAACCCCGGTGCTGCCCAAGATGATTCGGTTGCTGGCCGACTATCTGGGGGTCCGCGCGCCGCGTTTCTCGATTCCTGTCGGTGTCATCTCGAAGCTTCCCCGCGCGTTGACCGGCGCCGATCCGGAGACGATGACCTTCATTGCCGACGACCGCTATGACACGTCCGCGGCGGAGGAGGTCGCGCGACGCGCGGGTCTCAGCATGCCCCCGACCGAGGCGACCGTTCTCGCCTGGGCCGATCATCTCGTGGCCAGCCGTTTCGGAGCGGTGGCGGACGATCCGACCGCCGGATTCGACCATGGTGTCTGGGTGAGCGGCGAACGCGAACGTCCGGCATACGTCTTGGTGCACGGCCTTCCACTGGACGGTGAGTCCTGGAACGCGGTGCGCGCCGAGTTGGACGCACCAAGTCTCACCATCGACCTTCCCGGGCTCGGACGTTCGGCGCCCGGCGACATCGATGCGGCGCTGCCTCGGTTGCTCGCCTCGGTACATTCTCGGCCAGTGCTGGTGGGCCATTCGCTGGGCTGCGGACCGGTCCTTCGATACGCGGCCGAACATCCGGAGCGGATCTCCGGTGTGGTCCTGGTGGCGCCCGCGTTCTTGCAACCGCGGGCAGGGATGCTGCTGCGCTCGCCGCTGATGACGATCGCACTGCGCCGAATCTCGGCCGCCGCCTTGGCGAAACGGCTCGGGACGCCCGAGAGTGCGGCGATCACGAGCGCCGCGGCGAATCTGCGCAGGCCCGGTGTCGCCGCACGAACCATCGGCGCCCTGCGTCGCGCGAGCAGCTCCGCACAGCGCCAGGAGTTGCGCACGTCGCTCGACCGGGTCGAAGTGCCGGTGCGAATCGTCACCGGTGCCACGGATCCGGTCGTCATTCCGACATCGAGGGAATCGATCTCGATCGAGGGCACTGGGCACTACCCGCAGCTGACCCATCCGGAGCAGCTTGCGGCCGACCTCGCCCGGATGTCCACCGTCGGCACTCGCCACTGACCCTCGCTCGAGCGTGTGTCGCCGAAGCGGGCTCAGCTCGCGCGAACGTCCGCAGCCATACCGCGGGCGCTCTCGCGCGAACGCCTGTGCCATCGCAGGGCGGCGTACCTCGCACAGCGGCGGGCCCCCGCACCAGAGCCTGGTGCGGGGGCCCGCTCGATCGCGCCGTCCGTCGGCGCGAAGCCCGGTCGACGCTCCTCGACCGTCACGTCGGTCAGCGGCCGCCGAAGGAGCCCGTCCACAGGGTGTCGACAAGACCGTGCAGCGCGGCGCCGAGCGTGTTGAAAAGACCGTTCACGGCAGCACTACCGGTGTCGATGATAACGGGGATCATGAAATACCTCTTCCTCGAAAACATAATCCAGTCGAACTGGCTGACATGGGGCACATCGAAAGCCGGACGAGGACAGTTACGGAATTCGAATATTTCGTGATGCGGACCACGTAGCACAGCGATTGTGAAGCACGACACTGTAGTTCAGGGCGATACGCTGCACTTTTAGTCGTTTGACCAGGTCAGAGCAGGTGCTTCGACCACATGATTTCCACGGCTGATGGACATTCGTAAGAGAATTCTGAGAAATTCCTGCACACCCGATCCTCAAAAAATAGGAGGCAGCTATCCCATTCGGGCAGACAATCAAAGATAGAGCTACCGAATAACTGCAATCAGGATCGTGTCCAGCCCCGTGAATAGCGGCGCCAGGTCGGCGCCGACAACCGGGGCCGGAGCCGGATTCGAGCTACCGGGGCAGGCGCCGTCGATGGTGACCGCCCGCACACTCGCCGGGGGCTCGCCCCCCGGTCAGCTGGCGCCGAACTTCTCCGCCATGTAGTCGGCACTGAACTGGTCGGCGTACTCCTGGCCCGGCGGGACCTCGGTGATCACGTCGATCAGGACACCGCTGGGGTCGGCGACGATGAAGTGACGCTGGCCGAATTCCTCGGTACGGATATCCAGTTCAGCCTGCAGGCCGCCCTGCGTCACCAGGCGTTCCCATTCCGCATCGACGTCATCGACCTCGAAGTTCAACAGCAACCCCTGCACCGGCTTACGGAAGGCCGTCGGCACCGTCGGGTGGGTGTGGTCCAGCAGAGCCAGCTCGTAAGCGGGCTCATCGACGCCACCCGGCCTGCGCAGGCTGATGTACCAGTCGGCTTCGAAGGTGATCTCGAAGCCGAACCAGGTGGTGTAGAAGTCCCGCGACTCCGCGAGCCGGGTGGTGCAGACGACGGGGTAGAAGCTGCCGAGTTTCATGTCCCAACCTTTCACATACCGATGGAATGTAAAGTAGGCTAGTTCACATACTTTCGGTACGTCAACAGGAGAATCCGCGATGCCGAGCACCTTGCGCGCCAAACAGCGCGAAGAGACGCGCCGGGCCCTGCTGCACACAAGCCGACGCCTATTCGCGGCAAAAGGCTATGGCGCCGTTGGTCTCTCGGAGATCGTCGCGGCCACCGGCGTGACCAAAGGCGCGCTGTACCACAACTTCGACAGCAAGGCCGCGCTGTTCCGAGCGGTGCTCGGCCAGGTGCAACAGGAGGTCGGCGAGCGGATCGCCGCGGCCGCGGCAGCCCAGTCCGACGCCTGGTCCCAGCTGGTGGCGGGCTGCGAGACCTTTCTCACCACCTGCACCGCTCCGGAGATTCAGCGGATCATGCTCGTGGACGGCCCCGCAGTGCTCGGCTGGCACGAATGGCGAGCCCTGGACGAAGCCAATTCCGCCCGCCATCTGCGCGAGGCGCTACATCTGCTGGTCGAGGAAGGCGTGCTGGCGCCACAGCCGATCGAACCGCTGACCCACCTGCTGTCCGGCGCGATGAACGAGGCGGCGCTCTGGCTCGCCTCGACTGACGACCCGGAAGCGCTCGCCGAAACCGTCACCGCACTGCACCGCCTGCTCAACGCGCTGCGCGCCCGGTCGGCGTGAGGGTATCGGCTCAGGAGAAACGCTGCGCCACATATGATTCGAATCGCTCCAGCTTCGTCCACGTCGGCCGGTTCGGCGGCGGCCGCGCTCCGCGCGGGAAACCCTCCGAACAGGGGAAAGGCCCCGCACCGTCGGGGGTGCGGGGCCTTTCGAAAGCTAAGTCGCGATCAGAGAACGCGGACGTCCTGGGCCTGCGGACCCTTCTGTCCCTGGCCGATCTCGAACTCCACGCGCTGCCCCTCATCGAGGGACCGGAAACCCGCGCCGCTCACAGCCGAGTAATGCACGAAGACGTCGGGTCCCCCGCCGTCTTGCGCGATGAAGCCGAAGCCCTTCTCGCTGTTGAACCACTTCACAATGCCTTGAGCCATTTCATACTTTCTGTAGACGAGCCAGGTGTGTTCATCGATATGTCCCGGTCTCGTAGATCAACGATGCCATGATCCGACGAATTACTCACGTTTTGTTCCACCAACTGTGAGCTAACGCTCACGACTACGCCTCGACTACGCCTCGCTGGCGCTCGGCTCCGTCGTGCGCGAGTGCGCGCTGTGTCCTCGGTTCACCCACTCACGCTACGCCTCGCTGGCGGCCTGCGTCTTCACCTCCCATGCTCGGTCGGTACCCGATCCGGACTTTTCCGGAACAGCACTCGGGTACCTCGCACTACTCGCCGGATGGGCCCGCCGCCGTCTTCGACGAGCACACCCCGATCGCATGGGCCACCGCGCCCGGCACTTTTGTCTACGCGGCTCGACACCGGTCTTCTGGTACCAGTTCCGTTGTGCCCCAACGGGTTACAGCCTACAGTACGCAGACTCCGACAGTTCAGCCTACGTCGGGCGGCGGCGGGACGCACCATTCGTTAAGTTCTGTTCACGGGCCCAGATAGCGCAGCTGGCGCGGTTTCGTTTCGTCGTAGGCGACCCGGCCCGGCAAGTGCTCCGGCACGCCGACCTCCCACCAGGCGCCCGCCTCGGTCCACGCCGACGGCTGCGTCCGCACCACGAGCACGGCCGGACGGGATTCGGCACCGGCAGCGGCACGCGCCCGCACGTAGGCGTCGCGGAACTCGTCCAGGTCGGCGGCGGTGAAGACGGAACAGCCCAGGGCAGCGGCGTGGGCGGCGAAGTCCACACGGGGCGGATGTTCCCGGGTGGTGCGGCAATTCGCGTAGAAGTTGTTGAACGGCGCGCCCCCTTGGCCTTCTTGCAGGCGGGCGATCACGGCGTAGCCGTCGTTGTCGCAGACCACGGCGACAAACGGGTGTCCGGCGAAGGCCGCCGAGAACAATTCGGAGTTCAGCATCAAGTAGGAGCCGTCCCCGAGCAGCGTCGTCACCACGCCGTCGGTATGCGCCATGGCCGCGCCCCAGGCGCCCGCGAGTTCGTAGCCCATGCAGGAGAAGCCATACTCCACGTCCATGGTGGGTGCGCCGCCCGGCGCGCGCCAGCCGCCGACGAGTTCGCCGGGCAGCCCGCCGGAGGCCGTCATCACATAGTCGCTCGGACCGCTCAGGTCGTTCACCACGCCTACGACCTGCGCATAGGTCGGTATACCCGGGGTCGGTGCACGCAGTTTGTCGATGTGCGCGTCCCAGGTGCCGCGCAGCGCCGCGGCTCGCGCCGACCACTCCGGATCGGCCCGCCTCTCCCCCAGCTGGTCGGCCAGCTCACGCACGCTGACGGCGGCGTCGCCGACCACCGCGAGGGCGCCGTGCTTGACGGCGTCGAACCGCGCCACGTTGATCGTCACCAAGCGCACGTCCGGCGCGAAGACGGTCCAGGACGCGGTGGTGAAATCCTGCAATCGGGTCCCGACCGCGAGGACCAGGTCGGCCTCGGACGCCATCGCGTTCGCCGACGCCGAGCCGGTGATGCCGAGCGGCCCCGTGTACATCGGATGGTCGTGCGGCACGAGCGTGCGGCCCGCGGTGGTCTCCGCGACCGGTATGCCATGACGCTCGGCGAAATCCAGCACGGTGCGCCCGGCGCCCGAATAGCGGACGCCGCCGCCCAGCACCAGCAGTGGACGCCGAGCGGCGCGCACCATGGCGGCAGCGTCGGCGAGGGCACGCTGATCGGGGCGAGGCCGCGGCAGGCGATGCACGACCGGGGCGAAGAGCGTATCGGGGAAGTCGTAACTCTCGGCCTGGACATCCTGCGGCAGCGCAAGGACGACGGGACCGGCGTCTGCCGGATCGGTGAGGACCCGAACCGCCTGGGGCAGGGTGGATATCAGCTGTTCCGGGCGAGTGATGCGGTCGAAATACCGGCTCACCGCGCGGAACGCGTCGTTCACCGTGACGGTGGCGTCGCCGAAGTGCTCGACCTGTTGCAGCACCGGGTCGGGCGCGCGGCCGGTGAAGGTGTCGCCCGGAAGCAACAGCAGCGGAAGACGATTCGCGTGCGCGACGCCCGCGGCCGTCACCATGTTCAGCGCACCGGGACCGATCGACGACGTCGCGACGCCGACCTGGCGCCGGTGCGTGGCCTTGGCATAGCCGACGGCCGCGAGCGCCATCCCCTCCTCGGTGTGCCCACGCCAGAGCGGGAGTTCGTCGCGCCGCTCGTGCAGCGCCGTACCGAGGCCGAGCACGTTGCCGTGCCCGAAGATCCCGAAAACGGCGGGGAACAGCGGCACCTCACGGCCGTCGAGTGTTTCCGAGCGCTGGGCGACCAGCCAGGCCACCAGCGCCTGCGCTGCGGTCGATTTCATCCGATCCGTCCTTCGTGAGTGGTGACCGGGCAGCGGGGGTCGATCGATTCGGCGTCCCATCGCGTGCGCACCCAGCTGTGCGCCGGGTCGTCGCAGAAAGCCATCGACCGCTCGGGCGCGGGACCGGCCAGCACGTTGAGGTAGTACATGGGGTAGCCGGGCGCGGCGATGCACGGCCCGTGGTAGCCGTACGGGATCAGGAAGACATCACCGTCGCGGACGGCGACGTTCTCGTCCAGGGTGCCGTCGGCCGTGTAGATCCGGTGCATGCCGAATCCCTCCCGCGAGGGGGTGATCCCGTCGCGTCCGGCGATGCGGAAGTAGTAGATCTCCTCGTTGACGACCTCGCAGTCGCTCGCCTCGTCGTGCTTGTGCGGCGGATAGGACGACCAGTTGCCGTCCGGGGTGATCAGCTCGCAGGCGTTGAGTTTGTCCGCGTGTTCCCACACGCCGGGGACTCCGAAGTTGGTGACCTGCCGCGTCGCACGTCCCGCGCCGCGAACTTCGACCGGAACCTGTTCCGCCGGACCGTACCTCGGCTCCAGACGTGTCGCGCATCGCGCCATCGGCAGTGCCACCTCCAGGTCGCCGCCGTCGGCGACCAATTCCACCTCGGCGTCCCGGGGGACGTAGGCGAAGTCCGTCACCCGGGTGAAGACCGATTCCCGCCCAGCCAGCACGAACGTCCCACCGTCCACGCGCACCGTGCACGCCCCGGCCAGGGGCAGGACGAACGCTTCGAACTCGCCCGTCCGCACGGTTCGCGACCTGCCCGCACCGATCCGCAGCATGCGCAGTCCGGCATAGGTCCATCCAGCGTCCTCGGGAGTCAGCCGGATCGGGTCGCCGTCGCGGGACAGCGTTCCCTCGGGCCGATGCAGTGTCATCGCGCCTCCTCCGTGCCCGGTCCGCGAGCACCGGCGGTCCGGTCGATCCGCCAGGCGGACCCCACCGGCCGCCTGCCAGACGTTGTGCTGCTCCTCGATGCCTCGGCCGCCGCCGCCGCCTTGTTCCGAGCGCTTATCCGGCACTGCGGACCATCGCCGCGTAGGGCGGACCGGGGTCGTCGCCCAGCCCGATCCGGCTTCTTCGACAGCCGATCGTCGGACATCGCCCGAGACGACCTAGGCGCCCTACGGATACCGCCGGGTGGCCCAACGACGTGCCGGGCGGCGATCGTGCGGCTCATCTGGCCTCCTTCAGCAGGCGGGCCGCGGCGTCCACCGCCTGGGCGACGTCGCCGTCCGGCGGATACAGCAGGGTGCGTCCGATCACGAGACCCCGCGCCACATCGTGACCGAGCGCGCCGCCCCACAATCCGCGATCCACGGACGGGTCTCCGGAAGGCGCGCCGCCGAGCACGAGCACCGGCAGGGTGGTCGCGTCCAGCACCGATGTATCGGCCGGGGCCGGGATCTTCAGCCAGGTGTAGGCCGAGGTGACGCCGAGACCGGAAGCCACCGTGATCGCCCTGGACAGCGACAGCGCGTCCTTGCTCATGACCAGCGCGCCGGAGTCGTCCCGGTGGTAGGGCAACGGTTCGACCATTGCCATCAGCCCGTGCGCCGCCAGCTCCGAGACCGCCTGCGCGCAGGCTTGTAGCGTCGGCACCGTGCCCGCGTCGGAATCGACCAGGCGCAGCAGCATCTTGCCGCCGTCGAGCCGGAAGCGCACCAGGGATTCGGCGTCGTAGCCGGTGAAGCGGTCGTCGATCTCCCATTCCGCGCCCGCGAGTCCGCCGCGATTCATCGACCCGATCACGACCTTGTCGTCCAGCGCGTCCAGCAGCAGCAGTTCCTCCACCACGTCCGGCGAGCCGAGCACGCCGTCGACGTCCGGGTTGGCCAACGCGATCAGCAGCCGTTCCAGCAACGTGCGCCGGTCGGCCATCGCCGTCCGGTCCTCGCCGACGCCGAGGGCGCCGCGGGCGGGATGATCCGCAGCGACCAGGAACAGCGTCTGCTTGCCCGCCAGCAGGGATGGACGGCGCGCCCGCTTCGCATAGGCCCGCTCGACCGCGGCGGGGTCCGTCGCCCGGACGCGCAGCAGTTCGCGCCAGCGTTCGTCGGTCAGATACATAGCAGCTCCTCCGTTTCACGTCCGGTCGCGCGCCGGTTCAACCGCACAGCAGTTCCTCGATTTCCTCACTCGTGGGCATCGCGTCGGCGCAGGCGAGACGCGCGGCCACCAGTGCGCCCGCCGCGTTGGCGTAGGTGGCGATGCGTCGCGGGTCCCAGTCCGAGAGCAGGCCATGGATCAGCGCCCCGCCGAATCCGTCGCCCGCGCCGAGTCCGCACACCACCTCCACGCGGCACGGCGGCACCGTCCAGCGCTCGGAGTCGGTGGCCACCAACACTCCGTCGGCGCCCTGCTTGATCACCGCGAGGCGTACACCGCGCGCGAGCAACCGGTCGGCCGCCACATCCGGATCCGCGGTGCCCACCGCCACCTGGACTTCGGCGCGGTTGCCGACCACCACGTTCACGTGGTCGAGCATCCAGCCGATCTCGGCCCGCGCGGTGTCGACGTCGGGCCAGAACATCGGACGGTAGTCCAGATCGAGCACGGTGTGCCCGCGTCGCGCGCGCCGCAGCAGGATCTCGCGCTGTGTGCCGCGGCCCGGTTCGGCGCTCACGCCGGTACCCGTGACCCACAGCAGGGGCACGGAAGCCACCACGTCCCAGGGCACTTCCTCGGGGGTGATGGTGAGATCCGGCGCGATCGGCGCTCGATAGAACAGCAGCGGCGGATCGGCGGGCGGCGTGAGCTCGCAGAACACCACCGGGGTCTGCAGGTCCGGCGCGGTCGTCACGTAACGGGAAGAGACGCCGAAATCCTCCAGCGCGGTCCGCACGAAATCGCCGAAGCCGTCGGGGCCCACTTTGGTGAGTACCGCCGAGCGCCTGCCGAGCCGGGCGGCGGCCACGGCGACATTGGTCGCGGTGCCGCCCAGGAACTTCGCGAAGCTGCGCACCTGCGCCAACGCGACACCGCTCTGTTCCGGATACAGATCCACCCCGACCCGGCCGATGGTCAGCGCCTCCAGCTCGGTCACGAGTCCACCTCCATCGAATTCACGACGACACCACCCGCCGCAGTTCGTGCTGCAAGGCGTCCAGTTCCGCCCCACCCGCCATTTGCCGGGTCAATTCCGGCAGGTCGATCTCGGATTTCTCGTACGAACCGAGCATCGCGCCCCGCTTGAGCAACAGGAATCGGTCGCCGACCGGATAGGCATGGTGCGGGTTGTGCGTGATGAGCACGACGCCGAGCCCGCGTTCGCGCGCCTGCACGACGTACTTCAGCACCACACCGGCCTGCTTCACACCCAGCGCCGCAGTCGGCTCGTCGAGGATCAGCACCTTCGCGCCGTAGTGCACGGCGCGCGCGATGGCGATGCATTGCCGCTGGCCACCGGACAGCGTGCCCACCGGCTGCTCCAAATCGTGGATGTCTATTCCCATGTCCGCCAGCGCCGTTCGCGCTATCTCCTGGCCCTTCTTGCGGTCCAACAGCCGGAAGGGCCCGTATCCGATGGTGGGTTCGGAACCGAGCACGAAGTTGCGCCACACGCTCATCAGCGGCACCACCGCGAGATCCTGATACACCGTGGCGATGCCGAGATCCAATGCCTCCCGGGGCGAGGAGAACCGGACCGTTTCGCCCCCGACGCGCAGCTCGCCGCGATCGTGCTGGTGCACCCCGGCCAGGATCTTGATCAGCGTCGACTTGCCCGCCCCGTTGTCGCCGAGCACGCAGGTCACCTCGCCCGCGTTCACCACGGTGGACACCTCGCGCAGGGCGATCACGCCGCCGTAGCTCTTGCCCAGGTCGACGGCCTCGATGAGGGAAGTCATCGGCGTACCCTTTCGGCTCGTTTCTGGAATCTGTTGTTGACCAGCACCGCCGCCAGCAGCAGCACGCCGAGGAAGAGCATGAACCAGTCGCTGTCCCAGCGGGCGAACACGATGCCTTGGCGCGCCATGCCGAAGATCAGCGCGCCGATCGCGGCGCCGACCGCCGAGCCGAAGCCGCCGGTCAGCAGGCACCCGCCCACCACGGCGGCGATGATGTAGTGCAGTTCGAGCCCGACGCCCTGATTGGCCTGCACGCTCGCGAACCGGAGGATGTTGGAGGAGCCGACCACCCAGCCCGCGAACGCGGTGCCCATGAACAGCAGGATCTTCGTGCGGTCCGCCGGCACGCCGACCGCGCGGGCGCTCGGCAGCGCGCCGCCGACGGCGAAGATCCAGTTGCCGAACCTGGTGCGCACCAGGATGATCGCGGCGAGCGCGGTCAGCACGACCCACCACACCACCGATGCCTGGATGTGCGCTTCGCCGATGTCGAGCGTCGAGGCGAACACCCAGCCCGCCGACTGGTAGCCGTCCGCGCTCCGCACACCCGAGACCTGGACCGTGCCGGTGACCAGCCGCGTCACGCCGAGATTCAGACCCTGTAGGGCGAGGAACGTGCCCAGCGTGACGATGAAGCTGGGCAGGCCGGTTCGCATCACCACCCAGCCGTTGAACGCGCCGACTACCAGCGCGAACACCAGCGAGGCCAGGAGCGCGAACCACACGTTCCACCCGGCGTGGACAGCGAGCAACGCGGTGACCAGGGCGGTGGAGGCGGTCATCACGCCCGCCGACAGATCGAACTCGCCGCCGATCATCAGCAGAGCCACGGCCACCGCCATGATGCCCAGCGTCGACGCGTCGTCCAGCCAGGTCGCCACGCCGAGCGGGCTCAGGAACCGGTCGGTGATGATCGAGAAGAACACGAACACCAGCAGCGCGCCCAGCGCGGCGCCGATCTCCGGCCGGACGGCCAGGCGCTGGAGTGGCGAAAGGCCCGCCGATCGCTCCTGCGTCGTGTCGGATGTCTTTGTCGCAACGGTCATTTCATTCACTCCCGACCTCAGCGCGTGCCCTGCGCGACCAGCGCGGCCACGGCCTCGACGTTGCTCTTGTCGACGAAGCCGGGACCGGTCTGCACCGGCGTGCCGCCCCCGACGGTGTTCAGATTCGTCCGGTACAACTGCAACAGCACGATCGGCAGGTAACCCTGCTCGTACTGCTGTTGATCGACGGCGAACAGCAACCTCCCGGCTCGGATCGCCTCCACCACATCGGAATTCAGATCGAAGGTGGCGACGGTGGCGGCCGACCCCGCCTCCCGGACCGCGTCGACGCCCCGCGCTGCGACCTGGGAGTTCAGCGTCAGGACGGCATCGATGGATCGGTCGGCCTCCAGTGCGCCCTTGATCCTTGATTGCGCGTCGGTCGGGTTGTTGATGTCGACCTGAAGCGTGGTCGTATTGCCGAATGCCTTCGTCGCGCCTTCGCAACGCTGGTTGGCGCCGATATTGCCCGCCTCGTGGATGACGCACAGCATCTTCGTGCGCCGGGCATCGGCCAGTCGCCGGCCCGCCGCCTGTCCCGCCAGCGATTCGCTTTGACCGACATGGACGAAGGCGCCGAATTTCGCGCTCTCTGACTCACCGGAATTGATCGTCACCACCGGAATGCCCGCGGCGACAGCCTTTTCCACGGACGGTCGCAGCGCCTCGGGATTGGCCATCGAGACTACGACGCCATCCACACCCTGTGCCACCGCGTTGTCGATCAGCTTCGCCTGCTGGCCGGGATCACCGGAGGCGTTGTACTCCACGCGGATGCCGAGATCCTTGCCCGCGGCCTCCGCTCCGTTCTTGACGACGTTCCAGAACGCGTCGCCGGGACTGCCATGGGTTACTACCGCTACCGAATTCACCGTTCCGGCGGCGATCGGGGTTTGCGAGGGCGCGGGCGCGTCGGCGCCGGGGCCGCTGCACGCGGCCAGGAGGGCTGCCGCGGCGACCCACGGCAGTAGGCGACTGAAGCGCCACGTGGTCGCGCTGCGCTGTGGTCTCAGAGACATCCTTGTCATCGCTTCCCACTAGATTCCTGCCGCGGCGAGCGCGATATCCGCCAGGTGACGCAAGCTGCGTTCGGTGTCGCGGCTCGGCTGTCGCGCCGAGTCCGTCGGCCGCAGCGCGGCGTCCTGCTCCAGCACATACCAGCCCCGGTAGCCCGCCGCCTGCATGCCGCGCACCAGCGCCGCGATATCGACATCGCCCTCCCCCAGCGGGACATACAGCCCGCGGCGCACCGCCTCGCTGTACTCCATGTCCCCGGCACGCACCTGGTCGACCAGTGCGCCCCGCACGTCCTTGAGGTGAATGTGGCCGATCCGCTCGGCATGCCGCCGCGCGAGCCGCACGGGGTCGGTGCCGCCGATCAGCAGGTGCCCGGTATCCAGGCAAAGGTCCAGATCCGAGTCGGCGAGAAATCGCTCGACCTCCGGCTCGCTCTCCACATGGGTGCCGACGTGCGGGTGCAGGACGGTGCGCAGACCGTGCACGGCGGCGATATCGCGGATCGCGGAGGCGGTGTCGACCAAGGTGCGCCATTCGGCGTCGTCGAGTCGCGGGCGCGTGTCGTATCCCCCGAGCCCGGTTGCGGCGGCGAGCACGAGGACTTCCGCGCCGGTGGCGGACAGCAGCGCGGCGGTGTTCTCGGCCTCCGCGATGGCGTCCTGCCGGTCGCGGTGCAGC
This sequence comes from Nocardia sp. NBC_00508, assembly GCF_036346875.1. NCBI lineage: Bacteria > Bacillati > Actinomycetota > Actinomycetes > Mycobacteriales > Nocardiaceae > Nocardia > Nocardia sp. NBC_00508. The sequence continues at coordinate 5,562,263 of NZ_CP107852.1, read as the reverse complement.
ACGAGGGCCAGGAATCCGCCGACCGCTGTCAGGCCGAAGGTGTCGAGCAACCGTCGCAGCTGATCCGGGTCGCGCGGCAGGTAGCCGGGTGGGCCCAGTTCGGTGGCGGACAGGCCGAGCGCGGCCATTTCCGACAGCACAGTGCGCGCGTCGAGCACATGGCCCCAGCCGGGGACCTCGCAGACTCCCCAGGAGATCGGCGCGGCCGCGATGCGCAGCGGGTAGAGGGATTCGGTCATCGGCACTTCTCCGACCTTCGATGTCGAGTTGACTCCGCTCTGTTGGAGCGCTCCAACTATGTAACGTAGGTCATAGTGTGTCAAGAGCTTTCATTCCGCCAGTGAAAGTGCCATTACCAGCTGATATTCCAGCTTCGACCGAAAACACCAAGTAACCGAGCCATCCGGAAAGTCCGATTAGAGCGCTCTATTGATTCGCGTGCGCCGACCTTGTATCGTCCGACCCGGCAGGTCCGGCAGGTCCGGCAGGTCCGGCAGGTCCGGCAGGTCCGGCAGGTCCGGCAGGTCCGGCAGGTCCGGCAGGTCCGGCAGGTCCGGCAGGTCCGGCAGGTCCGGCAGGTCCGGCAGGTCCGGCAGGTCCGGCAGGTCCGGCAGGTCCGGCAGGTCCGGCAGGTCCGGCAGGTCCGGCAGGTCCGGCAGGTCCGGTAAGCCGCACAGGCCGACTAACGAGGAACGGAGGCGATATGGCGCGACCCACGATGGAAGACGTCGCCGCGCGCGCCGGCGTTTCCCGCGCGCTCGTCTCGCTTGTCATGCGAAACTCGCCCAAGGTGAGCGAGCACCGCCGCCGCGCGGTGCTGGACGCCGCGAAAGACCTCGGCTACCAACCGCACATCATGGCGCGGTCGCTGGCCAGCCGGACCTCCAATATCGTCGGCGTCATGGTCTCCGACCTGCGCAACGCCTTCTTCGCCGACGTCGTCGAAGGCATGGACACCGCCGCGCAGGAGTCCGGCCTGGAACTGATCCTCAACACCGGCCGCCGCAGCGCGGCCCGCGAGCGGACCGCGTTGGAGAGCCTGCTGTCCTTCCGGCCCGGGGGCATCATCCTGCTGTCCCCCATCCTGCCCGCCGCCGCGATTCGCGAAGCGGCGCACCAGGCTCCGCTGGTGCTCGTCTCCCGCACCTCCACCGTCGCCGAGATCGATACGGTCAACGACGACGGCGAGATCGGCGCGAGCCTCGCCGTCGATCATCTGGTCTCCCTCGGGCATCGTCGCATCGTGCATCTCGACGGCGGCGGCGCTTTCACCTCGGCGCCACGCCGCAAGGGTTACCGGGCCGCCATGCAGCGCCACGGCCTGGAGCCGATGGTCGTGCCGAGCGAGCACACCGACTCCGCGGGCATGGCCGCGGTGCGCAAACTGCTGAACCTCTTCTCCCGCGACAACTTTCCCACGGCGCTGGTCTGCGGCAACGACTTCAACGCCGTGGGCGCGATGTCCGCGCTGGAGGAAGCGGGATTACGTGTCCCGGAGGACGTTTCGGTCGTCGGCTACGACAACACCTCGCTGGCCGCGCTGCGCCACGTCGCCCTGACCACCATCGACCAGCCCCGCATCCAGATGGGCCGCCTCGCGATCGAGGCGCTCACCGAGCGGCTCCGCGACGGCCGCACCGCGCCGGTCCGCCGCCGCCTCCAACCTTCTCTCGTCGTCCGCTCCACCACCGCCACCCCCGGCCGCTGAACCATCGCCGAACTCGGATTCGGCGTCCGCCAACACACGTCGCTATTCCACCCGCTAAGGAGAGCCGATGTCATCCCACCGAGCCGTCACCCTGGGCCTGGCCGGAACCGGCCGCATCGGGACCTCACACGCCGAAACGTTGAGCAAGCTGCCGAACGTCGCCACCGTCCTCGTCGCCGATGCCGACGCCGACCGTGCCCGCGCGACCGCCACCCACCTCGGCGTCGAATTCGCCCCCGACCTCGACACCCTCTTCGCCGCCGACCTCGACGGCCTGATCATCGCCACCGCCACCGATTCACACCCCCAACTCATCACTCGCGCCGTCGACGCAGGCATCCCGGTCTTCTGCGAAAAGCCGGTAGCGGCCGACATCGAGGGCACCCTCGCCGTCATCGACCACATCCGGAACTCCCCCGTCCCAGTCCAAATCGGCTTCCAACGCCGCTTCGACGTCGGCTACCACGCGGCGCGTGAAGCGATCCGATCCGGCAAACTCGGCTGGTTGCACACTTTGCGCGCCACCACCCTCGACCCGGCGCCGCCACCCGCCGACTACATCCCACGCTCCGGCGGCATCTTCCGCGACTGCGGAGTCCACGATTTCGACATCATCCGCTGGGTAACGGGCCGCGAAATTGTCGAGGTCTACGCCCTCGGGGCGAACCAAGGCGCGACATTCTTCGCCGAAGCCGACGACGTCGACACCGCCGCAGTGCTTTTGCGATTGGACGATGGCGCCCTCGCCACCGTCTCGCTGACCCGCTACAACGGAGCCGGATACGACGTACGCCTGGAAGCCCTGGGCTCCAAGGGAAACGCCATCGTCGGGTTGGACGAGCGAGCGCCGCTCACATCGGTCGAACCCGACTGCGCGCCCTCCCCCTACCCTGCCTACGCGAGCTTCATGGAACGGTTTCGTCCCGCGTACACCGAGGAACTGTCCGCCTTCGTCGCGGTCGTCGACGGCGAACTCGACAATCCTTGCAGTCCTCTGGACGCTCTCGAAGCGTTCTATGTCGCCGAGGCCTGCGAACTATCCCGGCGGGAAGGCCGCGCTGTCCAGATAACCGAAGTACGGCACTGACCTCCGCACTGCACGTGAATACGGATGAGTTCCGATACTGATGGTTCCGTATACGAAAACCGAAACGCCGGGTCGTACCGACACGGCCGCCGAAGCAGTGGCGACCGTACCGTGGTCCGGGGCCTCGGGCCAGCCGAGACAGAGACCCCATCCGTTCGGGACTTCAGAAGGGATGGGGTCTCATATTGAAACTGGATGATGTCGCTACGAATCGCTCAGGCTTGGGTAGGACTACTTCCAGGCCCACTGCTTTCCGATCGCCTTGCCGCTTGGATCCGTCTCGAATTCGAAGACGCCCGCGGTGCCGCGCAGCGAAGCGAATTCTGGCGAGTCGGTCTCGTAGACGACCGAGCCACGCCAGCTCACCGAGCCATTCTCGCTGAGTGTGCCGACGCCGGATCCTTGCCAACTCGCGTGAGCGCCGGTCGGGCTCATGATAACGCCCTGGCCCTCGCCGTAGAGCGTGCCGTCGGCGCGAAGCCGACCCGTGTATGTTCCGGTGTCGTTAATGGTGACGTCGAGCAGATGGCCCGTAGCCTGGAACGAACTCTCCATCGCCGGCGGAAGTCCGTTCTCACCGCGCAGTATTCGCTGCACCGTGACCTGGCCTTGTTCTTCCGAGATGAGGTCGCCGAGCATGACTGAACTCCTTCCCATCTATCGCTCCCCTAACAGCTGGGCTACACCCGTTCGGGGATGCTGTCAACACCCGCCGACTCGGTTGAAACGTCGGATTATCAGTTTTCTGCCCCTCTTTCGGCGCGGTCGCGACCCATCGGTCAGCAGTGCAACCCATCCCTGCGGACCCACTCGGGACATCCGCGCATCGGCGTGAGCACGCGCTTCTCCTCACCGCGGTCCGAGCCGATTCGGATTCCCACCGCGATGATCAGGTGGCGCGCGGGGCCGCGACGGATGCGCCGTCCGCGCGGCCCTCCGATCCGCCCTGCTCGAGGCTCAGCCGACCACACGACGCCAAGACGACCTGCTCCGATAGCTTCCGAGGCTGTCGGGCAGGCGTTATGGGACAGCCCTCAGCGCGGCTGCAGCGCGATACGTATGGGCTTGTCCGGCCACAACGAGATGTTCGGGACCTTGCGCAAGGGCTGCTCGGTGCGCGATTCGAAGCGGAAGCGCTGCAGGATGCGGGTCAGGATCAGCTGGATCTCGGTCATCGCGAAGGTGTTGCCGATGCAGATGCGCGGGCCGGCGCTGAACGGAATGAACGCGCCTTTGTGAATGCCGCGCGCGAGGTCGGGCGCGAAGCGATCCGGGTCGAATTTTTCGGGATCCGGCCAGAAATCCGGATTCCGGTGCACCAGATAGGGACTCCAGAAGACGTTGGACCCGGCCGGGATGCGATAGCCGCCGAGTTCACCGTCGACGCGGGCATGGCGCATGATCTGCCAGATCGGCGGGTTGACCCGCAGATTCTCGTTGATCACCGCGGTGAGATAGCTCAGCTTCGGCAGATCCGCCATGGTCGGCTCGCGATCGCCCACAACGCGGTCGATTTCCTCGCGCAGCCGACTTTCCACGTCCGGGTGCTCGGTCAGCATCTGGATCGTCCAGGTGAGGGCATTGGCACTGGTCTCGTGTCCGGCGAAAAGGAAACTGGTGATCTCGTCGCGCAACTGGCGGTCGTCCATCTTCTCGCCGGTGTCGGCGTCCTGCGCGTTCATCAGCATGTACAGCAGGTCGCCTTGGTTCTCCGCCGTGCCGGCGCGATACCGGCCGATCATGTCGTACACGAAACCGTCCATGATGCGGATGTTCTTCCAGAACCTGCGATGGCCGGGGGTCGGCGCCCGGAGCGGAATAATGGGAAATTGGAGGAACGCCGACAGTTCCTTCATCATGACTTCCAGCGCCTGGGCGTACGGATGCGTCGCTCCCTCCGCTCCGATATCGACCGCGAACAGCGTGCGAGCCACGATGCGCAGCGTAATCTGCGACATTTCCCGGCCGACATCGATATCCGTGCCGTCCGCGGCGAATCCGCTCCAGCGTCGCAGCATGTCCTCGCTGTGCGACAACATCACCTGCGTCATGTCCTCGATGCGCTTGCGGTGGAACGAGGGCTGAATCAGGCGACGTCGGCTCATCCAACTGGCCCCGCCCACCACGCTGATCAGCCCATCGCCGAGCAGCGGTTGCACCAGCTCGAAGATCGCCGCGTCCTTGTCGAAGTCGACGTGGTTGTCCTGCAACACTTTCTTGACATCGTCCGGGTGATTGATCACCACCATCGGCATGCCGAGCACCGGAAGGCGTACCACATTCCCGTACTGCTCCAACATCTTCGACAGGAAGCCGAGCGGATCCCGTTGGAACGCCAGCGTCGTCGACAACGAGCCTGACCGGCCCGGACCGGGAATTGTCGACGTCGAAGTGGGCGCGAGTGCCATCAAAACCTCCGCAACAGGAAAACTGGAGCCTGGAGCAGGGAAGATAGTCGACGCATACTACAAAAGACTGGCAACCTACTTCCCAACACCAGGAATGCCCACGCATGGTGTACGAACCTCTATCAGGACATCGTGGTCGGCGATCTGATGGCGTTGGGCGAAGTGGTCCAGGCGGCATTGCGGGCGCGTCCGGTCGAGGAAGGGCTGTGGGACGCGATGACAGCCGCCCTCGCCGCCTTGACCGACAGCCCGCACACGCCGCGCCGCGCACTCGAAACCGCGCTGCTGACCACCGCCGATCCGGCACTGCGCGCCCGTCACCTGGAAAAACATCTGCGCTGGCAGGAACTACTCGTCCCCGAGATCGAACGGCGCATGGGTGTCGAACCCGGCCCGGTACCCGACCCACGTGCCAACGCCATCGTCGGCGCCTGCCTCGACACGGCCATGGAAATCTGGGCCAAGCGCAACGGGGAAGGCACCCTCGAGGAAATCTACCTCGAAGCCCTCACTGCCGTCCGAACCTGAACACCGACCACCGACAGCATCGACAACCACCTCTGCCGCCGCATACCGCGCAGATAGATCGGCCGTAATACGTCCGCGCTGACGAATGACCGCTCTCTGAACGCAACCGGCGGCTTTGGTCGTACAACACTCACCTACGGTGCGTCGCAGCCGGAGTCAAGGGATTGCGATACCGAAAAGTTCTGCTGCACGGTGGTATTGGGCGGACACCGAGTTGAATCTGTTGTTCGACAGGCACTTTCGCGCCGCACACCCGCCGGTCAAAGGTGCTGGTCGACCGAGGTCACCGCTGGTGACCGTGCCGCGGGTTCCAACGCGTCGTGCTGTGTCCGAGGCAGCATCTGCGTCGTGGCCGGTGTGCTGGACTCGACGTTGTCCGGTCCACTTCCGGGAGGCTCGGCGTCGCGATGGGGTCGCGCCTGTTCGCGTCCGAGCTTGTCGATCTCGGTGAAAAGCGCCTCGACGATCGTGTGCATCTGCTTTTCCGCGATCTGGGCGTATGTGCGGATGTACTCGATCTCCGCGGGCAGGAGATCGGAAGCTCCTGCTGGATCGGCCGCCACGGCGGCGATGCCGTCCGCCGCACGGGCCGCCGATTTCTGGGCCTGCCGCAGAATGTCTGCGTACTGCTCGCGGGCGTGCGCGACCAGCTCGCGGGCATAGATCTCGGCTTCGGCCACTGTGGACTCCGCGGTGATCTGTGCCTGGCTGAGCATGTTCACCGCGCGTACGTTCACCCCGAGCACGTCGCGCTGGGTATCTTCGCGAAGCTGCGCGTTCTCGCGCTGCAGTTCCGCCAGCTCGGTGCGCAGGTATTCGACGGTGGCGGAATCGCCGAGCGCGGATTTGTACATGGAGACCCGGTGCTCGAGTTCCGCAACCTGGTGAGCCAGATAGTTGTTGTCCGCCAGCAGCGCCTTCTCGTCGCCGAAGTCCAGCTGCTGGGTCAGCCGTTTGTTCGCCGAGTTCAGCCGGGAAACCTCACGGGCTACCCGCCGGACGAAGTCGTCGACGTCGTGTTCGTCGTACCCGCGGCGGCCCAGTGCCGACTTCTTGAATTTTGCGTTCTCGATATCACGTGCCCTCAGCGTCATGTCGCTACCTCGTGCGCAATCTCCGCCGGAGCCGCGGAGGTATTCGGTGTGGTGTACTCGGGGGTGCGGCCGTCGAGGTTCTCGAATCGGATGGCCGAGTCGGGCAGGCCCGCACGCCGCAGTTCACCGGCGGCGTGCTCCACCATCGCGGCGGAGCCGCAAATGAGTGCGGTCTCTCCCTGCCAGCGGTGGGTCTGGGCGGCCACCGTGCCGACCAGTCCCCGCGCACCCGGGTAGGCCGGGTCATCGGAGACCACCGGGGTGTAGCGCAACCATGGCCTGGTCCCGGCCAGCTCGGACAGGAAGGCGTGGTCATACATGCTCCACTGGGTCCGGACCCCGTGGAAGAGATGGACATTCGTGGCCTCGCCTGTGGTGCGCCAGCTCTCGTCGAGTTGTTCGATCAGCGCGGTCATGGGGGCCAGCCCTGTACCGCCCGCCACCATCAGCAGATCCCCGCGGAAATCCGCAGGCAGGGTGAGTGCGGTCCCGATCGGCGCGGCGAGCCGCAGTGTGTCGCCGACCGCGACCGTTCGGGCGAGGGTGGCGCTGACCTGTCCACCGGCCACGATCTGCACATGCAGGTCGAGGGTTCCGTCGGGGCGAGGTGCGTTGGCCGGGGTGTAGTAGCGCCACAGCCGCGGCCGCTGCGGAACCTCCACGGCCATGGACTGCCCGGCGATGTAGCCATAGGGCTGGGTGGGCCGGATGCGCAGCAACCCGACGTCGATACCGCGGCGCTCGGTGGCGATGACCTCCGCCTCCCACCAGGCTGGGACGGATTCCTCGTCCTCCTCGGCCGCCATCATCATGATCTGGGCGACCGCGTGGTACGCCTCGGCCCAGTCGGAGGCGAGGCTGTCGCTCCACTCCGCACCGAGGAAGTACTGCAGGGTGGCCAGCAGTGACGCGCCGGCCGCCGGGTAGTGGTCGGCGACGACCTCGAATTTGCGGTGGTCGCGGCCGAGTTGCCGCACGAAGGTCGGGTCGGCGGCAACACGGTCGACATTGCTGACAATGCGGCCGAGCGCCGCTAAGAATTTGCCGCGCTGGGCGGCCATCGACACCGGGAACAGATCGCGGACTTCGGGGTGCGTCATGAACAGATGTGAGTAGAAGTACAGTACCGCCTCGTCGCCGACCTTCTCAACCCTGAGCCAGCTGTCTCTGAGCGCTGGGACATCCATGCCCGATCACCAGCTCATCTGTCGATCGATCCCGAACCGAGGCAACAGATTTCGGCCCAGGACGTGCGAGCGGAAACAGCTCGATCCCGAGGCGCCGGAGATGATTTCGAACTCACTCGCACGCCCTGGAGAGAGGGGCCTCATATCTGTGCCCCAGGCAGGTCGAAATCGAACGGAACCATCACACTTCTCTCCGATACTTGGCAACGCTGTATGCTTGCCGGGCAGATAATCCTGCGCAGGAGGCTCCTCGACGATAACCCGGCCAAGCGAGGAAAAGGCTGTTCGCTCTCGGATGAGGCAAGGTCGGCAATGAACTGTTCGAAGACCTCACAGGATGCCGCGGGACGCCCGCCTCGACGCCGTGTCGCTCAACCACGGCATGAACCTCTCACGATCCGCAGCTGAACGCAAATGGGGCGAATTCCCATGGCTTACAGCTGATCTGACCCCGCAGGTTCGGTCCGGCTGATCCGGCCCCCGCTCCGGGGTCCGCGGCTTCGAGAGTTGAGGCAGACTGACCGCAGGAGGTCACGACGGCGGACACCGGCGCACAACGACATCAACCGGTCATGCTGCTGAATCACTGACGATGTCTGGTGCCAGATTCGCCACTATTCCTATGATCTGTTCCACGATCTCGGCGGGCACACCTGCAGCCGTGAGCGAATCGGTCAGATGCGCGGCCACGAGTTCGAAGTGGTGCATCGCAATTCCTCTACCCTGGTGAATGCGATGCATCGGGGCACCTGCGTAGGGATCGGGACCGCCGAGTGCCGCAGCGAAGAACTCCGTTTGACGCCCCTGGAGCCGGGACATATTGGTGCCCTTGAAGAATCCGGCCAACTCATCGTCTGCGAGGACACGGACATAGAAGTCGGCGACAACGGCCTCGAGGGCCTCAGCTCCGCCGATCTTCTCGTAAATGCTGGTCATTACATCTCTTATCTGCACGTGGATCTGGGCATCCGTGCCTTTGAATGCCGACCGATCATGAAGGCGCCTCACCCGGGTGGTACGCGCTCCTATAGAACCGTTCGGTTTCGCCACTGGAACCACTGGGTAGCGTACCGGGGAGAGTAGTCACCCACAACTCCAGATAGATCCGAACGGCCTTGTGCCACACAGCTTCCGGTCGGACATACGGCGTACCGAAGGCGTAGCCGATCATTCGGCTGTCGATCCGTTCGGCCACAAACTCGAAGGCCGCGATCGGGGCGTACATCGCTTCTAGGCGCTCCCAGAACTTCCCGGGGCTCTTACCACGGATTGCCTTACTGTTCACGGTGCGATGCGAGACACAAGGCGAGTTCGTCGGCGACTGCGAGTGTTCCGGCGGCGTCGTAGTGAACGAGTTCGACCGGGCAGGAGGTCATGACTCGACCGCTCGTTGTTCGCGAAGTGCATGGTCACGCAGGAGTTCGTCAAGCTCTCGCGCACTATGAGTGCGTCGTTGATCGGACGGCACGGCCGCAAGGACTTGTTCGCCCAAACCCACGACGAACCGTGTCCGGTGCTCGGTAGGCAAACCCTGCAGGATGGTCGTCGCGTATCCGGCGCCCTGGCTCGGATCACCGGTAGAGACCAGACAGAGAGCACGCTGTAGCTCGATCTGAACCGGCCCGCGCCGACTGTTGGGCGGGTACAGGCCGAGTGCCGCCGACTGCGCTTCCTCCGCCCGTCGGGAGTCGCCGAGGTGGGAGTACATGAAGCTCTCAGCGAACCTGACTCTCCCTCTTCTAAATATCGACTTGGGCTGTTCATTCGGTGAGGTCCGCAGCTACACCACCCCAGCCGCGAGGCCGTCCAACCTGCGTACCGCGCTCGAGCGTGCCCACGGTGCCAGAGCGGCGCGCGTATCGAAGTAGACCTCCCTCAGGCGTGGCGATGTATTGATCTTCGACAGCGCCAGAGCGCGTTCCGCTGCTTCGCATGCCCGATCGAGGTCGTCGCGCACAGTCATTCTCGTCAGGTACAGCAATGCCAGTGCTCGGTCCCGAACCTCCGTCTCCGGGATGCGGTCGATCGATGCTTCGATCGTTTCCACCGCCGCACGCGTTTCGCCTGCCATTTGGAGGCTCTTGCTGGTCAGTAGCCCCGTGAGCCAGTCACTCATGTAGTAGGCGTACGAGATGTCGGGTGTTGTCGGATCGGAATGTTCTCCTGAGATTCGATCCAACAGCGGCCACGCCTTCCGCGCCTTTCCCGAGTATGCGTACGCCTGTGCCGATTGCAGCAGAACGTAATCGGCCATTCTCGGATCGCCGACCGAGAGTCGTTTCGTGGAATCTGCCAGGTCTGCGGCCGCCTGGTAGCGATGGGTCCAGATCGCAAGCTGAGTTCGGTGGCACAGTATCCCCACTGCCACGTCCTCGTCACCAGCGTCGGTGGCAAGATCGTGGGCAGAAACGAAAAGCCGATCCGATTTCTCGTATTCGCCTTGGTCCCATGCCGCCCACGCGTTGCTTGCGGTGGCTTCGCTGGTGAGGGATTGGAGCTCCGGACGAAGTTTCGACGGGCAGTCACGCAGCAGCGCCGTACACGCCCGCGCTTGGGCTTCGATGATCGGCTGTGCGGCGTTCGAGCCCAGCTGATCATCGAGCAGCATCGCCGAATGGATCGTGGTCCGCAGATGGCCTATGGCGTCCGGTGTGACTGTCGGCGCTTCAGCGCCTCGCAGGGCTGATGCGCCGACCACAACACCCGTAGCAGCAAAGAATTCCCGTCGATTCACGTCGTCTCCAATCAACCTCCGGAACCGATCTTGTGCCCCATGGTCCGCGTCTGCCAGCAGTCTGTCCAGACCCGCCTGGTGGGCGAGACCGACTTTCGCGGTCGGCCGCCCCTCCCAGAAACTGACTGTTCGCTGACTACAACGTAGTGCCTCGGCCAGTTCGTTCTGGGTCAGTCTGCATGCGGCTCGGAGCGCCTTCACCTCGGCACCGGTCCATATCGTCACGCCCGTCACTGTGCCCCCTGTCGTGCCCTGGTATCGATTGGTAGAACCTGCGTGTCTCTTGCCTTCCACCAGGCATTTTGCCCCGGCATCCTGTGTTGTGTACCCGAAACCGAGAAAGCCTCTCGCACAACCGAACCCTTCTGCAAGAAGGCACCCCATGTGAGCCTCGCACTTCGTCTGGCGAGTGCCCCGCGCGGTTTCGAGTCCGCCAACAAACCGAGCAGGAGGCACAGGAAATTGGTTCGACGAGATGCGGAAAGCGACATGCGGCGACCGCTCATGAACTGCGGTGTAAACGAGGTCCTTCCGGTCGAATCCGCAGACACTTTGGCGTCGCGGTGCCGGTTCTATCGCGAGGTCTGCGGCCTGCCTGCGCGAGTACAGCCGGAACTCCACCAGATCTTTATCCCCTCGGGCAGCGTCGGCGCAATCACTGTCCCGGCCGAGCTCGGCGTGACCGTAAAAGGGCACATGCACTCTCGGGGTGTGCAACTCGGCCCGATCGTCTCGCACTCTCGGTCGAAGCGGTGGACATTTCTCATCGTGCCCGACATCCCCGACGACAACCTTGCCCTGTTCGGAGAACTGTTCCGCCTCAATGCCTCCGTCGCCCGCCTCGGCGCCCGAATCGCACTCCCGTCGCCGATCGACCGCCACGGTTTCCGGATCTGGGTGCAGCCGCCGCGCAACAGATACCGGCCGTCCGGCCTGGCCGTCATCGAAGCCATCCGCGCATGCGCCAGACCACGGCTGCGCGGATCCCGGTAGTTGAAACACCCGAAGCCAAGAAGGGATCAGCGATGACACCGAATCGACTCACCATCGGCAGTTGGGTGAGCACCTCCGAAGGTTGCCCTGTCCGCACCATCATCGGGGAGTACCGAGAAGATGTGACATTCGTGTTCGGCCTGCCCGGCCACGAGTTCGAACTCCTATTGGATCCCGCCACTCTGGCCGACGTGCTTCAACTCGGCTCCAAAGCATTGAGCGAGCTGGCATCAACCCCGGAAGGGGTAACACGGTGCTACATTGGCGGTCATCGCGCCTGACAATGCAGGATCGAGCAAGCGCTTCATCAGCATTTACGGCTGTTCTCTGTCACCAGGGCACGCAGGTCCTCCGGGTGAAGCCACTGTGGGCGGTAGTGAATCATCCTGTGGCAGTTCGCGCACAACAGGATGAGATCCGCCAGTTTCGTCTTCGTCTCGCCCGAGACATGAAGCGGAACCACATGGTGGCATTCAATGTAATCCGAGCCGTGCGGCCCGTATACCGCTTCGAAGTCGAAATAACAGACCTCGCACCGTACCCGGTCCGCCGTCTCGAGAAACTCGGCGATCTTCTGTGCGCGTAGCCGGCGGTCTCGTTCACGCCGGAAATATCGACCGGCTAGCAACTTGCCCTCACGGAATCCGACGTCTTCCGGGAACGCCACATCCCACGTCACGTCCTCTGTCGACCCGGCCGCGAACTCGCCCGATACGATCCCCTTTCGGATCTCGGCGGCGGCTGAGCGCATCTCATCGGGCGAGATCAAGAAGTCGTCCAGGACTTCTCGGTCCAGCTTCGACCCACGTGTCTTCCCACCTCGATAGGCGGGGTGAACCGTTGCTATATCAGCCGTCTTCCGTGAGACGCTGCCGATGCTTCGAAACTTGTCGGTCCGACGATCGGGTGGGTGGATCGACGCGCGCTTCAACAACGCGGACAGTTCTACGGCGCGAGAGTCCGTCGCCCGGATCTGCCGCCAGCCGCCGTCCATCATCAGGTCGCAGGCGAGGATAAGCTCGTCTCGCGTCCAGTCCGGATTGGACACCATGTGAAGCAGGATAACTTCGAACTCACATCTGGGCGCGCAGGACCACCGCGTCAGGAGCGGCTGCCGCGACGGAAAGGTAAGCAATCCGACCATCGCGCGCTGCGATCCCTACATTCACGTGTGCGAGATCCTCATGCTGGCAGTAGGCGGGCGACGACCTCGGTTAGTTGTTTCACGTTGCGGCACTCGTGCATCGTGACGCACTCCGCGTAGGCGTGCGCGGCGGAGTCGCCGGTGGACCAGGAGCGGGACGGCTCCGGGTTGAGCCAGTAGGCGTGCTTGGCGCGGTCGCGGATGGTTTGCAGAGCTGCGAGATTCGGGTCTGTGCGATTGGTCCGGGCGTCACCGAGGATGAGGACGGACGTCCGGGGGCCGAGAGCGTCGACGTAGTTGTCGAGGAAGCCCTGGAATGCTTCGCCGTAGTTGGAGCTGCCGAAGCGGGCGACGTTGGTGGAGCGGATGATTCGGGCGGCTGTGCCGAGGCTGGGCGGTTCGCCAGGGGTGAAGAAGTTGGTGATTTCGTCGCAGGTGTCGATGAAGCCGAAGCTGCGGACCTTGCTGAATTGGTCTTGCAGGGCCTGGATCAGGTGGAGGGTGAATTCGGCGAAGCCGGTGACCGAGCCGGAGAGGTCGGCGAGGATGACGAGGTCGGGGCGGCCGTGTTTGCGGGCGCGCAGGACCGGGGCGATGGGGACGCCGCCGGTGGACATGGAGCGGCGCAGGGTGCGGCGGAGGTCGATTCGGCCGCGGACGGCTTTGCGGCGGCGGACGGCGAGGCGGGTGGCTAGTTTGCGGGCCAGAGGGTGGACCAGGCGGCGCATTTCGGCGAGGTCTTGTTCGCGGGCGCCGAGGAAATCGATCTGGTCGGTGCTGGATTCGACGCCTCGGCGGGCGATGTATTCGGTGCCGCGCAGTTGCGCCGAGCGCAGGCGGGCCTCGGTTTGGACGGCGGCGCGGAATTCGGTGAGGCGGCGGTTGGCTTCGATCGTGTGGACAGTGGTGTCCAGCTGGGAGGTGCCGCTCATGCCAGCGACGATGCGATCGACGAGGTCTTCCGGCTGTAGGGCTTTCATGGTCAGGTAGGAGGACCAGCCCGCACCGGAGGCGGTGGTGACCGGTCCGGAGGTCTGCCCGGTGCCCAACCCGCCGTAGCCGCCGAGTTCGGTCAGCGCCTGGCGAGCGAGTTCGGTGACTGTCCGCGAATCATCTTGTGCCAATGCGGAAACGAGGCGATCCCGCAAGGCGTCGATGGATTCGGGCGTCGACGGGGCTGCGGGCTGCGGCGCTTCCGCAGTGAGAAAGTACAGGTCGAAGAGCTGGTCGAACACGGTGCGTTGGCCATTCCGGCGCAGCAAGCAGGCTGCCATGCCCGAGCGCAGGCGTTTGCGATCGGAGATCCCGAGGGCGACCATCGCCTCGGCCGCGTCGATGGTTTCGCTCGGCCCCGCGTTGATTCCGTGATCACGCAGCAGCCCGACGAATTCGATGAGCCGATCGGTCATCGAGTCGGCGATTCGAGGCCTCGTCTCGCCCTCGCGTGCTTCCGCCGTACTCATGGTTTGCCGCGAGTAGTCGAAGGTAGGTCCGGGTCGAGCAACCCCAGCCGTTCGACCGCAGTGCGGTGGTCGGATTGGTACTTCAGCAGCACGCCGAGTGTCGAGCGGACAACGTTTCCGGTCAGGTTGCGAGCACCGAGGGCGACCAGAGTCTTCGCCCAGTCGACGGTTTCAGCGATCGACGGGGCCTTGCGCAACGACAGTTGTCGCAGAGCGCCGACCACCCGGACCACCGGCTCGCCGAGCGCCTCGTCCAGCTCGGGAACCCTCATCCGCACGATCGCCCGCTCCAATTCGGCGGTCGGGTAATCGATGTGGAGGTACAGGCAGCGTCGCTTCAGGGCCTCGGACAGCTCGCGGTTCGCGTTGGACGTCACGATGACGAACGGCTTGCGGACCGCCGTGACGGTGCCGAGTTCGGGGATGCTCACCTGGTAGTCGCCGAGGACCTCGAGCAGCAAGCCCTCGAGCTCCACATCGGCCTTGTCGAGTTCGTCGATGAGCAGGACGGTGGAGCGCGGGCTGCGGATGGCGGCCAGCAGAGGGCGGGCCAGCAGGAATTCCTCGGTGAAGACGTGGTCGCGCGTGCTGTCCCAGCTCTCGTTGTCCGTGGCGGTGATGCGGAGCAGTTGCTTGGCGTGATTCCACTCGTAGAGGGCGCGGGCCTCGTCGATGCCCTCATAGCACTGCAGGCGCACGAGATCGGACGTGGTCGCGGTGGCGACGGCCTTCGCCAGTTCCGTCTTGCCGACGCCTGCTGGCCCCTCGATCAGCAGGGGCTTGCCGAGGTGGCCCGCGAGGAACACGGCGGTGGCGATGTCGAGGGACGGGAGGTACCCGGCCTCGGTGAGGCGACCGGTCACCTCGTCTACCGACGAAAAGAACTTACTCATCGGTAACTAGTTTAGCCGCGCGGTTGCGACCTACCTCATCGCCGGTACCCGGAAATGACTGGGCTCGGCATCGGCCGGCACCGCACTTGCCGGAGTGAAAGCCTCCACCAGCGCGCGCAGTTCGACAAGGTGCCGGGCGTGCGCGTCAAGAGCTCGGTCTTCGTCGGAGACCGGCTCCCATTCCCGGACGGCCCGCGCCTTTCCGTTGTCGTCCACCGCGACGACCACAGCGTGACCGTGCGCCGCCAGCGCAGGCTCGTCGGAATGGGTGTCCGTGGAGGTCACGTGCACACTCATATGCATACTGCGCGGCCCGGTATAGATCAGCCGGGCAGTGACCTCGACGACGTGACCGATGACGATCGGCCGGTAGAAGCGAATGCCGCCGAAGTAGGACGTGATGACGCGTTCCCCGGCCCAATCGGCGCCGCACACATAGGCGGCCTCGTCGATCCACCGCATCGTCCGGCCACCATGAACCTTGCCGCCCCAATTGATGTCCGAAGGCGCTGCCAGGAACCTCAGCGTGGCGCTCGGCGCGGTGCCCGCCGCTGTGTACCGCTGAGCGGACATTGCCTCCGCGATGAGCTTGCGCACCGAAATCCTGGCCCGCGCCTGCCGATGCCGCTGCAACTCGAGGATCGTCGTCGGATTCCATTGCGGGACTTCTACGGTGCGCCTGTTGCCATCCACTGCGACGAAGATCGTCAGGCACTGGGCAGATTGGACCGGCTGCACCCGCGTGGGATCGGTCGAGTAGACGGTGACGAGGATGTGCATGCTGGTCCGGCCGGTGTAGACGAGATTCGCATGCAATTCGACTAGCTCACCGACCGCGATCGGCCTACCGAGATGGATGTTCCCGACGTAGGCGGTGACGCAGTAGCTGCCGCTCCACTGGGCCGCCGCCGCGTAGGCGACCTTGTCGATCCATTCGAGGAGTTTGCCGCCGTCGACCGATCCCACGATGCCGGCGTCGACGGGTTTGACGAGAAATCGGTGGATCGCCTCGGGGCGCCGACCGGCCGAAGCCGGGCCGGGAACGGTGGGGTCGAGATTCGTCGAGTTGGGCAAGGTTCACAATCCGTTCGGGCAGAGAATCTTCGGGTATACAGCTCTCTGACCTCGTTGTCCCGGAGAACCTTAGACACCCGCGGGCGTACGAGCGAGTAGCGAAACGGGCCCACTGCGACCTACTGCGCGGTACCGATCTTGGCGCTCTCATTCATGTGCCCGCCTCATCGCTCAGGCGGAACTGGAGCACTTAGGGGGAAGCCCCTAATACCGCAGTTTGATTTTTCCCGCTGGGGAGGCAACCCCCGTGACCTTTCTGGACAAGTGCGCAAGAGTGGAGGCGTGCAGCCGCTGCCCCGTTGGTAAGCGTGCCCGCGAAGCAGCGGCGACCCAGTTGATCCCGGCCTGTCAAGGGGGGCGGGCCGCGGACGAAAAACGCAATCAGGGGGATGGTGGGCAGACGCTCACCGCAGAGTGAAAGGATCCACGTTGTTATCCACAACCAGCGCCGCACGACGAAAGCTCGCCCGTGTGGCCGTCGCTGGCGCGATCGCCGCAATTCCGCTGACCGCCTTGGCGATGCCCGCTTCCGCCAACCCGAGTGCACCTGCCGCCACCGAGGTTCGATACGACCCCTGGTACGACCGCTGCGCCTTCGGTCCGTTCCAGAACTGGAGCTGCAACAACAACCCGTTGTTCGGTTGGTGGGGCGGCCCGGCCGATCGCTACCGGCAGGACCGGCCACCTGGCCTGTTCGGCAGCAGCTAGAAACCGAAACGGCTCGAAGACGCCGGTGGCCCGCTCCGAAACCGGAGCGGGCCACCGCGCGAATCAGCCTCGGACTCAGGCCGTCTCGGTGATCGGCCGGTCGACCCAGCTCATCAGGCCGCGCAGCTGGGCGCCGGTGACCTCGATCGGGTGCTCGGCGTTCTGCTTGCGCAGCGCCTCGAGCTCCTTGTTGCCGCCCTCGACGTTGGCAACGAGGCGCTTGACGAAGCTGCCGTCCTGGATATCCCTGAGGATCTCCTGCATACGCTTCTTGGTGTCGGCGTCGATGACCCGCGGGCCGGACAGGTAGCCGCCGAACTCGGCGGTGTCGGACACCGAGTAGTTCATCCGCGCGATGCCGCCCTCGTACATCAGGTCGACGATCAGCTTCAGCTCGTGCAGCACTTCGAAGTAGGCCATCTCCGGCGCGTAACCGGCCTCGACCATGACCTCGAAACCGGTCTTGACCAGTTCCTCGGTGCCGCCGCAGAGCACGGCCTGCTCACCGAACAGGTCGGTCTCGGTCTCTTCCTTGAAGGTGGTCTTGATGACGCCCGCGCGGGTGCCGCCGATGCCCTTGGCGTAGGACAGCGCCAGCGCCTGGCCCTCGCCCTTCGGGTCCTGCTCGACGGCGATCAGCGCCGGAACGCCCTTGCCGTCGACGAACTGGCGACGAACCAGGTGGCCGGGGCCCTTCGGCGCGACCATGCCGATGGTGACGTTGGCCGGCGGCTTGATCAAGCCGAAGTGGATGTTGAGACCGTGGCCGAAGAACAGCGCGTCGCCGTCCTTCAGGTTCGGCTCGATGTCGCCTGTGAAGATCGACGCCTGCGCGGTGTCGGGCGCCAGCAGCATGATGACGTCGGCCCAGGCCGAGACCTCGGCCGGAGTGCCGACGGTCAGGCCCGCCTCCTCGGCCTTCGGGCGCGACTTCGAGCCCTCGGCGAGGCCGACCCGCACGTCGACGCCCGAGTCGCGCAGGCTCAGCGAGTGCGCGTGGCCCTGGCTGCCGTAGCCGATGACAGCGACCTTGCGGCCCTGGATGATCGACAGGTCGGCATCGTCGTCGTAGAACATCTCGACTGCCACTGTGGTTCCTTCCGGGATCATCCCCGCGCGAGGCGGGGCACACCGTGCTTGCGCCGGTGTTGATTTACGTGTTTCTGGATCGGATCACCCCCGCGTACGCGGAAGGTGATCATTCCCGCATACGCGGGGAGGGCGGCACGCCAACCGTCGATCGCAGAAAGGTTAGCGTGTGGTCGCCGCTGGGCGATCAGCCCCATCGGTGTGCGCCGTGCCGGCGCGTCATCGGGTGGCGGTGATGGACTTCGGTCCACGTCCCACCGCGACGACACCGGACTGCACGATCTCGCGGATGCCATACGGTTCCAGCATCCGCAGCAGCGCGTCGAGCTTGGACCGGGTTCCGGTCGCCTCGACGGTGAGCGCGTCCGGGGAGACGTCGATGACCTTGGCGCGGAACAACCCGACGGCCTCGATCACCTGGGTCCGCACGCTGGCGTCGGCGCGGACCTTCACCAGGATCAGTTCGCGGGCCACGGAGCTGTCGGAGTCCTGTTCCACGATCTTGATGACGTTCACCAGCTTGTTGAGCTGCTTGGTGACCTGCTCGAGCGGCAGGTCCTCGACGGTGACGACGATGGTCATGCGCGAGATCTCGGGCAGTTCGGTGCCGCCGACCGCCAGCGATTCGATATTGAAGCCGCGGCGGGAGAACAGCGCCGCGACCCGCGCCAGCACGCCCGGTTTGTCCTCGACGAGAACGCTGAGGGTGTGAGTCGTACTCATCCGTTGTTCACCTTGTTCTGGTCATGCGACATGGCCTGGTGGATGACCGCGGGTTCCGCGGCCTGCTCGTCCTCGTCGAACAGCGGGCGGATACCGCGCGCGGCCATGATCTCGTCGTTGCTGGTGCCCGCGGCGACCATCGGCCACACCTGGGCGTCCTTCCCGACGATGAAGTCGATCACCACGGGACGGTCGTTGATCGACTGCGCCTCGCGGATGGCGGCCTCCACGTCCTCCTCGCGCTCAACCCGGATGCCGTGGCAGCCGAGGGCTTCGGCGAGCTTCACGAAGTCGGGGATGCGCAGCGAGTGCGTGCCCAGATCGGTGTTGGAGTAGCGCTCCTGGTAGAACAGCGTCTGCCACTGGCGGACCATGCCCAGGTTGCCGTTGTTGATCAGCGCGACCTTGATCGGCACGCCCTCGACGGCGCAGGTGGCCAGTTCCTGATTGGTCATCTGGAAGCAGCCGTCACCGTCGACCGCCCACACCTCTTTGTCCGGCGCGCCCATCTTGGCGCCCATGGCGGCCGGGACGGCGTAGCCCATGGTGCCGAGGCCACCGGAGTTCAGCCAGGTGCGCGGCTTCTCGTACTTGATGAACTGGGCGGCCCACATCTGGTGCTGACCGACGCCCGCGCAGTAGATCGCGTCGGGTCCGGCCAGGCGGCCGAGCGCGTCGATGACGAACTCCGGCGAGAGCGACCCGTCGGCGGGCGGGGTCCAGCCCAGCGGGTAGCCCGTGCGGATGCCGTCGAGGTAGGACCACCATTCGCCGAGCGCCAGCGGCAGCGCATCGCCCGCGGCAGGGTCGGCCTTCAGCGTCTCGATGAGTTCGACGATCACCTCGCGGCAGTCGCCCACGATCGGGACGTCGGCGTGCCGGTTCTTGCCGATCTCGGCCGGGTCGATGTCGGCGTGGATGACCTTGGCGCCGGGCGCGAAGGAATCCAGCTGACCGGTGACGCGGTCGTCGAAACGCGCGCCGAGGGTGATCAGCAGGTCCGACCTCTGCAGCGCGGCGACGGCGCCCACGGTGCCGTGCATGCCGGGCATGCCCATGTTCAGCTGGTGACTGTCGGGGAACGCGCCGCGCGCCATCAGCGTGGTGACCACGGGGATGCCGGTCAGCTCGGCCAGTTGCCGCAGCTCGGCCGAGGCCTCGGCCTTGATCACGCCGCCGCCGACGTACAGCACCGGCGCCTTGGCTTCCATGATCATCCGGGCGGCCTCGCGCACCTGCTTGCCGTGCGGCTTGGTGACCGGGCGGTAGCCGGGCAGGCGCATCTCCGGCGGCCAGCTGAACGTGGTCTGCGCCTGGAGCACGTCCTTGGGGACGTCGACGAGCACGGCGCCGGGACGACCGGACGCGGCGAGATAGAACGCCTCCGCGATGATGCGCGGGATATCGATGCCGTCGGTGATCAGGAAGTTGTGTTTGGTGATCGGCATGGTGATGCCGGAGATGTCGGCTTCCTGGAATGCGTCCGTGCCGATCAGGCTCCGCCCGACCTGGCCGGTGATGGCCACTATCGGGACCGAGTCCATCTGCGCGTCGGCGATCGGCGTGACCAGGTTGGTCGCGCCGGGGCCCGATGTGGCCATACACACACCGACCTTGCCGGTGGCCTGCGCGTACCCGGTCGCCGCGTGGCCGGCGCCCTGCTCGTGCCGGACGAGGACGTGGCGCACCTTGGTCGAGTCGAACAGCGGGTCGTAGACGGGGAGGATCGCACCGCCCGGGATGCCGAATACGGTGTCGACGCCGAGCTCCTCGAGCGAACGCACGACCGACTGCGCGCCGGTGACCCGCTCGGGCGGGACCTGGCGGCGGTTGGCCGCGGAATTCGCGTTGGCAGCGGGCGTGGCCTGCTGATTCGCCGAAGGCGCTGGCCTGCGGGCCGAGGGCCCGGGCCGTGCGGTAGGTGCGCTCACCGTCTTCGTTCCTTACTGGTTGTCGTTCCGACCCCGGATTGTGTGCCTCGAGACGTTGACTCGGACGAGCATCCGTCCTGCCCTCGCCCAGGGAGCGCTCGGCCGGACGAACGTCCGGCCGACCGCTCATGCGGTGTCTTGCGCTTTGCCATGTTGGACATTAGTCCGAACATAAAAAAGCCCCCGACAGCACAGGGCTGATCGAGGGTGGCGCGTCGCAACGCGAGCTGACGTATTCGACTCAGTGTGTCAGGCTCAACGCTGGACGCGCCGGCCGATTACGAGCAACTCGTTTCGATTCACGCGCACGACGTTAAGCGGGCGTGAACCGAAGAGTCAAACAGATGACCTCTCGTGTCCCATTATGTGGGACAGTGCGGTTGCTTGTGTCCGTTCACCAGGATGCGAGGATGGTGGTGTGTCATCACCGCATCAGTCCGTGCCACCTTCTGAATCGTCCCATACGTCCGCCGCGACGACGGATACGGGTAGCGCCCGGAACGCCCGTGTGATCCGCATTCCACGGCTGGCCTTCCTCGGCGTATTCATCCTGCTGATGTGCGTGTTCTTCCCGTTCGTCGGGTGGCCGGCCGGACTGTGGTGGCTGCTGCTGATCCCGGTGGTCGTGCTGGCGTGGGTGCTGCGGACGCAGACCACGGTGTCGGACGCCGGACTGGACCTGCGGACACTGTTCGGCTCACGTCATCTGGACTGGGGGCAGGTGAAGGGTGTGCGCATCCCGAAGCGCGGATACGTGCGCGCCGACCTGACCGACGGCAGCGAGGCGAAGTTGCCCGCGGTGAGCTACGACCGGTTGCGTGATCTGGCGGTGGCCTCCAACGGGCGGATCCCGGACCCGTTCGCGGAGCCGGAGGAACCCGCGGCGGACAGCTCCGCCGACGAGCCCGCGAACACCGCCGACGAGGCGAGACGGCGCTCCGACGGCGAGCCGCCGGCCAACGGCTCTGCCGGGGGCTCCGGCGACAAAGACGCCGAGTAGTCCCGGCGGCCCGAGATGGCGCCGCATGATCGCTTCGCACCTCTTCGCGGCAAGCCCGGCAACGCCGTGAGGGGGCGGAGCATTCGCCGACGGTATTGTTGCGGTCCGGTGATGGGATGATTTCATCGAGTATCACTCACGCGACCCATCGCCCTCGACGGTCCGGCACCTCCGGCGACACCGTCGGCGCCGCCGACACCACCCCGCGGCGACACACCGAACCCTGGACTGACACCGAGAGACGCAACGCACGGCCCACCACAACCGGCGCGTGGGCACGCCCGCCGCGGGAGTAACGTGACCGAGCAGGCTCTGCGCCGTCGCACGTCAGCCCCCGCGACCCGAGGACCATCGAAATGCCACCGCTTCGTTCACGAACCACGACCATCGGCCGCAATGCCGCAGGCGCCCGCGCACTCTGGCGCGCCACCGGCATGACCGACACCGACTTCGGCAAGCCGATCGTCGCCATCGCGAACTCCTACACCCAATTCGTGCCCGGGCACGTGCATCTGAAGGACGTCGGCGAGATCGTGGCCGACGCGGTGCGCGCCGCCGGTGGCGTACCGCGCGAATTCCACACCATCGCCGTCGACGACGGCATCGCCATGGGACACGGCGGCATGCTCTACTCGCTGCCCTCGCGCGAGATCATCGCAGACTCGGTCGAGTACATGGTGAACGCGCACACCGCCGACGCGCTGGTCTGCATCTCCAACTGCGACAAGATCACCCCGGGCATGCTGAATGCCGCGATGCGACTGAATATTCCGGCCGTGTTCGTCTCCGGCGGGCCGATGGAGGCGGGCAAGGCCGTGGTCGTCGGCGGCGTCGCGCAGGCGCCGACCGACCTGATCACCGCGATCTCCGCGAGCGCGAATCAGGCCGTGTCGGAAGAGGGTTTGGACGAGGTCGAGCGGTCCGCGTGCCCGACGTGCGGCTCGTGCTCGGGCATGTTCACCGCCAACTCGATGAACTGCCTCACCGAAGCGCTGGGTCTCGCGCTGCCCGGCAACGGCTCCACCCTCGCGACGCATGCCGCGCGGCGGGCTCTGTTCGAGAAAGCGGGCACCGTGGTGGTGGACATCGCCAACCGCTGGTACCGCGCGGACGACGCGTCCGTGCTGCCACGGAACGTGGCCAACGCCAAGGCTTTCCGCAACGCGATGGCGCTGGATGTCGCGATGGGCGGCTCGACCAACACCGTGCTGCACACGCTGGCGGCGGCGCAGGAGGGTGAGATCGACTTCGATCTGCACACCATCGAGGAGACCAGCAGGCGGGTGGCCACGCTGTCGAAGGTGTCACCCAACTCCGACTACCACATGGAGGACGTGCACCGCGCCGGCGGCATCCCCGCCATCCTGGGCGAGCTGCGCCGCGCCGGTCTGCTGGAGACCGACGTCACCACCGTGCACACCGAGACCTTCGACGAGTGGCTCGACACCTGGGACATCCGCTCCGGCAAGGCGTCCGAGGAAGCCGTCGAACTCTTCCACGCGGCACCGGGCGGGGTACGCACCACCGAACCGTTCTCCACCGACAACCGCTGGTCGTCCCTGGACACCGACGCCGAGGGAGGCTGCATCCGCGATCTGGAGCACGCCTACACCAAGGAGGGCGGTCTGGTCGTGCTGCGCGGCAACATCGCGCCCGACGGCGCGGTGCTGAAGACCGCGGGCATCGACGAGGAGCTGTTCTCCTTCCAGGGCCCAGCCGTGGTGGTGGAGTCGCAGGAGGAGGCCGTGTCGGTCATCCTCGGCAAGAAGATCGAGCCGGGCGACGTCATCGTGGTCCGCTACGAGGGCCCCGCTGGCGGCCCCGGCATGCAGGAAATGCTGCACCCCACCGCCTTCCTGAAGGGCTCGGGGCTCGGCAAGCAGTGCGCGCTGATCACCGACGGCCGATTCTCCGGCGGCACCTCGGGCCTGTCGATCGGGCACATCTCCCCCGAAGCGGCCAGCGGCGGCGTCATCGGCCTGGTCGAGAACGGCGACCAGATCCGCATCGATGTCGCCACCCGCACCCTCGAGGTGCTCGTCGACGACGCAGTGCTCGCCGAGCGCCGCGCGAAGATGGAGGCCTCCGAGCGTCCGTGGCAGCCGGTCAACCGCGATCGTCCGGTCACGACCGCTCTGCGTGCTTACGCCGCAATGGCTACGTCGGCCGACAAAGGCGCGGTCCGGCACGTGCCGTAGCGGTCGCCTCTGCGGCGCGGACGGTCTCGTGTCCGCCCGCCGAGGGATCGGCGCTGTCCACTGAGCGCCGCTCGCTGTTCAGTTGAACACGACGTGCCGTAGACCAGGGACAACGGCACTTCCACCGTGGACGGATCCGGCTTATGTCCGATCTGCGGGGCGACCGGCGCGATGCAGTCGGCGCGCAGGTGAAAGCCGTGGAGCGAGGACGGAGTGTCCGCGGGGCACCCTCTCCCGTTCGCGATGGTCGACTCGGCTGGCGACGAGGTGAAGCCGGTGACTCGCTACTCGCCGGATCTCATGATCACGGAGTTCGGTCCCGGATACGCATCTGGAGTGCTTCACGTTGCGCCGGGCTCAGGCGGTCCGGCCTCGTGGTGAAGGTGTATGTCTCGGGTCCGATGACCCGCAGGGCAAGGGGATCGGCGATGGCCGGTTGACGTTGGATCGCGTCCAAGGCGGCGGCGGCGCGGTCCACGGGCCAGTCGAGCGCGGCGGCCAGCGTACCGAGGCTGAGCGGTCGGCCGGCGTGCACGAGGGCGGCGAGAACGGTCAGCGCGTCGTACACGACGGTCTCGCCGAGGGTGCTGCCGCTCATCTGCTCGCTGAGCCGGGCGAAGAATTGGCCCATCTTGCCGAGTCGGGCGCCGGCGGTGGTGTCGGCGCCGAAGATCTCGATGCCCCGCTGTGCGGCGGTCGCGATCTCGCCGTGCGCGCTGGTGTCGGCCTGCCACGCGCGGAGCCAGACCTCGTCATCGATGACATATCGCTCGCGGCGACCACGGGAATCCGGTTGGCGCACTACCAGTTCCATGGCTTCGAGGTAGGCGATGGACTTGGATACCGACGCGGGGCTGACCTGTAACCGGCGCACCAAGTCGGCTGCCGTCAGTCCGCCGGCGTCTGCGGTCAGCAGGCAGACGAATACCCGGGAGGTCATCCGGGGCATTCCGGTCGCGGCCAAGACGGTCGCGAACTGGTCCACGAAACCGCGTACCAGCTCAGTCGGCTGCCCGTCGGTCACCGGCCCGGCGGGCCGGGCCTGCTTGCGTCGGCGGGCACGGTGGCCGGCGGCCTGTTGCGCGTCGTCGGCCAGGTAGGCGCCGGATGCGCGGTTGCGTGCGACCTCGCGACTGATCGTGGACGTCGGCCGGCCGAGCTGTCGGCCGATCTCGGCGTACCCGAGCCCGTCGGCCAGCCACGCCGCGATCTGCCTGCGGTCCTCATGGGTCAGCCTGCCTCCTGGCACGCGCACACCTCCTCTCTGTGCATTCATCAACAGTACATTGCAATGCCCGTCAGCTTCCGTTGCATTCATTCACAAATCTGTTGCAACGATTGCCTGTTTAACACGGATTATAGGGCGAATATCGTTGACTGATTAGGAAACGCAACGTAGCTTTTCCACATCTGAAAAGGAGGCAACAACGATGCACGTGATGGCCGTCTCAACCGTCTCGGACGAAGGCAAGTTCTGGAGTGGCCTGAAGAAGGCACACGCCTTGCTCCCCGAGGGCGCCAAGTGGAAGCTGGCGGTCGCCAGCAAAGACGGGGCCAAAGCGGTGAACCTCATCACCCACGACTCGATCGATGGTGTTCGCGACTTCTTCGAGACACACGCCGGCGCCTACGCCACAACGGAGTACTTCGAAGCGGACGCCGCGAACGCGGTC
Organism: Nocardia sp. NBC_00508; assembly: GCF_036346875.1. Classification (NCBI taxonomy): domain Bacteria; kingdom Bacillati; phylum Actinomycetota; class Actinomycetes; order Mycobacteriales; family Nocardiaceae; genus Nocardia; species Nocardia sp. NBC_00508. The sequence goes on along the minus strand of NZ_CP107852.1, from coordinate 5,536,628 downwards.
GGTCTTCCGCGATGACGATCGACGTGCCGCGGATCCAGGCCCGGGTCGCCGAACTCCTGGCGGAGTACGGCATCCCGAGCGCCGCGATCGGCGTGCTCCACGACGGCGCGATCGCCGAGCTCGCGGTCGGCGTCAAGAACGCGGAAACGCGGGAACCCGCGACCACGGACACCGTCTACCAGTGCGGCTCCATGACCAAGACGTGGACCGCGCTGGCGTTCATGCAGCTCGTCGACGAGGGAAAGGTCGATCTGGACGAGCCGGTGCGGACCTACCTGCCCGGTTTCACGGTGGCCGACCCCGAGGCAAGCGCCGAGGTCACCCCCCGCCACCTGCTGTGCCACACCAACGGCATCGAGGAGGCTTTCGGCGATCCCGGCGAAGACGACGACGTCTACGAGCGCATGATCGAGAACATCGCCGACGCGCCCCAGGTCTTCCCCCTGGGCCGAACCCACGGTTACAGCGCGGCGCTGGGTTACGCGATCCTCGCGCGGATCCTGGAAGTGCACGACGACAAACGCTGGGACGACGTCATGCGGGATCGCCTGTTCGACCCCATGGGCCTGACCAGCACGAACAGCCGGCGCGAGCAGGCGGACGAAACGCGGGTCGCGACCGGGCACCTGATCCGGTCGCTGGACGAGGGCCCCATCGTCACACCGGTGCACTACCTGCCGCGCGCCTTCGGCCCCGGCGGCAACATCACCTCGACGACCCGGGACGTGCTCACGATGGCGCACGTCTTCCTCACCGGCGGCACGGCGCCGAGCGGACAGCGCATCGTCTCGGCCGCAAGCATCCGGCAGGTGACGCGATCACGGGTGCCCGTACCGGATCCGTACCTGTTCGGGCCGGAATGGGCACTCGGCCTCATCGTGTGTGACTGGCACGGCGAAACCGTCTACGCGACCGATGGCAGCACGATCGGCCAGAACGCTCGGCTACGGCTGCTGCCGGACTCGAACACCGCCGTCGCGATGCTGACGAACGGGGGACCCCGGGAGAGCTTCTACCACAAGGTATTCAACGAGATACTGACCGACCTGGGCACGACCACCATCCCGGACCTGCCCGCACCCGACGCGACCCTGGATCTCGACCCTTCCAGGTACGTAGGCGTCTACGAGCGCCCCGGCGCACGGTACGAGGTCTCAGCCGAACGCGGACAGCTGTACCTGACCTTGGTTCTCGACCCGATGCAGGCACAGTTCCTCCAGAAACCGGACCGCATCAGATATGAGCTGCTCCCGGTGAGCGATACGCATTTCCTGATGCCGCCGGCGGATCCGTTGGAGGACACCCAGACGGTCTCGATCTACGACTTCACGAACGGCACCGCTCGATACCTCCACACCAACTGCCGGGTGAACCCACGAACAGGGTGACCGTGCGCACGGATTCCGCCGCCTCGCCCACCCGACCGATACATCGCAGGAGCTGTGTTGGCGAAACGGTGCCCACCCGCCCTGCGGTGCGGGCACCGCACATCTGTTCCGCGCGGTAGCGAGCCGGAACGGCGCTAGTCGAACGGGCCGATGCCGGTGAGTGGATTGCCGCCGTGCAGGTACCAATACGTGCCGACCGCGGCGGCGATGGCGAGCAGGAGCACGGTGAACGAGCCCATATGGGGCCGGGTGGCCCAGCCTCGCTTGACATCGAAGGAATAGCGTCCCGGGCCGGTCAAGATGATGACGGCGGCCGTACCCGCGAGAATGCTCTCCAGCTCGACCGCCCCGGGACCCGCCTTGTACTGGAACCCGGGGGCCATCCCCTGCTTCCAGGCCCAGGCGTCCAGGATGACCGCCAGCACCGCGCCCGCCGCCAGCGGTGTGGCCAGGCCGAGGATCAGCAGCGCGCCGCCACCGACTTCGCCGGCGATGACCAGGATGGTGGACAGCGTCGGGTGGTCCCAGCCACCGCGCTCCATCATTTCGCGGGTACCGTCCAGGCCGGGGCCGTGGAACCAGCCGGTGAGCTTCTGCAACCCGTGGTAGACGAACGTGCCGCCGACGACCAGGCGCAGCAGAAGCAAGCCTAAATCTAATGTGCCGCGGCGATTTTCGGCGGTGCGGCGGCGGCGCAATCCGCCGGTCTCGGTCGGCGGAGCCGCCGCGGGCGGGATGCTCGCGTAGTCGTAGGTGGGCACGGCCTTGGTCTCCGCCGTGGTCGGAACCTCCGGGTCGAGCCCGAGTTCGTCGTCGGTGCGGGGGACGTCCTTGCCCAGCCGTCGGCGCGCGGACGGATCCACCCGATGGAACTGCTCGGTGGGCGAGTCGAACGGGCTGCTCACTCCTCGACCGGTGGACGCCGCCACCGACTGCTCGGCCGTGGACGGCGCGGAGTCCTCGGCTAACGGAGGTGCGGGCGTGTCTTTCGCCTTGTCGGTCACGGCCACTACCCTAAGCCGCGCCGCGCTACCGCGGGCGAGTAAGCGGCACGGCGTGTCAGTGTGCGCGCAACACCCACCCGGAGGCGGCGCGCGCGGCGGTATTTCCGTAACGTCTGAGCTATGAGTTTGGTTGTCGTTGGCCGCCTCGCGGCGAGCTTGGCGCTCGGTGCCGCGCTGCTGGCCGGTTGCGCCCGGTTCGACGATTCGGCGTCCAGTCCGTTCACCCCGGAGCCGACGCTGCGGGGAGCCGACATCGACCCGAGGAAACCGAACCAGCCGCCCACCTCGACCACCCGGCCGAGCGGGCCCTGCATCGATCCGGACCCGGCGGTGGTCGCGACCTGCCTGGACACGACCGGCGGCCTGGTCACGCTCGGCGACAGCGCACTGGTCGCGGAACGCCGGACCGGGCGCATCCTCAAGGTGGCCCCGGAGCAGCCGCCGGTCGAGATCGCGCAACTGGACGTGGACGGCTCCACCGACGGCGGCCTGAGCGATATCGCCCTGTCCCCGACCTACCCTGAAGACGGGCTGATGTACGCCTACATCACCACTTCCAGCGACAACCGGGTGGTCCGCATCGCCGAGGGCGGCGCGCCGAAGGACATCCTCACGGGAATCCCCAAGGGCTCCAGCGGAAATCGTGGCGCGATCGATTTCACCTCGCCCGACCAGATGCTCGTGTTGACCGGCGACGCAGGCAACCCCTCAGCGGCCGCCTCCGCCGGCTCGCTCGCCGGCAAGCTGCTGCGGGTGAAATCGCTGGTACCCGGTCGCACGTCGTCGCCGGAAATCGCCGTCTCGGGGATCGGCACCGCGGGGGACGTGTGCCGGGACACCAAGGACAGCATCTGGATCACCGACCGCGTCGCCGCCGAGGACCGGCTGCAGCGCCTCGGCGGCGACGGTGTGGTCACCACCGCGTGGACCTGGCCCGATCGCCCCGGCGTCGCCGGTTGCGCCGCGGCCGTCGACGGTGTCGCGATCTCGCTGACCCGCGCGAAGGCCCTCGCCATCACGGCCGCCGACCCGAATACCCACGCGGTCACCGCGGCGCCGACACTGGTCGCCCAGGACAAATACGGCCAGCTCGGCGGCGCCGCGGTCGGCGCCGACGGCACCATCTGGGTGACCACGGTGAACAAGACCGACGGCCAGCCGGGACCGTTCGACGACCGCGTGGTGCGCATCCCACCGCCGCAGGCAGGCGGCGGCGGACCGGACTGATCCGGGACAGCGTAGGGGCCGACTCCAAGGGCCACTACGCCGAGCACGCCGAGAAGCCGCGTCCGGCGCCGAAGACGGCGGTGGCGGTGGCGGCTGCCGCGCCGCCGCGCAGGAGGGCGCGCCTGGCGTGGAGTCGGCCCCTACGAGCTATGTCAGGCCGCACGCTTGTCGAGCGAAGCGACGAGCTTTCAGCTACAGGCGGCGAGCACCAGCTCGCGGACGCGCGCCGCGTCGGCCTGGCCACGGGTGGCCTTCATGACGTCGCCGACGATCTTGCCCGCGGCCTGTACCTTGCCGGAGCGGATCTTGTCGGCGATGTCGGGGTTGGCGGCGAGCGCCTTCTCCACCTCGGCCTGCAGGGCGCTGTCGTCGCTGACCATGCCGAGACCCTTGGCCTCGACGATCTGCGCCGGGTCGCCCTCCCCCGCCAGCACGTAGTCGACGACCTGCTTGGCGACCTTGTTGTTGATGGTCTTCGCGTCGACCAGCTTGATCACCTCGGCGACCTGGGCGGGGGTGATCGGCAGCTCGTCGAGCTGGACGTCGCGCTCCTTGGCCTTCTCGGTGAGGTAGGCGACCCACCAGGAGCGCGCCTCGTTCGCCGGGGCGCCCGCGTCGACGGTCGCGATGATCAGGTCGAGCGCGCCCGCGTTGACCAGGTCGCGCATCACTTCGTCGGACAGGCCCCAGTCGGACTGGATGCGCGCGCGGCGCAGCCAGGGGTACTCGGGGATGGTGCCGCGCAGCTGCTCGACCCACTCGGCGTCGGGCGCGACGGGTTCCAGGTCGGGTTCGGGGAAGTAGCGGTAGTCCTCGGCGGTCTCCTTGCGCCGACCGGGCGAGGTGCTGCCGTCGGTCTCGTGGAAGTGGCGGGTCTCCTGCACGATCGTGCCGCCGCCCGCGAGCACCGCGGCCTGCCTGCGCATCTCGAAACGCACCGCGACCTCGACGCTGCGCAGCGAGTTGACGTTCTTGGTCTCCGTGCGGGTACCGAATTCGGCTGCGCCGATGGGCATCAGCGAGACGTTCGCGTCACAGCGCAGCGAGCCCTGCTCCATCTTCACGTCCGAGACGCCGAGCGACTTCAGCAGATCGCGCAGTGCCGTCACGTACGCCCGCGCCACCTCCGGCGCGCGCTCCCCCGCGCCGGTGATCGGCTTGGTGACGATCTCGATCAGCGGAACGCCCGCCCGGTTGTAGTCCAGCAGGGAGTGGCTCGCGCCGTGGATACGGCCGGTCGCGCCGCCGATGTGCACCGACTTGCCGGTGTCCTCCTCCATGTGCGCGCGCTCGATATCGACCCGGAAGGTGCTGCCGTCGTCGAGCAGCACATCCAGGTGCCCATCGGTGGCTATCGGCTCGTCGTACTGGCTGATCTGGTAGTTCTTCGGCTGGTCGGGGTAGAAGTAGTTCTTGCGCGCGAACCGGCCCCACGGGGTGATCGTGCAGTTCAGCGCCAGCCCGATCCGGATCGCCGACTCGACGGCCTTCTGATTCACCACCGGAAGCGAGCCGGGCAGACCGAGGCACACCGGGCAAACTTGGGTATTGGGCTGCGCGCCGAACTCGGTCGGGCAACCGCAGAACATCTTCGTCGCGGTGTTCAGCTCGACGTGGACCTCCATGCCGAGCACCGGCTCGAACCGGGCGATGACATCCGAGTAATCCATCAGATCGACCGTGGGTGCGCTCATGGCCATAAGTCTAAGTAAGCGTTCGCACCGCAGCGCAGCGGCTCTCGCGGCGCGCTGCTACTTCGCCGGAACCCGTTGCCGCAGCCAGCCGGTGACGTAGTCGAGCACCTCGGGCGCGATGGTTGTGTGGATGGAGCTGTACTCGTTGGGGCGGCCGGTCTCGGTGGGCTGCATCAGGTGGTTGAGACCGGGAAAGACGTGGACGGTCGCGTCCGGGTCGGCCGCGAGGTGGGCACGCATGGGCTGCTCGCTCTGGGCGGCGGGAACCTGGAGGTCCTTGCCGCCGAAGAACGCGAGCACCGGGATGCGCAAGGCGGCGAGGGCGGGCGCGGGATCGTAGGCGACGAGGGCGGCCAGATTGGGCGTGATCTGCGCGGCCGCCTCTTCGTCGGGCACGCGCTGATCGGCGGGCAGCGCCTGGTTCTGGCGGCGCGCCAGGTCCTTGGCGCCCGCCGAGTCGCCCGCTTTCAGCAGAGCGGCCAGCTCGCTGATCTCGCGCACCCGAGTGTCCACCTGGTCTGGGGGCGTGCCGTTCGCGGTCGCGATCAGGCGGGTTTGTTCTATGAGTATGTCCGAACCCGGCACGCCTGGTCCGGCCATCAGGATGGCGAACGCGACGCCGCTGTCCGGGCGCGCGGCGACCAGCGGCGCGAGGTAACCGC